>DUVS01000044.1 GCA_012840925.1 Bacillota bacterium
CGATTGCGGTAAAAATCGAGATCCACATCGGAGTTACGGTATCGCCTACACCGCGCATCACACCTGCCAGGCACTGAGTCACAGCCATGGCGATATAGCCGGGAGCCAAGATGCGCATCATCCGCATACTTAAGCTTACAAGCTCGTCGGTGCTGGTGAAAATGTTCATCAGATAACGGCCAAAGAGCAGGATCACGAGAGTAATCACAGTAGCTACTGATACGGCAATCTTTGTCCCATCCTTCGCCCCTTGAGCGACCCGATCATACTTTCGGGCACCGAAGTTCTGACCGGCAAAGGTAGTCATGGCACTGCCAAATGAGAAGTTAGGCATCATTGCAAAACCATCGATACGCATTACAATTACGTTGCAGGCGATTACCAGCTCACCGAAACTGTTGGTCAATGACTGAACTGCGATGATGGCATAGGAAAATATGGCTTGAGTAAGGCCTGACGGCAAGCCCAGTTTGATCAAGCTTAGGGTTAGTTCTTTACCTGGTATCAGCAGCGACCAACTAAGATCAAAGTGCTGTTTCATCTTAAGTAATTTGAGTAAGCAAAGAACAGCCGAGACGCCTTGAGCGAGGACGGTGGCCAGAGCCACTCCCGGGACACCCATCCCGAAGCCGGCTACAAACCAGATATCCAACCCTACATTTAGCAGCGTTGAAATTACTAGGAACAGGAGGGCTGAGGCTGAATCCCCCAAGCCCCGCAGGATTCCTGAGAAGATGTTGTAAAACAGAAAACCTGTAGCTCCTAGGAAAATGATGTTCAAATAGTCGGCACACCAATCGATAATTGAAGCCGGCGTGTTCAAGAATTCCAGCATTGGCCTGCTGACCAGAGGCCCGGTAACCATGATTAACACGGAAGTCAGAGCGGTCAAAGTAATACAGGTGCCGATTGTGTGAGACAGATTGGATCGGTCTTTTGCTCCAAAGTACTGCGATACCTGGATCCCGGCACCGACAGCAATACCGACAAATAGAACCAGCAGTAGATGGAGTACTGGCATGGCGCTGCCGACTGCTGCCAGGGCATTGTCACCGATGTATATGCCTACAATGATGGAATCGGCAGTGTTGTAGAACTGCTGAACCACATTGCCAATCAATAATGGGATGCTGAACTCAACGATCCTTTTCCAGGGCGTGCCCTGGGTCAAATCCTTAGCAGCAAACAACGTCTTCAATGAAGCCATCTGCCAACCTCCAACCTCCAACCAAAATTCGGGTACACATATACATAATCCTAATCATGTTTTGGCCATCTGTCAATAGAAAACTGCGCTATGGTGACCAGCTTGAACGGGTCTTGTCGAGGAGGGCTGTGATTTATTTAACGTTTTGCTTACGTTGTTGGCGCAGGAGTTTGCATGTTAACGGCGAAAACTGAAAGATTAAAATTCCACAATCTGGATGAGACTATATTAGGAAATGGAGGCAATCGCTATGACTGCAACCCGGGTACTAATCATGGGTGCTGCCGGACGAGACTTTCACAACTTCAATGTCTATTTTAGGAATAATCCTAACTATAAAGTGGTGGGATTTACGGCAACACAGATTCCCAACATCGAGGGCCGGGTTTACCCCGCGAGTTTAGCTGGACCGGGTTACCCGGAGGGCATCCCTATTTATTCGGAGGATGAATTGGTTGAAGTTATCGAGCGTGAGCAGGTGGATCAAGTAGTTTTTGCCTACAGTGACGTATCGCATGAGTATGTCATGCATAAGGCATGCACGGCTTTGGCTGCCGGAGCTGATTACCGCCTGCTTGGACCTAAACACACCATGCTAAAAAGCAAGTGCCCCGTGGTAGCCGTTTGTGCAGCCAGGACCGGAGCGGGTAAAAGCCAAACCACACGGTTTGTAGCCCAGTACCTGAACAAGCAGAATAAACGGGTGGTTGTAATCAGGCATCCGATGCCCTATGGCAATTTGGAGGAACAAAAAGTGCAGCGGTTTGCCCAGCTGGAAGATTTGGACAAGCATAAATGCACCATTGAAGAACGGGAAGAATATGAACCTCACATCATGCGGGGCAACGTTTTATATGCTGGCGTGGACTATGAGGCCATTTTGGCCGAGGCGGAAAAAGAGGCGGATGTGATTCTCTGGGATGGGGGCAATAACGACCTTTCATTCTACCAGCCTGATCTGACAATCACTGTGGTTGACCCCCATCGGGCAGGGCATGAACTTCTGTACTATCCTGGTGAAATAAACCTGCGCATGGCTGATGTGGTGATCATCAACAAAGTTGATACTGCAAAGGCTGAAGATATCGAAACAGTAACAGCCAACATTAAAGCCGTCAATCCCACTGCAGAGATTATTCAATGTCGTTCACCGATATCCGCAGCCAATCCTGAGTTGTTGCAAGGGAAACGGGCTTTGGTGGTTGAGGATGGGCCGACACTGACTCACGGCGGCATGGCCTACGGGGCAGGATTTATCGCTGCTAAAGAAGCAGGAGCCATCATCATCGATCCCCGGGATAAAGCAGTGCAGTCGATTGCTGACACCTACCGGAAGTATCCGCACATGGGGCCAATTCTGCCGGCAATGGGTTATGGGGAAAAACAGATCAAGGACTTGGCTGAGACTATCGAACGCTGTGATGTTGATGCGGTGGTTATCGGTACACCGATCGATCTGCAAAGAATCATCACTATCTCCAAACCAGCGGTAAGAGTCACATATGACTTGGCTGATGACAGCGGCCGTTTGGAAGCAGTGTTGGCCGGGTTTTGCCAGACTGCTGCAAATTAAGCATCAGATATTATACTCTCCTGCAAGAACTAAGCAATGGAATGGCTTGCTGGAACAGGTTCAACAAGGCGGATACAGCTCCGCCTTTGTTTTTATGAAAGGAATTCCTGGGCTCCGTTTAGAAGGCATTAACTGGCAAGTATTGGATAAGGGCGGTGTGGCGGTTTGCACGTAATAGGCATTGATGTTGGCGGAACGAATACGGATGCGGCTCTGATTAATGAGGAATGGGAAGTAATGGGGATAGCCAAGACACCTACGGATCATGGCAATATCCTGGCCAGCACCAAGTCGGCTTTAGAGGAAGTGCTGGCCTATCACAAGGATAATGCGTTTGTGCAGCTGCACCTGTCAACCACACTGACTACCAATGCAATCGTAGAAGGCAGAGGAGAACCTGCAGCTGTAGTGGCAATTCCGGGGCCGGGGATGAATCTGGCAGCCTTTGACTTTGACTTTCCAGTCTATCTGGTGCAGGGTTATGTGGATCACCGTGGCCGCGTGGTTGCCGACATCTGTTCCGAGGAAGTCTTGAACGCGGCTAAAAAGGCCAGGGCCGACGGTGCCCAGGCTTTGGCCATCGTGGGCAAGTTCAGTCAGCGTAACAACAGCCTGGAACTAGCAGCAAAAAAGCTGATCGTGGAGGCGGGTTTGGGATTCAGCCAGATTACGCTGGGGCATCAGTTGTCTGGAAGACTGAACTTCCCGCGCCGGATTATGTCGGCATATCTTAACGCCAGTGTAGCTGGGATTCAAAAAGAGTTTGCAGCTATGATAGGGCAATTAAAAGCTGACAACCCCATCTTAACTGATGTCCGGATTCTGAAAGCCGATGGGGGAACCATGGGACTTGCAGAAAGCTGTGCCCGGCCGGTTGAAACCATCCTGTCAGGCCCGGCAGCCAGTATTATGGCTGCGCAAGCCCTCTCTCAATATACTGATGAAAATATTGTGGTAGTGGATATTGGCGGTACAACTACAGATATTGCGGCCATTGTCGGCGGAGAAGCTTTATATCAGCGCAACGGCGCCGTTATTGGCAGTTACCAGACATTGGTACCTGCCCTGTACACCGTCTCTATTGGACTGGGGGGAGACAGTGAGGTACACATCAACGATGGTCAAATCAGATTGGGTCCACAACGAGCAGGAAAAGCGGCTGCTCTCGGTGGAACCAAATTGACTCCCACTGATGCGGCAGTTGCCTTAGGTCTAGCTGAACTCGGCGAATGCTCAAAGGCCATTGAGGCACTGAAGCAAAGGGCACATGGAAAGTTCGATACGTGGGAAGGCTTGGCCAAGGCCATTGTGGATGTCTTTGCCTTCCAGCTTAGTGCAGCAATTGACGAGGTTTATCAGCGGTTGGAGAATGTCCCTGTGTATACTGTTTCGGAGATTCTAGCGCCGCCTGACATCCGGCCAAAGGCTATCGTCGGTTTAGGTGCACCGGCACGGGTGTTTATACCCTTGGCTGCTGAACAGCTTGATCTACCGTGGGAAGTGCTGCCGTATCATGCCAGTTCCAACGGGATCGGCGCAGCGGCTGCACGGCCAACAGTGGCATTAACCTTGCATATAGATACTGAACAGGAACTGATGGTCATTCCCGAGCTGGGTGTGCGTACTAACATTAATCGCGGCTTGCTGTTTGACCAAAAACAAGCTCGACAGATTGCCGTTGAACAGACTGCAGCCTATGCCCAAAAGCTTGGTTTGACTGATTACGGCCTGATTCAGATCGTGGAGGAAGAGACCTTCAATCTTGTAAGGGAATTTTATACCGTGGGGCGGATTTTCAATCTTCGGGCACAAATCCGTCCTGGAGTGCAGCGGGTGAGGTGAAAAGTATGCTCAAAGCTGAGCGAAGCGTGGGACTAATCTTTTTCCCTGCATTCGACTGGTGCATTACACCGGATCATCCGGAGCGGGAGGAAAGGCTGCTGTATACTCGGGATCAGATTTTAGAAGAAGGATTACTGGATATTCCCGGGATATACGAGTACCGGCCTTGTGTGGCCGACGACAATCATATTCAACGGGCCCATATTTGTGTGCCGAGTGTGGCCAAAACAGTCACCAAACCCCATCGGATTGCAGTAGGCGGTACTATGCTAGCTGCAGATTTGGTGCTGGACGGGAAGGTGGGCTGCGCTTTTGCGCTGCTGCGCCCACCAGGGCACCATGCCAATCGGGTTGTCCATGGCTCAAGGGGCTTTTGCACTGTCAATAATGAAGCCATCATGGTAGAACACATGCGGCACCGCCTGGGGCCGGGTGTGCGGATTGCCATTGTGGATACCGACGCCCATCACGCTGACGGTACGCAAGACATTTTTTACAACGATCCGGGTATCCTTCACATCTCGCTGCATCAGGATGGCCGTACTCTCTATCCAGGGACAGGTTTTATCTCCGAGCGCGGCGGCCCGGCAGCCTACGGACAGACGATTAATATCCCTCTGCCGCCTGGAACAGGCGATCAGGGAATGCTCTATGTAATGGAAAACCTGGTCACACCCATTCTTGCCGAGTGGCAACCTGATTATATCATCAATGCAGCGGGGCAGGACAACCATTATTCCGATCCTCTGACCAATATGAATTTCAGTGCCAATGGTTATGCTCGGCTGACGGAGATGCTCAACCCGGACATTGTGGTCCTGGAAGGCGGATATTCCATTGAGGGGGCTTTGCCATATGTAAATGTTGGCATCATTTTAGCCCTGGCCGGTCTGGATTATTCTCATCTGCGAGAACCTGATTGGAAGCCGGATGCTCTGCGGCAGCCGCAGAATGTGATGCCGATAGTCCAAAGCGTCGTGGCGCAAGTGAAACAGCAGTGGGAGACGCGCCTTCAGGAGGATCGTCAAGAGATTTTTGGCAAGGCTCGCTTCTATGTGCGGGAACGTCCAATCTTCTATGATACGGATCAAATCGTGGAAAAGCAGTATGAACGGATCAGGCTCTGCCCACATTGTTCCGGGTGGCGAGAGATCTATTCCCATGCTGCTGGCGGCAGGATTAGGCGAACGAAGGTTGCCATCGTGATCGTACCTTGGCTGGCGTGCCGATCATGCCGTCAAGAAGCCATGGATGATTATAGGAGGCTTGCCGGGCTGGCTGAGTTTGATCAAGTGTTTTACCATAGTTGTGAGGAAGATGTCTATCTATGCACGCCTGATCATCATGACCCACTTACCTTGTAGATCCTTGGTCATGCCGCACTCTGTAAAGCCGGCGTTCTGGTACAGGCTGAGGGCAGGTGTATTGTCCGGGCGGACGTTAAGCAGTACATTTTCTTTGGGTAGTTCGCTTAACACACGGGTCAGCAATTCCTTGCCGATGCCTTGCCCCTGGGCTGCAGGGCGAACGGCAATGGACATGATCCGGCCATGTTTGCGAGGCAGTTTTTGATTTGCCCGGGTGTGAACCCACATCAAAATCGAATTGGCTGCCAGTTTTCCGATTTCAATGAAGCGTAGATCGCGCAAGCACTTCCCAGCCAACCTCAAGATCCTGCCCATGTTTTTGATCAAGAGGCTTGTCCGCCTTTGACCGCTGTTAATAGAACTGTAAACACAATAGCCAAGTATCTGGTTGTTGTCTGATCTACGGGCAATCATGATCCTGGCACCGGTCAGATAGAGGAAGGCAAAGGCGTTTGTAAGCAGCCGAAGGAGCCTTCCCGGATCCTTGCCGGCAAAGAAGAGTTGGATGCTCTCTGGGAAAGCTTCACGGTAAATCATGGCAATCGGTTGTAGATGGTGAACTGACCCGTGCTCAAAAACCAACAAAACCACCCCGCACCTATTCAGGCATATCCACCTGTGGGAACATCTCTGTAGGCGCTTCATGCAGCAGTATACTTAACGGAACGATTTGCAGGCCTTTTGCCTGGATAGTCTTGATTACCTCCGGTAAAGCCAGAACCGTCGCCCGGCGATCCCCACCTTCATTCTTGATTAAAGCTCCGCTGTCATGAAATAAAAGGATATCGCCGCCCCTTACACGGTTTTTCACCGTTTTGACAATACTGTCCACAGTAACACCGTAACGCCAGTCACGGGTAGATACAGTCCACAGCACGATTTCCTGGCCCAACAAGTTGGCTAGGCGCCTAAACCTGCCGTCATACATCCCCCGGGGAGGCCTGACATAAGTGGGGTAGGCCCCAGTTACAGCTGTAATGGCGGCAGTTGATTCCAGAAGTTCTTTATGCAAATCGACTGTGGACAGGGTGGGGATGTTCCGGTGATTATAGGTATGGTTTCCAACTTCATGCCCTTCATCCACAATCCTTTGGGCTATCTCAGGATATTTCTCAACATGAGCCCCAACCATAAAGAAAGTGGCTGGTACATTGTACTCTTTAAGAATATCCAGAATGGCCGGGGTAAATTCCGGGCTTGGGCCATCATCGAAGGTGAGGGCTACCATATTCGATGAGCGGTTGCCGCTGCGATAAATGTCAGGCTGATGGCCGATTCCATTATATACATAAAAGGTGAAGATCCCCAGCAAAGAACCGATTGCCAGAATGAGCGACAGGATGAATAGAGCGAACTTCACTGCTCGCCTTTTAGATCTGATGCCAAGAACCTGAATGATGTACCAAAAAAGGAAAGTGAAAATGACTAGAGCGAGAACATAGATGCCAATTCTCAACAGGACTTCTAAACTTGCCACCCAAACCCCTCCGAGTACAACATATGCAGTGCAACCACCCTTGTTGCTCAGTTATAGAGATTATACAGGATATACTTCGTTAGCTCAATAGATTGTTCGGCTTGATGCTGGATTTCTTGGTGTATTGGTGGTATAATTGCATTTAAAAATTGGAAGAGTGTGGGAGAACGATGGCAAGGCCAAAGGTGGACAAAATAGCAGGTACAGAATGTGATTTTGTATACGGATTGAAACGGGGGATACCAATTACCCTGGGATATGTCCCGGTGGGGTTTACTTTTGGGCTGATGGTGGTTGCCGGAGGCTTGTCGCCATGGGTTGCGGTGTTTACGTCCATGACAAATTTGTCCAGTGCAGGCCAATTTGCCGGCATTCGGCTTCTGCTCGCTGGTGCCAGTTACTTGGAGATCATGCTGACTACTCTGGTGATCAACTTCCGTTACGTCCTCATGTCGCTCTCGTTGACCCAGAAGGTGGATCCAGAGATATCTCTAGGCCAGAGATTGATCTGCTCTTTCGGAATCACAGATGAAACTTTTGCCGTGGCGGGAGTGGAAAACAGACGATTGTCGTTTTCATACTTGCTGGGCTTAATCATTGGCCCGATTATTGCCTGGAGTGGAGGCACTGCCCTTGGTGGATTGGTCAGTACAGCGCTGCCGCCACAGCTGAGCAGCGCTATGGGAATAGGGTTGTATGCCATGTTCATTGCTTTGATTACTCCGCCAGCCGTAAAGGCAAGGCCGGTTTTGGGTGTGATCCTGATTTCAGTAAGCATCAGTGTGGTTTTGAGATATTTGCCGCTTTTTAGCTTTGTTTCTGCCGGCTTTCGGATTATCATTGCGACTATTGTTGGAGCCGGGATATCTTCCTGGCTGTGGCCCAGCAGCGACTCGGAACCTCAAACTGTAAAGGAGTAATAAAATGAAGGGAGCTATTGCCAACCCGATTATTGCCGTACTGCTAATGGCAGCAGTAACATACTTGACACGTGCCATACCTTTAACCTTTTTCCGCAAGGAAATTCGTTCCCCGTATATTAAGACTTTTTTTAACTATATGCCGTTTGCTGTTTTGGGCGCGCTGACATTTCCAGACGTTTTTACTGCCACCGGGTCGGTGATCAGCAGCGTGGCAGGCTGTATCGTGGCAGTGCTGTTGGCGCTGAAGGGCAAGAGTATGATCTTCGTGACGATATGTGCTATAATAGCTGTTTATATTGTTGGTTTTGTGGCCTAGCCGCAGTGCATTACTGACAAACAAGCTTTGCTTAAAGACATGCACCGTGTGCTCAAGCCCGGTGGCCAGGTGATTTTGGTGCATTGGTACGTAAAAATCTACTGAGTCAAGAGGAACATGAAGCGTTTCTCAAGGATGTAGAACGCCTTGCCAAGCAGGAGCAGTATTTTTTCAGTATTACGATGTATGTATACGTGGGAACTAAGTAAACAAGATTTAGGAGTTGATCCGCTTTGGCACGAACCTATAACAATCCAATTGTAACAGGTCTTTTCCGGGACCCGTCCATCATCGGGACTGGTGAGGTGTGATCAAATGCGGGCTGGATTACACAGGAGAAGGGCAAGAAGTGTTATGATTATCACTGTGGTTATTTTAATCGGGTGTTTTGGCATTGGCTCAATGATCCTTGTTAAAGTGCTCTATGATCAACAGTTTGTGCGAGTTGAAGTACCGGAATTTTCAAGGTACCTTCGATTTAGTGATCTGGATGGTTATGAATATCAGTCGGTTTCGTTTCGATCAGGTGCCAATACTCTGCAGGGATATTTATTTGGATATCCTTCCGAGCAAGGTCTAGTGGTGATTGCCCATGGGATGGGTGGAGGAGCAGAGAGCGATTTGGCCGAGATTCTGTTTTTTGTTGATCAAGGGTGGAGTGTCTTTGCCTACGATTGTACCGGAACGTATGCCAGTGATGGAGATAGTATGATGGGGTTGGCACAATCCGTAATTGACCTGGATGCAGCATTAAAGTACATACGAACCAATTCTGATTTGCAGCACTTACCGGTCATGTTATATGGACACAGCTGGGGTGGCTATGCAGTAGCAACTGTCTTGAATTTCAATCATGATGCAGCAGGTGTAGTGACCATCGCTGGGTTCAATTCGCCAAACACAATGCTTCTTGAGCAGGCGGTGCAGATGCTTGGCCCGCTTGCTTATATTGAGTATCCGTTTATGTGGCTGTATCAGACGATATTGTTTGGAAAAGAGGCACATCTAACTGCTGTTGATGGGATCAACAAGGCTGGTGTACCTGTGATGGTTGTTCATGGTACCAAGGATCGTACTGTGTCGTTTGACAGTGCAAGTATTATTTCCAAACGGGAAATGATCACTAATCCCAATGTCGTATACAAAGTGTGTGATCAAGAAGGCAAGAATGGCCATAACAACTTGTTTATGTCTGATAGGGCAATAAGCTATATTACTCAGAAGAATGCTCAGTGGCAAGATTTACGGGAGCAATACGGGAGCGATGTCCCCCATGATGTTAAAGCTGCATATTATGACAGCATTAATCGTTGGCAGAGCAGTGAGCTGGATCTGGAATTTATGAGTGAGATTAACGACTTTTTACTGGCGATAATTCGATAGCCCTTGGCACCGCGTTTGGTTAGGTTGGAAAAAAGGGGGGAGAGCCTTGGCGACCCTCCCTAACTGGCCGAAATCCTGAGAACTCAGAGTTTGAGTTTAAAAAGAATAAATGGTGCGGGCTCGAGCAATTTTCCATGTTTCACCTTGTTTAGTAAATGTGAGTA
>DUVS01000045.1 GCA_012840925.1 Bacillota bacterium
TTCGGCCCCTGACGGGGCGCCGGTATTGGTTCTGTCGGGAAGCCCCGCCCAGATGTCTAAAAAACAAATCCGTTATCTTGACAACCGGCGGCAGGATACAGTAGTGATCAGTTTTGATATTACCGAAGTGCCTGAAGCAGAGACAGGTGACAGCATTGAACAGGTGATTAGTAATGTTCTAGGCCATCTGCAAGCGGGTAGAAATGTTGTCCTTGATGCAGCCGGGGTCAGTAAGGAGTTTATTCTCAAGCGGACTCAGGGGAATAGCCAACAGCTTGACTACTACAGTTCGCTGGTGCAAAAACTGGTACGGGATACGGCGATTGCGGCAGCACGAACTCGTCTTTCCGCCTTGGTGTTTTTTGGCGGCGATACAGCCGTGACAGTATTAAAGGCGCTGGGAGGAAAGGGTATTGCGATCGCCAAAGAGGTGGAGCCTTACATTCCCCTTGGCAGATTGATCGGAGGGGCATACTCCGGTTTGCCGGTAGTAACCAAAGCGGGCGGGTTTGGCAATGAGCAGTCACTGATCCGGATCCTGGAGCTATTGGACTCATTGGCATCATAAGTATTTCGTAGAGGAGACGGCCTTATTATGAATGATCACCCCATGATGGAAAATTTGATTCGGCAGGCTGCAGCCGGTAGTAAACCGATTGTGGCTATATCCACCGGCGATCCTTCCGGGATCGGGCCGGAGATTTCTGTATCAGCTCTGCAGCATGAGGAGATTTATGCAATCTGCCGCCCCTTTTTGATCGGAGATTTGGCAGTGTTTGCGGCAATGGATTTGAAGGGCTGGAAGTTCAATCCGGTTAACAGCATTCATGAGATGCAATTTCGTTTTGGGACGATTGACCTGTGGAACATGAACTTATTGCAGAATGCGCCGCCCTTAGGTGTTGTGGATCCGAAATCCGGGGACGCATCGTTTCAATATGTGAGAAAGGCAATTGAGCTGGCCGTGGCAGACCAAGTGGATGCCACCGTCACGGGGCCTATCAGCAAAGAAGCTATCAATCTGGCAGGACATCAGTTTTCCGGGCATACTGAGATTTACGCTCACTATACAAACAGCAAAGACTATGCCATGGTTTTAGCTCATGAACACTTCCGTGTAATTCATGTGTCGACCCATGTTTCATTGCGTCAAGCATGTGATCTGGTGAAACGGGACCGGGTGTTGAAGGTGATTCAGGTTGCGGATCAAGCTTGCCGCAGACTGGGCATTGCCAAACCGAGGATTGCAGTGGCTGGGTTGAACCCCCATGCCGGGGAAAACGGGCTTTTTGGGATTGAGGAAATAACAGAAATCATCCCGGCAATCTCGGAGGCAAAAGCGCTGGGCCTTGATGTGGACGGCCCTGTTCCTCCGGATACGGTCTTTCCAAAACTAAATGGCAAATTGTATGACATTTGTGTTTGCATGTACCATGATCAAGGGCATATTCCCACAAAACTGCTGGGATTTACCTGGGATCCGGAACAAGGAAAGTGGAATTCAGTCAGCGGAGTGAATATTACGATGGGTTTACCGATCATCCGGGTGTCGGTTGATCATGGAACGGCTTATGATATTGCCGGCAAGGGCGTTGCATCAGAACGCTCAATGCTTAGTGCCATTGCTTATGCAGTTCAATTGGCGCTGAACCGTTGAAAGAGCTTTGAACGGCTTGCAAACAGCGCCGGGCAGGCCCCAGGTGGGGCCAAATACGCAGTCAGGAGATGGTGGCATGAATCTGTGTCAAGGAATCATACCCGCTATTTTAACACCCTTTACCAAAAGTGAAGCGGTCAATTACCGTGAATTGAGAAGACATGTCCGCAGGATGCTTAATGCAGGGGTGCACGGGATCTTTTGTCTGGGGACCAACGGTGAATTTTATGCCCTCAGCGAAAGAGAGAAATCCCGTGTGGTTGAAACAGTAGTCGATGAAGTCAATGGGCAGGTCCCGGTCTATGCCGGTTCCGGAGAAATAGCGACCCGAACAGTTATCCGGCTGACCAATCGATTTAAGAAACTGGGGGCCGATGCGGTTTCCATTGTCACCCCGTACTTTATTCGCCCTTCACAACATGAATTGTATAGTCATTATGCGAGAATTGCTGTAGAAACAGAGTTTCCCATCATCCTTTACAACATTCCCATGCGGACCCAGGTGAATCTGGAACCAGCAACAGTTGCCGCACTGGCTTCCGATTTTGATAATATCATCGGCATTAAAGATTCAAGTGGTGACATTAAGCTTACCCAGGCGTATATCGAACAGACCCCTGATCGTTTTGCAGTGATGGGCGGCAACGACGGTTTAATCCTCGATACACTGCTGTTGGGGGGTACGGGAGCAATAGCAGCTACAGCAAACGTGATTCCGGATATTTTGGTTAATATCTATCAGGCTTATCTGGCGGGAGACTTGTCCAAAGCTCGACAGTGGCAGGATCGAGTGGCCCCCTTGCGGCAAGATTTTAAGCTCGGGACTGCTCCCGGCGTGATCAAAGTGCAGGCAAATCAATGTGGTTTCAACATGGGGCCGAGCCGGATGCCGATTTTGTATGATGATCCAGATGTGATTGGATCAATTGCAGCTAATTTGCGGCGAAATTACGGCCGTTGAGGGCTGGTTCTGGCTTATTAACCAAAGCGAGCGAGGGATCAATCATGGTGGATCAGGCAAATCAAGAATTATGTTTCCGGCAAGTCCATCTGGATTTTCATACCAGTGAAGCGATAAAAGATGTGGCCAGCAAATTTGATCCTGAAGAATTTGCGGAAGTTCTTGAGCAAGCAAGGGTCAATTCAATTACTTGCTTTGCCCGCTGTCACCATGGTTGGCTCTATTATGATTCCAAGAAGTTCCCTGAGCGGGTCCATCCGCACTTGAACAACCGCAATTTGCTGAAAGAGCAGATCGAAGCTTGTCATCGGCGCGGTATTAGAGTGCCGGTTTATATTACGGTCCAGTGGGATCACTATACAGCAACACGACATCCGGAATGGGTTGCTGTAACAGCTGCCGGTCAGTTTTCAGGAACGCCACCGTTTGAGCCGGGGTTTTACCGTAATCTTTGTATTAATACACCGTATCGCGATTTCTTGAAAGAAATGACTGCAGAAGTCATGCAATCCTTACCCGTAGATGGATTATTTTTTGATATTGTCAGTGAACGGGAATGTGCATGCAGGCATTGTGTGGACGGCATGAAAAACCAGGGCCTAGATCCAGCAAGCCAAAATGATCGGCAGCTGTATGCCAAGCAAACACTGGATCAGTTCAAACTTGATCTGACAAAATTTGTACGTGCATTTGACCAGCAGTGTTCAATTTTCTTTAATGCAGGCCATATCGGCCCATACATTCGTGATTCGCTGCCAGCCTATACTCATCTGGAACTAGAATCCCTGCCCAGTGGAGGCTGGGGCTACCTGCACTTTCCGTTAACCATGCGTTATGCCCGCACTTTAGGACTTGATTGTTTGTCCCACACAGGCAGGTTTCATACGTGGTGGGGAGATTTTCATTCGTTTAAAAATGCTGCAGCTTTAGAATTTGAGTGTTTTCAGATGTTAGCCTTGAATGCAAAATGCTTGATCGGCGATCAGCTCCATCCTGACGGGAAGATCAGCAGACCAGTATATGATCTGATTGGTTCTGTTTACCGACAGGTCGAACAGAAGGAACCTTGGTGCCAGGGGGCAAGGGCCGTTACCGATCTGGCAGTATTTCATACAGAAGAATTTGACGGCAAGCAGGTTTCGCCACCGGTTGCCGGGGCGCTGCGTATGTTACAGGAGGCCGGCCATCAATTTGATATTGTAGACAGCCGCAGCGATTTTACACCATACAAGGTGCTGATACTGCCCGACCGTGTCCAGATCAATAATCAGCTTGCGCAAAAATTGGAGCATTATCTTGCCGGCGGCGGTAAGCTAATTGCTTCAGCGTTTTCCGGATTAGATGCCGACAATAGCGAATTTAAACTAAAATCATTGGGTGTTAAGTTAAGACAACCTTTGAAACGCGATGGCAGTGGTGAACTTGTGGCCGGTAAACGGATGGAACGCAACGACTATGCAGAGTATATCTTGCCTAAAGGCGCGATTGGAAAAGGTTTACCCGATACTGAGCATGTGATGTATCTTAAGGGTGTGGAGGTTACTGCAGCAGGTGATGCAGAGGTGTTAGTGGATACGATCGCCTCATACTTTGATCGATCATGGGAGCATTTCTGTTCACATCAACATACTCCAGCTTCCGGAACAACTGATTACCCGGCTGTTGTGAAGTGCGGGGAGGTAATCTATTTCGCTCATCCAATCTTTACTCAGTATTACATCAATGCTCCCCGGTGGTGCAGAACTCTAGTCTTGAACGCGATTGACATGTTATTACCTCAACCGCTGTTAAGGCACAACGGCCCATCTTCCTTGGTTGCCACTGTGAATGAGCAAGCCAAGGCCAACAGGTGGGTGGTGCATTTGCTGCATTATATTCCGGAACGGCGCTGTCAGGATATCGATGTTATTGAGGATGTAATTCCTCTTTACAACGTTACCCTTTCGATCAAGGTACCAAAAACGGTAAAGTCAGTTTGCTGTGTGCCTGCACAAGAGAGGATCGATTTCAGGGCCCAGGATGGACGGATTGAATTTGTCGTATCTGAAATCAATGGCCATCAAATGGTTGAGCTGAGCTTTGGCCGCTAGATTCATCTCATGCGGAAAGAAAGGTGGAGGTCTAATGTGAAATCGAAATTGATGTGCGTGATAGTACTTGCCAGCTTGCTGAATTTGGCAATCATTGTTTCGGGTATTGCTGTAGCTGAGGATGCAGAGGTTGTATATACTGCGGACAGCCCCCTGGGCTTTGCCATCGTCAACAGTCTCGGCCAGAATGGTGTCACCGGGGGAGGCAACGGCAAATCTGTGGTGGTAACAGACATTGCTGAGCTTCGGAAATACGCGGCCAGTCCTGAGCCGCTGACGATTTTTATCAAAGGTACAATTACAGGCTATAGCGATGTTCAAGTTACATCCAATAAGACCATCATAGGCCTGGGAGCTGATGCAACCCTTAAGGGGTCAGGCATCAGAGCTGACAATGCCCACAACATCATCATCCGCAACTTGACAATTGCCGAGGTCCGCAGTTCATCAGATGCCATTGCACTACGCAGCTGCCATCATGTCTGGATTGACCACTGTGACCTCAGCGGCGCTTCCGACGGGCTTTTGGATTACACAATTGGTTCCGATTATCTGACTGTATCCTGGACGATCTTTAGAGATCATGACAAAGTCTCGCTCTTGAATTCCGGTACCAACCACTGGGAAGATTACGGGAAAAACAAAGGTACATTTTACTACAACTGGTTCAAGAACACCGGTCAACGGAATCCAAGGATCGGGTATGGACTAGGCCATATCTTCAACAACTACTATACCAACATCAGCAGTTATGGGATCGGCACTCATACCCGGGCCAAGATTTTGACGGAAAACAATTATTTCTACAATACCAACAATCCCTTCAGCCAGATGTACAGCAACAATGACTGGGACGCCAATTACGGAGATATTGAGAGTAAAGGCAATATCTTTGAAAGATCGAGGGGCAACACGACAGGCACCGGCAGGTCATTTGATCCCGGCTATTATTATGACTACACGTTTGCTTTGGGCGATGCCGCTGCTGTACCTGATTTGGTCAGCGCTAAAGCAGGCCCAGGTGCCGAGTTCAGCTACCTGTTGCTGCCAGTGCCGGGTAATGGCGCCATTGACATTTGCCGTAGTGATCTGGAATTAACCTGGATCGATACTAGGGAAATTGATGCCTGGGAGGTCTATTTTGGCACCGATGCCAGCCTGGATTACCAAGGGACAGTGACCGAACCGGTCTTTGCACCAAAAAATCTCCAGCCTGATACTGTGTATTTCTGGCGGGTGGATGCTGTAACCTCAGAGGGTACGGTTCCAGGTTCGGTGTGGCGCTTTACAACCGCTTCCGCTCAGGCGTCCAAACCATTTCCTCAAGATCAGACTACTGCGGTGCCGTATGAACAGCAGAATGCCACAACTGTGAAGCCAATGGAGCTGGGTTGGGTATCGGGATTGAATGCCGCTGCCCATGATGTCTATTTAGGGACTGATCGGGAATTAGGCCCCGATGACTACATGGGCCGGGTATCGGAAACGGTATTTGCTCCCGGGCGCCTACGGCTGGGCACCACATATTTTTGGCGGGTAGACAGCGTTCTGAACGATGGTACCGTTGTAACCGGCGAAACCTGGAGTTTTGCACTGCCTGTTGCTTATGCCAAAGCCGGCAGGATCGAAGCGGAAGAAATGGTGGCGGGTGGCCGCTATTTCCGCGAGTATCACTCACGGGGCGGAGCCCTCAATCCATCTAACCAATGGGTGATGAAGATTGAATCTGGGGCAGGTAGTCTCAGTGCTGTGTGGGGTGATCCAGATGCTATCTGCGATGTCACCATTGCCTATCTGGATCAAAGCACTGGTAGAGGTGGGATTACCCTGTATGTCAATGACGATCTGATTGGGCGGTTCACTGCTGATCGGAATACCGATCGCATCGAGGTCAGGATAATTGCCAGTGTTCCGTTAAAAACTGGCGATGAGATTCGGATCGAAGCATACAGTCAATCGAAGATGTTAACCCGGATTGATTATTTAGATATCGAACCCACAGGCAGTATTAGCCAGTAGTTTGTGACTAATGACATAAGAACGACCAGCTGATTGCCGGAACATGAAGATCTAGAGGAGGGGTAGCGTGAAACCAAGCAACAAATTTGTTTATGATCTGCTTGATTTCGATTCACCTGAAGCAGCAGAGGATGTATTTTGGCTGGCTGGAAAACCAACTCAGGTTTGGGAACATAATGGAGCTGTGATCATCGAGATTCCCTTTCAGGCCCAAACGCGGCCCAAACAGATGGCTGATCGAACGATAGAACCGAAGCTGTATCAACTGGTTGTCAGAGCTTACGGCAGTCAAGTGGTTCGCTGCTCCATTGCTTATGGCGGCCGAATGCCCGATGATAGGGAAAATCCAATGATCGAGTGGGATCCTACCCTCGCTCAAAAAACACTGCGAGTGAACAAGACAGCCCCAGGCTGGGAACTGATTGATGGTGACGGTGCCATGCGGATGCGGATTACCACTCAAGCCAGGCCGATTAAGAAATGGAGTTCACTGCTTCCACCTCCCCAAGACTTTTTTGAGGCAGCTGTCTTTCCCGATGGCAGGACGGAAGTACCGTTCATGGCTTATGACACGTTTTCGCCAGGCCATATCGATTCTGCCAGCATGGGGTATGTGGAACGGAACATGAACGCACATCGAAGCGTGTTTTCGCTGCATGCCAGGGCCGATGAGAAATTCGCCGGTACAGGAGAACGGTTCTTAGGTATGAACCTGGCTGGTACTACTTTAACCCTGGAAAACGAGGACGCCAGCGGCGCCAACAGCCGCCGTGCCTATAAGAACATTCCCTTTTATGTATCGAGCAGGGGTTATGGGCTGTTGATCATGACCTCAAACCATGTGCGCCTTTCATTGGCTGACATTTCCACCAGAGCCGTACAAGGATTGGTTGAGTCGGATGTTCTGGATCTGTTTTTTATTGGTGGGAACAACATAGCTGAAATAGTCCAAAACTACCAGCGGATTACCGGTTTTCCCCGCAAAGTGCCGCTCTGGTCATATGGTGTCTGGATGAGCCGGATGACCTATTTTTCAGCTGATGAGACTTTGGACGTTGTACGCAAACTGCGAGAAGGCCAGTTTCCCTGCGATGTGATTCATCTGGATACGGGTTGGTTCAGAAAGGATTGGCAATGTGACTGGCAATTTAACGAAGAGAGATTTCCCGATCCCAAGGGGTATATGGATCAAATGCGGGAGCTGGGCATTAGGATCTCGCTGTGGCAAACACCGAACGTTGCCAGGAAAACCGAGCTTTATGCCACAGCCAGAGACAACGGGTATTTACCCCGGAAAAGGATAGCTTCCGGGGATGCTTCGAGCTTCGGTAATGTGGAATATGGCGGCCGGATTGATTATACAAATCCAGAAGCTGTCCGGTGGTACCAGGGACTGCTGAAAAACCTCTTTGATCTTGGTGCCGAGGTAATCAAAACTGATTTTGGCGAGAAAATTGATCACAATGCGATCTTTTACAACCAAATGAGTTATGAACAGCTCCATAATCTCTATGCTTTGTTATATCAAAAAGCAGCATTTGATATCACTGAACAGGCCAAAGGCAAGGATCAGGCTTTGATCTGGGCCCGGGCTGGCTGGACCGGCTGTCAGAGATATCCGGTTCACTGGAGCGGCGACTGCGCAGCCACTTGGGATGGATTGGCAGGAACAATTAAAGCGGGGCTGCATATCGGTTTGTCGGGATTTGCTTTCTGGAGCCATGACGTTGGCGGCTTTCACGGCTTGCCGGATTTTATGAACAATTGGCCGGAAGATGATCTCTATGTGCGGTGGACGCAGGTAGGTGTATTCTCTTCCCATATGCGGTACCACGGCACCTCGCCACGGGAACCGTATGAATACCCCCAGGTTGCGGATATAGTCAGGGAATGGCTTAAACTGCGTTATGCGTTGATTCCTTATCTCTATGATCAAGGCAATAAAGCAGTGGAGAAAGGGTATCCCGTCTTGAGAGCACTGGTCTTTCATCATCCGGATGATCCATTCTGTTGGCATATCGATGATCAGTTTTACTGCGGCGATAATCTGTTGGTTGCTCCTGTGCTGAACAAAGAGGGTGTTCGCGATGTATATCTTCCTGAAGGACAGTGGACAGATCTCTGGACAGGTGAAACCATCAACGGGCCAGTACTGCTTAAGGGAGTCAAATCTGAGCTGCCGCGAATTCCTGTATATTGTGTAACGGGGTCACAGATTCCGGTATATCCGGAAATGGTCCAGCATACAGGGGAAATGGATTTGAATAAGATCAAACAGCTGAACTTTGATCAGAGCTACAAAGGCTTTGAGGCTTCAATTCTTGGTAAGCTGATCAATCTCTAGAGCCTTATAATAAGGGGAAAGGAGCCAGGAAATGCATACAATTCGAGAAGTCAATATTTACTCCGCCAAATCGCGTCTGTCTCAACCAATTGCCGATGCCACCCATGATATTTCTGAGATCAAGTTTTACATCCTGGAGATTGTCACAGGTAAAGGAATCCTGGGACAAGGCTATCTGCTTGCTTTCCATTATTCACAGAATGCCATTGAAGGGGCGTTAAAGGATATTAAAGAGTTTGCCCTCACTGGCCAGTATGAGGTAAACCAGACTGTCAAGCTTAAACAGGATTATGAACGGGAGGCTGAATACTTTGGCAATGCCGGTTTACAGAGATGGGCTGCGGCCGTGTTCAATGTAGCCATGTGGGATGCCTGGGGCAAGACTTTAGGCCAGCCGATCTGGAAACTCTTAGGCACCAGTGTTGCGAAAGTGCCCGTTTACGGCAGCGGTGGATGGCTGTCCTATAGTGACGAAGAGCTGCTTGCGGAGGTAACCGATTACAAAAAACGGGGCTTTACTGCTGTTAAGATCAAGGTTGGTTCCAAAGAATGCACCCGGGACATCGAAAGGCTGAAGAAATGCCGGGAGGCTTTAGGCGACAGTGTCAAGATCATGATTGATGCCAATCAAGGCTTAGATGTGCCTACGGCTTTAAAACTTGCGGAGGAAGCCAAGAGCATCGGCATTCATTGGTTTGAAGAACCGATTGTCAATACGGATTATGCCGGTTATGAACTGCTGCGGCACAAATGCGGTATTGCCCTGGCCATGGGCGAAAGGGAGTACAGTGTTGAGGCTTTGAAACATCTAATTGCCCGTAATGCTCTTGATTTGTGGCAGCCTGACCTGATTAGGTTAGGAGGAGTTGAGGAATGGCGCAATTCAGCTGCCGTTGCCCAAGCATATAACATTCCGGTATTACCGCACTACTATACAGACTATGACGTGCCTTTGTTATGCACAATTCCCAATGGTTACGGCTCCGAGTATTTCGCCTGGATTGAAGGCCTGGTTGATAGCAAAATGGTGATCGAGAATGGCTATGCCTATCCCCGCGCCGGAGCCGGATGGGGCTTCCAATTTTTGGCGGAGTACTTGGAGGAAGTAAAATAGGAGGTTGCAGCATGCCGGGAATCTTAGCGGGCCGAATTGGCATTGTTACTGGCGCATCCAGTGGAATTGGTTTTACAACTGTCAATATGCTGGCCGAAGCGGGAGCTTATGTCTATGCCATTAGCCGCAGCGGCAGGCCGAAAGGGGAAGGGGCTTATCATCAAAGGGTGACTGGCATCAGAGGCGATGTCACAGACTACGCTGCCATGGAGCAGATTGTCCAGGAGATCGGCGATAGGCATGGCATTGATTTTCTGATCAACAATGCCGGCATTACAGTGCGTAAACGGGCTGAATTGTTTAGCGACGAAGACTTTGACAGAATCCACAAAGTGAATGTCTACAGTGTTTTCAAACTTTCCTGTCTTTGCTATCCGTACTTAAAGGAGTCAAAACATGTAGGCCGGATTATCAATATTGCTTCCATGGCTGCGTATCAAGGCTTTAGCGAAGTAGTTCCCTACTGTTCCAGCAAAGCAGCAGTCCTTGGTTTAACCAGGGGGTTGGCAGTGGAATGGCGCAGCGACAATATCTTGGTTAATTCAGTCTCTCCCGGATGGTTTCCGTCAGAACTGACCAGGGGTGTCATGGATCCGGAACGGAAGGCAAAAATCCTCAACAAGATACCTCTAGGCCGCTTTGGCGATCCCGCAGCAGTAGGGGCCATGATTCGTTTTCTGTTATCTGATGATGCTGTGTATATTACCGGGCAGGATTTGGCGGTGGACGGCGGCGCATTGACCTACGGATTTTAGCAAAGGGATGCAATAGCAGTCCAAGGTGTAAAATCTGCTGTCAGGTTATTAATAAAATGGGAAACTGCGCTTGATCTTTTACCTGTATCCCTTTATAATTTATATAAAGATAAATAAATACAATGTTTTACTAAAGTATTTTGTCGGAAGCCCTGTTATGCTCGGTTATCCAGTCAAACCAAGGATCTGTCCGCCGTAAGCTGCGATCCTTTTTAATCATGGTAGTTGTGGCAAGGAACAGAAGCAGCAAAATGTGATTTTATAAAAAAGCAATCGAAAATTTTACTAAACTCTGAAGTTAAATGGATTAGAGATTTGGAGGGAACAGCTTGAGTAAAGACCAAATCCGGGAAATGACCGGCGACGAACTGAAATCCATGCTGAAGTCCAATATTCGCCTCAAGAGCCTGGGGGGTGTTAAGCACCCAGGTATGAAACTGGGAGAAGAAGATCTAGCCTGGTGGCGCGATGCCAAATTCGGGCTGTTTATTCATTGGGGGCTTTACTCAATCCTGGGCCGGGGCGAATGGGTAATGCACAATGAAAAAATACCGGCTGAGGAATATCGAAAGCTGGCAGACCAGTTCAATCCCAAAGCGTTCGATGCTGACCGCTGGGCGCAGATTGCTAAAGATGCAGGCATGCGCTATATGGTCATGGTTGCCCGGCATCATGACGGGTTCGCTCTCTGGGACAGCCCCGGTAGTTATCAGGAGTTTACCAGTGTGAAGACAGCTGCCCAAAGAGATTTTGTCAAGGAATATGTTGAAGCTTGCCGCAAGGCCGGCCTGCGTGTAGGCATATATTACTCCCTTATGGACTGGCGTTTTCCGGGCTACTTCAAGCCCAGGGAGCTTTTGGACAATGCGCTCTTGATGAAAAAGCAGTGCTACGACCAGGTGCGGGAGTTAGTCAGCCAATACGGCAAGATTGATATTTTGTGGTATGACGGTGCCTGGCTGGCACACAAAGACCATGATCCTGATGCCGCCTGGCTGTGGGAACCGGTGGAACTGAATCAGATGGCGAGAGAATATAATCCGAAGCTGCTGATCAACCCCCGTTCAGGGTGGGAAGGGGATTTCTATTGTGACGAAGGTTCCCATAGGATCAAGGGCAACATCATCCCCGTACCCTGGGAGAAGTGCCTCTGTATAGGCAGCGGCAAATCGTGGGGGTGGATTCCCGATGATCCTGTCATGGAATTTGATGATGCGATCCGCATGTTTGTCGATGTATGGATGCGGGATGGCAATATCCTTTTGAATGTGGGGCCAGATCAGGATGGAGTGATTCCTGAGGAAGCTGTGGCCCGGCTTCAGGAAATCGGTGCCTGGATGCGCGAAAACGGGGAGAGCATTTACGGCACTCGCGGCGGCCCGTTCCAGCCAGTGGACGACGTATACGGCAGTACATACACAGAAAACAAGATCTATGTTCATATTCTCGATTGGGATCGTTTCCGCGATATGCGCCTGCCTGCCATTGAAGGCAAGATTGTCAATTGCCGGGCTATTGGCAGCCAACCGATTGAGTTTGAGCAAACGGAGGACGGCATCTCCCTTTCTGTTCCGGAAAGATTGAGAGTCGTTCCAGATACAATCGTGGTTTTAGAACTGGACAGACAGGTTACGCAACCGCCTCAGGAACAGATCTCATTCACAGGATGACAAATAGTGCCATCTAGTCTTGAAGGTGTTGTTTAGGCCTAGCACCACGGCGTGTTTAATTGACAGCTGTTGATAAATAGAGTAAAATGTAAACACATCGCAAGAAACCGAAATAAAATGTTAGGTAAAAGTTAATATATATCTATATCTTGTGAGGCAGGGGGGTGGAAGATCGCCACAGGCTTTAGTTTGAGAGCCTTGAGCTCCGATGTGGTATGGTTGTGGCGCAGGGCCACGGATGTCACTAAAAACATGGAGAGGTGAGCGATTAAATGAAAAAACTGGTACCAATTCTGCTGTTTGTTTTGGTATTTGCACTGGGAGTTCAGGCTGCTGATACCCCCATTATGGATTTAGGCGGCCGGACAATTCGGATTCAAACTCAATGGGCAGGAGATACTCCGCTAGGGCCAAGAGGCGAATACAACTGGTATAGCCCTGATGAGAGACTGCAAGCCCATATTGAAAATGTGGAAAAGATGTTCAACTGCAAAATTGAATTTGTAATGGAAGGACACCGGGCTGATGCACTAGAGGCACTGCGTTTAGGTATCCTGGCGGGAGATCAGCCGTTTGACTTCTTCCAGCATTCAATTACACCCGAGTTGATCGCTGACGGGTTGATTCAGCCACTTAACGACTATATCGGGCCCGACTTTTATGATGGATATCCTGCTTTGTTCAGCCGTCCAGATCCGAGAATAGGCGCCAGTGTTGGCGATGTAATTTACACCTTTGAATCATCCAACACTTCGCCTGGTACGAAATATATCCTCTGGAACAAGAGTATGGTTGAAAGAGCAGGCGTTGAGAGTCTCTATGACATTTATGAACGGGGCGACTGGAACTGGGACACCTTTGAACAGGTACTCCACGATCTGACAAGAGATACTGACGGCGACGGCATAACTGACGTATGGGGCATCCGCAGCGTCAACCTGAGAGACGAGATTATTGTTATGTTGGTGTCCAACAGTGCCCGGGTAACCAAGACAACTGCCGATGGCAAAATTGTCTTTGATCTGCTCAATTCTCATGTAGTCGAGACCGTCGAATTCATGCAGCGTCTCTACCGCGATGGTGTGTGGGCTCGCCGCGGCCAAACTGAACTCGGGCAGGCAGCAATGACGATTGCTACCGGAACTGACGTTACCAGCCGCGGTTACCAGGATCATATGGCCATAATCGGCGATGAATTCGGATTGATGCTGCCGCCGCAAGGCCCGAACGGCAAGAATGAATTCAACATGTATGGTGCAGCATCCGGTGCCATACCTGCTTATGTGGAAGATCCTAAAGCGGTAATTGAAGTAGTCAGTGCTTTGTGGCTGATTAAAGAACCTTATATTGAAGACATGGCAGCCTGGGAGCAAGCTTACTGGGATCGGTATATCTGGGGCCTGCAGGATGAAGAATCCTATTGGCTGCTGACTGCACCTGATGTTGTGCCGGTATTCCTGCCGACACCTATTGAGCGGGAGATTCTGTTCCCCAGCAGCAATCCGGAGGTATTCGCAAAGATCATTATCAACGGCGAAAGTGCAACCAGTGTTTTGGCTGCAGAACAGCCAGTATTCCAGGCTCAGCTTGATGAAATCCTGAAACAGTAGTGAGTGGTCTCGCACGATAGGAATAAAGAGAGTCCGCTTGCCAAAAAGCGGACTCCGTTTTCATCCTTTACTTAAACCCCGTGTAAATTTTCATATTAATGGAATTGTAACATATAGGTTTTTTTATAGCCATAAGCATGAAAGATGCGGTTATCGCGTTGACTTCGAATAGTTAATATAGTAAAATGTAAGCAATTTGAGAAGGAAAAAACGAAGTATTAACTTAATTATTTAGTAATAATGTTTAGTTGTTGGCTGTGGAGAGGTTTTTACCGAGGAGGACTCGTTATGCAGCGCAGAGGGTGGCTAGTTGGAATAGCACTATCAGCCGTAATTATCTTAAGTGTTATCACTTTTTCCGGTGGTGTCAGGGCAGCTTTATACAAAAGTTATGTGTTTAACTACTGGGGTGAACCGGTGCCAACACCGGATCCCTATCTCCCCGTCCATACAGTCAGTGGTACGGATTTGGGGGTGGGTGAATTCAAGAATGCCCAGTATCTGTTTACTGCTCCTGATAATACTTTGTACATCGTCGATACAGGTAATAACCGGATCATCAGGACTACCAGTGATTTTACTGTGATTGGGATTTTGCAAGAGTTTGAACAGGATGGCAAGACGGAGAAATTTAATAACCCCCAGAGTATTTTTATAACCAGCGATGGACGTCTGTTTGTTGCTGATACTAATAATGAACGGATTGTCGCTTTTGATTCCGATGGCAATTTCGCATACATTATTGGTTATCCAAAGACCGACAGCCCTGACGCGCTGCCTGAGCACTTCCGGTTCCGGCCTAAGCGAATAGCAGTAGATCCGGTGAACCGCCTCTACGTTACCGTGGAAGGGGTTTATGACGGGATATTGGTAATGAATCTTGAAGGGGAATTCCGCGGCTTTATGGGAGCCCCAAGAGTCAATCCCAGTGTGTGGGAATATTTTTGGTACCAAATTGCTTCTGAGGAACAAAGGGCAAGGATGAAGTTGTTTTTACCAACCGAATTCAGTGCCATGTCCTTGGACGAGATGGGATTCATTTATACCACTGTCGCTTCTACCGAGGTTGAAACCACGCATTATATCCGCAAACTAAACCCAGCTGGAGATGACGTTCTAAGGCGCCTCGGCTTTTGGCCGCCAATGGGTGATATCAAGGAAGGAACGAGTTCAGCTATTATCGGTTATTCAAAGCTTGTTGACATCATCGGCCGGGATCATGGAATGTACAGCGCTCTGGACCAGCTTAGAGGCAGAGTTTTTACTTATGATGTCAATGGACATTTGCTTTATGTCTTCGGCGGCGTTGGCCCAGGGATAGGGCTGTTTACCAGCCCCAGTTCCTTGACAGAACTCGATGGCCGCTTGTTAGTCCTTGACAGCAGAGGGGGCAACGGCATTACCGTATTTGAGCCTACAGCGTATGCTGAAGCCATCCATAACGCCACTCGTTATTATTCCGACGGCAAATATATAGAGGCAACCGAATATTGGCAGCAGGTTATGGCCATGAACCCTAGCTTTGAATTGGCCTATACTGGAGTAGCTGATGCCTATCTCCAGTTAAGGGATTACAAACAGGCGATGCATTACTTTAAACTGGGAAACAACCGCGAAGGGTATTCTGCAGCATTTTACCGCTACCGCCATGGGTGGGTGAATGAACACTTTGGGACTATAATGACTTCCGTGCTGGTGTTCATATTCTTGGTTTATACCGCGAAAAGACGGGCCTGGGTTCCTAAACTCAGGCAAAGATACAACAAAACTAAAATGGCTGCCTGGTTTGCCAGGCCTGAAGTACAGCAGAATCCTGTTTATGCCTCATTGAAAAGAACGTGGTATGCCTTATGCTATGCCAGGTATGTAATTTTCCATCCCTTCGATGGATTTTGGGATTTGAAATACGAAAACAGAGGCACAGTTGCCGCTGCCACGATCATACTTGCTTTGACAGTGGTTTCATATGTTTTTATGAGCCAGTACACAGGGTTTATCCTGAACTATAGAAGGGTTGAAAACATCAACATCCTGAATGAAGCGATCAGCATCGGTGTGCCATTCTTCTTGTGGTGTGCAGTAAACTGGGCCTTAACTACGTTGATGGATGGAAAGGGCACCATTAAAGATATCTATATTGCTGCAGCCTACAGCCTTACACCTATTGTGTTGACAGCGGTGCCTCTGACCATTATCAGCAACTATATTGCCATCCAAGAGGCCAATTTGTTTAACCTTGCGTTTTCAATTCCAGTTATCTGGACCTTTGCGCTGATCTTCCTTGGTACTGGAATGGTCCATGATTACAGCTTCGGGAAAATCCTGTTTACAACCGCCGCAACTTTGGTGGGAATTGGCTTTGCCTGTTTTGTGGGCTTGTTGTTCTTTGACGTCCTAGACAGGATGTTGAGATTTGTTCAGGAAGTATATCGCGAGATCTCACTGCGGCTATGATTCTTGGCGTTATTGTGGATAGAAATTCTATTGCAGGGAGCGATCACTGTGTTAGGTCAACCAACCCAAAGGCGGATACTGCTGAGCCTGAGCTTTATGCTGATCTTGATTGCGGCGAATTTTACTGTCTCTGCTCAGGGAGATAATTTTGAACTTGCAGCTAGCAATGAATATCTTAATTTGTATATTGATCCCGCTACCACTGAGGTAGCAGTTGAGGATAAAGCGACCAATACGTTCTGGTACAGCAATCCACAAGACCGGTTCAACCAGAGGGGGTTGAACTTGGAGAGGCTGAGTAGCCAGTTTACGATTACGCACCACTTTGTCCGTTCAGGCTCGCCTGAACCGGCAGAAAAAGAGAACTACCGGTTTAGTACTGTCTATGAGCAGTATGAAATCAAGGGAATTGAAAATGGTGTGCGGGTTGACTATACCTTGGTGGAGCAGTGGCAGCCAAGGCATTATGTGCCGCGGATGATCAGCCAGGAGCGGATGGAGGCACTAATTTTTTCTGATGACCCTGAGGTGAGAGCCGAACAGGAATCGGTATTATCGAGGTATTATCATTTGGTTATGCTTGCTCCTTTGGGTGATGGGAAACCGCTGCAGATTCAATGGTTTAACCATGAACGGGTATTTGGCGAGTATGATCTGATTATCCTTAATCCAGATTATCAAGAGCGGGAACGCCAGATGGAGGAAATGAAGGCGCAAGCTGCTTTAATGGAGGAAAATTCTCCGGAAAGAGCTGATCTGGAAAGCCAGATTACCAAGCTGGAGAACCAGTTGAACAAGGACAAAGAGAACATTATCAAACTGTTGGTCGACACTTTGGTTGAGTACCGCCAGGATATCGAGAAATCCGATTTTGTCACTTTTGAGGATGTGGCTCAGCTGGTGGATACTCCGACTTACCTGATGCAGAAGGTCCCTCAGTTCCAACTGAACAACATCTATAACGTTCTGGTTGAGGTGGATTATACACCTCTCGAGTGCGGCGAAGATCATGAAATGAACAACCTTGAACCCCTCCTTCCCAATCTGCAAATCTTCCACATACCTTTGGAGTATGTCTTGGATGGGCCTGAATTGTTAGTGCGGATTCCGGTCAACGAGATTGAATATCCCATGAACGTGGAGGATATTGTTGGTGAAAAACATTCATTTCCACTGCTGAACATCAGGGTGTTGGAATATTTTGGTGCTGCCGGGAAACAGAGCGAAGGGTACATGCTGGTTCCAGATGGCCCCGGGGCCCTGATTTACCTAAACAATGGGCGCTTGACAGGAGCAGCGTTTAATGAACCGGTCTACGGAGCCGACGGCGCCCAGGATCAGCCTGTAGAGAAACGGAGATTTCCCGAGCAATCCCTACTGCCGGTGTTCGGCCTCAAAGAAAATGACAAGGCGCTTTTTGCCGTGATTGAAGAGGGGTCTTCTTTTGCCCGTGTCAAAGCCGATATTTCCGGCCGGATCAACGACTATAACCGGATTTTTGCTGAATTTCAACTGCTGGCCCACGGCAGCGTTGCTTTAAGCGAAAAGGCGAGCCATATTGAGTTCTCAGGTACAGCTGCGACTTACCAGAAACGAATGTACCAAGGGGACATTGTGATCCGGTATTTCTTCTTGACCGGTGACGATGCTGACTACATGGGCATGGCCAATACCTACCGGAATTACCTGATCGGGAAATTCCAGCTGCAGCCGCTGAAAGCAGACGGCAGTATTCCTTTTTATCTGGAGCTGGTGGGTGGTATTGATACAAGGGAACCAATTCTGGGCATTGCCCGGGATGTGATTCGCCCCTTGACCACCTTTGATCAAGCCCAATCCATTTTGCAGACTTTATCGCAGCAAGGCATCCAAAACATCAAATTGAAGTATTTGGGTTGGTTAAGCGGTGGCGTCAGCCATGATTATCCGGTTTACGCCAGGGCTGAAAAAGCTTTGGGGGGGGCTAAGGCTTTTGATGCACTGATTGATTTTGTTGATACCTATGGATATGAGCTGTATCCAAGCGTAGGTTTTCAGAGTGTACATTTAGGCAGTAGGTTGAACGGGTTCAACCCAAAACAGGATGCCGCCCGCCTGCTGAACAATCTTGAAGCAAGGAGATATGTATATTTGCTGGATACCTTTGAAAGAGCCTATCCAGTCAGTTATGTGCTTTCTCCCAGAGTGCTGGAGCAGACAGTGGATCGGTTCCTGGCAGAGTACCAAAAGTATTCAGTTTCCAATATTGCCCTGTTGGATTTGGGCCACGAGCTGAACTCAGATTTTAACAATGATTTGAGAAAACTGGTTGATCGGGAACAAGCTTTAAACATTATTACGCAGCAGTTGGCAAAGATGAAGGATCAGGGCTACAAGCTCATGATTGATTACGGGAACAGTTATGCCATCCCATATGCCGATGCCATAGTCAACATCCCGACACATGGAAGCTCATATTACATTGTTGATCAGGAAATCCCCTTTTACCAGATTGTGGTTCACGGCCTTGTGCCGTATTCCAACAAGCCGATCAACTTGGCTGCCCATGCACATGATGCTTTCTTGAAGATGATCGAAACAGGAGGGTATCCATATTTCATCGGCAGCTACCAGGATTCTTCCTCAGTTAAGGATACAAAATTCGCCCATCTCTATTCCTTGCACTATGGTGATTGGTTGGAACTTGCGACTGATATGTATCAAAGAGCAAACGCCGCTTTGAAAGATGTGCAGGATTTAAGGATTATTGATTATCAAAAACTGGCGGATAATGTGTTTCAAACGGTCTATGAAAACGGCAAATCCATAGTCGTCAACTATAACGAGGATTCTGTCCAGATAGGAGATCAGCTAGTCGGCGGCAAAGACTTTATTGTACTGGAGGGCATTGCTGATGAGTATTAAAATAAGGCCGCGTTTTACCTTAAGGAGAAAACGGGCAGTATGGGGATATGTCTTTATCAGCCCGTTCATCATTGGCTTTATTGCCTTCTTTTTGGGGCCAATAGTTCAATCAATCACTTTTGCCTTTAATGAGCTGAGCATAAAGGCAGCAGGTTTTGAGCTTACCTATGTGGGCTGGGAGAATTTCCGGTATGCGCTCCGTGTTGATCCTGATTTCGTACGGGTGTTTACGGAGACCACAGTTCAGATTTTGGTTGAACTGCCGGCCATTATCTTGTTCAGTTTCTTTGCGGCAACTCTGTTGAACCAGAAATTCCGGGGCCGGTGGATGGCCAGGGTGATCTTTTTTCTGCCGGTGATTTTGACCGCAGGCATCGTTTATCAGTTCGAATCAGGAGATATTCTCCATGACGTGCTTGACTATGTAGCGGATGAGACAGGTGTTTTCTCCGTCTCTCAATCAATGATTGGATTATTGCTGATTTTACGGATGCCCGCATCGTTCACTCAGTATATTTTAGCGGCAGTAGAAAGAGTTCCTGACATTATCAATGCTTCCGCCATCCCGATTGTGGTGTTTTTATCAGCCTTGCAGGGCATCCCATCTTCGTTGTATGAATGCGCTGCGATTGAGGGGGCAACCGGGTGGGAAACATTCTGGAAAATCACATTTCCTTTGGTGTCACCACTGTTTTTGACGAACATCATCTATATCATCGTGGATTCGTTTACACGCCCTGGCAACACTCTGGTAGAGTTGATCAATGACTCAGCCTGGGGACGGGGGATTTACGGAGTCAGTGTGGCAATGACCTGGATGTATTTTGGAGTAATTGCTGTCTTCCTTGTGTTGGTGTTCTTACTCTTGGCCAAGCGTGTCGTTTATATGGAGGAGTGATTAAACATGGCCACTGAACTGAGTCGCAATTTCAAAGAAGTGCCCGAGGTGCGCCACAAAAGCAAGTATTTTACCTCACACTTTTGGGCAGAAACACTGTGGGCTCTTGCGCGGACGATTTTGGTCGCGGGTATCTGTTATATCATTATTTATCCATTATTGATCAAACTATCGTCTTCAATGATGACGGAAAACGACATGTATGACATGCTGGTGAAGTGGATTCCCAGAAAATTGAATTATGACAGTATTGTCCAGAACTACCGGTTGTTATACGGTTATATGAAATACCCGAGCGCCTTGTTTAATTCACTTGTTCTGGCTTCAATCGTCGCTCTGCTGCAGATGGTTTCCAGCAGCCTGATCGGCTACGGTTTTGCCCGCTTTGACTTCTTTGGCAAGAATCTGTTTTTTGCCCTGGTGATCCTAACTCTGTTAGTGCCTCCCCAGATGATCATGGTTCCTATGTTTCTGAATTTCCGGTTTTTTGACTTCTTCGGGATGATGCCTGCATCCGTGAATTTGTTAGGGACATATTGGCCGTTTATCTTGACTTCCATTACCGGAATGGGGCTGCGTAACGGGTTCTTTATCTACATCATGCGCCAGGTCTTTAAAGGTTTGCCAAAAAGCCTGGAGGAAGCTGCCTTAGTGGACGGTGCCGGGCAGATGAGGACATTCTTGACAATCATGATACCGGGAGCAGCTTCAGCCATGCTGGTAGTCTTTCTGTTTGCTTTCGTCTGGCAGTATAATGACTATCAGTTTACCCGGATGTACTTGTCAAATACCGCGACGCTGCTGCCATTTTCGCTCGAACAGTTAACGCGCACATTTGATGTGGAAAGCTACTCTAAAGAGTATATTTCGATTCTGAACAACACGGGAATGATCATGTTTATTGCTCCGCTGCTGTTGTTGTACGCTTTTCTGCAGAGGTACTTCATTGAAAGTATCGAGCGGACCGGTATTGTTGGATAGATCAAGGTTATATCCAAGTCCTGGGAGGTGGTTATGGGGGCATCTTTGCCAAGGAATCGAAGGCTAAGTGATCAAGTATTGCTGGTGAGTCTTTGGCGCGTGAAGTAAAGATTTGATTCCAAGCAAAACAAGAGAGGTGACAAATTGATGAAAAGGCTGATTCCAATTTTACTGCTGGTGGTGATTATCTTTGCAGCCGGTGTAAAGGCTGCAGAGGTCCCAAAGATTGATTTGGGCGGCCAGACAATTCGAATTCAGTGTCAATGGTACAATATTACACCTATAGGGCCGAGGGGTTCGTACAACTGGTACGATCCTGACGAAAGGCTGCAGGCCCATATCGAATCAGTAGAGCAGATGTTTAACTGTAAGATCGAGTTCGTACATCAAGGCAACGCTTCTGAAGCCCTTGAAGTGCTGCGGTTAGGTGTCTTAGCCGGTGACCAGCCCTTCCATTTCTTTGCCCATTCAATTACCCCGGCTTTGATCGCTGATGGCTTGATCCAACCATTGAACGATATTATTGGACCTGACTTCTATGATGCCTATCCTAGCTTGTTCAGACGCCCTGATCCACGGATCGGTGCAAGTGTGGGTGATACAGTCTATACTTTTGAATACAACAACTATTCATCCGAGGCAAGATACATACTGTGGAACAAGAGCTTGTTTGAACGCGATGGCGTTGAAAGTCTCTATGACATCTACGAGCGCGGTGAATGGACATGGGACAAATTTGAAGAGGTTCTTCATGCTCTGACAAAAGACAAAGACGGAGATGGCATCGTCGATCAGTGGGGAATCCGGAGCGTCAACTTGAGGGATGAGATTATTGTCATGCTTGTATCCAATAGTGCCAGAGTGTCGAAGACAACTGACGATGGCAAGATCATCTTTGATCTCCTCAATCCTCACGTAATTGAAACCCTGGAATTCATGCAGCGTCTGTATCGTGACGGTGTCTGGGCTCGTCGCGGCCAGGCTGAGCTTGGGGATGCAGCAATGACGATCCAAATCGGCACCGAGATCTCCGGCAGATCGTATCAAGAGCATTTCCAAACCATTGGTGATGAATGGGGATTAATGCTGCCTCCACAGGGACCGAATGGCAAGAACGAAATGAACATGTTTGTTGATGCCAGAGGAGCAATCCCGGTATATGTGGAGAATCCGGAGGAGATTATTGAAGTAGTCAGTGCTTTGTGGCGCATCAAAGAACCGTATATCGAAGATCTGGAAGCATGGGAAGAGGCTTATTGGGAACCGCATGTAGCCGGTCTGTTTGACATGGAATCCTATAATCTCTTGACTCAACCAGATGTTACCCCAGTGTTTCTACCCACCCAACTCGAGCGGTCAATCCTGTTTACAAGCAGCAATCCCGAACCGTTTGTAAGGATTATTATGAACGGTGAGAGTGCGACCAGTGTTCTTGCTGCTGAGCAACCAGTGTTCCAAACCCAGCTTGATGAGATCCTCAAGCAGTAGTGTCAATAATTTGATGTGATTTCCCTTCGTCTCCTTAGGAGATGAAGGGAAATTTTTACCAAAATAAGGCCAATGATCGAGGGTTGAGTTTTGTTGAGGAGTTTGGGGAAGTTGTGCTGTACAGGATTCGCTAATAAACAAACAAAAGAGGAGGCAATTTTGTGAAACGAGTTATTCTAACAGTACTGCTTGTTGTGATGCTATTTGCTGTTGGCGTGAAGGCTGCCGATGCCCCGGTCATGGATTTGGGCGGCCGGACAATCCGGATCCAGATGCAATGGGCAGATATTACACCCATAGGGCCAAGGGGTCAGTACAATTGGTATGAGCCTGATGAAAGATTACAAGCCCATATCGAATCAGTAGAAAAAATGTTTAACTGCAAAATTGAATTTGTCTATCAAGGCCACAGCCGTGATGCCCTTGAACAGCTGCGCCTGAGCGTCTTGGCCGGTGACCAGCCATTTGATTTCTTTGCCCATTCAATTACTCCTCAACTGATTGCCGATGGGTTGATTCAACCTTTGAATGACATTATAGGCCCCGACTTCTATGATGGCTACCCTTGGATATTCAGGCGTCCTGATCCTCGAATGGGTGCAAGTGTAGGCGATACCATTTATACATTTGAATACAACAACCACTCAGGTGAGGCGCGATACGTCCTATGGAACAAGAGCCTCCTTGAGAGAGAAGGCGTTGAAAGCCTCTATGAGTTCTATGATCGCGGTGAATGGAACTGGGATACGTTTGAAGAGGTAGCCCACGCCTTGACAAGAGACGTTGATGGTGATGGCATCATCGATCGGTGGGGAATCCGGAGCGTCAATTTGATGCACGAGATCATTGTTATGCTGGTATCAAACAGTGCTAGAGTATCCAAGACCACTGCAGACGGCAGGATCGAGTTTGATCTCCTCAATCCTCATGTAGTTGAAACTCTGGACTTCATGCAGCGCTTGTATGCTGATGGTGTTTGGGCAGCCCGGGGTGTAGCAGAGCTGGGAGAAGCAGCAATGTCGATCCAAGTCGGTACCGACATTTCCGGTAAGGGATACCAGGATCACTTCAATACGATTGGTGATGAGTGGGGACTGATTTTGCCGCCGCAAGGCCCCAATGGCCAGAACGAATTTAACATGTTTGTAGATGCCAGAGGCGCTATTCCCGTTTACGTGGAAGATCCGGCAGCTGTCATTGAGGTAGTCAGTGCTCTGTGGCAGCTAAAAGAGCCGTACATTGAGGATATGGAAACATGGGAGGAAACTTACTGGGAACGGCATGTGAGCGGCCTGTTTGATATGGAGTCCTATTATTTCTTGACTCAACCCGATGTAAAACCTGTTTTTTATCCGTCTCAAATCGAGCGGGGAATTCTGTTCTCCAGCAGCGGGATAGAAATGTTTAGGCGGATTATTGTAGACGGAGAAAGCGTAACCGCCCTCTTGAGTGCCGAACAACCTGTGTTCCAAGCTCAGCTTGATGAGATTCTCAAGCAATAGCAGTGACAAGCCTCAGTATTGGCTGAAAACTTGAACAAGGAATTAAAGTCCGCTTTCAGTGCAAGCGGACTTTAATTATAGTGTTTGAATTGACAGTCTAAAGGGGCTGTTGTATAATTCACTTAGCTGTTAACTAAATATTTACGTAAAACCTTTATGTCACCTGCAGAAGTTCACAAATGCAGTCATAAGCTAGATTATAGCCTCATTGCAGCAGTAAGAACAGGGAGGAATTGGCATGAAATATGGAGTTTCATATTATCCTGAACACAAGAGCCAAGCTGAGATTGACCACGATATAGCTCTAATGAAGGAAGCTGGCATCGATTTTGTGCGGATGGGTGAGTTTGCCTGGTGTAAGTTTGAACCGGTTGAAGGGAATTACGATTTTACCTGGCTTGATCCGGTAATTGAACAGTTGGGTACCAACGGGATTTTAACTATTCTCTGTACCCCGACAGCATGCCCTCCTGCCTGGCTGGTAGAGCAGCACCCTGAAATTCTCTATGTGGATAACCGGGGAGTGACCAGGCCTTTTGGCGGTAGGAGGCATTATTGTTATAACAACCGAATCTATCAGGAGTATTCCCGGAAAATTGCTGATGCAATTGGGGCACATTACGGGAACAACCCCTATGTATTCGCCTTTCAGATTGACAACGAGCTGGCTCAAGAAGGAACAGGCCGATGCCACTGTCAAGTGTGCCGGGAAAAATTCCAAAACTGGTTGGAGCATAAATATGGCAGTATAGGCGAACTGAACCGGAGAATGGGCACCATTTTCTGGGGACAGACCTACGATCACTTTGGCCAAATTCATCCACCGGTGAACAGTATCGAAGTCAATACCATGCAGGCCATCCCCGCTTATTTTGAGAATCCTTCCCTGCGTTTGGATTTTGAACGCTTCTGCAGCGAGTCGAATATTGAATATCAAAATATCCAAAGAGCCGCTATCAAGGCGCATACTGACAAGATCGTAACCACCAATGCCACTGGTGTTGCCACCAACAGTATCGATTATTACAAGGCTTTTCACGAACTGGACAACTATGCCTTTGACTACTACCCCAGCCTGCGGGATGTGGAGATCAGCTCCTTCCCGTATGCCCATGCCAGAGGTGTATGTAACAAAGATTTTTGGCTGTTGGAATTTCAATCAGGCGGAGGGCACGGCCTTTGGGGTTCGGGAAGGCTGCAGCCATACCCCGGGGCGCTGCGGCAGGCGGCGATTCATGCTTTTGCAGCAGGAGCTGATTTAGTTGCCCATTTTCAATTCAGGACATTTCCATTTGGAGCCGAACAGCTCAATTATGCCGTTGTCGATATAGATGGCATTCCAAGGAGAAGATTCTATGAAGTTCAAGCTGCTGCCCGTGATCTGAAAAAGCTTGGCGGTATCTTGAAGAATTCCCGCTTCGATAATGAAGTAGCCCTCTGTTTTGATTATGAAGCCCTCTGGGCTTTAAAGATCAAACCAATTGCCAAAGACTTCAATTACTTGAAATTCTGCAGTGAGATCTACCAGCAGCTAATTAAACTGGGCGCAGGAGTTGATGTGGTTTCGTTTAACCATGATCTGCATAAATACAAAGTTGTGATAGTTCCTGCTCCCATAATCATGAGTGATGAATTCAAGCGGCGGTTGAAACACTATGTCTATAACGGTGGAGTCCTGTTGTCAACATTTTTGGCCGGCATTAAGAATCCGGACAATCTCGGTATTGTCCAGTCGCTGCCTTGTGGGCTGACTGATGTGTTTGGAATTAGGGTTGGCGAAGTGGAGCCGGTGGTTGACCGGACAACAGCAACAGTTTCCTTGGCTACCGATGCCGGGAGAGTCCAGGGAGCGAACAAGTATTGGACTGAAACTCTCGAGCCAAATGGTGCTGAGATAATTGGAGTCTACGCTGACACCTTCCGGGAAGGCCTAGGGGTGATCAGCAGGAATGACTTTGGGAACGGAGCTGCCTATTACCTGGGCACCGGGTTGGAGCCGACTCTGCTGACTGGATTGGTGAAGCGGATCCTGAAGGATGGTGATGTGACTCCGTTACCGTTTGCGGTGCAAGAAGGCATGGAGGTATTTGTGAGGAAGTACAACCATCAAAACCTGTATTGTATTTTCAACTTCCGCAAAGAACCGGTAACTATTGAGCTAGGCCAGGATTACAACGATGTATTGAACGGCGCCACTGTCAGTGAACAGGTGGTGCTGGATCCAAAAGGGTATCTGTTCTTGTTGGATTGAGCTAACTAGTCATCGAGGAGGTACAGTAATGATGAAACAGGCGCTGATCTTGACCAGCGGGGGAATGAACAAACGGATCGAGTTTGGCATTTCGCTGCTTAAACGGGAGCTAGAGAAGGCTGGATATGTAATTAAACGGGCGGTTATGACCGAAGAATTCCACCGTTATCGCCAGTACGAAGGTGAGATATTATATGTTGGTTATAGGGGTGAAGATCAGTTTATCAACTGGCTGGAAGAGCAGGAAGTGCTTCTATATCATGGCCCGGAATTGCGCAAAGAGGGCTTCTATCTTGAAAGCTGTCCGGGACGGCTGACAGTGGTGGTTGGCGCTGATGATACCGGTGCCATCTATGGCTGTCAGGAATTGGCCAACCGGATTGGCAGTGCGGGGGAGCTGCCCAGGAATCTGGCGTTTTATGATGCGCCTGAGTTTAAACTGAGAGGCCCCTGTTTGGGACTGCAGAAAACCAAGATTGAGCCGCCCCGGCTGACATATGAATATCCTATCACTCCGGATCGGTTTCCCTGGTTTTATGACAAAGAGATGTGGCTCAAGTTTCTCGATCACCTGGTTGTTAACAGGTGCAACGTACTTTATCTGTGGAGCGGCCATCCCTTTTCCTCCTTGGTCAGGTTGGAACAGTACCCTGAAGCTCTGGAAGTTTCAGAAGCAGAGTATGAGCTCAACCGCACCATGTTTCGGTGGTTGACCGAGGAATGTGACCGGAGGGGCATCTGGGTTGTTCTCAAATTCTACAATATCCATATCCCTCATCCCTTTGCTGTAAAACACGGTTTGGAACAGCGGCAAACACGGATTAATCCCTTGGTGGCAGATTATACAGCTAAGTCGATTATTGAATTCATCAAATCCTTTCCCAATATTGGCCTCATGGTCTGCCTGGGTGAAGCTCTCCGCGGCTATGACAACAAGACCGAATGGTTTGTGAAGACGATTATCCCTGCCGTCAAGGAAGGGATGAGGCAAGCAAATCTTACAGAGGAACCGCCTATTATTCTCCGGGCTCATGATTGTGATCCGTTTGCCGCTATCGAAGGCGCCAAGGATCTGTATACCAACCTGTATACAATGTGGAAATACAATGGTGAAAGCTTGACCACTTATTATCCCAGAGGCAACTGGCAGAAACAGCACCTGGCTTTAAGCAGTATGAAGTCGACCCACATCATTAATGTGCATATCGTAGCTAATTTAGAGCCTTTCCGCTATAATGCTGTAGGTTATATTCACAAGTGTATGCAGGCAGCCAAGTACCGCTTGGGAGGCAATGGCTTGCATCTATATCCTCTCTTCTATTGGGACTGGCCTTATGCTCCGGACAAGGTAGAACCGCGGCTGCTGCAGATAGACCGGGATTGGATGTGGTATGAAGCCTGGTTCCGCTATGCGTGGAATACAAAGCGGGACGAAAAGGATGAAATCCTGTACTGGACAAAAAGATTCGGCGACCACTACTCAATCAGTGATCAAGCTGCCAGGCTGCTGGTGGAAGCTATGAACAGCGCGGGGCAGATCGCTCCAAAAATCCTAGGCAGAATCGGCATCACTGAAGGTAACCGGCAGACTTTCAGCCTGGGAATGACCTTAAGCCAGATTACCAATGTCAAGCGCTACGGCCCCAATCTGGAGCTTTGGCGTTCGGTGGCCAGAAGTGGCGAGCAGCCCGATGATTATGTCACCAAAGAACTTGCGTCCCAGCCTCATGTCGGTGAAACTCCTTATGATCTGATTGCTGAAGTCAGTTCCGATGCAAGGGAGGCCTTGGCCAAGTGCGAGCAGGCCTTAAAGGAGATTTACAATCCCGATGATGAGCTTATGCGGATTAAGAGTGACATCGAAGCGCTGTATTATCTGACTCAGTTTTACTGCTATAAGCTGGAAGCAGGTATGGAGATTTTGAAATACAAATATACCATGGATGACAAGTTCTGTAGTGACTTCACCCTTCTGGACAAAGCAGGTGAATTGCTGGCGAAAAGCCTTGAAGCTTACAGGCAAGTTACTGACATAACCGAGCAGACATACGTCTATGCCAACAGTCTCCAGACCAGGCATCGCAAAATTCCGTTTCCTGATGGCGAATTATATTATCACTGGAGCCAGTGTCTGCCCGAATATGAACGGGAGTATGCCAATTATAAGCGCAATATAGCCCGGCTCAAAGCGGGAGAGTTGCCTCAGTTCGAGGTGGATGCGTCGGCAACAACTATGCCGGAAGCCCCATTTAGGCTGCTAAATGAGGATTGTCAGCTTTATCGAGTGGCAAAGGGTGAGAAGCTGTTTTCTGACGGTGACCAGATCATCTACGATGTGATCAGGCCGCTGGATGGACTGACCGGCATTCGTATGGCCCATGCCACAGCCCGTACCAAAGGCTGCGGGATTAAGATTGAACTGTCAGAAGACAGCCAGGTTTTGATTGGATATGTCAAAGATAAAAATCCTAAATGGCTGCAAGCACCGGAGTTGGAAACAAACGCACATGCCGATGACCGGGGCGGTGTGAAAGTACGGTTTAGAAATGCAATCAGGGCCAGTAATTGCCCACCTATAGACATCCACGCTCTCCAGTACGAAAAGGGAGTCCATGAGTTGTACTTTGGCACAGGTAGTTATTTAGTCGTGGGAGTGGTGCCAAAACATGTAAATCTTGACGCTTATGGCGGGAAGCACAAAAACGATGGACCGGAAACTCTCGATTGGTTGTACTATTGTCTAGACTAAATTTGGGAGGCAGCTTGAGATGACATCAAAAGAAAGGGTACTCAGGACAATTGCTCATCAAGAGCCGGATCGCGTCCCTGTGGGAGAATGGGGCATAGATCATGATCATGTCAGTAAAGTGATCGGTCGCCACACATATTACCGCAACCGGAAAGATGAAACCATTGCCCTGTGGGAAGGCAGACGGGACGAGGTTGTAGAGAGCTATAAGGAAGATTACTCCGAACTAGTGGAGAAATTGGACTATGACATCATCACTGTCGATTTGGTAGCTCCGAAAGGTTATGTCCATCCTGATCCACCCCGGAAGGTTGGCGACGGGGTGTGGGAGGATTCCCGGGGCCGAATCTACAAATACGCAGCCAGTAACGATTCCATCATGTGTATCAACAATCAGCGCCCGGCAAAAGAGGAAATCACAGAGGCAGAGATCAAGCAGCGTCTTGATAAACTGGCTGGGCTGGATGATTCCGTCTTTGAACTGGTGGACTACTTTGGTGCCAAATACGGGGAGGAAAAGGCAGTCCTGTTTCGGGGCATCGACATCTATGACAGCATGATGAATATCTTCGGCGGGAACCAGGAACATGAATTGATCCTGCCTTTAATCGCCCCGGATGAAATCAAGAAGATGTATCAGTATGCTTTGGCCTATAATGAAAAGCTGATTGAACACTGTGCGAAAAACAATATAATGATCTGTATGCAGGGCAAAGATTTTGGCATGAATAACTCGACGATCATGTCTCCTGCTGTGATTCGTGATGTTTATCTGCCCCTGATTAAACAGGTCAATGAAATGATCGAACAGTACGGGATGATCCCGTTTTTCCACTGCTGCGGCAATATCTGGGGTATTCTCGATGATTTCGTGGCTGCAGGTTATCAAGGCTATCAATCGATTCAGGAAACTGCCGGCATGGACACCAGGCGGGTGAAGGAAAAGTACGGTGATGTTCTCACGCTGTGGACAGGAGTTCAATGTGAGACATTGGTTGAGGGCACACTTGAAGATGTTGAGAGTGAAGTACGCCGGAATCTGGAGCTTTTGATGCCAGGCGGCGGGTTTATCTTCGGTTCCACGAACTCAGTTCAATACGGAGCAAAGACTGATAATTACCTCAAAGCTTTGGAAGTGGTGCGGAAATACGGAGTATACAGCTGAGCAAGGGGTTGGGTTGATGAAGGATAAGTTGACTTTGGGTGTCTTGGGCTTAGGAGAAGGCAGAAGCATTATTTCTGCTTGCCTGGAGAGCGAACTGTGGGAACTGGGCAACATCTGTGATATTAACGAAGAGGTCTGTAAAGTTAGGGCAGAAGAGTTTGGATTGACCAAGTATACGACCTCTTATCAGGATCTTTTGGACGATCCGGAGATCGATGTGATTGGTATTTACACGCCGGATCAGCTCCACGCTCTTCATATCAAGATGGCCCTGCAAGCCGGTAAGCATGTAATCTGCACTAAACCTTTGATCGTTGATTTGGGTGAAACCAAAGAACTGCTGGAAGTGCAGCGACGCGCTGAAAAAACAGTGTTTGTGGGCCAAAGTTCCAGATATTTTGAACCTATGATCAGGCAGCGCCGGGATTTTGAGGCCGGCAAACACGGCGGACTTGTCACCCTTGAGACCCATTACGTCAGCGACTCCCGCTGGTTTTTACAGAAGAGCTGGAGCCTCAAATCTGGATTTTCCTGGCTGTACAATTTCATGAACCACGCTGTTGATCTGGCAGCCTGGTACCTGCCGGATGTTCAAGAAGTGTACGCTGTTGGGATTGTGAGTGAAAACACCAAAGAGTGGGATCTTACGGTGCCAGATACCATCAAAGCCATTCTAAAAAGCAGCAATGGTATCTGTGCCAGTGTTTCCGGTGTGTACGCTGCCCCTACTTTGGGCAGTGAAATAGAGCAGTCAATCAGCTGCACCTTGAGGGGCACCAGGGGCATCAGCCGGGCAGGATATCCCAAACTGAGGTATCTTACCAATTTTTCACCGGTCAAGAAAACTGCAGAGCTCCATACCTATGATCAGAGGCACGGGTATTATTTCAGATTTGAAGCTGAAACCCACCATGCAGGGGAATATCAGAACTACATAGAGGAGTTTGCAAGATGTCTGATGCAGGGTGAAACTCCCAAACCTGATCTGGAGGAAGGTATTCGCACCATCGCCATTCTAGAAGCGATCGACGAATCGATCAAGACAGGCAAAGTCGTGAAAGTAGACGATGTTTTGGCTAGATACTTAGACTGACAGGGATGTGAAAGGGGGATGAGGATGAACTACCGGCAGCAGATAGCAGCTGCTGATCCAATACGCTATATCGGTTCTGAGAAAGCAGATATCCGTTTTTACGACGGAGCACTCAAACATGCAGTGGGGGCGAAACACTATCAGGTGGTGCGGGCTAATCGGGAATTTCCGGAAACCCAGGAGGATTACGGCTGGACATACAACCATGCTCCGATGCTCTGCTGGTGGAATGGTCATTTCTGGATCGAATACCTCAGCAATCCAGTCAGTGAACACGAACCACCATCCCATACCCTTTTGACCTGGTCTCGGGACGGCGAAGAATGGGTCAAGCCTGTCGTGATTTTTCCCCAGTTTGTACTGCCGGAGGGCGTTTACCAAGGGCCGAAGCAGGAACTGCTGCGTCCGGGCGATACAGCCATCATGCATCAGCGGATGGGATTTTATATTACCAAAGATGATCGTCTCTTTGTCTTAGGTTTCTACGGTGTTTCTCCCGAGGTACATACAAGCCCCAACAATGGTTACGGAATAGCCAGGGTTGTGCGGGAAGTGTATCATGACTTCACCTTTTCACCGGTTTATGTACTGAGGTACAATCGCTTTAGTGGATTTGAACCAGAGCATGTCCCCTTTCTGTTTTATCAGGAAAGTGACGACCCCGGCTTCATTACCGCCTGTGAAGAACTGCTCAGCAACAAGCTTGTCATCTGGCAGTGGTGGGAAGAACAACGCTTTGACACCGAGCTTTTCCCCCAGCCAAGCCGGCAGGCTTTGTGTTATTATACGCTTCCTGATCGAAGGGTGGTAGGGTTTTACAAACATGCCTTAGTCAACTTTAGCGAGGATGGCGGGCAAACGTGGAGTGATTTTGTAAAATGCTATTCTATTGAAACGTCTACCGGTAAAATCTGGGGAGAAAGAACCAGCGACGGCAGATACGCCCTGATCTACAATCCTTCCACTGACAGCATGCACCGTTGGCCTTTGGCGGTGGCGACCAGCGATGATGGCATCAATTTTGATAATCTCCTGGCCTTGACCATCCATGTACCGCCAATGCGCTATGTCGGGTGGGCTAAGAATCTCGGCCCCCAGTATGTGCGGGGCATCTGTGAAGGTTATCCAAAACCCGATGACGGACATCTGTGGATCACCTACAGCATGAACAAAGAAGACATCTGGGTGGCCAAAGTTCCAGTGCCTATTACGGGAGCAGAGTCTGAGCCGATTGATGAGGATTTTTCTGATACCGAACTTCCTAGATGGAACATTTATGCGCCTAGATGGTGCCGGATATATGCTTGCCCAGCCAACAAGTGGCTGGTAATTACTGATAGCGATCCCTATGATCAGGCTATTGCGGAACGGGTCTTTATGGAGTCGACAGCCGTTACGGTAAAGACGCGCATCATTGCCGACAGCTTTGGCTTGACCGGGTTGTACATTGATCTTACCGATGACAGCGGTTCGGTTCCTGTAAGGCTGGTGTTCAAGCATGATCAGCATTTGTACATCAAAAGCAACGGCGTTTATAACGATGTTGGCAAATTTGCCTTGAACAAGGCTTACGATCTGGCTATTCAAGCCGATTGTGTCTTAAATCAGTTCTCTGTAGCTGTTGAATGTGACGGAGAGCTGTTGGTGAACAAGGCTTACAAGTTCAATACATCTGTCCATTCACTGGAACGGCTGGTTTTCCATACTAAACAGCGGGTAAATTACTACGATTTGGAGGCAAACGGCAAAGACGGCAGCATGCCAGACTTGCCTGGTGCTGGCAGTAGAAATCAGGAAACCAAATTCTATATCGTCATGGTCAAGACTGATGAACACTGCCTCTAGAAGGACAATTCAAGGGAGGTTGGAAGCATGATTAATCATCAACTGTCTTATCAAGGGCGCTGTCTGCGCATCCTGACCGGGAAGCTGCTCTTAGGCCCCACAGGCAAGAGATTGTTTGCGGATTACCTGGACAAAGAGCCGGGGTTCTCCGGGCGGATCAATTTCATCCATACGATTAATCTGACCGGGCTGTTTCGCGTTAGATGCAGTGCGGTTACGGACTATGAAGAAGCCGAGACCACCTGGTATCCAAGTATGCTGACCATGAAACTGGAAACGCCCAGGGTGTCGTTTGCGGAAACCAAATTCATCACCTGGGATGACTGTGCAGTCTCCTGTCAAAGCTGGACTAACAAGACAGCCAAACCGATCGAACTGACTCTTGAAGCTGAAGCCGCATTGTGTGAGTCGGGAATCGACGAGAGGTCAGGCAGTCTCACCCTGGTATCTCCACAAACGGAACATGGTTTTGCCGTTGGCGCCTCTGTCAGGAGTAACATGGGCCTGGAAAGAGGCTCCTATATCTTGATGCCAGGTGAGAGTGTGGAATTCGTGGTCGCGGCAGCCGTTGGCAACCTGGAGGTGGAAGATCTGGACAGCATTGTGCAAAGATCTATTGATTTCTTTGCCGATGGTGTTGATTATATTTCCCGGCACAATGATGAATACGAGAGCTTCTTCAGGGATATTCCCCGCTTTGAGTCCAGTGATCAAGTGTTGAATAAGACCTGGTACTATCGCTGGTTTGTGCTCCGGCATAACCTTGCCCAACCTGATTACGGCTTTTTGCAGGGAATGGTGATGTATGAAGGGCGTTCCCACAAGAAATCGAAGCGGCCTTTATCCAGCGGCGGCTGGCATTTTTCCAAATTAATCAATTTGTCTACACCTCTGCAGCTTACGGATATGCGTTGGCACATAAACCGGAAGATTGTCTATGACATGATTAGAAACATGGTTGACAATCTGGAAGAGAATGGGTTGTTTTGCTGCGCCTATGTGGATAGAAGACTCCATTCCTTTGCCAACTATGGTGTTTGGGCCATCTACCAGTTTTATCTGGTTGATAGAAACAAGGAGTTTATCAAGGAAATTCTGCCCCGGCTGAAGGATGTTGTAAAGAACGAAACAAGGGTCTATTCACGGGATGATCATCTCCAGATCGAGGTCAAACCCAGCCGCACCGGCAAGGAGTATCAACCCAGTTATTGGTATTGGCATGATTATCCGCCAAATCCAAAAGCTCCTGGAAACTACACTCCTCTCAAAAGGGTTGACCGTTCTGTCTATCACTATAAGAACGTTTTGGGTGTGGCCAGATTGTGTCAGGCACTAGCTGATCCCGATTATCTTGATTTTGAGCAAGAGGCGGAAAACATCAAACGGGATATTCTGTCCAAGATGTGGGATCCGGAGACGGAGTTCTTCTATGATCTCCATTTTGAAACAGATGCTAAGGCCATGGTCAAGAACATAGTTGGCATCTATCCCCACTGGGCAGCGATCACCGGGGAAGAGCATTTGGGGGCTTTGAAAAAGTTGTTTGACCCTGACTACTTCCACACTGCCTGTCCTTTCCCGTCGGTAGCACGGGATTGTAAAGCCTATCGGCCCGAAGGCGGTTGGATGGGCCGGTTTATTAAAGGTAGAAATGGATGTGTCTGGTGCGGCCCTTCCTGGCCTTATACAACCAGTGTGGCCATTGATGCCATTGGTATTGAGAGTAAGCGGAGCAATCACAGTTTTGACAAAGAGTTTGCCCATTACCTCAGGGAATACTCACTTCAGCACTATAGAGGCCGGGATTTGATGAAACCCTATCTGGTGGAGCATTACCACGGCGAAACAGGGGAACCGTTAAGTGATGAACCGGATTACAACCACTCGTTTTATATTGATTTGATCATGTCTCATGTAGCCGGTATCACTTTTGCTGAAGATGGAGTCCGCTTTGATCCGATCGACGTTGGCCTGGACTTTTTTGTCCTTGATCAAGTCCAAATTGGCGATGATGTTTACCGGATCACTTACAAAATCCCGGATTGCAGCGATCCAAGGGTGTCGGAACTTGAGGATGGGTACAATGTATACAAGAACGGAGTTAAGATAGCTCTATAAATTCAAAGAGAGGTACTTCCTTGTGGAGGGGAAATCGAAGTGTCCAACCACGATTTGTTTGCTGAAATTGGCCTGACGGAGCATCCAGCCCAAAACGAACAGTTGGTTGAAATTACGCCAATTCCGCTGCCAAAGCGGTATTTTACAGGCACAGAGCTGAGTGCTGGTGTGGTCAAAGAACTGTCTTATACTGAGAAGCTGCAGCAGTTTCAAACAGATCTTGCTGTTTTGCGCAAGCAGTATGCTCCGTTTTTGCAGAACCATGTCCCAGCTGCACCGCTGCCAAGACGCAGACTCCAGCTTGATCAGTTTCAGTTTCGGTATCAGACGGAGCAAGATCATGACTTCACCTACGTTCTGGAGGGGCTGGGCGATTGGGAACAGGTAACGATTCCCGATTACCGGGGACCGGCAGGGGTAGACGGAAAATGGACAGGGTATTACCGCACCGAATTTGATTTTGCCAAAACAGAAAACAAAAGGATTTACATAGTCTTTAAAGGCGTCGACTATATTGCAAACGTCTACCTGAACAACAAGTGGATCGGCTCTCATGAAGGCTTCTTTGCCCCCTTTGAATTTGATATCACCGATATTGTGCGGGCACACAACGTCTTGGTTGTGGAGGTTAAGAATGACTATCCGACTCTGGGTGTTCAGGAATTGCCTCTATTGGACGGCGATAAGATTTATGCCGCCACCGGGCCTGGATGGGACGATCCTGAGGTGGGCTGGCATCACTGTCCTCCAGGGGCGGGGATTTACAATCAGGTGTATATCGAAGAAAGATCTGAGCTGTTTGTCCATGATGTTTTTATCCGGCCTGACATCGACGATCACAGCATTGAGGTCTGGATAGACTTGTGCAGCAGCGATAATCAAGTTGTGCAAGACTTTGTAATTGATCTGGAGGTTTATCCCAGAAATTTCAGTGAGCCGGTTAAACTCACCCAGACCGTTGCTGTACCCTATATCGGCCCGGGTATTAATTACTACCGCTATCGTTTTCCGTTTAGCGACTATCGCCTCTGGGACCCTGACAACCCGTGGTTGTATACGGCAAGAGTCAGGATCAGTAAAGATCATGAACTTCTTGATGTGTGGGATCGCAGTTTTGGCATGCGCAAATTCCATATGGATGAAACCAGCTTACCCAAGGGTACTCTCTACTTGAACAACCGCCCTGTTATTCTCAGGGGCGCAAATGAGATGGGTCATTTACAGCAGTGTGTGATGCGCCGTGATTTTAAGCAGCTGATCGATGATATTCTCATTGCCAAACTGGCTCATCTGAATTATTTCCGGATCACCCAGCGCCCGGTTCAGGAAGAAATCTACGACTATTTCGATATGCTGGGCATGATGCATCAGTGCGATCTACCTTTGTTTGGCACATTACGCCGTAATCAATTCTACGAAGCAATCAAGCAGGCAGGCGAAATGGAACGTTTGATTCGCAGCCACCCTTCATCTATCATGGTAACCTTTATCAATGAACCGGTAGCCATTCGTAAGCATCCTAATCCCAAACACAAGTATAACCGCCGCTACCGGGAAAAGGCCCATCGACATTTGTTCCGGCAGGAATTGGAGTACTTTTTCCAGGCTGCCCGAAAAGCAATTGCCCTGGAAAATCCGGATCGGGTAGTGAAGAATGTGGAAGGAGACTATGATCCGCCAACCTTGGAGGGCTTGCCGGATTTTCACTGTTACTGCATGTGGTATACGAATCATGCCGTGCCCTTGGGTAAACTCCACAAAGGGTATCTGGCAGCTGTGAAGCGGGGCTGGAAGGTAACCTGCGGTGAATATGGGACCGAAGGACTGGATAATCATGAAGTGATGATCAATCACTATCCCCGGGAGTGGCTGCCTAGTGACGAGAATCAGCGTTGGCATCCAGATCGGATCGTCCGAGCTCAGACTTACTTGATGCACGGTGACTGGTTCCCGGAGCAGTATCGGATTAAGGATTGGATCACTGCCAGTCAAAAGCATCAAGCACTGGCCGCCAAACTGATGACTGATGCATTCCGCCGGCGCAGTGATCTGTTGACTGGTACCGCCATACATCTGTTGATCGATGCATGGCCGGCAGGCTGGATGAAGGCTTTGGTGGGTGTGGACCGCGTTCCGAAACCGGCTTACTTTGCCTACCAGAAAAGTCTTGTCCCAGTGCGGGTCAACTTAAGGACTGACCGGCTGCGGGTCTATGGCGGGGAAACCTTTGAGGTGGAAAGCTGGATTCTAAATGATACCGTGACGAAAGATCAGGGAAAGATTGTTGTCACCATAAGAGATGACGCGAAGGATTATGAGTCATTTGCCCAAGAATGCGCCATTGAGCCTGTCACAGCGGTTTACACCGGTTCAATCAGGTTCAAGGTTCCCAACCTTCAGGATCGGAGCCGGCTGTATCTGGATGCAGTTTTGATAGACAGTTGCGGCAGGAAAGTCAACCAGGAAAGACTGACACTGACTGTGTTTGATTCGAACACTGGCCGTGCTGGGCTGGAAAATGAGAGAACTGCCTATCTAGGTGACGGTGCCAGTCGAATATTGCGCAGGCTCGGCCTTGAGGCAGAGGAGTATCAGAATGGCTCCTGTCCCGATGTGATTGTCGGTTCCTCAATTGAAGCAATAAACCTTCACCAGGAACAGCTGTCCAGCCAGATTAACCGGGGGGCTCACTTAATTCTGATCAGAGAAAATGATCAACCTTTGGAAGTAGAACTGCTGGGACACAAGTTTACATCGCGATCGATGACTCCGGTTTATTTCGCCGCTGTCAACTCTGAGGCCCAAGTGATGCAGCAGTTCACAGCCGATGATTTTGCCTACTGGTATAATGCTGAGAAAGACATGATCGACTTTACAGCGGACAGTCACATCATAGGCAACGGGCTTGTTCCGTTAGTCTTCACCTATCGGAAAAAACACGAACCAGGAGCAGACGGAAAAGCCAAACTTCCTATCGTGGGGACGATGGGGATTGGGTCCGGCAGGCTTACATTATGCAGCTTGCCTCTCTCCGGCAAGGTAGGATTCAATCCTGCTCTTGATCGGCTGCTGTTAGCGTTGATTCAGCAGGAATGACATGAGTGCCACCTGTTTTCCCAGTTAAAGGCTGCTTAGTCATTTTACAGCCGGTGCTGTTTACTAAATATGTTGACGAAAATTTAGTAAATTGATAAACTATATACAAAACCGTGTTTGAACTGAGGTCGATTTCATGAAAAGAAAAGTAAGTGTTCAAGAAATAGCAAAATTAGCCAATGTATCACCGGCTACCGTTTCAAATGCTTTAAACAACAAACCTGGTGTCAGCGAAATTACTCGCAACAGAATCAAAAGCATTGCCCAGGAATTGGGGTATAAGAAGAGCCGGGAGCGAAGCAAGCACTCGGCAATCCGGATCATCATCTATAAGCGGAGCGGGCTCGTAGTGGCAGATACTCCCTTCTTTGCTTACCTGATTGAAGGGCTGCATCAACAGTGCCGGGCGGCCAAGCTGGAGATGCTGATTACCCATATTACCAGGGACGAGGGTGATTTTCTCACCCAGGTTGCTGAGATCGAGCAGGATGGAGTTATGGGTTATGTCATTCTGGCCACAGAGATGCTGGAGGAGGATTTTGTCCTTTTTAAAGATCTCAAACAGCCAGTGGTCTTCCTCGATTCATGCTTCCCATACGAAAACCAGGATTTTGTCTTGATCAACAATATTCAAGGAGCTTACATAGCTGTGAAGCATTTGATCGATGAAGGGCACAAGAAAATTGGCTACCTGCAGAGTTCGGTCTACATCAACAATTTCTATGAACGGGAGCAGGGCTTTACCCAAGCTTTGAGAAATCATAACCTGGAAGTGGATCGTTCCTTATGGTTCAGGCTGGAACCAACTTTAGACGGTTCATATCGAGACATGCAGGCAATTCTGGCTAAAGGAGATTACAAGCTGCCTACCGCGTTTTTCGCCGACAATGATATTATCGCTTTCGGGGCAATGAGTGCCCTGAAGGAATTTGGCATTCGCATCCCTCAAGATGTTTCCATTGTCGGATTCGATGATATGCCCTACTGTGAGATTTCTGATCCAAAACTGACCACCATTCATGTTAACAAGCAGCAACTCGGTGCCGTCGCAGTGAAACGTTTGGTAGAAAAGATCAATAACTGTAAGACCACCCAGAAAATTGCGGTCAACGTGGATTTGGTGAAGCGGCACAGTGTCATGAAAAAGTAAACGTTTACGACTGAGTTAAGGAGCAACAAGTGATCAGCACTACACAAGAGGCAGGAGTGAAGTGCCGGTGGAACGATTTATCCTTACTATTGATCAAAGTACTTCCGGAACGAAAGGTTTGCTGGTCAATGATCAGGGCAGGATCGTGGCCAAACATTGGCAAGCCCACCAACAAATCTATCCCCAACCAGGATGGGTGGAACATGATCCGGAAGAAATTTATGCCAGTGTACTGGCAGTAGCAAAACAGCTAATTCAAAACAGCGGTGTCAAGCCAGGCTCTATTGTGGGTTTGAGTATAACTAATCAGCGGGAAACGGTAGTTGTCTGGAACAAGGTTACCGGGGCTCCCGTTTATAATGCCATTGTCTGGCAGTGTATGCGGGGAGACCAGATTTGTGCGGGATTACGGGATGCAGGCTATGAAGAGGAAGTTCGCAGGCGCACCGGTTTGGTTATTGACCCGTATTTTTCTGCCAGTAAAGTCCAATGGATCCTGGAACATGTGGACAGTGCAAAAGCGAACCAGGAACAGCTGCTCTTTGGCACCATTGACAGTTGGCTGATCTGGAAAATGACTGACGGAGCGGTTCATGCCACAGATTATTCCAATGCTTCCCGGACCATGCTCTATAATATCCAGGAATTGAAGTGGGATCCATTCCTGTTTGACTTGTTCAAAATCCCTATTGCCATGGCACCGGAAGTCCACTCTTCAAATGCAAGATTTGGCACTACCGATCTCGGGGGGCTATTGCCTGAACCGATCCCCGTCTGTGGTGTGATCGGCGATTCGCAAGCTGCCCTGTTTGGACAGGGATGTACCACCAGCGGTGCCGCCAAGGTGACATACGGCACCGGTTCTTCCATTGTCTTAAACATCGGGAGAGAGTACCAATTGCCCCCACCGGGGATTGTGACGTCGCTGGCATGGGGTATCGATAGTACAGTTGACTATATTTTCGAGGGCAACGTCCACTGTACCGGTAAGACAATAGACTGGATTGTAAATACGCTGGGGTTGATTCCGGATGCCGCAGGCTCTGATGCTGTGGCCCGTTCGGCTGCGGATAATGGAGGAGTCTACTTAGTCCCGGCTTTTGTTGGTCTAGGGGCGCCTTACTGGAACAACGATGTTCAGGCGGCGATTTTTGGTTTGACGTTTAATACCACGAAAGCTCATATTGTGAGAGCCGGGTTGGAAAGCATCGCCTACCAGATCTATGATGTTCTGTCTTGTATGCAGCAAACCAATTATCTTCAGTCCGTCAAGGCTGACGGGGGGGCCAGTCAAAACAGTTTCTTGATGCAGTTTCAAGCCGATATACTGCAGCTGCCTGTGGCTACATTGTCTTATGGGGAATTATCAGCATTAGGCGCGAGCTATTTGGGCGGATTAGGCCTTGGCTATTGGCAGTCCCTTAATGAAATTAGCGCACTGCAGTCCGCTCCCAAGTTCTATCGGCCTCAGATGCCCTTGGATGAACGGAATCGGATGCTTAAGGGATGGAAAGAAGCAGTTGGTATGTTAGTTGGAGGTAAGGAGGATTAAATTGACTAGACTAGAAAACAGCAGCCATGATCTTGTTCTGTGGTATCGGAAGCCGGCACAGCAATGGGTGGAAGCGCTGCCGATTGGCAATGGCCGCCTTGGTGCCATGGTGTTTGGTGATCCCAAGGTAGAACATCTGCAGGTAAATGAAGAGACTATCTGGACCGGGAAGCCCCATGACTATGCCCGCAAAGGAGCCTATAAGCACTTGGATACGATTCGCAGTTTGATCGCTGAAGGCAGGCAAAAAGAAGCGGAAGAGCTTGCCATGGAAAGATTTATGAGCGATCCCCTGCGCCAGAAGGAATATCAACCGTTTTGCGACTTGTACCTGGATTTTACCGCCATTGATCCGGACCAGGTCAGTTCATACCGCCGGGCATTGGACTTGGATCAGGCACTCGTCTCGGTTGATTTTGTGCATCAGGATGTCAAGTACCATCGGGAGTATCTGACGAGCTATCCCCATCAGGCTGTCGTCGTCAACTGCAGTGCCGATCAAAACGGCATGATCAGTTTCAGGGCATCTTTAGGCAGTGCCCATGAAGATATAGAGATCACAGCCAGTTCTGAAGGATTGATCCTAAGCGGCCGGGTACAGCCAGATGGCATTCGTTTTCAAGCCCGCCTCATTGTTAATGCTGACGGCGGAGCGGTTACGGTTAAAACCGATTCAGGTTCGGCAAGTATTGCAGTTAACAACGCCGATTCTGCCACGATAATGCTGGTTGGGGCCAGCAGCTTCGTCAGTTACAGCGATATCAGCGGCAATCCCGCAGGTCGCTGTACCCGTTATTTGGAAGGGCTGCAGGGCGTTGGTTATGATCAGATCAAGGCAGCACATATACAGGATTATCAGCAGCTGTTTCGCACTGTATCATTTGATCTTGGCGCTAAACCACTGGACCAGCCAACTGACTGGCGCATCGCCAATTTTGATCCCAGTTCGGATCTGCAGTTTGTGGCCTTGTATTTCCAGTATGGCCGTTATTTGATGATCTCAGGCTCACGCCCCGGTTGCCTGCCTTTGAATCTGCAGGGAATTTGGAATGATCAGCTGAGGCCGCCATGGGGCAGCAAATACACATGTAATATCAATCTGGAGATGAATTATTGGCCGACGGAAGCAGCTAATTTGGCTTCGTGCCACCAGCCGTTGTTTAATCTGCTGCGGGTATTACAGCAGACAGGATCAGTGGTGGCCAAAGAGCATTACAACTGCCGCGGTTGGGTGCTGCATCACAATACCGACATCTGGGGCGGAGCCGCGCCGATAAACGATTCCAACCATGGCATTTGGCCAACGGGAGGAGCTTGGCTCTGCAGCCATATCTGGCAGCATTACTTATATCATCAGGATCTAGATTTTCTTTCGGAATTCTATCCCATCATGCGTGATGCGGCACTGTTTTTTGTCGACTACCTGGTGGAAGATGAAAAGACTGGGTGGTTAATCAGCACGCCGTCCAATTCACCGGAGCAGGGCGGATTGGTGGCCGGGCCAACTATGGACCATCAGATTATCCGGGAACTGATGCGGAATTGTATTGCTGCAAGCGAGGTTTTGGACTGCGATCACGAACTGCGCAGCCAGTGGCAGGCAATTCTGGAGCGGATTGCCCCCAATCTGATTGGCAAACACGGCCAGCTGCAAGAATGGCTGGAGGATCTTGACGATCCCAACAACAAGCACCGTCATGTATCCCATCTTTATGCGCTGTTCCCCGGCAATGAAATCAGCCCTGACATTGATTCCCGGTTTAGCGAGGCTGCTAAAAAATCACTTGAGTTCCGGGGCGATAAGGGCACTGGTTGGAGTATGGCTTGGAAAATCAATCTGTGGGCCCGTCTGCTTGATGGTGATCACGCTTATAAGCTGTTGACCACCCTGATTCGGGAAGGTACCTATCCAAATATGTTTGACGCCCATCCACCTTTTCAGATCGATGGCAATTTCGGGGCTATCTCAGGGATCATGGAAATGCTGGTGCAGAGCCATTTGGACGGAATTTCGTTCTTGCCGGCGTTGCCCTCCGCCTGGCCCGAAGGAAGGATCAAAGGAATTTGTGTTCCGGGGGGATTTACCCTTGATTTGACTTGGACTCAGGGCAGATTCGAGGAGGCTTATATATATTCAAAGCTTGACAATGAGTGCAGGATTCGCTCCCAGGAGCCGGTTCAGATTTACGACAGCAGCAATCAATTAGTTCCAATGCGGAATTTAGGGAAGCAACTTTATGCTTTTGCTACTGTCAAAAACGAGACTTATCGGATCGCAGCTTGTGGAGGAAGGAGTTGACGGTCATGAAAATTGGGGTAATCAGTGATACTCATGGGAGTTTAACTATATGGAACAGAGCCTTGCAGGGGCCGCTGCGCGATGTGGATCTATTGATCCACGCTGGAGATGTGCTTTATCATGGGCCGCGCAACCCGTTGCCCGAAGGATATGAACCTGCCAGTCTGGCAGATGCAATCAACAACTGCCCGATTCCAACGCTGATTGCCAAGGGTAACTGTGACAGTGAAGTCGATCAGATGATGCTGGACATACCTTTGCAGGCCCCTTTTTTGATTACCGATCAACCCCTGGGCCGCATTCTGGTGACCCACGGCCATCATTATAGTCTCGATCAGGCTGTTGAATTAGGCAAACGCTTCCAAGTCGATATCTGGATCAGTGGACATACTCATATTCCGATGCTGGAACGGCAAGGTAAGCAGGTCTTCCTCAATCCCGGCAGCTGTGCTCTGTCGAAAGGGGATCAACCCATTAGCGGAGTGGCGGTAATCTCAGCGGAAAGCATTGACTTGATCGATCTTGGTACAGGTAAACCGTATTCAAGTTTGTCGAGATAAAAAATGGAGCCCCTGGTAGGAATCAAACCTACGCTTGTTGCTTACGAGGCAACTGTTCTATCACTGAACTACAGGGGCTTTGCTTAAGTCATTTGCTGAACATATTTTACAACAGCACAGTTTGCCCTGTCAAGCAAGGACTTTTTGGATTAGGAAGGTGGTCAGGTCTTTGACCACCTTCAGATATTGATCAGAGAATCAGTCATAATGTCGAGCCGGGGAGGGGGAGGAATATCAATCGATTAGTCAAAAGATCTGAAGTGGGTGCATATAACTCTAAAAAAGATCGAAATCATGTTGAGGAGGGGCAATATGAGTACTTTGGATTGGATCGGTGTAGGCATGTTTTTTTTATACTTCATAACCGGTGCCGGTTCGATTGCCCTGATCAGCTTGTTGATGAAGGTACCGAAAGAGATCATGCGCAAGGCTTATCATTTGATGGCCTGTGGTTCGGTTTTTGTCTTGTTAGCCTATTTTGATCATTGGTATGGCGCCCTTGCGGCCATCGGCCTGTTTTTTCTGGCGGTTTTTGTGGTAGTTCCCCTGGGTATGCGCCTGCCTCTGCGGAAAATTTCGATCCAAAGAGGGGGTACTATTGGTGAAATCCTGTATCAGGCAGGGTTGTTTGGCTTGGGGTTAGCTGTGCTGATTAGCCTGATTTGGGGCCTTATGGGTGAAGAATACAAAATTCATATTGCGGTGGGAATTACGGCACTAGGCCTTGGTGATGCCTCCGCTGCTTTAATTGGCAAGTACTTTGGCAAGACCAAGCTGCGGCTGAAGCTGTTCGACCGCAGAAAAACCATTGAAGGCAGCCTGGCCATGGTAGGATTTGCTTTTATCGGGATTTTTCTGCTCCTATTGTTGTTTACCGATATTCCTGTTGGGCTGACCTTTGTTTCCGCCGTTGTGTTGGCTCTCTTAAGCGCGTTTTTGGAAGCCGTTGCCGTGCATGGGCTTGATACTATTATCATTCCTTTGGTAATTGCTTTTTCGTCACTGGGGTTGTTCGTGGTTAACCTGAATGTGGTGCAGTTCTATTTATGATGGCAGGCAAATGCTCAAATAGCCTTTCATGAAGGTGCCTGATTAACATATGTAGAAGTAGATTCAAGTTTAGGTAGTGGGCTGGTCAATATGGAAATGAGATGGAGGAATAGCTAATGAAACCATGGGATTTTGGACAGCTTCAAGTTTCGGAGAATAAGCGATATCTGATGAATGGAGCAAAACCCTTTTTCTGGTTGGGGGACACAGCCTGGCTATTATTTGAAAAGCTGTCGGAAACTGACATTCGGGCTTATCTGCAAAACCGCAAACATAAGCATTTCAATGTGATTCAAGCTACATTGGTCCACAGTTCTCCAGCAGCTTCCGGCTGTGATATATTAGTTGATGGTGATTTTGCCAAGCCTAATGTAAACGGAAAATACTGGGCTACCGTCGATCAGGCTGTGGCAACAGCTGAGGAACTAGGTATCTATATGGCCTTGCTGCCGTCGTGGGGTTCATGGGCAAAACGTGGATTGCTTAATCTGGATAATGTGGAAGCCTACGGCTTGTTTTTAGCTGAGCGGTATGGGAAGTGCAAGAATGTGATTTGGCTGTTAGGCGGCGATATTCGCGGTGATGCGGCTTATGATGTATACATGAAATTAGGCGAGCTGTTCAAGGATAAATGCCCGAACCAATTGGTTGGTTTTCATCCTTTTGGCCGAACTTCTTCATCCCTCTGGTTCAGTGATGCCCCATGGCTTGATTTTCATATGTTTCAGTCGGGTCATCGCCGGTATGACCAAAGCTCTCTGGGAGCCTGGGATGACAATAAGGCAGCTGAAGGGTTTTATGGGGAAGATAACTGGCGTTACGTTTTGCGGGATCATGCAGCATCCCCATTAAGGCCAACACTGGACGGTGAACCTTCATATGAGCAGATCCCTCAAGGATTGCATGATCCGTCTCAGCCATACTGGCAGGATCATGATGTGAGACGCTATGCCTATTGGTCAGTTTTTGCCGGAGCCTGCGGCCATACTTACGGCCACAATGCAGTAATGCAGTTTCACCGAGAAGGAGATTCAGGCGGGGCTTATGGAGTAAAATCATTCTGGCACCAAGCAGTTCACGATCCAGGCAGTGGCCAGATGGGCCATCTGTACCAGCTGATGACAGCAGTGGATTTTACCAGCGGCCGTCCTGATGATGATCTGTTAGCCGATGGGCAGCAGTCTCAGTACAAGCGGATCGCTGCCTTTGCCGGTAGTGGATTTGCTTACCTCTACACCTACCAGGGCACACCTTTTCGTGTAAACTTGGATCTGCTGGGCGATAGTATCGGTACCACTGTCAGTGCCTTTTGGTTTGATCCAGCAAGCGGTGTTTACAGCTATCTGAATGATTTTCACTGCCAAGGAATCCAGGAATTCCAGCCACCTGCGAAGCCAGTTGGGCACAATGATTGGGTTTTGGTTTTGCGGAAGCCTTAATTAGGGAGGATAAGTGGTGAGCAGCCTGGCGAAGTACAGCGCACTACTGCGTTCATTTTTTGAGAATAACGCAAAAACAATCCTGAAACAGCCTAATTCATGCCTAAAATACCCCTTTGTTGATCCTGGTTCGATTTACGATGGCAATCTCTGGGACTGGGATTCGTTTTGGGCTGTTTATGCTTTGTTTTCACTTGTGAATACCAATGGTGATCAGCAGCTTAAGGGTCAGATAATCGAGCATGCCAAGGGCAATATCCATAACTTCTTTGATCATCAGTTAGCAGACGGCTATATTCCAATGATGATCGAGGAATCGGATCTGCCGGAGCCTTACTTGATCATGAAGCATAAAGAAGGGGCCATTCTCAATATGATGAAACCTTTTTTATGCCATCAGATTGCCTTGATTAGTGGTTTCTGTAATGATTTTGATTGGTACCGCGGTTATGTAGGCAACATGGAACGCTATTTTTCCTGTTATGACCACTACTACTATCCTGACAACTGTGGGTTGTATGTGTGGGCTGACGATGTGATGATTGGCATGGACAACGATCCGGCCACATTTGGACGTCCGCGGTTTTCCACAGCCAACATGTTTTTAAACAGCTTTTTGGTCAGTGAGTTCCAGGCCATGGCCTATCTGATGCACAGAATTGGACTCGACGCCCGGGCGAGTTTCTATCTGGCTAAGGCCCGAAAGCTGACCTATAGTATTCAGACCGAGTGCTGGGATGCCCGGGACAAGTTCTTCTATTCAGTCGATGTTGACGTCAAGACCAGGCCGTACGATTGGTTCCACGTAGGCCTGGGTGTGTTCTGGAAGTCACTGCCGATCAAAATCCGGACATGGACAGGATTCATTCCCTTGTGGGCTCGTTTTGCCACCGAAGAACAGGCAAGGTCCATTGTGGAGCATATCAGGGATGAACAAACCTTCAACAGCCCTTATGGGATTCGCTCTTTATCAAAGGATGAAAAAATGTATAATCTCTCGGCTACCAACAATCCATCAAATTGGCTGGGTCCAATCTGGATCATAGTCAACTATGTGGTTTTCCGCGGGCTGTTAAACTACGGCTATGTTGAAGATGCCCGCCAGCTTTACGAGAAGACCGTTATGTTGTTAGGTTCTGATTTGGAACAAAGCAGCACTCTGCATGAGTATTATGTTCCTGAAACCGGCAGCCCGGTAATGAACAGCGGATTCATCAACTGGAACATGTTGGTATTGAATATGGAAGATGAGCTGGCCGGCAGAAAATCCATGGACGATTACATCCACATTACAAAGCCAGGATCCTAATTCCCGCCTGGCAGCTGCCAGTTTATGGCATCTGCCAGGAACCTTTGAGTACAGCCCGGGAGTGGTATCCGGCATTATCTTCTTGGTGTCGGTCGTTGACTACATAACCGAGTTCCAAATCAAATGATAAGTGTAGTTTTGTAAAAGGTTTGTCGAAACCTAGCTTGATACCGTAGGTTTTTTCCGGTGTGACCGGGGGAACTTGTCCAATCCAAGGGGCAACATCCGTGTTGCCCAGTTTTTGATAAAACACTCCGATTCTCGCTTCCGCATCAAATTTTGGCAGATGCTTGGAGAACCGGACATCACCTGCGGTTAAATCATCGCCAAGGACATGCCCCAGGGATTGATTGCCATAGGCAAAGATGTTCTGCGGCAGTCCGTTAGAGTAGGCCTGATCGCTGACATGGCACAACTCCACGAGCAAGTCCCATCCTGCGATCAATGTTTCCGATTCAAGCCCGAGGGTAATGGCATAAAGCTTAGGATTTGTCTCGGTAGGCGCCATGGGAAACTCATTGACCAGAAGCTCTCCATAAAGCTTTAAACGGGGCAGCTGTAATGTGCCGTCGCCGTAAAAGATGGCATTGTCTATGGAAGTGGCGATTCCAGGGAAATATTTGGCCAAATAGTATGGCAGAACCGGCAGTGAGTAATAGTACAAATCACCGGGAAAAGGCTGGGAGGCTACAATCGCTTCTCCAAAGCCCAGGGTCAAATAAGGGACGGGCTGCCAGCGGATATGGTGAACTCCCAATCTCTTGTATCCGGCTTTACGGCTGAGATCTGCGTAAAGCTTGGTATAGGTCACAGAATCATAGTCAAAGGTATAACCAAGGTGGGGTAAGGCCGGGCTTGTATCCGGCATGAAGATATGATGGATCTGGGTGTCGCTAGCGCGGTCAAACTGCGGTGCCATGGCACCACCAAACACGCGGATGAAATGATTGTGATAGCTCAAGCCCAACTGCCTGACGGCAAAGGTCTGGTCGGCATTGCTTCCCATCTGCCCGGTTGTGCTGACACCCAGTTTTAAAGAGAAATTTTGGCTTAAGTCTGTCTTGACCCCAGCAATAAACTCATTAACTCCGTTTTGCATATCCCATGTCATATCGACCTTGGTTCCAGCCATTGCGGGCAGGGACAGACACAGGACTATTGTTAAGACTGAGAGAATTGTTCTGCGTAGCATCGTTGAAGCCTCCTAGTGCGCTATTGCTGTCGTATTGCGCTCATGGTATAAGCACCTACGTGAAGGTTTTCTACATCGTCTTTGCGGTTTCCTTGATAAATGGTAAAGCAATTCGAGGAAAAGTACTGGTGTTCAGAGGAAAGCCGAGGTGCCGCAATTTGATCGGGTAATAGGGGAATCAAGCCAGTTTGTGGCACCGGTTGCAGGCCTGGGGTGAGATTGCCTAAACCTCTTGCAAAATGGAGCCAGGCACAATACAATTAAAAAGGCAGTAATTTATGACTGAAATTGAATTATAGCTATTTCCGAGTGAATGGTTTAACAGCGGCTCAATTGCAGCAACTCAATATGGAAGCGAATACTATATGAGAAGATGGAGCGATTGCAATGAGTGATTACTTACAAAAGTACAATCAGTGGCTTAGTGCGCCCTATATTGACAGTCAAACCAAAGCCGAACTGGCTGTTGCCAATGAACTTGCCGATATAGAAGACCGGTTTTACAAGGATCTGGAGTTTGGCACCGGCGGTCTAAGGGGCATCATGGGAGCTGGCACCAACCGGGTTAACAAATATACTATCCGTAAAGCCTCTTATGGTTTGGCCAAATACATATTGGCCAACTTTGGTGATGAAGGCAAAGTTAAAGGCATTGTCATTGCCTATGATTCAAGGAATCACTCGCCTTTGTTTGCCAAAGAAGCAGCTCAGGTGTTCTGTGCAGCAGGCATCAAGACGTTTTTATTTGACGAGATTCAGCCCACTCCGATGTTGTCCTTTGCGGTACGCTACCTTAGGTGCATCGCTGGAGTAGTGGTCACGGCCAGCCACAATCCTAAGGAATACAACGGCTATAAAGTTTATAATCAGCATGGATGCCAGCTTGTTCCCAGAGAAGCAGATCAGGTAATCGAATTTGTCAAACAAGTCAAAGACATAGCTGCCATTCCGGTTTTGGATGAAGATGCCGCCAGGGAAAAGGGCTTGTTGGCCAGTGTCGGGGAAGAAGTCCTCAAAGCATACCTGGAGGCTGTTTATGCCCAATCGCTGTGCCCTGACGCTGAAGCTAAGGCTGAACTGAGAATCGTATTTACACCACTGCACGGGACCGGCTTTGTGCCGGTAAGCTCAATTTTGGCCCGGGATGGATTTACAAACGTACTTGTTGTTAAAGAACAACAAGAGCCTGACGGTGATTTTCCCACAGTGCATTCACCCAATCCGGAAGAAAAAGCAGCTTTGGCGTTGGGTATTGCCAAAGCTGAAACCGTTGGGGCAGATGTCGTTCTGGGCACTGATCCCGATTGTGACCGAGTTGGTGTGGCTGTAAAGCATGAACAGAAGTACATCCACTTGACAGGCAATCAAGTAGGGGCGCTGTTGGTAAAGTATGTCCTGGAACAGAGCCGGCAGAAACTTTCACCGAAGTCCACACTGATCAAGACCATCGTTACCAATGATCTGGGTGCCCAAATTGCTCTCGATTACGGATTACATGTAGTGGATACCTTGACTGGTTTCAAATATATAGGGGATAAAATAACCGAATTTGAGCAGACCGGAGCTAATGAGTTTGTGATCGGCTATGAGGAGAGCTATGGATATTTGGTTGGCACGCATGTGCGGGATAAAGATGCAGTTGTGTCATCGATGTTAATCTGTGAAATGGCCGCTTTTCACCGCAAGCGGGGAAAGACACTGGTCGATGCTCTTAATGAGTTGTATCAGGAATATGGATTCTACTTAGATCATTTGGATTCGTTCGTGCTGAAAGGGATCAACGGCAGCACCCAGATTGCCAAGATCATGGCAACCTTGCGTGCAGAGGGTAAAAGACTATTGCCGGACGTTGCACAGGTAATTGATTACAGCAAAGGAGTTCACGATCTTCCCAAGTCAGATGTATTGAAATTCATCCAGCAGGATGGTTCCTGGATAGCTATCAGACCGTCAGGGACTGAGCCGAAGCTCAAAGTCTATTACTCGATCAGGCAACCGCAGGAGAATTTGGCGAAGGAAAAGTTGACTTATATCCGCGGTATCATGGATGATACGATTACGGAATCCTAAGCTGATTTTTGAGTAAATTGAAATAAAATTGTCATAGAACTTGCAGACCAAGTTTGTACGCGTAATGCGTCAAGCTTGGTTTTTTTATGTTTGGGAGGATTATAGAAGCGGAATACATGCAAACAGTTAATGCAAATTCACTGAAAACCCATTGCATGGATCTGAAAACGGACTGCAACAGATAGAAAACATTTCATAGATTTGCAGGAATTTCTATAAACACAACGAATACTAGATCACAAGATACTTACACAGGTCAAGAAGTGGAGGCTGAAAAATGAGCGGCAGCAATATTAGATTCGAAAGTTTGGAAGCAGACGTTATTGTGGTGGGAGCAGGGCCGTCTGGAGTTCCGGCAGCGCTGGCTGCTGCCCGCAATGGTGCGAAGGTGATCTTGTTGGAAGAGGATGCTGTGCCCGGGGGAGCCCCTGTGGACATGTATGTAGCCATGATTTGCGGAGGCCCGCGCCGGGGGATTTACAGCGAAATCATCAACTATCTTAATGAAAATCATACTCTCGATCGTCAGCCGATCATTCCATTCAATAACGGCGAAGATGGCTGCAACCATTGGTATCTGCCCTATGCGTATGCTGATGCGATCATGCATTTCATCAACCAGGAGCCTAACATTACGTTGATTACAAATGCCAAGGTAGTTGGGCTGATCACCGCAAACGACGAAATCACCGGCGCTGAGAACAGCCTCACCACGGTTGCCGGCGTTTTGGTTGAGAATTCGCCGGGAACTCAGCCTTTAGAAATCCGGGCTAAGGTCACAATTGACGCAACTGGAACAGGCATCTTGGGTGAAATGGCAGGGTGCGATGTCCGTTATGGGGCAGACACAAAGGCAGACTTCGGCGAGGAGTTCGCCCCTGAAGAGAAAGACAACGTTGTAATGCCGTGCACATTGATGTACATCACCCAAAGGCTGCAGGCGGGGCCAATGCCTGATAAAGACGAACTAAAGCGCGGAGGGTTTGTCGAAGACAAACTGAATCGATGGGCTTCAGCTGCCTATGACCAGGCTTTGCAGAACAACAGAGGTATCTACCTGCATTGGGGAGCGACCGTTGCGTGTGAAGATACGCGGGATTCAATCGCATTGGGGAAAGCTTACTTGCAGGCATTGGAAATGATCAAGCATAATGCGCGAGTTTGGTACAACCACGGTTTTACAGTACATATAGCCCCCAAGATTGGTGTCCGGGAATGCCGCCGTGTGATCGGTGATTACGTCCTGACCATCTACGATATGCTGGATGGCACGTATCACCACGATACTATTGCCCTGAGTTCATATGGTTTGGATACATGGGGTTCAACCAAAGTTGGTGATAAAGAGTTGAATAAACTGGTCAAGCCCTATGGCATACCTTACCGGGCCCTTATCCCTAAGAACACGGAAGGCCTGCTTATTGCTGGTAAATCCATTAGTGGGAGCAGATTTGTATGCAGTTCATACCGGGTTCAACCGATCGTGGCCCAAATCGGAGAGGCAGCTGGAGCCGCTGCGGCTTTGGCAGTCAAAGCCGGCCAGGGGCTTCGCAGTGTGAATATCACCAAGCTGCAGAGTATCTTGAACATAGACGAATCCCAGTTACCGAGGAAGTGACCACGCAGCAATTCTGTTTGTTGGTTGATTAGGAAGGACGAGCGTCTGTGAGATTGATGAAAAATACTGCAGCAGCCACCATTATCTGCTTGGGATTGCTGGCCTGCATAGGTGGTATCGCTGCAGCTCCTTATCAAGGGTATATTTACAACTCCAGGAATGAGGCTGTTCATGCTCCCCAGGCATACCTTCCGGTGGAAGTGGTTGACGGTGAAGCCTTGGGCGTTGGCCCGTTCAAGGAACCGCGTGATCTTGCGGTTGGTAGCGACAGCAGGATCTATGTAGCGGATACAGGCAACAATCGCATTGTCTGCCTTGATGACAATGGGAACGCACCCAAGATCATTGCTCAATTTGAGGCTGACGGCAAACCTGATCAGCTGCGGGCCCCCACCGGTGTGTTTGTGACTGCGACAGGGGAATTGTACGTTGCAGATCGAGATAATGGCCGTATTATCCAGTTTGATGCTGATGGGAAGTTTATGCGGGAGATTGGTGCTCCCGATCTGATGTCCAATGCTTCAACTACCAACGATACGAGCTTCAGGTACAAACCTGCAAAAGTGGCGGTCGATCCCCTGGGCAGAATTTATGTGATTGCTGATGGTGTCTATGACGGAATAATGGAGTTTGACAAAGATGGTACATTTAAGGGGTATGTAGGAGCTCCAAGGGTAAGGCCTACTTTATCGGAGATTTTCTGGCGCAGATTTGCCACTGAGGAGCAGAGACAGGCGATGGCGCTGTTTCTACCTGTGGAGTACCTCAGCATAGATGCGGATCAATATGGGTACGTGTTTGCGGTTGAAGCGGGAGATGCTCACGAAACTTCTATTAAAAAGCTGGTTCCAGGCGGCAGGGACGTTTTGACTAGGAATGGCTACGCACCGCCCAAGGGTGATTTGCTTGGAGAACGGTCCAAATTTGTGGATATCAAGGCGAGGGAAAATGGTATCTACAGTGTATTGGATCGAACTCGGGGGCGGGTATTTACATACGATAGCAACGGCTATTTGTTATATATCTTTGGTACTTTGGGTGAAGCGTTTGGAGCTTTCAAACTGCCTGTGGCCCTGGAAGTGGTGAACGATGACATCCTGGTGCTTGATCTTGGTACCAACTCAATCACTCGGTTTCAACCAACGGCTTATGCTCAACTGATCCATACCGCCATTGACTGTTATGAACGCGGTGACTTGGCGGAATCAGTCCGGATTTGGGAACAAGTATTGCGCCTCAACGCTAATCTAGACTTCGCTTATCTATCCGTGGGGCGCTCCTACCTGACTCAAGGAAAATACCAGGAAGCAATGGCTTACTCTAGGTTGGGCGACAATCGCGACTTGTTTTCAAAAGCCTTTAGTTATTACCGCAAAAGCGTAGTAGAGCAGTTTTTCAGTGTCTTTGCATTGGCGATCGCCGTAATTGTATTCCTGGCCAACAGGATTATGGCCCGGTCTGCACGAGCGGGTAAGCAAAGACACCTGGAGGAAGCGAGGCCTGAAGGTCTAGAACGGATTATCAGCCCGCTCAAATATGCCTTCCATGTTATCTTTCATCCGTTTGACGGATTTTGGGATTTAAAGCATGAACAACGGGGCACTGCTGGCGCTGCCACAGTAATCCTGGCATTGGTGATTGCCACCTATGTATTTATGAGACAGTATACTGGTTATCTATTTAACGCACGAGATGTTTCCAAAATGAACATCTACATGGATATCAGCAGCGTAGTGGTGCCATTTTTGTTGTGGTGCCTCGTCAATTGGGCATTGACCACGCTGATGGATGGCAAAGGGACCCTCAAAGAAATCTACATTGCATCTGCATATGCCCTGGCACCGGTGGTCCTGATCAATGTGCCCATGACAGTGATCAGCAACTATTTGACGTTAAACGAAGGCTCATTCCTTTATTTGATGATCTCAATAAGTGTGATCTGGTCCGCTTTTCTGCTGTTTTCCGGAACAATGGTGCTGCACGAGTACGATGTGGCCAAGACAGTGCTGACTTCCATCCTGATTGTGATCGGGATCGGCAGCATCTTGTTTCTTGGACTGATTTTCCTGGATGTGATCAACTTGTTGTTAGGTTTTGTCACGACCATATACGCCGAGCTTGTCTTTAGGGTTTAGGAAAGAGGTTGGTTATTTTGCGAGAACACAGACTCATCAGCCTATTGGCTTTGGCAATCCTCATTGCGATCAGCTGCAGTTATTCAGCATTGGCTGCTGAGATCAGTTCTGACTTCTTACTGGCAGCTGAAAATGAGTATTTAGGTTTATATATCAACCACAATACCACCGAAATAGCGGTTCATGTCAAATCCGGGGATACGGTGTGGTATTCCAATCCCAAAGATAGAGAAACGCTGGAGAATGTCGGCGGATCTACGATAAAACAAGAGTTGAGCTCGCAGTTTTCATTTGCATATAGTGACGGGCGTTACACACTTAACAACTATGTAGATTCAGTACAGCATGAACAGTACGAAATCATTCCAATTGCCGATGGTGTGCGGATCGAATACACCGTGGGCAAAAGGTATAATACGGAACACATCGTACCTCCAATGATCAGGCAAGAGCGGTTTGAAAGGATCATCCTGGACAGTATTGCAGATGCCAAGGACCGGCAGAGAGTTCAGGATGCCTATATCCTGGTGTCACTGGAAAAAACCGAAGGCTCTGAGCGGATTGCTCTGCCTGGCCTGGATATGGATCGGCTGTTTGGCGACTACCGCCTGGTATTTCATGATCCTGCTTTTCAAAACCTTGAGGAGGAGATTCGAGAACTAAACGCCCGAATTGCCGCTTTGACAGCTTCGGTCGTCACAGATCAAACTGAACTCAACAATTTAGTTCGACAGCGGGACAATGCCCAAAACAGGCTGGTGCGGGATACACAGACCATGGCCAATCATTTTCTGGAGTTAATCCGCGATTACCGGGCAGATGTGGAGAGAGTGGCTGATCTCTCTTTCACTGATCTGAGCCAGCTTGTGGAAACGCCCACGTATGTCATCAGGCGGATTGCCGGTTTTCTCCAGCGTGAGCTGCAGCGAATCATTGACGCATCGGATTATACCTTTGAAGCTGCCCGTGATGATTGCTGGGCTAACAACCTTGACCGGCCGGCATACAATACACATGTCTTCTTCGTTCCGATGGAATACTTGTTGGACGGGCCCAATCTGGTGGTTCGGGTCCCAGTCAGTGAGATCGTGTACCCACAGCCCTTGTCAGCACAGCAGCGCCAGCAGTTGATCGAGGAGAAATCAAAACTGGTGGATCAGCTGCTGGATTTGAACAATCAACTCAACCGGCATATCAAAGACACCAAGGATGGCCTGACAACGCTTGTTGATCGGAAATATCAGGCGCTAGCTGCGCAAATTGCCGAAATTACACGGGAAATAACTGAATTTGAGGAAGCCCATCAGCAAGTGCGGCCAAACCTTCCCATCCTGACATTCACCTTACTGCCTTACTTTGGAGCAGCATATCTGGATCAGGAAGGTTACATTTTCGTACCTGATGGATCTGGTGCGTTGATCTACCTTAACAACGGTAAAACTACCTCGTCGATTTACAGCCAGACGATTTACGGTGATGACTTGTCATTCGGCCCGAGAGAGATGCCGCTGATCCGTACCTTGAACCACCTTCCTGTCTTTGGATTGAAGCAGGGCGATCAGGCATTCCTGGCAATCATCGAAGAGGGCGAGGCACTGGCGCGCATTCAAGCAGATGTTGCAGGCAAGCTTCATTCATATAACGTTGTCTATCCCCAATTCACCCTCCGCCCTTCTGTAATGTCGATAGTGCGCCGTTATCAGTCACGGCTTTACCAGGGAGATATCCGGGTCCGCTATTCATTTCTTGATGGACAAGCCGCTAACTACGTGGGCATGGCTCATGCCTATCAGGATTACCTTAAAGAGCAATTTGAGCTGAAACCATTGTCTAGGCAAGAGGACATTCCGTTTTTCCTGGATCTGATTGGAGCAACTATTGTAAACAGACCAATTCTAGGTATTTCCCGGAAAGTGACTGTCCCTCTTACCACTTATCAGCAGGCAGAACAGATTCTGACAGCCCTGGAGTCCCTTGGCATCGAGGCTGTGTTGCTGCGGTACTTAGGATGCCTGCAAGATGGGCTCAAGCATGTGTACCCTAAAGACATTCGTTTGGAAAAGGTGTTGGGAACGCAGGCTGAGCTGGAAGCTCTCGCTGAAAGACTGGGAACTGCCGGGGGACGGTTGTATTTGGGAGTCGATTTCGTCAATGTATACCCTAAGACTCTCTATCAAGGTTTTCGCCCAGCCAGAGACGCTGCCCGATTGTTAGACGGGCTGCTGGCCAAGAACTACAGGTATAACGCTGCCACAGGCCAACCCGATCCGGACGATTACCGCTTTATCCTGTCACCAAGGGCGCTTGGGCCGTTGGTTGACAGCTTCTTTACCAGTCTGCATGCTCGCCAGATATATGGTATTGCACCATTGGAAATGGGCCTGCAGGTGAACTCAGATTTCCGGAGTTCTCCAGAACAGACAGTTGATCGCCAACAAGCTGTCCATATCTTGACGGAACAGCTGCGGAAAATGACAGCAGACTATGATACCGACTTGATCATTGAAGGAGCCAATGCTTATGCGCTGCCATATACGAATGCCATCGTCCAGATGCCCATGGACAGTACAAACTACAATATCGTCGACCAAACTGTCCCGTTTTACCAAATCGTTCTGCATGGATTTGTAGATTATACCGGTAAACCCATCAACTTGGCAGGGGACGATCCACTTTACAGGCTGAAATTGCTGGAAACCGGCGCACTGCCGTACTACCAGTGGTCTTATGCCAATTCAATGGAAATCAAAGGTACCGATTCTGAATACCTCTATTCTCTGCACTATGGAGATTGGTTGGCAGACGCTGCAGACTTCCATGCAGTGGCCAACGAAGTGTTGAGTTTGGTGCGCGTTGAACGGATTGTTGATCATCAGCAAGTGGCGGGCAATGTCTACAAGACAGTTTATGAGAACGGAGCCGCGATTATTGTCAACTACAATCAAGTACCGGTTGAGGTTGATGGTTTGCCGGTTGCAGCACTGGGTTTCCGGTTAGTATGGGGGAATTATTAATGAAACACAAACGACGTTTTCTGACAATGAAAGGGCGCAAGTATCTGACCGGATTCATGTTCGTGTCGCCTTTTGTGATTGGTTTTATCTGTTTCTTTCTATATCCGTTTATCCAGTCGATTGTGTTCAGTTTCAATCAACTCGAGATCACATCCACCGGCTATGTCCTGCATTATGTCGGCTTTGCCAACTACCATAATCTATTGTTTGTGCATCCCAACTTTCGTATTGCCTATGTTGATACGCTGATCCAGATGCTTTCGAGAGTTCCTGCCATACTCATTTTCAGTTTCTTCGCAGCTAACATGCTCAACCAAAAGTTTAGGGGGCGCACTCTTGCCCGAGTGGTATTCTTCCTGCCGGTAATCATGGGGGCACAGGCTGTATTGGCGCTGCAGAGCACCGACCATATGCAAAAAGCTATGAGTTATTCCAAGATTGGAGCAGAGCTCGGCATGTTTTCCGGCAGTGAGCTCAGGAACTACCTGCTTGAGCTGCAGCTGCCGGAGGGCCTGCTTAACTATGTTTTCAACGCAGCGGATAGTGTGCCGCAGATTATCAACAGTTCTGGCATACCAATTCTAATCATCTTGGCGGCCCTGCAGTCTATTCCGAGCTCAATCTTTGAAGCAGCGAGCATTGAGGGTGCCACGAGGTGGGAGTGTTTCTGGAAAATCACTTTTCCCATGATCTTGCCCATGATTATGGCTAGTGTGGTTTACACGATTGTTGAATCATTCACTTCTCCCTACAACCAACTGGTAAACCTGATTAAGACAACTACTTGGCAAGGGTCGGGGTTTGGTGTTAGTGCCGCAATGAGCTGGTTTTACTTTATGACTATCGCAGTAGTTCTGGCTGTTGTAATGTGCATCATGTCCAAATCGTCGCAAAGCCAGTCGTAGGAGGAGGTAAAAACCAGGTGCGAAAACATGTGCGCTTATCAAAGGTACTAGCCGGCTGCGGAAGCCTTTTCCGAACTGTAATGATTGTCGGCATTGGATTCGTGATCTTGTACCCACTGCTGGTGCAGATTTCCTCTGCATTTATGGCACCGGGAGATTTGAACGATCCTACCGTGCATTGGATTCCAAAGCACACAACCCTGGACAACTTCGGCAAGGCTGTTGAAGTTTTGAAATATGACCGCGCTGTTAGGAATACGCTGCTGTTATCGTTGACAGTAAGCTTGGTGCAGTTGATTTCATGTACGTTTATCGGATATGGATTTGCCAGGTATAAGTTTCCCGGCAGTCGTCTTCTGTTTGGGTTGGTCCTTCTAACATTGATTGTGCCGCCGCAAATGATCATGGTTCCGTTGTTCCTGAATTTCCGCTTTTTCAACCTGTTTGGCTTGTTGGGAAACGGGATTAATCTACTGGGTTCTTTCTGGCCATATCTTATGATGGGAATCACGGGCACCGGGATCAAAAACGCTCTGTTTATCTACATAACACGGCAGTATTTTGCAGGGATGTCAGAGAGCCTGGAAGAAGCTGCCTACATTGATGGCGCTGGTTCGATTCGCACCTTTTTCAAGGTCATGCTGCCGAACGCAGTGCCAGTGTTGGTTGTTGTCTTTTTGTTTTCGTTTGTGTGGGTTTGGAATGACATGTTTTATGCACAGATGTTTCTAACGGGAACTGACAATCTGGCGCTGGCTATTGCGGATCTGCCGCTCTTGACGAGGTATCTGTATGGCGATCATGAGCGCAATACACTGATCCATAATGCAGCGACTTTGCTTTATATAGCACCAATGCTTTTGTTATATACCGTCTTGCAGAGATTCTTTATTGAAAGTGTTGAAAAAACGGGTCTGGTTGGCTGATCAACCAGGCATGAAGGGGGGTGGCCGATCGGGAGTGACGAGTCGTCAAAAAGGATGGATATGCAGATCAGATCAAGTCGACAAAGGAGGAAAAGACATGAAGAGAAGATTTGTTGTTATGCTTACAGTTGCTTTACTGCTGATTATTTTATCGGCAAACGTCTACGGCAGTTGGCGTGAGGTTCCGGATCTGGGTGGCCGGACTGTGACAATCGCCACATACAACGTACACCTCATCGATAACTACTTTAATGATGGCCTGGGCCGTGGACGGTTAGAGATGGTTGAAGAGATGTTCAACTGCAACATTGAATTCTATGAACTGACCTGGGAAGGTGCCATTGATACAATCATGGCCAGCCACATGGCAGGAGATCCAGTTGGTGATATTTATTCATTCCCAAATCACTGGATGGTGGAGCTTGCCTCACAGGGAGCCTTGCTGCCGCTAGACGGCATTTTGGATGATGAGTACTATGCCAGCCTGCCTGGAATGCATTCCCGGATGCGGGAGCTTTACTCTACATTTCAAGGTAAAGCTTATGGCTTCTCCACAAACGATGAACTAGAGCGCGACAACGATGTCCGTTCAGGCCATGTGATGTATTGGAACAAGGACATGTTCGCCGCTGAAGGCCAGCCTGACTTGTACGAACTGATGCAAAACGGTGAGTGGACATGGGATAAGATGCTGGAGATCGCCAAAGCTCTGACCAAGGACAAAGATGGTGATGGTGAGATCGACCAATGGGGCCTAGATATCCGCTGGGGAGCTGCTGATTTTGTCCAGATTTTGGTATTAACCAACAGCGGCAGTTACATTGCCGATATCGACGGTAAAATGACGTTTACCGGCAACGATGACAAAGTACTGGAAGCAATTCAGTTCTTGCACGATTTGATTTATGTTCACAAAGTTGTGGGTCCAACTAATTCATTTGGAAAAGGCCAGGCAGCTATGGGCCGCTTTGCCTTCGCCAACATGAACGCCAAACTATCTTTTGAACGCGGTGTAGCCTACTGGCCAATGGGACCGCAGGCAGATAGCCATGTCTTGCCACTTTGGGGACCGCGTCTGGCTGCTTTGCCTGCTGGGGTCGAGAATCCAGCAGCAATGATTGCCATTGTCAACGCACTGTTTGAAGTGACCAGTGATTACCGTGATCTTGCCGCATATGAAGAAGAGATTCTGGAAAGGTACCTGCCTTACTTCCATGATTTTGAGTCGTATGAAGTGATGGCCGAGATGATCAACAACGGTGTGATGACAATGGTGCTGCCGGGAACCGAAGAAATAGGCTGGGCAGATGCACTCAACAGCGCCATCGAGGGGAATACGAGCCCCAAGGCTGCAATGGATGCCATCGCTCCTGCGATGCAGCGCTTGATAGACGAAATTTATAACTAAGCGAATGTGAAACCCCCTAATGGGGATAGGGGGTTTCACCAAAAGAGGTAGCCATGGAAAACTTGATTCACAGAGTACAAATCATGCCGCGCATTCCAAGCCCATTTACAATGCGCAACTGGAAAGAAGTTGCCCGAGGGTACGATGCTCTGGTTTTCAATTCTGAACTGCAGGGCAAATATCTGCCGCTGATCTCGTGGGAGCGCAAGCAGCCAAACTTCCTGATTAGCACTTTCCGTTTACCGTCGTATGTCGGGCAGGCGGCAAAAGGTGAGGCGATCAATCAGTTAGCGGCAGTTGCCGGCAGTTCCCTTGTAGGGATTGACAAATCTGATCAAGACGGCCACAACTGGGTGCTGATGGCCAGCCAGTACTACAATCATCAGACGCAGTTGATCAGCAACAATATGGCCGGCGGGAGAAAAAGCGGAGGTTCATTCTGGTATCAGATACTTCCCAGCATCCTGTTTTACCAGCTTGTGTCCCTGTATCCTCAGACAGCTCAAGAACAGATCCCGCTCAGTGACGGGTCCAGGTCTATGTGTATGGATGAAATGATGTACCTTAACGCGGAACGCTTCTGTCAGGCAGCTGAGGTGATGGGTTCAGGGCCAGATGCCTATTTGTGGACAAGCTTTGATTTCGAAAGTATGGAACCTGCTTTTAATGGCATATGGAGAGAACCGGACGCTGCAGCAGGCATAGCTTGGTTAGAGTACATGGCTTATGTGAAGTTCGGCTGTGCAAAATTCTTACACGCTGCCGAGCTGGCATTGAGATCATTGGAAAGCATGACCTGCAATCCTTTGTACGAGTTGTTGTTGATTTACGGGACTTATCTTGCTGCTCGGATCAACGCTGAGTTAGGGCGCAGCTACGATCTAAACAAGTTAATCAACTGGTGTTTTGATCCATCGGATGCCCGTGTTGGCTGGGGTCGGCCCGATTGGGGCATCATTGCCGAGAATTGGGCAGGCCTTGATGCCTACGGATTGCAGGGGAGTGTCACTGACAGTGGAGGCTATGCCTTTGCGATGAACACGTATCAATGGGCGGGAATCCTGATTCCATTAGCCCGGTATGATCAGAGCTACGGGCGCCAAATCGGCAAATGGATTCTCAATCTGGCCAATAATGCACGCCTGTTTTACAGCATCCATCACTTGCCGCAGCACCAGTCAAACAGCGTTTGGGATGCGGATCCCAACAGCTATATCGCTTACGAAGGGCTCCGCAAACAAGGCCCGGTTACAGCTCCGGTAGAGAAGCAAGTCAGCCCGTATGCCACAGGCGATGCTATGCGCAACAATTGGGCCCCCACCAATTACTGCCTGTACGGTTCATCGCATGTAGGATATTTGGCAGCGCCGATCGGATTTACCGATGATCCAAGAATCCTGCAGCTGGATCTCTGTGTAACTGATTTCTTTGGTGATCAGGCTTATCCAACATATCTTTACTACAACCCATATGATGTGGCTAAAAGGGTGATTGTCGATGTTGGTACAGATCCAGTTGGCCTGTATGATACAGTCAGTCACTCCTTCCTGGCCAGGCGGGCATCGGGCGAGACGATGGTGACAATTCCTCCGGATCAGGCAGTGATCCTGGTACTGGTGCCTTCAGGCGCAAAAATGGATGTGCAAAATAACAAGCTAGTATACGATGGCGTGGTTGTAGACTATCATTGGGCTGAGTGATTCACAGATATTGATAGGAGGCGACAGATGTTAACAGCAAATGTCCAGCCAGTAAGTGCAAAGGATTTATATCATCAGTTCAAATCAAATCAGCAGGTGAAGTGTGCAGAGTTTCTTCAGGTTAAAGGTTTGGAAGGGTTCGACGTATACAATCCTTCGGTTCCCTTCATGTCCCATGGGGAATGGGTGATCGCAGGGCGTGTCGAGCGGCGTGATTCGGAGGACTCGACTGTAGTCTTTTTCCGTGAGGAAGGCGGCGCACTGTCCCCGATTGCCGATGCGCCCCGGTTTTCTCTGCAGGATCCTTTTGTGACAATGATCGATGGTCAGATTGTCTTCGGCGGGGTAAGGGTGATTTGGGAAAACGATCGTATCGTGAGTTGGGTGACAGATTTTTACCGTGGGAGCTCTATCTATGATCTCAAGTACTTTGCCACGGGCCCAGATCATATGAAAGACATCCGCCTGCTTGGCCTGGCAGATGGCAGGATAGCAGTCCTGACGCGGCCTTTAGGTGAGGCAGTGTTTGAGGCATATGGGTGCATTGCCATGATCGGTTTTGTCGTGATCGAAAGTCTGGATCAGCTTTCACCTGAGGTGATCGCCAATGCTCCTGTGCTGCATGGTCATTTTCTTCCCCGCGAGTGGGGAGGTGCCAATCAACTGCATCTGCTGAAGAACGGATTGATTGGAGTTATAGGTCACATCGCCTATTGGGAACATCTTGAGAACGATGATCATGTGAGACATTATTACAGCTCTGCATTTGCCCTTGATCCTGAGACTAGACATATGACTGCTACCAAAGTAATCTGTTCTCGCGATTGCTTCCCTCCGGGCGATGCCAAACGTCCCGATTTGAGAGATGTTACTTTTACTGCAGGTATCGTACGCCAGAACGGTGGTACGGCTGAGATTTACACAGGGTTGAACGACTGTCAGATCGGGCGAGCAGTGATCCCTGATCCGTTCACAGAGTATGAACAGTTAGTGCGGTAGGGGGCAGGGTGGTGCATAGGGCTTGTATTGTCACTAATAACCACTTTACTTCCAAATAGGAGTAACCATGAGAGATGTGATTGGAGAACGAGCCAAGGTTAGGTTTCTGCCAAGTAATGTTCCAGGTGTGAAGGAGGGTGGTTAATGTTTAGACTGGAGCGCATATCGAATTCGCCTGTTTTGGAGCCGCGCCGGGAGAATCAGTGGGAACAGGGTGCGGTGTTTAATACTGCCGTTGTCTATAAGGATGGGTACTTCCATTTGTTGTACCGGGCGAGTGATCGGGATTTCGAAGCTTTGAGAGATGAATGTCCAAAGGCTGAGAAAAAATTCTGTTCTGTGATCGGCTTGGCCAAAAGCCGGGATGGAATCAATTTTGAGAGGAACTCCAAGCCTCTATTTGTAGGCCAGGGAGTTCAGGAAGCGTGGGGCGTGGAGGATCCGAGAGTAACAAAGATCGGTGACACCTACTATATGGTTTATACAAGCTTCGGAGGGAGGAGTTGGAATGATCACCGGATCAGCCTGGCCAGTTCAAAAAACCTTGTCGATTGGCGGCGTCATGGCGTGCTGTTGGATGAGGTAAACAAAGACGGCGGCCTCCTCGCTGACAAAATCAACGGGAAGTATGTCTTGTTTCACCGGCGCGAACCAAATATCTGGGTTGCCTTTTCCGATGACCTGAAGATCTGGTATGACCATCAGATCGTCATGACAACTCTGCCTAACGGCTGGGAAACTAAGAAAATTGGTATTGCCGGTGAGCCAATTTTGATCGAACAGGGATATCTGATGATCTACCATGCGGTTGATGATCGGCATGTGTACCGTTTAGGTGCTGCACTACTGGATCGCAGTGATCCAACTAAGGTCCTTGCCAGGCTGCCTGAACCGATTCTAGAGCCGGAACTTGCCTGGGAGCGGACAGGCAATGTGCCAAACGTGGTGTTCAGCTGTGGACAGGCTGTCTATGATGGCTACCTGTATGTGTACTACGGTGCGGCTGATACCGTAATCGGAGCCGCCAGAGTGGCTTTGGATCAGATTACCTTTAAGTAAGAACAAATCTACGAAGGAGGAACAACCTAATGAGAACATTATGCTTGAGAAAAGTGTCTTTGACCAGTTTGATGCTGTTAGTGCTGGTTGGGGCTCTCCTGGCCGGTTGTGAGAGCAATGGGATAGCGGAGGAATCAAATCCGGCTGCAGCAGCAGTGGATCCTCCCCAGGTTGAATGGATTACCGGGCAAGTTGCTTCCGACGCAATTATCGGAATTGAACAGACAGGAGCAGAAGTTACCCTCACCATGGATGCATCCTATGGATATGCGAAAATTGAAAACGTCGTTATTCCGCAAGAGGCAGTTCAGGCAAAAGTCACTATTGTTGCAGTAAGCGCAGGGCAAGCAACTGGAGAACGCAACCTGTGGCGGTTGAGAATGACTACACCTGAGCAAGTGGTTATCAATGTAGGCGGCGGCGGTGCTGCAATACCGGGATATGTGGAGTACATCGAATTGCGGGACCAGTTCCTGGCCTTGGTTCAAGCCGGCATGCCAATACCCGCCCTTGAACTTGGAGGCACCTGGGCACTTGGAGAATCGGTCACTTTTAGGTTGGAATTCCTGGATAGTGACGGCAACTTGCTGCACTATTTTTCAAAAAAGTAGAAATGGGCAGTGCGAGCATGGTGCGAACAGATGGTGTTCGATTGAAAGTGGTGGTCTTTGGCGACAGCATTACATTCAATAACGGCCGCTTGAAGTGGAAGCATTGGACTGAGCTGCTAATGGAAAGGTTTGGCGTAGAGATCATCAATGCAGGCGTCGGTGGTGATACCACGGTCAAAGGATTGAAGAGAATCCAGACAGATGTCTTGGACCACCACCCTGACATTGTGTTGATCAATTTCGGTATGAATGATCATGTCAAAGCAGGGATGAACGCTGAAATCGTGACCCTTGCGGAATATGAGCAAAACCTGAAGACGATGGTTGAACTGGTGCGTGCGGCCGGCGCGGTTCCACTACTCGTCACTGTCAGCTATATCTATGAGGGAGATCCCAATAACACCAACGAGAATTACTATTACAACCGCCACGATCCGGCCTACTATACCGATGACGGTGGAGCGTTGGCCAGACTGGACAAGTATATTGATGTAATGCGGAGAGTTGCCCTGGAGTATGATGTGCCCCTTGCTGACGTTCGTGCTGCCTGTGATCAGTATGATCCCCGGGAATTTACCCGCGACGGCGTCCATATATCGGCGTTAGGAAATGAAGTCTGGGCTGAGGTAATCGGGGCTTGCCTGGCTAATCAGGTTTTTCCAGGCCTGCTCTAGACTGTTTTGCCGTTCGATTTGAGAAACTGCAGAGGTGATAGTACATGAAAACCCGTGTGTTGATGATTTTGTTATTGCTATTGACCATCCTTGTGCAACCAGTATTGGCTCAGCCAGGGCAGCAGGCCATTGCAGCAATCGAAATTATGCCTAATATTCCGCAGCCGTTTGAAATGCGGGACTGGAAAGAAGTGGCTCGACGTTATGATGCCCTGCTCTTCGATTTTCACAGCTCAGGTGAGCATCTGCCGCTGATTAGATGGGATAACAGAAATGTCAATTTCAAGCTGCAGAGCTTCATGATTCCTTCATATATCGGTGCATCAGGGGGCAATGAAGCGCTTACCCAGATCTCTGCGGTCCTCGGCGCGTCTTTGGTTGGCATAGACAAGAGCAATCAAAATGGACACAACTGGGTTTTGATGACTAAGCAATACTTCAATGCCAAGAATGGGCTGGGCATTATCAACAACAACGTAAACTCGACCGGTGGAAGCTTCTGGTACAATGTTTGGCCGGGCATGCTCTTCTTCATGCTGGCCGATCAGTACCCTGAAGTTGCCCAGATTCAGACTCCATTGAATTTTACAAACAAGTCGATGAGCATGTCCGACATAATGTATACCAATGCTCAGCAGTGGGCTTCTGCAGTTGCAGATCTTCGGAACAGGCCGGATATAAACCGGGTCAACCTGTTACGTTATGATCTCATTAATCGCCAGCCAGTTTACCGATATGAGGACGACAAATACCGTTTTGCCCATGGCAACCAACTGCCGGAAGGTTTGGTGGGGATTGCCTGGATGAACTACATGGCCTATGTAACCTGGGGTGAGCCTCAGTTTTTGGAGACAGTGGAGTGGTGCATGGATTTCCTTGACAATCTTGACTACAATCCGCTCTATGAGGTGATTATTCCCTACGGTGCATACATGGCTGCCCGATTGAATGCTGAGCTTGGTACGAATTACGATGTGAAACGGTATATTGAGTGGACTTTCGGGCCGGCGGACGCTCGCCCGGGCTGGGGGATCGTTCACGGCACATGGGCGGGCAAAGATGTGAATGGTTTGATGGGCAGTATCAGTACCGATTATGTCTTTGCCATGAATACATTCGCCACTGCAGCGGCGTTTGTGCCTACTGTCCGCTATGACCCCTCTTTTGCGAGGGCAATTGGCAAATTCGTTTTAAACCTTGCCAACAATGCGCGGCTGTTCTACGGCAAGTATCATGATGCCGAACACAAAACCCGCCCTGATTGGCAAGGGGATCCTGATTCTGTGATCGCTTACGAAGCCTTGCGCCGGGAATGGAACGGCAAGACTCTCTATGCCATGGGCGACGGAGTGAAAAACGGCTGGGCAGCCACTGATTTTGGATTGTACGGTTCATCGCATGTAGGGTTGTTGGCGGCTTGTATTGCACCGACCAATGATGAGAAAATCCTGCAGCTGGATCTTTTGGCGACTGATTTCTTCCATGCTCCGGCGTACCCAAGTTATCTCTACTACAATCCTTACAGCGAGGCACGGAAAGTGGTAGTTGACGTAGGAGATTCCGAAAGCCGGCTTTATGATGCAGCGACCAAACAGTTTATCACCGGACCGGTTGTTGGCGAAGTGGAATTCGAGCTGGATGCAGATTCAGCAGCAGTCATAGTAGTAGCACCAGCCGGTGGAGAGGTAAGTGTTGACGGGAAGCGGTTGTTGGTTGATGGTGTCGTAGTGGATTATCAGTATGCCTCGCTTAGGCTTGGCAACTTACAGGATGGATCCATTGTTTACGGGCTCTATCCTGTTGAGCTGAGTTCAGTTCAAATCAATGACCCGATCACCCATACTGCTGCCTACCTTAATCAGCAGGAGGTTTTCAGGGCCGATGGTTTTGTTGATCAGTTCACCCTCGATGCATCCGGTATGGCCAACGGCAGTGTTTGGGAGTTGAGAGTCGAGGCCGAGACCAGTACTGGGTTTAAGTACACAGATAAGGCCCTGGTTACCATTGATAATCGGGTTTTAGGCAGAGCTGGTGCCTTGAATCCACTCAACTGGAATCCCCATGAGCTCTACCCTGCGGCAATCCAGGTCGAGAATCAGGCTACAATGATTCAGAAGCGCAATCCGAATGATCAGTGGGGCGGGGTTGTCAGTCCCGTTTTAGAACTGGACCTTCAGCGCAAACCAATCCTAAAGCTTTCCGGGGTCTATGCGCCCGGGCAATATGTGATCAAACTCCGCTGGGCGGATGGCACCGAAACTGCCCTGGTTGAGCAGACAACCAGCGCCCAGCTCGAAATTGATATTGCTGAAACCCTGCATCAGGCCCAGGAGCAGATTGGAGCAGGTGTCCACCAAGTTCAACTGATCATCGGCAGCTATTCGGCAACCAGGCGGGTAAGCATCTGGAATTTTGCCACTAGTGTAGAGCTGTTTTATCTAGAGTGACTAGACAACTCAAGCTGGCGCAGAGCATAGACCATGGAGGTAATACAAGTGTGTAAATCCTGGAACAAGATGAACTGGTTTTTTAAAGCATGTTTGATCTTCTGTACAATTATTGCTGCTGCCTGCCCCAGTGCAGCCAAGAAAGTGGTGATGGAGTCGCAGCGGGAAATCCCCATTGTTCAAACAGTTGATGTGATTGTAGTCGGAGGTACTTCTGCCGGGGTGGCAGCAGCAGTGGAAGCTGCCGCACATGGTGCCAGTGTCATCTTGATCGCTGAGCGCCCCTATCTCGGTGAGGACATTGCGGGCACATACCGCTTATGGCTGGAGAATGGTGAGGTGCCAGATTCGCCATTGGCTGAAGCTGTGTTCAAAGAATCTTTTGCATTACCACAGGGAATGAGTTTTACCTATTCAGCCAATCGCCAGCCTTCCGGAGGCCATCTGGACAACCTGCAAAGGCCAAAACTGACAGACGGGTTGGCTACTAACGCGTCAGGCAACAGCGTCCAGTTTAATACCGATGTTTCCATTACCCTGGACTTAGGGGAGGTTAAGGAGTTCAACTGCGTCGATTTGTTTGCCTTCCAGCGGCCCCGTGATTTTGAAGTTGCTGCTGTGACCGTATATACAAGTAATGACCTGCGGTCGTGGCAGCAGATCGGCCGGGTTGTAAACAGTTTGGCTGGAACAGAACGCTTTGAGACAAACGGAGGCGTTCGCTTGTCACTGCAACAAGCAGCCAAGGCCAGATATCTTAAGCTGGAAATCAACAAAAGCAGCAATTCCAAACGGATGTTACTAGCCGAAATTGTTGTCCGGAAACTGGAATCGGGTTTTGCCGAATACCGGGTGCCGCCAACCATGATGCAGGTTAAGAAGTCGTTGGAAACAGCGCTGCTTGAGAGCGGTGTCAAATTTCTTTACAGCTCCTATGCGACTGAAGTGTTGGTCGACAGTGAGGGCAAGCTGGGCGGGATTGTGATCAGCAATCGCGCCGGACGCCAGGGAATTGTCGGTAAAGTGATTATTGATGCCAGTACTCATGCGGCGGTAGCCAAAGCCGCCGGGGTCAACTTCACTCCGTTTCCCAGCGGTGATCATCTCTTCACCCGGGTTGTTGTAGGTAATGAGATATCGGTGAAAGCGGATCCAAGCATTGTTACCGCCCGAGTGCTGCCAACACGGCTGCCGGCTGTCGGGGGGAACAACCAGGCTATCGAGTATACGCTTCGCATTCCTATGGCGGACGGTTCCTACGCAGCGTACGCTGAAGCCGAGCAGATTGCCCGAAGCATCACCTGGGATCCATATCAGGCGGATGCTTCCGAGATGCTCTTTCATATCCCGCCTATCCACATTTCCGGCCAGATGCCGGATCAAGGCCCATGGCTCGGAGCAGACAAAATGAACTCGAATGCTTTTAAGCCTGCCGGGGTTGACCGCCTGTATGTCCTCAGCGGATACGCTGACATCTCACGGGAGGCGGCTGCCCAACTGCTGCGCCCTCTGGAGTATATGAAGGCAGGGGCACGAATCGGTATCGAAGCTGCGGCAGCGGCTGCAGAATCACCATTTCCGGAAAAAGTGACGGTTATAGGAAACGACAAGGACATCCAAGCTGCTTCCGATTCAGCGGTCGCTGCCGGAGATGTTTCCGAGCTGCTAACCGGGATTCGGCCGACCCAAACCGGACTGCCTGCACTACTTTCCCCCTTGCGTCCCCTGCCGGTGTTAGGCGAGTATGATGTGGTCGTTGTTGGTGGCGGTACTGCCGGAGCTCCGGCAGCGATCGCAGCCGCAAGGCAGGGAGCGCGGACTCTGGTGGTGGAGTACCTGTATGGGCTCGGCGGTATGGGAACTATCGGTCAAGTAAGCTCCTATTTTGCAGGATATACCAAAGGGTTTACTGCCGAAATTGACAAAGGCGTGGAAGCGCTTGGCGGCATTGATCCCTGGAATGAAAAGGCCTGGAATGTAGAGGCGAAAATGGAATGGTACCGGAGAGAGATGCTGGATGCAGGCGCCGACATTTGGTTCCATACAATGGGCATTGGCGCAGTGGTTGAAAACAACCGTGTTCAGGGCGTTGTCGTGGCCACTCCCCATGGCCGCGGAGTGGTGCTGGCAGATGTAGTCATTGACGCAACAGGAAATGCAGATATTGCCATTGCTTCGAATGCAGTTTACCGGTTTACAGATGCGGAGCATGCAGCAATGCAGGGAGCTGCGGTTGTCTACCGCGATCTGCCTCCAGATAACAAGTACTGGTTTGTCAATCTCGATTGGATGTTTATCGACGAGATGGATCTGATCAATGTGTGGCATGCTCTCGTTATTGGCAAAGAACGATTTGCAGACAAATTCGACCTTGGCCAACTGATTCAGACTCGGGAAAGGCGCAACATTGTGGGGGATTATGTAGTCTCCCCGGTGGATGTGGTAACTGGCAAACAATTCTACGATACTGTTGCCTTTGCCAAATCCAGTATCGATTCACACGGGTTCTATGTCCACCCCTTGTTTATCATCAGCCCGCCTGAACACCGTCAGTATCAGTCCAATATACCCTACCGTGCCCTTCTGCCAAAAGGGCTGGATGGGATCCTGGTTGTAGGGCTTGGGATCAGTGCTCACCGTGATGCTATTCCGGCTTTGCGGATGCAGGCCGACGTGCAAAACCTTGGCTACGCAGCGGGTGTGGCGGCTGCCATGGCGGCAAGGGAGAAGAGTTCCACCAGAGGTATTGATATCCGGAAACTTCAGGAACACCTGATAGCCATGGAAATTATCACGAGGGGAGCTGTTGTGGAAAAGGATACCCCACCCAGCAACCACGACGTTGTCAAGTATGCCTTGAGCACATTCAAACTCAATCTGCGCAATGTACCGCTGGTCCTGGCGGCAGAACCTGATGTGGCTTTAGAACTGCTGCGCGAGGGATACGAATCAGGAACACTTGATCAAAAAATCAGAACATACTACGCCAAGATCATGGGTGTCCTTGGCGACCCTACCGGGATAGATGATCTTATTGAAGCTGTCAACAGCTACAACCAGTGGGATCAAGGCTGGGATTACCGAGTCTATGGAGTTTATGGGGATTGCCGCAGCGAACTGGACAGCCTGGTGATGGCCTTAGGCCTTTCTGGAAGCCCGAAAGGGCTGGAGGCTGTCCTGAACAAAGCCGCGCTGTTGGATGCCAACAGTGAATTTTCGCATCATCGGGCTGTAGCCGTTGCCCTGGAAGCTATAAATCATCCTGAAGGTGCCAAGGCTTTGGCTGAACTCCTGTCAAAGCCGGGCATGCGAGGGTATGCGGTTAAGACTTTAGATGATGCGAAGAGGTTGTACTTCATTGGAGACATTACCCATACTCTCCGCGATTACTCCCTGCGTGAGCTGATTTTAGCCAAAGCATTGTATGCCACTGGGGATCATCAAGGAATTGGCAAAGCCATTTTGGAGGAATATGCACAGGATCTGAGGGCGCTTTACTCAAGTCATGCCGCTGCCGTTTTAAAAGCGTATGGGAGCAAGTAAGAAACAACTAACATAGCAAATATCAAATGAGGTGAAGTTACTGTGAAAAGATCAAATTTGTTGAGTGCTATTTGTTTAATCGCATTATTGTTCAGCGGATGCTTTTCCTTTGGTGGTTCATACAATGTTTCCGGGACTGTCGTTGATTTGGACGGCAATCCGATTGCTGGCGTTGAGGTAGTCGCTGAGGGAGAGAAGCCGGTGATCGAGAGCACAGATGCTGAAGGCAAGTTTACTTTTACCGGCCTTGAAGGTTCAGTCACGATATCTGCGCAAAAAGACGGCTATCTCTTTTCTGGGCCGTATACTGTGAAAAAGCAGGAGAAAGCCCTGGAAATTTTAGGTGTTGTTGGTAGTGTCGATGTATCTGGCGAAGGTACTGTCCAAGTTGCTCTGAATGAGAACGGCACAGCGACCTTGAAAGCAATTCCTGATGGAGACTGGGTATTTATCCGGTGGGAAGGAAGCCTGGACGGAAACACCAACCCGGCCTCGGTGACTTTTGATCAACCAAAGAACATTACTGCGGTGTTCCGCAACTTCTACACTGATGAAGGAAACCTGGAGTGGGCGCCTGAATTGTTAGGCCTGCCGGAATTCTGGGCTGGGCGCTACTCTAGGGAGGAATTCGTGATTGAAAGTTCAGGGGGATTCTTGAAACTGACAATGTCTCCGACATACGAATATGCAGCGCTGTCTAACGTGATCATCCCCAACAGTGCCGTCAAGGCCAGGGTCACTGTGGTTGATGTCAGCGGAAACATAAACAGCGGATTTTGGCGTCTGCGCTTGACCAATCCGGAAACAGAATCAACACAGAATGTTGCTGGAGGTAGTACTCCGGCGAAAGACGCTGTTGAAACAAAAAACATTCCAACAGCATCCCTCAATTTGATACAAGAGGGCAAGCCAGTGAACATTGAGATTGGAGGCAATTGGACTGCCGGTGAGTGGGCAGTGTTCAAGCTGGAGTTCCTTGATGCAGAGGATAATGCAGTGGCTTTTTAAGCAGGCTAAGTGCGGACTTACAGTGAATCCAAGGTAAGTTACTTCCTTTTGCAAAACGAGAGGTGCGGCTAGCTTTTCCTGGTTAGCCGCACCGACTCCTATATAGTGTTTGGAACTTGGAATCGTGCCTATAGTCAGTAAATTGCATTAATACAAAGGAAATTTCCACATTGGTATGGTAATAGTTTACTGGAAGATGTACTCGGGAAAGGGTGACAATGGTGAAAGTTACGGTAAAGGATGTGGCCAGAGCGGCTAACGTTTCACCAGCAACGGTATCGAGGGTTTTTAACAACAACCCGAATATTTCCGCAGAGACTAGAGAATTGGTGGTGACGACAGCCGCCAAACTTGGATATAAACCGCGTGCACCCAAGAGTGAGCGGCAGGAAGCGATTAGTAAAAATATCGCCATCGTATTCAATAATCGGTTGACAAGCCTTGCTGATGACCCTTTTTATGGCCAGGTAATTGGGGGCATTGAGCAGATTGTCAGTCAAAAAAACTATAATCTCTTTTTTAGAACTGTGACAGGACACCTGGACAGTGATTTGGAAAGAGTAGAATCACTGTTCAACGACGAAAAACTGGCAGGTATCATTCTGGCTGGCTATGAGATTAATGAGCGATTGGTCAAACGGATTAAAGAAAACAACCTTCCCCTGGTACTGGTAGACAGCAACTTGTATGATGAGAATGTGAACATGATCTTAAATGACAACACAGCGGGGGCGCGGGCTGCAGTCGATTATTTGATTAGTCTTGGTCACAGGCGGATTGGATTTATCGGGGGGCCTTTAACCCATACATCATTGGATGAGCGCTACATAGGTTACAAGCAGGCACTGCGCCGTGCGGGAGTCAGGAAAAGCGAGGAGTACATTGCGTTCTGCAAACCGAAATTTGATGCCGATGATGGGTACCGGGCAGCGTTAACTATGCTGAGAAATTGTCATCTTTTACCAACAGCGATTTTTGCAGCCAATGATATGCTAGCTATTGGTGTCATGCGTGCTGTTTTTGATCTCGATCTGAACATACCCAACGATATTTCAGTCGTGGGTTTTGATGATATTAGTATGGCTCAACATACAATTCCCCAACTGACAACGGTAAGAATTCAGAAACGTGAAATGGGAATTATGGCTGGTAAAAGGCTTCTGGAGTTAATCGAGGAGCCTGACGTAAAACCGATAAAGGTTATTGTAGGTGTGGAGCTAGTAGTCAGGGATTCTGTTGCGGAAATAAACGAAGTGCATTCAGAGTCTGGCATAATATCCAAAAAAGAAGCCTACTCCTGATCATAAACAACAATCATCAAGCAGTCAGTCCTCCAGAAGGCATTTTACAATGCCCGGCAAATGAGCCGCTCCAACCACTCCCACCACCTTCTTGCCCGGTGCTGTTTTAATGTTTTGAGCCAGAACATAGTCCCGTTCATCGATGAGCATTCTTTTTAACTCGGGAAATTCTTCCGTGAATTTGTTCAAGAACATCATCAGGTTGTCCGGGGATTTCATAGTTTCGATCTCCGTTTCTGACAAGGTGGTTTTTGCAAGCAAGAGATTAAGAGTCTGAGCCAGCAGTTTGCTTTTCTCCATTGAGCTTAAGCTGGCCCATATTTGTCTGAAGGTTGTCTGAATATTGCAATCTGCCAAAACAAGCCGTGCTCCGCTTGCTCTAGCTGAATTGATAGCCTGAATCAGTTCTTGGCCGGGCAAGAGGTTGAGATTCCGGGCAATGCGTTTTTGCATGATGGCGATGAGTGTATTGAGTAAAAGGAATGAACTCTTACAGGCAATATCAGCCTGGAGGTCGAAATCGTCATCAGCGAAGAAGGCACTTTCTTTGCAATCCATCTCGATAAGGGCAAGATAGCGCAGATGGTCCAGTTCGACACATACTGTATCCGGACATTCGGTTTCGATAATAGCCTTGACCTGCTCCACACTGCGTTTCGACATATGAATCGTACCAATCAAGATCAACTGTTTGTCATTGAGATTAAGTCTAGCAATACACTCCTCCATAACCTACCGCCTCTGTATTTAGAGTAATCTCTATTGATATATGCCGTAACAAAGCTGTTTGCCCGCAGTTTTGGGCTAATCTCATCGGGAAAAGGAGGTTGAGGATGACAGTTATTGAAATTGACAACTTGACAAAGCGGTTTGGCAGTTTGACCGCCCTTGATGGAGTCAATCTGGAGGTTAACCAAGGCGAAATCTACGGCTTCATCGGGCCTAATGGCGCCGGCAAGACTACCACAATCAGGATATTGCTTGGTATCTTGAAAGCTACACAAGGTACTGCCAGAATTTTTGGCAGAGATGCCTGGCACGATGCTGTGGAAATTCACAGACGAATCGCTTATGTCCCAGGTGAAGTCAATCTTTGGTCAAACCTTACCGGTGGCGAAGTAATTGATCTGTTTGTCAAACTACGGGGAACGGACAACCAAGCTGATCGCATTTACCGTGAAAAATTGATCCGGCGGTTTGATCTTGACCCGTCGAAAAAATGCGGCACATATTCAAAGGGAAACCGGCAAAAGGTAGCGTTGATTGCTGCTTTTGCAGCGGATGCTGATCTTTATATCCTCGATGAACCGACTTCCGGATTGGATCCGCTCATGGAAAGAGTATTTCAGGAATGCATTCACGAAATCAAAGAGGCTAAGAAAACCGTGTTTTTGTCCAGTCATATTTTATCCGAGGTGGAAAAGCTCTGTGATCGGGTGAGCATTATCCGTCAAGGCAGAATTATTGAAACCGGTACGCTGCAGGAACTGAGGCATTTAACCAGGACAGTTGTACAAGTGGAAACCAGGCAGCCCATCCAGGGTTTTGCTGGGCTTACCGGGGTTCATAGTATCGAGGAATCAGAAGCAGGCCTACTGTTTGTGTACAGCTTACAAGTGGATACTGGCCAAATCGGTGAGGTGCTTAAGCTTATCAGTCAGTATGATGTTGTGTCTTTGGAAAGCAAAGCGCCTACTCTTGAGGATCTGTTTATGCATCATTATCAGGTGGCAGGTGAAGACTGATGCTTAAGTCGATGCCGCTGAAGAAACAGTTGTGGCAAGGCACCTCAGTTTTGGCAGGCCTGATTTGGCGCAGGGATCGGATTCGCATTCCACTATGGATTATGGGAATTGCAGTGGTAACCCTGTTGGTGGCCTATGCCTATCCTGGGTTGTTTCCTACCGAACTTGAGCGGATGATTATGAGTGAAACCATGAGGAACCCCGCTCTGATCGCCATGGCTGGCCCGGGCTACGGCTTGGATGATTACCAGATCGGAGCCATGTTTGCCCATCACATGTTGTTGTTTACTGCGATCGCAGTGGCAATCATGAACATCATGACAGCTGTCCGGCATACACGGTGCGACGAAGAGAGTGGGCGTATTGAAGTGATTCGTTCCTTACCAGTGGGGAGACTGGCGAATGCCGGATCGGTGCTTCTGGTCTTAACCATTGGTAATGTAGTAATCGGTTTGGTTGTGGGTTCCGGCTTGGCTGCATTAGGTATTGAGTCGATGGGTTTGGCTGGTTCGCTCCTGTATGGTGCAGTCTTAACAGTAACCGGCTGGTTCTTTGCCGGCATTACCGTCCTGTTTGCTCAAGTGACTGAAACAAGCCGGGGAGCATTGGGGCTTGCTTTTGGTTTCATGGGGCTTGCTTATCTGCTGCGGGCAATTGGGGATGTGAGTAATGAAGTTCTTTCCCTGGTATCACCTTTAGGATTGGTCCTCCGGTGCCAAGTTTATGTCACCAACTACTGGTGGCCAGTCTTGGTGATGGTAGCCTTATCCGCGCTCACTGGCTTTTTAGGGTGTTATCTAAACATAATTCGGGATCTGGGTGCTGGTTTGATTGCAGCCAAACCTGGGCCTACCAAAGCGGGGCGTTTGCTGCAAACCACATGGGGCTTGGCCATCCGCCTGCAGAAACCAATGCTGACCGGTTGGGCTGTTGGGATGCTGGTTCTGGGATTGTCTTACGGCTCTGTGTTTGCTGATTTGGACCGCTTTTTTGAATCTAGTGAGATGATTAAGGGAATGCTGCCAGCCATACCAGGTTTTACGTTAACGGAGCAGTTTACAGCACTGATTCTGCTGATCATGGCGATGTTTGCAGCCATTCCCGCACTGTTAATGGTTTTGAAGCTGCGGACCGAAGAAAAGGCAGCCCGCCTTGAGCATTTGCTGGCCAGAGCAGTTTCCAAAACGAGATTACTCTACAGCTTTGTGGTTACCAGTCTGCTTGCGGCTGTGGTAATGCAGGTACTGGCAGCGCTGGGACTGTGGGCAGCAGCTTCTTATGTAATGGAAATTCCCTTCAGTTTTTGGCCTGTGTTAAAGGGTGCACTATCCTTTCTACCTGCCATTTGGATTTATGTTGGCATGGCGACTTTCCTAATCGGATTCCTGCCACGTTTCACGGGCTTAGTCTGGTTGTATCTGGGTTATACATTCACAGTGCTCTATCTGGGGAGGTTGGTCAAGGCGCCGGAATGGCTGGCTAAGCTGACACCCTTTGGCCACGTCCCTAATGTGCCGATAGAGACCATGGGAGTAGGACAAGTGGCAATCATGCTGCTGATAGCCGCAGCTTTTATCGGATTAGGGCATTACCAGTTTAGTAAAAGGGATTATCAGCAGTGATTTATTTGTCAGAATCTAGTAGGGATTTTGATTAGATATGCAGAAACAAAGAACAGACTGTATTTATGCAGCAGAAATGAGGAGGGAATAGCTGGTGCGTAGAAGTCTGTTGTTAGTCAGTTTGCTGGTATTACTGGTTACTTTTGCATCGGGTTGCACTCCAACTGAAGAAGGATGGGTTGCTCACTTTGCTTTTGAAGGAAATCTGGAGGATTCAACTGGAAGGTTTGCTGGTGGAGAATTGATTGGTACCAGGATTGGGACTAATGTGGGCGAGATAACTCAGACAAGAGGAGAAGAGCATTACTCAGTCAGTTATGGTGAAGGGGTCAAAGGCCAGGCCATAAAATTCGACGGCAACCAAGGGGTGCTGCTGCCGTCTGGTTTGATTGAAGGATATACATATACCATCTCACTGTGGATTAAACCTGAAGTATTAACCATGCATACTACCACCTTCTTTGGAGGAGCCAGTGACACCAGCTGGATTAGTGTTGTACCATCCGGATGGTCTTCAGGCCATACCATGATCTGGTCCGGTAATCTACAATGGTATGATGCTATATGTGGAGAGACCATTCCGCTTAACGAATGGACTCATGTTGTTGTTACCGTTGACAACGGGGATGTCACAGTATATCTTAATGGCGTGGAGAAGTTTGCCGGAACCGGATTCCCGGATGTATTCAGCCAGCTTGAAGCAGATGGAGTGTTTGTATTGGCTGTCAACTGGTGGGATCCACCGTTCATCGGGATGCTGGATGAATTGAAGATCTATGACCGGGTACTGACCCCAGATGAGATAGAATAATCGCGGCAAAATAAAGCTATTAGGTCAATCAATCTGGAAATTCTCGCAAAAAGGGCTGCAGTGCGCTGCAGTCCTTTTTCACAGTGGATGAAGGAGCTGATTTTATGGAACTGGTTGTTAAAGGTAGAAGAATAGGGATCAGAAACATAGAGCTGGCAGATGTACCGACGTTCGTAAAATGGTGGAATGATGGGAAGCTGATGGCCTCAGTCGGATTTCGCAAAGGGTTGGGAGTAACTGAAACAGAACTGGAACACCGCTTTGCTGTGGAAATCAATGATCCAGATCCTGAACGAACCAGTCGGAGGTATGTGATTGTCGATCTGGAAGACAAGTACAAGCCAATAGGCGAGCTTGCCTATGGACAACTTGATCTTGAACAGGGCAAGTGCCTGGTAGGCATTAAGATCTGTGAGTTGGATTACCAGGGTAAAGGATACGGCTCTGAGGCTATGACTGTTTTTATCAATTTCCTGTTCGACTGCTTTAGATTGAGGAAGATTGAGATAGATACTTTGGCAGATAATATGCGGGCATATAATCTGTACAGGAAATTGGGTTTTAAGGAAACACGGATTGAAAAAAACTTCTGGACAGATCCTGACGGCAAGTCCCATGATGTGATTTTTATGGAACTGGACAATCCTGCCCTTGGTGAATGACAAAAGCACCCTTTACGTCAAAGTGGTCTCCTTTTCCGATGGTGTGCTTTAAGTGAGACAAGGGGCCTCGGAGGAAAAACCTATTGCACAGTTGAAATACCAATAAACAGTGTTTCATGGGAGGTTGAGATGTGTGAAGCGGGTAAGGATATCTAAAGCTCATGTTTTGATACTAGGAGTTATCTTCGTTTGTCTATTTTTGAGCGGCTGTATTCCGGGCGATGGCAAGCACACAGAAGAGAATCCAGCAGGATTTTTCTGGGGAATCTGGCACGGATGGATCGCTCCAATCTCACTGATCATTGGTATATTCCGTGATGGCATTCGTGTTTATGAAACTGCAAATACCGGATTGTGGTATGATTTTGGTTTTTACATGGCCATCATCAGCGGTTTTGGCGGACTCTCACTGGCTAGGAAAAAATAAGGTTATTCTAATAAAAAGTAATTGGAGAACATTATGTATAAGATTGTAGTGACCAGAAGAATACCAGGTATTGAACAAGCTGCGGAGCACCTGCCGCCCGACTGGGACTTGTGGATCAATCCCAGCGAGTATCCTTTAACCAGAGAGGAACTGATTTCCCACGCAAAGGACGGAGATGGGATGCTGGTCTGCAATGACCGCATCGATGATGAGCTGATGGCAGCTTTGCCACGGTTGAAAGCGCTCAGCAACTACGGAGTTGGTGTCGATAATATTGATCTTGAAGCTGCCAAAAAGCGCGGGATTATCGTAACGAATTTGCCTGATGAAGTAACTTACAGTACAGCCGAACTGGCATTTGCACTGATGCTTGCCTGCATGCGTAGGTTGAACGAAGCAGATCAACTGGTCCGCAGTGCCAATCCTTTTTCGTGGACCCCGACAATTGTTATTGGCAGAAATCTGCGGGGAAAGACCCTGGGAATCATCGGCTTTGGCCGGATCGGTCAAAAGGTTGCCGAAATGGCGAAGGCATTTGAAATGAAAATAATCTATTATAGCCGCAGCCGTAAACCAGAAGTGGAGCAGCGCCTCTCGGCTGAGTATCGCTCACTCCAGGATTTACTCCAAGCCGCGGATGTTGTCTCATTGCATGTGCCGGGCGGTGAACAAACCAGGCATCTGATTGGCGCTGGCCAACTGAAGCTGATGAAACGAGAAGCGATTTTGATCAATGTCGCACGCGGCACTGTTGTGGACGAAACAGCGCTGGCGGGGGCACTAATCAACAAACAAATAGCAGCGGCAGGGCTTGATGTCTACGAACAGGAGCCATTTGTAACCGAGCAGCTTCTCAAACTGCCGAATGCTGTCCTTACGCCTCATATTGGCTGCTCCACATGGGAAACCCGTTTTGCCATGACCGCCAAAGCAATCCAAAATGTCTATGATGTATTGGCCAGCCGATACTGATTAACGGAACCCACCGTGTTCTATCAGCAGGAGAGAAAGGGCATATCCGGATCCAAAACCGGGAGTGCGTTGCCTAGAGAAATCTGTTTTTTAGTAATCTGGCAGCTGCGCCTGTAAAATTGAACACCTGCTCTACGGGCGGCGGTGAAGGCTTTGGCAAATCCGGGATCGATGTGGGAAGCCGCAGTGACACATTGGGCGTCACTCCGCTGAGCAACGAAGAGCACCGCTCCCTGATACTGTCCGGACTGAGTGAGTGCGGCTAATGTATCCAGATGCTGCCGTCCTCTGCTGGTGACTGCATCAGGGAACAGGCCTACACCATTGTCTACCAAAGTAACGCTTTTGATTTCTAACAGCATCTGTTTTTGGCCCCGTTGGAGAAGGAAGTCGAAGCGGTGCCTGCCGAGAGGATATTCACTGCGGACAAGCGACCAGGAGCTTAATTCCGGCATAGCTTTTTGGACAAGGGCAGTCTTAACCAATGTATTGGGTAGAGCCGAAACCAAGGAAACCAAGCTTCCATTTTCCGTTTCGGACAGGATCGCTGACCAACGGGTTTTCCGGTTTGGATTGCTGGTAGACTGCAGCCAAATGCGTCTGTTGGGAGTTAACAGCTCACGCAACCTGCCTGGATCAGCAAGGTGGGCCTCTACTATTTGGCCTTTACATGACTTTCCACCAGTCCTATCGGTACTTCGATCGGGATCCGCTCCAGCCAGCTGACAGCGAACTATAAATCGATTGATTCTCTGCTGAAAGTATGCTTCCACTAAGTCCCCCAAAGGCAGACTAACCATGCGATATCCGCTCCTATTTATCCAACTTGCGATCAAGGAATAACCTTTCTTGCATAGAAGTGATGTAATGATAGACTTATGTTCAACCACAAGCAGGCAAAACTATGTATTACCTGCACAATACAGAAAGGGAGGAATTGGCTATGGCACTTGTTGGTGGTTTTGTCGTTCCGCATCCCCCGTTGATCATACCACAAATCGGCAAAGGCCAGGAACAGAAAATCCAAGCCACCATCGATGCATACCATGCAGTCAGTAAATCGATTGCCGACATCAAGCCTGACACAATTGTGATCGTAACTCCCCACTCGGTAGCATACGCAGATTACATCCACATCTCTCCTGGCAGCAGTGCCAGAGGAGATTTTAGTATGTTTGGCAGTCCCCATGTGCAGATTGATGTTGAGTACGATCAAGAGTGTGTTGGCCATCTGGAAAGCCTCAGCGAACAACAAGGCATCCCGGCAGGTACTGACGGGGAGAGGGATCCAAGGCTTGACCATGGCAGCATGATTCCCCTTTACTTTATCAATTTATATTACCATAATTACAAAGCTGTCAGGGTTTCCATATCCGGATTGCCTCTTTTGACCCACTATCGTTTCGGGAAACTAGTGGCTCAAGCAGCAGAGGCTGCCGGTAAACGGGTCGTGATTGTTGCCAGCGGTGATCTGTCCCATAGACTTACTGAAGATGGGCCCTATGGATTTGCCAAAGAAGGGCCGGTTTTTGATCAGAAAGTGACTGAGGCATTGAAGGCGGGAGATTGGCAGCAGCTTTTGGGCTTCAATGAAACCTTCTGTCACTCAGCCGCAGAGTGTGGGTTAAGATCCTTTATCATACTTGGAGGAGCGCTAGACGGCAAGGTGATCCAACCACAACTGCTCTCGTATGAGGGCCCTTTTGGAGTTGGCTACGCTGTTGCTGCTTTTCAAGTAACAGAAAATGGTAAAGGGCAGGAGCACGAGCAGGATGCAAGTGAAAGCAGTGGAGAAGATGAGTATGTGAAGCTGGCGAGAATGTCTCTGGAGCATTACGTCAGAAACCGGCGCCATCTCCCGCGGCCGGACGGGCTCAGTGAAGGACTGCTCAGGAATCGAGCTGGTGTCTTTGTGTCGCTGCATATTGGCGATCAGCTGCGGGGGTGTATGGGTACCATCGGCCCCACTACCAAGTGTGTGGCTGATGAGATCATCCGAAACGCAGTCTGCGCCGGCATGGAAGATCCCCGTTTTACTCCCGTCAGGGAGGAAGAACTGCCTCATTTGATCTACAGCGTTGAAGTCCTTGGAGAAGCTGAACCGGTACAATCAAAGGATCAGTTGGATCCAAAACGATATGGAGTGATTGTCACCGCTGGAGGAAGGCGAGGATTGCTGCTTCCGAATCTGGACGGTATCGATACTGTTGAAGAACAACTGCGGATCGCGTGTTTGAAGGCAGGTATTTCACCCCATGAGCGGTATCAGATTGACCGTTTTGAGGTGGTGCGCCATACGTGAACAAACTGGTCTGTGAGATTTGCCCTCATCACTGCCACCTGGGGCCAGATCAGGCTGGCCTGTGCCGGGCCAGGGGCAATGTGGATGGTCAAATCAAAGCTATCAACTATGGTTTGATTACATCCTTAGCCTTAGATCCAATTGAGAAAAAACCTTTGTACCGTTTTTACCCGGGAAGCCTGATTCTGTCGATCGGCAGTTTCGGCTGCAATTTCCGCTGCCCCTTCTGCCAAAACTGGGAGATTTCAACGGCTGCCAAAGACGATCTGGGTTGGCGCCAACTGTCGCCGCAGCAAGTGGTGGAGCTGGCATTAGAACTGCGAAGCAGGGGCAATATTGGGATTGCTTTCACCTATAACGAACCTTTGGTGGGATATGAATTTGTTTATGACTGTGCCGAGCTTGCCCATGAACACGGTTTGCAGAATGTGTTGGTAAGCAATGGCTATTGCTGCCAAGAGCCGCTGCAGCAACTGCTGCCGCTGATCGACGCCATCAACTTTGACTTGAAAGCATTTAACGATCAGTTTTATCGCAAAATCGGCGGTGATCTGGAGACGGTAAAGAACTCTATTACATCAGCGGTAGAATCTGCTCATGTCGAGGTCACGACTCTGATCATCCCGGGGGAAAATGACAGCGAATTGGAAATAGAGGCTCTAGCTAGCTGGCTGGCCAGTGTCAAGCGGGATCTACCTCTGCACCTTACGCGGTTCTTTCCGAGGTACAAGTGCAGTGATCGGGCTCCGACAGATATTGACGTACTGCGCAAACTTGCGGAAGTTGCCCGGACAAAGCTTGATTACGTCTATCTGGGCAACTGTTAGGGAGGTGGCTCACATGGATTCAAAACTGGTGCAGACGGCCAGGGGATTACTCACAAGACTGAGGGGCACAGCTTATGTTTTCGGAACGGATGTGCTGGGCGAAGTTGGGCCCACCGCTGCTGAACTAGGCAAGAATGCATTGGTTGTGGGGAATACCACCCATACAAAAAGTATTCTGCATCGAGTAATTCAAAGCCTATATACCAACGGGCTGCTGGTCAATTCAACCTTGGGAGCCAGGCCAAACACACCCATCGAGGATGTTTACCGGATAGCCAGTAAAATTCAGAATAGCAGACCTGATCTGATTGTGGCAGTAGGTGGAGGCAGTACCATTGACGCAGTCAAAGCCGCAGTGGCTGTTGCTTGCCTTGGGGGAGAAGTTGAACGCTTTTTTGGCACCGGATTGGTTGGTGAGGCGCTTAAGGGGGCAGGCAGCAGCTTGATCCCGATTGTCGCAGTACCGACGATCGCTGGTTCAGGCGCTCATCTGACGAAATACGCCAATGTAACGGATCTGGCCCGAGCCCAGAAGAAGCTGATTGTGGATGAGGTATTGGTACCGGCGAGATCTGTATTTGATTACGATGTGACCTTGACCGCTGCACTGGATATTACCGTTGATGGAATCCTGGATGGGATGAGCCATCTTGTGGAAGTGTTCTTCGGGACTGGCGCAGCAAATTCAGATCAATATTCGATGGTTGAACAGCTGGTTAAAACAGGTGTACCGCTGATAGTCAAGGCCGCAGGGAGAGTGCTGGCCAACCCTGATGACCGGGTAGGCCGGGCCGCGATCGGGCTGGCAACCGACCTTGGAGCTTGTGCAATCATGATTGGCGGTACTAACGGCCCCCATTTGAACAGTTTTTCGCTAGTGGATGTCGCCAGTCACGGCCGGGCCTGTGGTATACTCAATCCCTACTACGCAGTCCTATTTGCGTCAGCGATTGAACCTCAGCTGCAGGTGCTTGGCAGGATTTACGCTGAATATGGGCTTATTCTGGAAGATCTTGGGACACTGGCCGGGCGGGATTTGGCATTGGCAGTGGCCAGAGGTATGCAGCGCTTTATGCAAAGTCTTGGCGTACCGGTTTCCTTAAAGGAGCTGCCAGGCTTCGGTGAAAATCATCTGGAGCGGATCCTGACCGCGGCTAAAGATTCACAGCTGCGGATGAAATTGAAGAATATGCCAGTCCCAATTACGCCTCGTCTAGTTGATGACACCATTGGATCTGTATTGAAAGCGGCCTATGCAGGTGATCTCAGACTGGTTCACAGTCTTTAGGGCTTGCCGATATGCCTGCACCGGAGCGTTAGGCAGGCCCCAGGCTAAAGCAGTATCGAGAATTGCTGATTATGGACTTTGGTCTGGTCAGGTGTTATAATATATTATAAAAGAAGTTATCTTAGAATATTATTTTGAAGGACATGGATAGAATGGAACTTAATCAGAAGGAGCTTGATCCTCTAGGAGTTGAAAGTCTCAGTAAGGATCAACAGGATACTGTCATTGAAAACGAAGTTGGGCCTCAGGTAGGCGAAAGTGAGCAAGCGACGCCGGGCAAGCAGATCAAGCTGGCTTTGGATTTGGTTGCTCGAGGCGATGATACAAACGACTATGGCAAGTACAGCAGGGTAAGCAAGCAGCTGCCCCAGGGCGTTACTTCCAGAATGCTGTATAAAGACGTGGTCCGGATTGCCTGGCCGTCTTTTATTGAGTTTACCCTGACGCAGCTGACATCGATGGTAGATATGATGATGGTTGGACAGCTTGGGCCGTGGGCGATCGCCTCAGTAGGCTTGACAGTTCAGCCGAAGTTCTTAATGGCAACCATGTTTATGGCCATGAATGTGGGGGCGACAGCTTTGATTGCCCGGGCGAAAGGTGCAGGTGATCAAGAGAGGGCAAACCGGGTACTGCGCCAGGCAATTCTGCTTACAGCAATCTTTTCGGCGATAGCAGCAGTTTTTGGCTATTTAAATTCAGAAACAATGATTAAATTTATGGGTGCTGCTGACGAGCAAACTTTAGCGGGCGGCACTATTTATTTGAAAATCCAGATGGCTGGTTTGGTGTTTTTTGCACTGACCAGTACTTTTACAGCCGCACTCCGGGGCGTTGGCAATTCTCGGATTGCCATGACCTATAACTTGATTTCAAATGTGGTCAATGTCGTGTTTAACTATTGTCTGATATACGGCAAGTTTGGTTTTCCAAGGTGGGAGGTAGCAGGAGCTTCGTTGGCAACAGCGATTGGACAAACGGCAGCATTTGTAATGGCCTTAATCGTTGTCCTTCGCGGCAGGCATTATGTCCATCTGCAGCTTCGGGCGGGCTTCAAACCTGATTTCAAGCTGATTAAAAGTATCGTCAACATTGGATTTCCGGCTATGATTGAGCAGTTGCTGATGCGGGCCGGTGCCATAATGTACGTCAAGACGGTAGCATCCTTGGGAACTGTGGCTTATGCCACCCACCAGATTGGGATGAACATCCAGGCGTTATCATTCATGAACGGTCAGGCATTTGCTGTATCGGCCACCTCGCTGGTGGGGCAGAGCCTAGGCAAAAAAAGGCCTGATATGGCTCAGGCATACGCCAGGCGGACCAGGCTGTTGGGAATGATGGTCTCGATCTTCTTGGGAATAACCTTTTTCTTCTTTGGCAGGCGGATTGTCTCCTGGTACACCAAAGACACTGAAGTTATTGCTATGGGAGCCCAGATTTTGAAGCTGGTGGCGTTGATACAGCCGTTCCAGTCTTCTCAGTTTATTCTGGCTGGTGCTTTGCGCGGTGCCGGTGATACGCGAGCAATTGCTGTGATCATATTCATTACAGTGCTTCTGGTAAGGCCAAGTTTGGCAGTGATCAATATCAATGTGTTCCACTGGGGCCTGATGGGTGCCTGGCTCGCTTTGGTAACTGATCAGATTTTACGTTCAACCTTAGTGCTGCTTAGGTACAACTCCGGTAAATGGAAGAGTATCCGAGTTTAGAGGTTGGATTTGCAGAGGGTGATTGTTGATGCTTTCAACTGCAAATGATGCCCGTTACCACCAACTGCTAAGCCAAATCGATCGGTTGATCACCGAGAAACTGCTGGTTATTATAGCTATTGATGGCAGCAGTGGCTCCGGCAAAACAGAACTGGCGAGGCAGCTCCGGCAGAGATACGATGCCAATGTGTTTCACATGGATGATTTTTTCCTGCAGCCTCATCAGAGGACCAAAGTAAGGCTTGAGGAAATTGGTGGCAACGTGGACTATGAACGGTTCAAAGCTGAGGTTTTGGAGCAGATTAGCAAATCCAATCATTTTTCCTATCAGAAATACGATTGTCAATTGGGCAGACTGACGGATTTTGTACAGGTCACGTCTAAACCAGTGAATATAGTTGAAGGCGTTTACAGCATGCACCCCACTTTGATTGGGTACTACCACTTCAAAGTTTTCCTGACGGTTTCAAGGGACCTTCAGCTGGAGCGGATCGGTAAGCGCAGCGGGGAAGTGCTCCTTGAACGGTTCATCAAGGAGTGGATTCCAAAGGAGGATGAATACTTCCGCTACTTTGGGGTGCAGGAGCAGGCGGATTTGGTGATTGATACTTCGAACTTCAGCCTATCTCCGTGTAAACCATAAAACGATTGCCTATTGAGTATTGACTTTTGCCTAAACACCTGATATACTTTGTAATTGCCGGGTGAATAGCTCAGCTGGAAGAGCACCTGCGTCACATGCAGGGGGCCACAGGTTCGAGCCCTGTTTCGCCCACCAGCGGTAGTAGCTCAATTGGTAGAGCATCGCGTTGCCATCGCGAAGGTTGCGAGTTCGAGACTCGTCTACCGCTCCAGAGCTGTTTTAGTGCCGATGTAGCTCAGCAGGTAGAGCACTTCCATGGTAAGGAAGGGGCCACCGGTTCGAGTCCGGTCATCGGCTCCAAACTTTTTTGCGGAAGTGGCGGAATTGGCAGACGCGCAAGGTTGAGGGCCTTGTGGGAGCAATCTCGTAAGGGTTCAA
>DUVS01000046.1 GCA_012840925.1 Bacillota bacterium
ATATTCATGGACGACGGTGCGATTGTCGAACAGGGTGCTCCTCAGGAAGTGTTTGGCAATCCAAAGGAAGAGAGGACAAAGCAGTTTCTTGCCCGGTATAAGGGTGAGACAGGGGACGGTTCTGTGTTCTAGGGTGTGAGACAGGGGACGGTTCTGTGTCCTCCCTTGTCCTAACTTGTCCTGGAGATATGGGACACAGTGAGACACGGAGTGAGACACGGAACCGTCCCCTGTCTCGTCACAAGACTCATCTGGTGGAAATAAGGTAGAGGAGAGGTTGCCATGCTGATACCGCATCTCCATTTTAACGGTAACTGTTGCGAAGCCATTTCATTATACGAAATGGCATTCAATACTAAAGTTGACACTATCATTCTTAACAGTGATTATGCACCTGCCAAATATCATGTCGACAACAAGGTTGCCCACGCGGAAATGCACATACATGGCCAAAAGGTTTACCTGAACGATCGATTCGGTAAAAAAGATAGCTCTACCGATATAGCCATCCATCTTATTGTCACGTTTGAGAACAAAGATGATCTTCTTGCATGTTACGAGATCATGAAAGAGGGCAGCGTTACGGTCGATCCGCTGCAGGCTCTGCCATACAGCCCGCTCGCTGTTCAGTTCGTTGACAAATTCGGAGTGCAGTGGAGTTTTATGGTTGATGAACATACGGCTAGATCATGATGAAGCTGCCTGTTTTTGGACGGGAGTTTTGGTTTGAGAGTGAATGGGCAGGTTGAGTGTATTTAACGGGTAATGGCCTGCTGTTGCTGGTTTATCTGATCACCTGGGGTTTTTATTTTAATAATAGCAAGAAAACTCTGACAATGGCACTTGCCGTAATTCCAACATGCATCCTTCTTTGAAGAGGCGTTTGCTGCGCCATTGGCTGCTAGCTGCATTTGCCGTTTTGTTCGGAGTTAGTGCATATAGATATTACAGTGAGGAAGCCCGCTGTGGATGACCGATGATCTATGCGTGGCTTTGTTGGTCATCACAGCAGGTGCAGCGGTTCTTGCTGACGAAACAGCTATTGTGGTTAACGCCGATTCAGGGCCGGGGAGACGAGTAGGGGAGAAGAAGTCTTAAGGAGATGGCTAAAACGAGCCAGCAAAAATATAGGATTTTTCAGTCAGGTATAATCCGACATATGCACCACGGGCAGGTGAATGGTTTGCTTCCGCTGCCCTAGTGGTATCTGGTTCTTGACGAAAATGATGAGATTATTGGCGGTTGCGGGCTTATCGATAATGACTTCGTGGATCGGACAGACTTGTTGCCGTATTTGTGCGCGCCTTATGTTGAAAAAAAGCCAGGGGCCATGCACTGGGAGGGAAATTTTTGGAAAATGCGCGGATTGATGGCGGGAGGCTTGGTTTTGAGAAGCTGTACCTTTGTACGGATCATACCTCGTATTATGAGAAGTACGCCTGGAGATACATTGGTACCGGCCGTCATCCCTGGCGCGAAACAATGCGGATATACGAAGCGGATACGATAAAGCAGCCTGTGCTTGAGAAGGAATGAGGGTGACACGGAGGGGTGACACGGAAGGTTGCGAGGGTGACACGGAGGGGTGACACGGAACCGTCCCCTGTCGCACTAACCAACAATCGAGGGTGATGTAAATGCTTAAGAATCTATTGGCTCAAATTGCTGATGATCGGATCAAAGCCGCATATTTGCCAATCGAACGCTTTGCGGATGTAAAAGCTGACATACTTCGGCTTAATGAAACAGAGAGTTTAAATGGAATGCAGAAAACGATCATTAATCAACGTTATGTTTTTGATCTGACGCAGTTCAATTTTGTTCCCAAAACCATAATCATTGTGGCGGCTAAGTTTGAGCTTGTGGGGATGACCTTCAATTACCAGGGCAAAAGTGTAACCGATTTTTACTGTGTAGATCAGAGCTGGGTTAATGACAAAATGAAGCAGGTATTTACCGAAAACGGGTACAATCTTGAGTCTATATACTGGCTGCCTCAAAAAAGGTTGGCGGTGTGTTCCGGCTTGGCGGAGTACGGCAGAAATAACATTGCTTACATAGATGAATGGGGTAGCTTTTTTGGACTGCAAACATATGTAACGGATGCGCCTTGCGGTGAGGACTATAATTTCCGTGACGTTCGCATGATGGAAATCTGCGAAACGTGCGGGGTGTGTATCAAAAGCTGTCCTACCAAGGCCATCAAGGATGACAAATATTTGATTGACTGCAGGATTTGCTTATGCTATCTGGTCGAGTTGGAGAAGCCGTTTCCCGACTGGCTGCCTAAGTCCGTAATCCATTCGGTTTACGGTTGCTACAAATGCCAGGATGTCTGCCCCAGAAACAAACAAGCCCTATCCAATATCACAGAGAGAATAGAGTTCAGTGAAGAAGAAACAGCGATGTTCCTTGCTGGGGCAAGAAGAGAAGATATGCCCGCCACACTTGTGGAAAAAATCGAAAGGCTTGGCATCCAGGATTGGCGTTTGGAACTCATGCCGAAAAACTTGGGAGCCCTGTTGGAGAATGCCGGTTGATCTGCTGACGAACTCGCGGTACCAGACATGTCCATACCGCTTGTGGCACCGAACTTCCTTGGTACCGCCGCGACACTCGGCGATCCTGCCTTCTGGCTCCTGATTGGGAAACCAGTCAGGGCATTTTATCTGAAGTTAAGCTGATCAACATAGTGGTTACCTGCTCGATTCAATTTGAGGTTGAATACTTAATCTCCTATGTGGTATGATAACGCTGTCAGTAACTGCTGAATGCAGGCAGGAAAGGGGCAATGCGATATGAAAGCTCTGCACGAGGTGATTGTCCGCTAAAACCATATAGCGGCAGAGCAAAACAAACGTGCTTCATTTGGTGCTTTTAACACACCTTGTTTTGCTGTGCCTTCATATCCAAGTAGCCTTTCGTGAATATTGTAGATATACAGCACATCGAATAGGTGTGCTTTTTGCTTGCTTTTTTCAAACCGCAGCATGCATCCGGATCCGTGTAGTTAGCTCTAGAGGTCGCTTGCTGCGGTATTTCGTTTTTAAGATCCATCCTGGTAGAAATCGAAAGGAGTTGGTGGTTGATGAAAGTGGTTTTTCTAACTCCTAATAATAATCCACAATACATCGACATTGGAGGTTTAAATATTGAATATAATAGATTACGGGTTTATCCCGACAATGCTGCCGGAAAAGATGCCGCGAGATACAGGCATCATACCGGCACGGATTACGGCGGTACACAGGGAAAGATATGAGCTTGTCTGCGAATGCGGCCACATCTATGGCAGGTTGAAAGCGGGCGTATACTACGCCGGCGGATTTGAAGCTTTCCCAACTACAGGCGATTTTGTGCTGGTTAATCACAACCCCAGTGGTGGCAGCCAGATTGTGAAAACGCTTGAACGAAAGTCGTTCTTTTCAAGGCGCGACCCCACACCTGGACGGGGAGAGCAGGCAGTTGCCGCAAATTTTGACTACGTGTTTATTATGCAGTCGCTTAACTTCGACTTCAACCTCAGGCGTATGGAACGCTATGTTACCCGGGCGTGGCAGTCTGGAGCCCTACCGGTGATCGTGTTGACCAAAGCCGACCTGGTAGGTGATTATTCCATGCAAATGCAGGCAGCGCAAGATGTTGCACCAGGGGTAGAAGTGCATGCGATCAGCGTAGCTACTGGTTACGGACTGGATGCGCTTAATGATTACCTTAAGCCGCGGAAAACGCTTGTCTTTCTCGGCTCATCTGGCGTTGGCAAGTCGACCCTTGTCAATGCCCTTGCAGGGCAAGAACTCATGGCGGTAAAGGATATTCGTGAAGATGATTCGAAAGGTCGCCATACAACTACTCATCGCCAGCTGATCATGCTGCCCAGCGGAGCGATGATTATCGACACACCTGGTATGCGGGAGCTCGGGATGTGGGATGTAAGCACCGGGTTGGGCGAAGCATTCAGTGATGTGGAGAGCTATTTCGGACGGTGTAAGTTCAACGATTGCTGCCACCAGAACGAACCGGGCTGCGCTGTTAGAGCAGCAATTGAAAGCGGTGAGCTCCCGAGGGAGCGCTGGGAGAGCTACGCGAAATTTCTACGTGAAGCAAAATTTGCTGACGGTAAATCCGGATATTTGCGTCAGAAGCAGCAATGGCAGAAGGACATTGCCAAAAAGACCAAGGAAATGCAGAAGAACGGAGGATTCAGGAAGAGATAGAAGATATCGTCAGATAAATACGTCCTGGGCGCAGTTATGGATGAAGGTTTCATCCTGGGTTACTGTGTTTTCCCGGCACTGCCCTGATGGGTGCTAGGAGGAGACTGGGGGAGACAGAGAACCGTCCTGTCTCCCATTTATTTCTTGATCGTAACGTAAAAAAATTGTATAATATTATTAAAGAACTTTGAGAGGATGAGCTGCTTGAGAAACCGTACTGTATTAAGTCTTGTTGTCGTAGTTGTCTGCCTTCTGGCCATTCCGTTAGGTGCTGCTTTAGCGTATGATTTGACACAGTTTGGCTTCAAACCCGCCGGGTCATACGATTTTGGCGGCGAAACAGTGACGATTATTTCCTGGACAGCTGAGCGGATCCAGCAGCGGTACTTTGGCGAGTACCTGCCAGTCGAGGGTCGGATTGAAGAAGCTGAAAAACTGTTTAACTGCAAGATTGAATTCCTGCAAACCAGAGACATCCCGGCCGTCAACTTTAACCGTTTGATGGCAGGAGATTCGGTGAACGATCTTTGGCATGTGCAAAACAAAATCGGCTACTGGAACCTGGTTGCCGCAGATACAGTCCTCCCAATGGGTGAAATCCTGGGCGAACAATACTACAGCAATCTTCCTCCCAGCGTGGCTGCGGTTGAAGAAGCTTTAAGGTACCAGGGCAAGATCTGGGGCATTGGAACAGTGGAATGGCTGCCGATATATGGCTACCAAAACGACATGGTTTTCACCATCTACAACAAAGAAATGGTTGAAAAATATGGCCTGGAAGATCCCTGGGAATTGTATTTAAACGGCGAGTGGACCTGGGACAAGGCAACAGAAATTGGCTTGAAGGTAACTGCAGATACCGACGGCGATGGCATGATCGACCAATGTCTGGCTAGTGATGCTCGCGTATGGGACTTTGCCGTAGCCAACGGCGCTACCATGACTAAAGTTGATGAAAACGGGAGAGTAGTCTTTGCTGCTGACGACTTGGCATACATAGAAGCATTTGAACTTATCCACAAGTGGCGCACAGAACTGAAGATTGTAGATTCAGGCTGCCCATTCCAGGCAGAGAGATCTGTGCTTGGTTTCCATATGATGTCATTGGATCTGCCTTCAGCAATGCAGAACTACTCCTTTGACTGGGGTATGCTGCCTCTGCCCAAAGGCCCGAGCGCTGACAAACACTATTGGACAGTACAGGCTCTGAGTACCACTCTCATTCCGAAGAACGCAAAGGATCCTGAAGCGCTTGCCGCTCTGCGAGCATTCTTGTGGCGTGAGGAGGACGTTGCAGTGAACGATGTTTTGGCACGTCATGTCCCCAACCAAGAAAGCGCGCAGGTGTTCTTAGCAGCCAACCAGGAATGGGATGGCCGTGCGTCCCGGTTGTTCCAGCATCTCATTGATGAGTTTGAGGAGTATGCCAAGGACGTTTACTCCGGCATGCGCAGCCCGACAGCTGCCATGGCTGAGTACGAGCCAGTTGTTCAGGGCCGCCTGGACGATTTGCTTGGGCAATAAGACTGAGCTTTGGTTTTGTGGATACCCTGACTGGATCGCCAGTCAGGGTCTTTTTTGTGGTAGTAGGACAGGGGACGGTTCTGTGTCTCATTGTGTCTTAACGAAGGTTGATATTAACGAAACTGAAGATGAGACACAGAACCGTCC
>DUVS01000047.1 GCA_012840925.1 Bacillota bacterium
CATTATGGAAGACGGGGTAATCAGACGTTTCGCTGAGTTGTTATCCAGCCACACCGGATTAGAAATAGAAGAGTATTCCAACAACTGGGGAATGCCAAAAGTTGTTCAGAAAAACAGATCCACCGGGCATCCATTCTATCCTGATTATCAGGTTTCGAAACCTAAGCTAAAGCCAAAAGTACCATTAGACTTCGGGAAATTCATCCGAGAATGGAAGGCGATAGTTCATACGTAGACTTAATCGAAAAGCGAACGAATGCCCTCACTGCAATCCTCAGGTTACAAACAAAAAAAAGACCGCAACCTTCGTTGCAGTCGTTGTTTCACAAATGGCGCGCCCGGCAGGATTCGAACCTACGGCCTTCTGATTCGTAGTCAGACACTCTATCCAGCTGAGCTACGGGCGCATGCAAAATTATACTGGCGGAAGGGGAGGGATTTGAACCCTCGGAGGGCTGTAATCACCCTCAACCGCTTAGCAGGCGGTCCTTTTCGGCCTCTCAAGCACCCTTCCCTGTTTAGTCTTCACACTGACAAATCTTAGTCTACCACAGATAATCCCAGGTGTCAACCGCATCTACCTTGAAAAATCTTACTTGGCCACCTTTAGTGTAAAGGTGATTTTGGTTCCCTGTTCATATTCGCTTTCGGCCCAGATTCTGCCTTTGTGCCGCTCGATGATGTGCTTCACAATGGACAATCCCAAGCCGGTACCTCCCATTTGCCGCGAACGGCCTTTGTCGACACGATAGAAGCGCTCAAACACTCGCTCCAAATGCTCACTGGGAATGCCGAACCCGGTATCACTGACACTGATCTGAGCAATCCCGTCGTTTACCACGGCATCAACCCAAACATGTCCACCTTGCTTGTTATATTTAATGGCATTATCCACAAGATTAATGCTCACCTGCCGCAGCAGCTTGGAATCACCAAGTGCGATCAAATCATCAAGCCGGTTTTCAACAGTAATCTCTTTTTGCTCCGCCTTGCTGCTGAGTATAGTGATTGTATCGTCAAAGATCTCCTTGATGTTCACTTCCTCGAAGACTAGTTTCTGCCTTCTGCTCTCGATTCGGGTCAAATCCAACAGGTCATTGATCAGACTGATCATCCGATCCGTTTCTCCGTTGACAATGGTGAGGAAGCGTTCTACCAGAGCCGCATCATTTGTCTTGCCGTTGAGAATCGTCTCTACAAATCCCTTGATACTGGTCAAAGGAGTCCTCAACTCATGGGAAACATTTGCCACAAACTCTCTGCGCATACTCTCCAGGCGACGCAGTTCCGTTACATCTCTGAGTACGATTACCACACCGATTGTCTTACCCGTCTCATCCTCTAGAGGACTGCTGGTAACTGCCAAAACCTGCTGACTGGCAGGCTCGAGCCTTACTTCCGTGTCAATCGCTTTTCCGGTTGACAAAGTGTCTGAAACGACTTCCACCAACTGATAGCTTTGGATGGCTTCAGCCAAGTCTTTACCCATCAGGCTACTGACATCTTCATTGATCATTTCAGCCATGCGCCGGTTTGCCAGAATCAGTCTGTAATTAGTGTCTACTGCCAAGACCGCGTCTTCCATACTTGTCAGAATGGCATTGAGCTTGTTTTCCCGGTCATGAATAGTCTGAAACATCTCTTCCAAAGTCTGGGAAAGCTCGTTAAAAGCGCGGCTGAGCTGCCCAATTTCGTCTGTGCTCCGCACTAAGACTCGCCGGCTAAACTCCCCTGTCTGCAAATGCTTGGTCACACCCAATATCTCTTCCAACGGTTCGGTAATATTGCGATTGATGTAAAAAGTGATACCGAAAGCCAACAGCCCGATCAGGGCTGTCAAGGCCACAGCAGCCTGGGACAAAAATGACAATGGTGCTGTTATTTCTTCGGAAGTGGTGGCCAATCGGACAATACCATTCGATAGACGTACAGCAACATATATTTCTTCCAGGTCAGAGGTCTCACTGGTCCTTCGTGCTGTGCCGACTCCCTCCCGATAGGCCTGTTGAAATTCGGGATACTCGGAAACATTAGTAAAATACTGGGAAGGATAGTATGAGTCTGCAATAATATTGCCCTCAAAGTCTATTATGGAAATTCTGCGTGTGGTTCTTTCACTTAACCACCGTACAGCTTCCTGTAAATTTTGCCAGTTCGAGGTTTCCAGCCAGTAACCAACCAGTTCAGCATCAGACCTTAAATCGACGTAGAGGTTATCGACCAAGGTGTTTCGGGCAAACAGCATAACAAAAAACGTGGTAACCCCCATGCTCAGCAGGGTTACCACTAATACCAGGCCAGTCAGTTTAAGGAGCAATGGTCTGTGCAACCTAATTCCCCCTCAATTTGTAGCCAACACCATGGATGGTTTCGATTCGCTCTTCTCCTTCCGGACCTAGTTTTCTGCGCAAATGGCGAATATGGACATCCACGGTCCGAGTTTCTCCTTCGTATTCATAACCCCACACTTTTTGCAGCAAGAACTCTCTTGTCAGTACTTTTCCCGCATTTTGCATGAATGTATGCAGCAGATCGAATTCTTTACGGGTTAGATCCACCTGTTTCCCTTTGACCAAAACTTCACGCGTGCCTACCTTCATGAAGATCGATCCTACGGTGTATTCATCCGCTTCATCATCTTCTTGTCCACTGGAACGGCGCAAAACAGCTTTAATGCGCGCAATCAGCTCTAGTGGGCTGAACGGTTTAGTGATGTAGTCATCAGCACCAAGCTCTAAGCCTAGAACCCGTTCCAATTCTGTTTCTTTGGCGGTAAGCATGATAATCGGGACATTGCTGGTTCTTCTGATTGCCTTGCACACATCATATCCATCTTTACCGGGCAGCATCAAATCCAAGATGATCAAATCCGGTTTGTTTGCCTCAAACATCTCCAAGGCAACTATTCCATTATCTGCAATTTCTACTTCAAAACCTGCTTGTTCCAGATTAAACTTAATAAGTTCCTGAATTGGAACTTCATCATCTACAACCAAGATCCGTTGTTTCATGCTTATCATCCCTTCATATAATATTCAATTAATATGCGACCCCATCGAGTTCTAAATCTGATGACTCATTGGCAATCCGAATAATCAATCTGTGGGGTAAGCACACAATTGTTTGACCTACATGCTTAATCCATCCAAAATTCACACAGATCTTGTCGGGGCAATCTGCTTCAATAACCCTGACAGCACCGTTGGCGAATTCAAGAGTATTGTATCCTAGGGCGGTTTCAGCCCGGTAATTTTCCAAATCAGAGTCTAGGTCAAATTTTTCGACAATTACACCGTCAATTTCCAGTATCGCCACATTTCCAGTCGGTTTCTCCTGGCGCAAGTTATTGACCAGCATAACTCCCCCTATGACCATCAATACGACGAAAATCAATAAATCTCCTTTTCTTAATTTCATTTTATTGCCCCTTTGTAAAAAAACCCTTTCCTAAAGCACCAGACTAAAGAAAAGGGCATTAGACAGCACAATCCTGGCGGAGGGGGTGGGATTTGAACCCACGGAGGGCGTGAACCCTCGACGGTTTTCAAGACCGCTCCATTCGTCCGCTCTGGCACCCCTCCGAACAAAGGATATTATATCGTAAAACAACATAATTAACAAGTGATTTCTCAGCTAATTTTATCCAAGCCCCGCATGTAGGGACGCAAAACCTCAGGTATCTCGATTGATCCGTCCGATTGCTGGTAGTTCTCAATCACTGCAGCCAAACAGCGGCCAATGGCTACTCCCGAACCATTCAGTGTGTGCACATACTCTGGTTTCGCCCCCGGTTCCCTGCGAAAACGAATATTGGCTCTGCGTGCTTGAAAAGCCTCGAAGTTGCTGCAGGAGGAGATCTCAACATATTGCCCGTAACTGGGCATCCAAACTTCAAGATCAAGCTTCTTGGCTGCAGTAAAGCCCAGATCGGCTGTACACATCTGAGTTACCCTGTAAGGTAAGCCTAGTTTCTGCAAAATAGTCTCAGCGTTAGCTACCAGTTTGTCCAGTTCATCATAGGAAGTTTCCGGCATGACAAATTTCACCAGCTCCACCTTGTTAAACTGGTGCACCCGGATCACACCGCGGGTATCTCGGCCATAGGCTCCAGCCTCAGAACGGAAACAGGCTGAATAAGCCACGTGGTAAAGAGGCAGTCGATCACCATCCAGGATCTCATCACGATAAAGGTTGGTAACCGGTACTTCTGCAGTGGGAATCAAGTAATAATCCAGGTTCTCGAGCTTGAACATATCTTCTCCGAATTTCGGCAGCTGGCCCGTACCGGTAGCACTGTGCTTGTTGACAATAAACGGAGGGAATACTTCCTGATAACCATGTTCAGAAGTATGAACATCGAGCATGAAATTGATCAAAGCCCTCTCCAGGCTTGCACCTAAGCCTTTCAGGAAATAGAACCTAGCACCGGTTACTTTAGCCGCCCGATCAAAGTCAAGAATGTCAAGATTGACCCCTAACTCCCAGTGCGGCAGTGGATCATGCCCAAACTGCCGCGGCTCACCCCAGCGGCGGATTTCCTTGTTATCATCGGCGCTGGTACCCACATGAACCGATTCGTGGGGAATATTGGGAATCCGCAGCTGACGATCGAGCAGCTGCTCATCTATTACCCGCAGCTGTTCATCATAGTCTTTGATCGTCTGGGAAACCACCTTCATCTCCTCAATCAGTGCCGATGCATCCTGCTTGTTCCGTTTCATCTGGGCAACCTGATCAGATACTGCGTTGCGCTTTGCCTTCAACTGTTCAACTTCACTGATCAACTTCCGCCGCTGATTATCCAGCTCCAACAGCTCATCGAGGGGAGCTTCCTCACCTCGCTTCCTGAGCATTTCCCTGATCAATTCAGAATCTTGTCTGATTAAACGTAGATCCAGCATAAGCTACCTCCTCGGAATTAGTATTGCCACAGGTGAAAACTAAAAAATCTCATCCCCTACATCAGGGACGAGATCTTACCCGCGTTGCCACCCTAATTGACCAGCCTAAACAAACAGGCTAATCCTCTCAAACAGCTGTAACGGGCTTGCCCGTAGAAGTTACGCCCACTGCTTCCTCCTCGGCTCAAGGGTGGACATTGGTAACAGTTGGCCAATTCACACCAGCCATTGGCTCTCTTTACAACTTGCTTTACCAATTTACTCCCGTCATCGCCTTTCCATATCTTGGGCTATTATACAATACATTTACTTGGAATGCAAGGACCGGCTGCCGCGCATGAATGGATACCCCAAATCCTTCCAGCGCATTAACAGGTTGGAACTATCCACCACCCGGGACAGCAGCGCCAATCCCAGAATTCTGCCAACAAACGAGATTAAGAACAGATAACGCATGCCGATCGCTTCCGCTAAAAATCCTCCAACCAGATGTCCCGCTGCCGTAGCCATGCCTATCAGGGAGTTATAAATCCCTACATAAAGGGAACGTTTGTCATCCGGTGTAACCTCCAGCAAAAGGTTAAATGAAGCCAGATTATAGCCGCCCCACATGATTCCGCCCCAAAACTGAATACCAACTGCCGCCAGTGGATTAAACGCAATAAACCACCAGAAAGGGACCAATACCGCTCCAAGGCCGGCCTTCACCATAATGTTCTTTTGACCGAACACGTCCGTAAGCCTTCCCCAATATCTTTGGCAAAGAATCGTACCAATTATTGCTGCAGATTGGGCATAAGCCCAGTATGCCTCCGTCCCATGCAAGTTTTGAATAAAGTAAACAGGGACTAAAGGGCTGATCAGGTTCACTCCCAGGCTCCAAACCAGGAAAGCAAAGCAGTAGTATGCAAAATCTTTATTATTCCGGATTGCACCGACTGCATATGGCAAGCTGAAACCCCGCATTGCCCCTTGATTGGTTGAGACTTCCGGATTGGTGTTCTGGCTGGCAGCTGGCTTCTCTGCTGGCTCAACAATGATCTTGAGGAAAGCCCGCAGTGACAGCAGGCCTGCGATCCAGGCTAGAACAAACAGGATCTGGTAGTTCACCGGATACCGGAACAGCAATATCTTGCCGGCAACCAAAACCGCCGCCAGTGCCACCGCATTCATGATCATGTTCCGGTTAGCATAATGCCTGCCCCGGATATTCTTGGGGACTATCTCAGCTTGAATTGCTATCCAGGCTGGAACCCCAAGAGTGGCACCGACAATCCTCAAAGTAGCCAAAATAATGAGGATGGATACGCTTAACTCCGGCTTAACCAGGAAAGGAAGAAAGGCGATCAAAACCCAGCTAAAGCGATTCCAAAGTGAGCCGATGGCAATGAGAGCCTTGCGGTTGGCTACTTTGCTCGCCAGAATGCCGTACGGCAGCTGCAGTAGATTCCCTAACAATGAAGGGAAGGCATTCAGCATGCCGATTTGTGGGAGGGATGCTCCCAATGACAAGGCGTAAAGTCCCAAGAAAGGATTGGACAGATTATCACTCATAGCGGCGAAAGCACCATCAATGGTATTCATTTTCATGTTGTGTTTCGCCTTAGTGTCCACCACAGGAATGGCAGGCATGTATTGAAGACCCCTTTTCCCCGGATCAGATGTTGATTTGATACTATGCACTCATTTTTAATTTAATACCGAAGATAAAGCTCTGGATAGATAGGATACTTGTCAGTAATAGCTTTCACTCGCTGTTTAATCTCCGTATAATCTGTTACAGATGGGGTGAGTGTATCACTGATGATAGCCGCTATCTGGTCCATCTCAGCTTCTTTTAAGCCTCGGGTTGTCAGAGCCGGTGTCCCCAGGCGAATTCCGCTGGTAACGAACGGGCTTTCTGTGTCGAAGGGAATGACATTCTTGTTGACAGTGACACCCACTGCATCCAACAGGTCTGCTGCTTTTCTACCCGTATAACCTCTTGCTTTAACATTAACCAAGACTAAATGGTTATCCGTTCCCCCTGAAACCAGCACAAATCCTCGTTTCAGCAATCCCTCGGCGATTGCTTTGGCATTATTGACAACCTGCTGTTGATACTGCTTGAACTCAGCAGTCAACGCCTCTTTGAATGCTACGGCCTTGGCTGCAATGATATGCATTAATGGCCCTCCCTGGATACCGGGAAAGACTGCTTTATCTATTTGTTTGGCAAGTTTGCCCGTTGTAAGAATCATACCGCCGCGCGGCCCTCGTAAAGTCTTATGTGTTGTAGTGGTGACGACATCAGCATAAGGTACAGGGCTTGGATGTACTCCAGCGGCCACCAAACCTGCAATGTGAGCCATATCTATCATTAAGTAAGCACCGACTTCATCGGCAATTTCCCTTAAAGTCTTAAAATCAATAATCCGTGGATAAGCGGATGCTCCGGCCACAATCAGTTTTGGTTTATGCTGTTTAGCCAGTTCCCGGACTTGATCATAGTCCAGGTATTCAGTTTCTTTGTCAACTCCATAGTGAACAAACCTGAACCAGGATCCGGACATATTGACCGGGCTGCCGTGGGTCAAGTGGCCGCCATGACTGAGATCCATTCCCAAGACCACATCATTAGGATTCAGCAGTGCAAAATAAACAGCCTGATTTGCTTGTGCACCAGAATGAGGCTGTACGTTGGCGTGTTCGGCATTGAACAGCTCTTTTGCCCGCTTGATCGCCAATTCTTCCACTAAATCCGTATATTCGCAACCATGATAGTAACGTCTACCCGGATAGCCTTCAGCATATTTATTAGTTAGCGGGCTCGCCATTGCTTCCAAAACCGCCATACTGGCAAAGTTTTCGGATGCAATCAATACAAGTTTTTCAGCTTGGCGTTTAATGTCCAGATTGATAACTTCCAATATTTCCGGATCTGTTACACTCAAATTCTGATACACACTCTTACCCCTCTCATGCGTTTTCCTCAGATCACCAAGGAGGTTCTGAAATGCAACTTGAATACCGTACTGTTCTAAGCATGGCTGCCATGCGGTTTCTTGCAGGAGCGATTGAAATTACTGCCGCACTGCTTATGCTGAGGCTGGCCAAAGTCCAGGCGGCAATGAAAATCAATGCGGTCCTGGGCATGATTGGGCCGACCGTATTGATGATTGTCAGCTCATTAGGATTAATTGGATTATCTCAACAAATTTCCTATGCCCGAATGTTAATTATTGCCGCTGGAGTGTTATTGATTTTTTACGGTACCCGATCCTAAAAGTTAGATACCCCGGGAATAAGTCCCGGGATATCCTGTTATTCTTTTTTTAGTCTTGTGGAATGCTTTCTACTTCGCTGCCTGGAGTCAGCCACTCGGTATGGAAAACACCAGGCTTATCGATCCGCTTGTAGGTATGGGCACCAAAGTAGTCACGTTGAGCTTGAATCATGTTTGCCCAGACTGTTTCACGCCGGTATCCATCGAAGTATGACAGGGCAGAACTGAAAGCTGGTATTGGCAGGCCCAATTCCACCGCTTTAGCCACTACCCGGCGCCATCCGGCTTGTGCCTTTTCTACTGCCTCTTTGAAATAAGGCGCTATTAGCAGATTGGGCAAGTCAGGATTCTGATCGAAGGCCTCTTTAATCCGTTCCAGGAACTGGGCCCTGATAATACAGCCGTTGCGCCACATCAAAGCGATTTCACCAAAGTTCAAATTCCAGTCCCATTCCTTTGAGGCTTCCCGCATAAGAGCGAACCCTTGAGCGTAGGAACAGATCTTGGATGCGTACAATGCTTGCCGGATATCCTCGATGAACGCATCGCGATCTCCTTCATACTTGCCTGTCGGCCCGGTTAGCACCTTGGAAGCTGCTGCCCGCTCCTCTTTAATTGCCGATAAGCATCTGGCAAAAACAGCTTCGGTAATGGTAGGTGTAGCAATTCCCAGATCCAGTGCAGTCTGTGAAGTCCATTTGCCTGTACCTTTTTGCCCGGCAGCATCCAGGATTAACTCAACCAACGGCTGTTTGGTTTCTTTATCAACCTTAGCCAAAATCTCACTGGTAATCTGAATCAAGTAGCTGTCCAATTCACCTTTATTCCATTCAGCAAATACTTCATGCAGCTCTTGAGCGGTAAGCCCCAAAGCATGCTTCATTATGTAATACGCTTCGGAAATCAGCTGCATATCTCCGTACTCGATACCGTTGTGGACGGTTTTGACAAAATGTCCGGCACCCTCTTTGCCCACCCATTGGCAGCAGGGAACACCGTCGCCTACTTTTGCAGCTATGCTCTGGAGAATTGGTTTCACGATTTCCCAGGCTGCAGGCGACCCACCAGGCATGATGCTGGGGCCTTTTAGTGCGCCTTCTTCGCCGCCGGAAACTCCTGTGCCGATATACAACAGCCCTGCTTCTTCCACTCTTTTCGTGCGGCGGTTAGTATCTTCGAACTGGGAGTTGCCGCCGTCTATTATGACATCGCCCTTGTCCAGAAGGGGAATCAACTGCTCAATGAAAGCATCAACAGGTTGGCCCGCTTTCACCATCAGCATTACTTTCCGTGGAGTCTTGAGAGAATCAACCAGTTCCTGCAGTGAATATGTTCCGATGATATTTTTGCCCTTGGCACGCCCCGAAACGAAGTCTGTGACCTTTTGGACCGTACGGTTATACACTGCTACTGTATAACCTTTGCTTTCCATGTTCAGTACCAGGTTTTCACCCATTACGGCAAGACCAATTAATCCAATGTCTGCTTTACCCATTCTTTATTCCTCCTTTGTTATTATTTGTTATTTGGATATATTCATGCTTTAGTAACAAAGCATCTTCCTCGAGATTTGGGCTTTCGCAAATCAACCAGCCGCCAACATTATAATCAACAAGTGCTTGCAGTACTGCTTGGTAGTTCATGTCTGATTCAGGTAAGATCAAATGCTTCTTTTCGCCTTTTGCTCCGTATTCAATCCCTGACAGGTGCATGTGGAGATGGTCGAGAGCTGATCTGCCGAGCCTTTCTTTAACATGTTCCAAGACCTGGCAGAAATCTTCATAAGTGTTCAATGCACCTTGGCTGCGGGCGTGAAGATGGGAAAAATCAATGCACGGATAAACACCGGGGATCTCAACCGACAAACGCACAATTTCCTCAATAGTGCCAAACTGGCTGGGTGAACCTGTCGTTTCCGGACAGAGGCGAATGTGGTTCTCTTCATCATCAAGGATTTGGCGTATTTGCGCCAATTCCTGTTTCACCTTTTCAAACACATGCTCATGCTCGTCGTCATGGTAATATGCGGCATGGAAAGTGACACTCTTGGCTCCGGCCAACCATCCAATCCTGGCTGCTTTGAGAATTCGGACTTTACTGGCTTCAACCTTTTCCGGCTCTCTGGAATTAAGGTTTATGTAATAAGGAGCATGGACTGTCAGTTCAATCTTGCTTTCCTCACAAAATGCCCGCAGTTCCTTGGCAGCCTGCTCTTTCATATGCACGCTGCGGACAAACTCCAATTCCATACAGTCCAAGCCTAATTCCACCAACTTCCTTACTCCCCCGAGGGAAGTCCGGGGTTGTGCTCCTAATGGAATTCCAGCCGTACCAATCCGTACTATGTCCAATTGTTACCTCCTCTAATTGCCTGGCACCCACAATTTTCTGGTCGCTTTCTGAATTGCGTCTTCCGTCGGTTTGTCATCATCTACATCGTCTTCAAGCTCATACAAAGGCTCAAGATCTATAGCATCGCTCAGAATCTCTTGAATATCCATCATCAGTTTTTGAAAAGCCAGTTCAGCTTGAAACAGGTCCCTAATATAAGGATTAATATTCAAGATCTCATACAGCTTGCTCAATTCTTCTGCCTGAGATTCTGTTACCGGTGTTCCTTCCAAGTGCTGTTTCTGCAAATCCAATTGCTTTTTATGAAAATCTCTCAGCATTACCTTTGCTGCGTGATGCTGCTCGATTTCTGCCCGGGCCTGTTTTAAACGCTGATATTCAGGAGTTTCAACAATTGCGTCGGCTAATTGCTTTGCTCTAACTTTGATATCCACATCACCAACTCCTTTACACTAAGCATAGATTGAAATCCAGACCTACACCTTAAACCTGATACTAATGATATCTCCGTCTTGGACCACATATTCTTTGCCTTCAAGTCGGAACAGCCCTTTTTCCTTCGCCTTCTGCATACTGCCGGCATTGATGAAGTCTTCATAGCTGACAACTTCTGCCCGAATAAAACCTCGTTCCAAGTCCGAATGGATTTTCCCGGCTGCTTGTTTCGCGTTGGTCCCTTGGACGATTGTCCAGGCTCTGACTTCATCTTCACCTACTGTAAAATACGAGATCAGTCCCAAATGGGCATAGACAGCCCTGGAAAGACGCTCGATACCTGACTCGGTGATGCCAAGATCAGCCATGAACAGGGATCTATCTGGTTCATCCAATTGGCTGATCTCCTTTTCCACTTGCCCACTAATCATAATAACTGGTATGCCCCGTTCATCAGCCCAAGCTTCCAAATTCCCTTGTTGGGGGTAGCTGTGCTGCCGCATCTGTTCTTCGTCAACATTGACGACTATCAACAGTGGTTTGCGGGTCAGAAAGTTATAACCGCGAATCAATTTCTCTTCCTCTGTTGACAATTCCAGAGTCCACAGCGGCAGATCCTGTTCAAGAGTATCTTTGCAGCTGTTTAAGAGTGCTATCTCCTTCGCGCCGGCAGCAGATACTCCTTTGGCCCGTTCCTTCTCGATCCGCTCCAGTCTGGTTTCCAACAGACTCCAGTCGGATACGATCAATTCCGATTGAATCTGAGCCAATTCATTCATTGGGTTCACATCTTCGTCACCAGTAAGAAGCGGTTCACTGCCAAAAGCTCGTATGACTTGAACTATGGCATCAACGTCCTTAAGCGCCTGGAGCAGAGGGTTATCATTCTTTAGCTGCCCCTTCGGCAGGCTGGAGAAATCAACCATTTCGATTGTAGCATATGTTGTCTTTTTTGGGTTGAATATTTGTGATAATTTCGTAACCCTGGGATCGATTACTCTTGCGACTCCGATGTTTGCCTTGGAACTTGCTTTTGTATTTACATTGTTGGTGAGCAATTGAAACAACGTTGTCTTGCCGCTTTGCGGTAGTCCGATGATACCTATCTTCAATTCCTGCTGCCTCCATTGTTCCGATTCTCAATCATTGTAACATATTTCTATTATCCTCGCATCCCTCATTTTGCCACAAACCAACAAAAACCACCATGATAAAACGAGATTTATCCACGGTGGTTTTCGTATTTGTTGTATTTACGAGGAATCTTTACCAGTGCTATTTTGCCTCTTCAACCAGCCTGGCAGCATAAGCGGTAATTTTCGCGAATTCTCCCGCTGCGATGGCCGCTTTATCGATCAGGTTTCCGCCTACTCCCAGCAGGTCTACTCCTTTTTGGCGGTACTCTTTCGCATTGTCAACACTGACTCCTCCGGTAGCCATTAAGGTCACGTGATCCAGAGGCCCCAGTACATTCCTAAAGAAGTTGGCTGTTACAACTCCAGCTGGGAAAATCTTGATCACATCTGCCCCTGCTTCACAGGCTTGCTGGATCTCTGTGGGAGTCATACATCCAGGGACAACCATCCGGCCATAACGATTGCCGAGACGGATCAGGTCAACATTGAGTGTCGGCGCAACCAGAAACTGTGCCCCAGCCAACATGGCGGCACGGCCTGTTTCAGGATCGAGGACTGTTCCAGCACCGACCGCTATATCTTTGCCCAGCGCTTTACGGACATCGGCAATAGCCTGCAGAGCATTTTCTGTATCCATGGTAACTTCGATAGCCTTAATGCCTCCATCCACCAGAGCTTTTGCCAAGGGTACGGCTTTTGTGGTATCAAACTTGCGCAATACCGCCACAACGCGGCTTTCCATCATTTTCTCGTATACTTCCAGCTTGTATTTCATTGCTTTCACCTCTGCTAAAATTTCAAAAGCTCACGGATCTTAATCGGCCGGTTCTCCTTCGCCGACTTCCAGACTGCTTCTCCGGTAACTACAGAATAAGCTCCGTCCAGTGCACCGGACAGGATCTCATAAGGCCGATGCGGATCGACGCCTAAGAAGAGATCTTCCAGCAGGAGCGGATCTCCACCGCCGTGTCCGCCCTTGCGGCTGACGACATGGATCGTCTCCTTAGACCCAAACAGTGGGAAATAATCAATGGTCTGCACTGGTGTTGGGAAAGGTGTCCGAGCAGGGGAATGATATTCCATTGTTTCAATGCGCCCCTTGGTTCCATTAATTGCCAGACGGTACCCTTCGTACGGTGTTGAGAAGTTGCAGGAGTAGCTCAAGAAAGCGCCTTGATCAAATTTTACGGTTGCAACATAGGTATCTTCGATATTGATATCCGAATCGTAAATACAGCGATCAGGACGGTAATTTGTGTATGGCCTTTCTATTTTGCCCAATGCACCTAAATGATCATCCTTGGGTACTGAGTCCACACTCCGAGTTGTCCACCGCATGTAGTAAGTGCAATTGCTGCTGTCGGGACATTCGCGGCAATGGCGCCCGTCAACTTTACGAGGATTGAGGCCGCCCTCGGATCCGTAGTAATTAAGTGCGCCATAGGCGAAAACTTCCTCAGGCTTCTGGCCGATCCACCAATTAACGAGGTCAAAATGATGGGTACATTTATGAATCGACAGCCCGCCGGATTTCTCCCGTTCTCTATTCCAGCGCTTGAAGTAACTGGCACCATGATACGTATCAATATACCAGTTCAAATCTACCGAAGTAATTCTGCCAACCTTGCCTTCCAGGACAAGCTCCCTGATTCTGGAGTGAATGGGTGCATAACGGTAATTGAAGGTGACAGTAACTTTACCTTTGCTTTTTGCTTCTGCCGCCAAGATTGCATTGCAGGCTTCGCTGGTAGTAGCCATTGGTTTTTCGGTAATTATGTCCAGATCGTGCTCCAAGCCCTTGACAATATATTCCGCGTGTGTGACATCCACTCCGGCAACTATAAGTACGTCTGGTTTCTGTTCGGCGATCATCTGCTCAAATTGATCAGGAAAGTATGTGGCTACATCCCTGGTTTGAGGCACCTTTTCCTTGCACACCTCAAACCTTCTTGGATCAATATCCAACAACCCGACCAATTGGCTATTATGGTAAAATATTTCCATCATCGGTCTGATAAACATTCCAATTGCTCTACTGCTAACACCACAGACTGCGTATCTTTTCACTGTTACCCGATCCCTCTTTCCTCGATAGTAATCACATATCACATTCTAGATTAACACCTGAATTCCTTTTCGAAGCAAGGCCTAAATGTTGATGCTACCTGGCGTGACTTGAATTTATTACCAGTAGACTTGCAATTACCCCGAAATTTGAGATAATAAGACCACAGGTTATTCCCAATAATGAAAAAGGGGGTTGTACGATGGCTTATACCTTGGAATTGGGACAAAAGGCACCAGATTTTAGCCTACCGGCTACTGACGGGAAAACTTACTCGCTCAGTGATTTTGATCATACCAAATTTCTAGTTGTCTTCTTCACCTGCAACCACTGTCCGTACGTAATTGGCTCCGACGAAGTCACAAGGCAAACCGCAGAGACATTCAAGGAGCACGGTGTAGTTTTTGTAGGCATCAACTCCAACAGCGAGAAAACATATGAAGAAGACTCATTTGAAAATATGGTCAAAAGGATGGAAGAACATAAATTCCCATGGATATATCTCCGGGATCAAACACAGGACGTTGCTCGGGCTTACGGCGCTTTACGCACACCTCATTTTTATGTCTTTGACGAAGAAAGGAAGCTGGTGTATACCGGCCGTGGCGTAGATAACCCCAGGGATGCGAGCAGAGTAACAGTCAATGATTTGGAAAATGCACTTAATCAGCTGGTGGCAGGGGAGAAAATAACCACTCCCATCACAAATCCGATCGGCTGCAATATCAAATGGCACGGCAGACCTCCTCACTGGATGCCGCCGGAGGCCTGTGATCTCGTTTTCTAAAACCTCATGAATCGTTGTGATACATTTTCAGCCTTCTGGCGTATAATCGTCTGAAGGCTGTTTTTAGGTTGCATATAGACAATGTTTTTGTTATACTGCTTTAAATACATTCTTGACAATCTTTTTAGCAGACAGAACTAAGTATCCCAGATAGGAAGTTCAACCTATGGAGAAAGAAAAGATTCTGTCGGGCTTTGGAATGATGATTGCGGGAGCTTTGATCCTTACCGCTGCATTGATTACAGCGGCTGTATATGCAGAATTGGTCCAATCAGCATATTGGCCCATAATTGGCCGTTATGGAACATCACTTCTTGGTACTGGAGGTTTTCACGGTACCAGGTTCACTTTGGTTCATCTTCAAAGGGATGAAAATACTTTCCTGTGAGGAATAAGAATCCCTTGACGATCGTGACAAAAAGAAAGCCTCGTAAGTGTACATTTGTACATTTTGCGAGGCTTTAAACTTATTCTTGGCAGTGAGCTACTCTCTCACCACGAGATGTGGCAATACCATCGCCGCTGGAGGGCTTAACTACTGTGTTCGGTATGGGAACAGGTGATCCCCTCCGCTGTTACCGCCAAG
>DUVS01000048.1 GCA_012840925.1 Bacillota bacterium
TTCCGGAAGGCACTGAGATGGTCATGCCTGGAGACAACGTAAGGCTTACTGTTGAACTGATCACACCGATCGCCATGGAAGAAGGCTTGCGTTTTGCTATTCGCGAAGGCGGCCGCACAGTAGGTGCCGGAGTTGTAACCAAGATTTTGAAGTAGCATTAGAGCTGCTCAAAATACTATCTTGACAGCCTGGATAAAATGTGATAACTTCTAAAGGTATTTCGAGGATGCGGAGGTGGCGGCTATGCGAGTAGGCATAACTCTAGAATGTACTCAGTGCAAGAACAGGAACTATCGCAGTAATAAGAACAGGCGCAATGATCCTGATCGCATTGAGCTGCGCAAATATTGCAAGACCTGTAAAACTCATACGATTCACAGAGAAACCCGTTAAGGGAAGAAGGATGTGAACAGATTTGTCAGCTGTAGCTAAGAAATCCAAGCCCAGTATCTGGCTGCGGATTGGCAGATACTTCCGGGAAGTCAGATCGGAGTTACGCAAAGTAGCATGGCCAAACCGAAAAGAATTGACCAAGAACACAGGAATCGTACTTTTTGTTGTACTAATCGTCGCTATTTTCATAGGGGTTGTTGACTTTGTAGTATCCAATATCTTGACTTTATTAAATCGTATAGGGGGGTAAGGGCCAGTTTGGCCCTCTCAGCGATGAGTGAGAATTTGACAACGGAGAAACAATGGTATGTAATCCACACCTATTCAGGATACGAAAACAAAGTAAAAGCAAACCTTGAAAAACGCATTGAATCCATGGGAATGGAGGATAAGATTTTCCGGATTGTGGTCCCTGTGGAGGAAATTGTTGACTACAAGGACGGCAAGAAGAAGATTATCCAAAAAAAGGTGTTCCCCGGATATGTTTTGGTAGAAATGATCGTTACCGACGATTCCTGGTACGTAGTAAGAAACACTCCTGGTGTAACTGGGTTTGTAGGTTCAGGGGTCAAACCAGTCCCCTTAACCCAGGAAGAAATCAATTCAATCCTGCATACTATGGGACTTGACGAGCCTCGCCCAAGAATGAAGTTTGAAGTGGGTGAGTCAGTCAAAGTGATTTCGGGACCGTTTGTCAATTTCTCCGGTGAAGTTGAGGCCGTGAATATGGATAAGGGCAAATTAACTGTACGAGTATCAATGTTTGGGCGTGAGACTCCTGTTGAGTTAGACTTTGACCAAATTGCGAAACTCTAGTGCGTTGTTGTCAGTGGGAGGACTTGTTAAGTCCGCCATTACCACATTAGATTAAGGGGGTGCATGCGCCATGGCAAAAAAGGTCAGTGCCATCGTCAAACTACAGGTTCCTGCAGGAAAGGCTACTCCTGCGCCTCCGGTAGGTCCGGCACTTGGTCAACATGGTATTGCGATTATGGAGTTCTGTAAAGCCTTCAATGAAAGGACGGCACAACAAGCCGGTATGGTTGTTTCGGTTGTGATTACCGTTTATGAGGACCGGTCCTTTACATTCGTGGTGAAGACTCCACCAGCGGCTGTCTTACTGAAAAAGGCCATGAACCTGGAAAAGGCCTCGGGCGAACCAAACCGCACGAAGGTTGGCACAATCAAACGGGACAAAGTTCGGGAGATTGCTGAACTGAAGATGGCTGATTTGAATGCTGCAGATCTGGAAGCCGCCATGCGGATGATCGAAGGTACAGCCCGCAGTATGGGCATTCTTGTTGAGGATTAATCAGCGTAATATTGTGGGAGGATAATTCCGCTTGGACCACAAAGGAGGATATGATAATGGCTAAACACGGCAAGCGTTATCAAGAGGTTGCCAAGTTGGTGGACAGAGCTAACTTATATACAGTGGATGAAGCTCTTGAGCTTGTTAAAAAATGTGCTACGGCAAAATTCGACGAAACCGTTGAAGTTGCTTTGAAAATTGGTGTTGATCCCAGGCATGCCGACCAACAAGTCCGGGGCACAGTAGTCCTACCCCATGGTACCGGCAGAGATGTCACTGTATTGGTTTTTGCCAAGGGTGAGAAGGCCAAGGAGGCTCAGGAAGCCGGTGCGGATTACGTCGGTGCTGAGGAACTCGTGGAAAAAATCCAAGGCGGTTGGCTTGAATTCGATGTAGCCATTGCCACTCCCGATATGATGGGTGTTGTGGGAAAACTGGGCCGGGTCTTGGGCCCTCGGGGATTGATGCCAAACCCGAAAACCGGAACGGTGACATTTGAAGTTGCCGATGCAGTCAGGGATTCGAAGGCTGGTAAGGTTGAATTCAGGGTCAATAAGGAAGCGGGCATTCATGTGCCCATCGGCAAAGTTTCCTTTGATCAAGACAAGCTGCGCGAGAATTTCCTGGTACTGCTGGGAGCGGTTGTCAAAGCCAAACCGGCAGCTGCAAAAGGAACCTATTTGCGCAAAGTGGCAGTTTCATCAACCATGAGCCCGGGAATCCGAATTAATCCCCAGGATGTGGTTACTCAATTGAGATAAAACTGAAAAGCTGATTTGATTTGCTATAGATTAGTGCCAAATAAGGCCATAGCTTAACCAGAGACAGTTGGTGCCTTTAAGGCTTAAGAAGTGGGTTCACTTGCCAACCGAGGTTAGAAGCGGGTTTGCATAGGTATGATAGAGCCTATTTTCGATGCCTGTTTTAGATCTCCAACTGTCTGTGGAGATCTTTTTTAGTTGGATGAGTTGGTAGGAGGTGAAAAGGTGCCAAGACCAGAGAAAGTTGCAGTCGTTGAAGAGATTAAGGAAAAGCTGAGCAAAGCTCAGGGTGTCATCCTCGCCGATTATAGAGGTTTGACTGTACTGCAGGCGACAGAATTAAGGCGTAAACTGAGGGAAGCAGGGGTTGAATACAAGGTTCTTAAGAACACCCTGACCGCCATTGCCGCCAAAGAAGTTGGTTTTGAAGATTTGGTCCCCTTACTGATTGGACCTACGGCGATCGCATTTGGCTATGATGACCCGGTTGCTCCCGCAAAGGTTTTAAGTGAGTTTGCCAGGACCACTCCTGTGTTGGAACTCAAAGGCGGGTTGCTGGAAGGCAAGGTCCTGGATGTTGATGCTGTCAAGGCGTTGGCAGATCTGCCGTCAAGGGAAGAACTGCTCAGCCAGGTATTGAGGGGTATGCAGGCGCCAATTGCCGGTTTGGCGAATGTGCTTCAAGGAACGATCCGCAATTTTGTTTATGCACTAGAAGCTGTGCGGAAACAGAAAGAGGAAGCCGGTGCTTAAAGGCCGTAAACGACGAGCCTGAAAAACAACACGATTTCAAGTTATTACAAGTAAGTATCTTAAGGAGGAACAGACTGATGACTAAAGAAGAAATTATGCAAGCCATAGAAAACATGACTGTTTTGGAACTTGCAGAGTTGGTAAAGGCATTGGAGGAGAAGTTTGGCGTATCTGCCGCTGCACCAGTAGCCATGGCGATGCCAGTTGGCGGCGGCGCTGCTGCAGAAGCTGCTGAGGAAAAAACTGAATTTGATGTTGTCCTCACATCTGCCGGAGAAAAGAAGATTGGTGTTATCAAGGTTGTCCGTGAGCTGACCAACCTCGGCCTGAAAGAAGCCAAGGATTTGGTTGACAGCGCTCCGAAACCAATTAAAGAAGGAGTCAGCAAAGACGAGGCTGAAGCGATCAAAGCCAAGCTCGAAGAAGCTGGAGCCACTGTCGAACTTAAGTAGTGGCGAAAAGAAACAAAAACGTCTTCTTAACGCAGCTTAAGAAGACGTTTTTTATATACAGAATTGAGGACACCAAAAATACTGCTTGACAACGAACAAGCATCGTGTTATGATAACTTAGTATTGATATTATGGTGGGGTATTATCGCTTTCTACATATTTAATACAACATACTTCCACGTTATTCCTGCCACATGGGAATATTTTTTGGAGGAAAATGATGCATAATTTTTTCTGCAAATACGAAGAATAAATCAGTATCCTTGGAACAGCAAGCGAGGGAAAGTCCCTTGCTTTTAATCATGCTTGGTAGTAAACCAAAAGGAGAGGTGAAAGCCATTGGCAGTCGCCGTTCAACAAGGTCTTAGACAACGTGTCAGTTATGGCAAGCTCAAAGAAGTCATGGAAGTGCCCAACCTGATTGAGATCCAACGGAAGTCGTTTGATTGGTTTCTTAAAGAAGGCCTGCTGGAAATGTTTCGTGACATCTCGCCTATCCAGGACTTTACTGGAAATCTGGTGCTGGAGTTTCTCGACTACACCCTAGGTGAGCCCAAGTGGGATGTGGATCAATGCAAAGAGCGGGATGTTACCTATGCTGCACCACTAAAAGTGAGAGTGCGCCTAATTAATAAGGAAACAGGGGAAGTAAAGGAACAGGAAGTCTTTATGGGAGACTTCCCATTAATGACTGAGACCGGCACCTTCATTATTAACGGGGCAGAGCGTGTTGTAGTCAGCCAATTAGTGCGTTCACCAGGTGTTTACTTCGATTTTACTGCCGATACATCAGGAAAACCTTTATACACCGCAAGCATTATCCCGAACCGTGGTGCTTGGTTGGAATTTGAGATGGATTCCAACAATGTGATCACTGTTCGGATTGACAGGACTCGTAAAATTCCAGCCACGGTATTGATCCGCGCTTTGGGTGTGGGGACCAATGCCAAGATCCTCGACCTCTACCATGGTGCGGAAGCGATCAAGGCGACTTTGGAGCGGGATAATACCGAATCGGAAGCGGAAGCGCTGATTGAAATTTATAAGCGACTGCGCCCCGGTGAGCCACCTACCGAAGAAAGCGCCAGGAGTCTGTTCGAAACACTCTTTTATGAACCGAAGCGCTATGATTTGGGTGGGGTAGGGCGGTATAAAATAAATAAGAAACTGAGGCTTACCGAACGCCTGACCAACCGAACCACAGCCGAACCCGTAGTTGATCCCGAGACCGGGGAGATTTTAGCAGAAGCCAACGTCAAACTTGATCGGAAACTGGCTGCTGTAATTCATAAAGCCAATGTCCAATCGGTTGTGTTCAAGACGAAGGAAGGCGATGAGCTTAAAGTATTCAGCAATAGCCAGCCAGATGAAAGTGAGAAAACGATCCTTAAAGATGATATTCTCGCTACAATTAACTATCTGGTTAATCTGCCATATGGGATCGGTTTTACTGATGATATCGATCATTTGGGCAACCGCCGCTTGAAATCCGTGGGTGAACTTCTGCAGAATCAATTTCGCATCGGGCTCAGCCGTATGGAAAGGGTAGTCCGAGAGCGGATGACTATCCAGGACGTGGATATTATCACACCTCAGGCGTTGATTAATATCCGCCCTGTAGTTGCGGCGATCAAGGAGTTCTTTGGTTCGAGTCAGCTGTCCCAGTTCATGGATCAAACCAATCCTTTGGCAGAACTGACGCATAAAAGGCGCTTAAGTGCTTTGGGGCCTGGAGGCTTATCCCGGGAACGGGCTGGTTTTGAAGTCCGTGACGTCCACCACTCCCACTATGGCAGAATGTGTCCCATTGAAACGCCAGAAGGCCCCAACATCGGCCTGATTGGATCATTATGTACCTATGCCAGAATTAATGAGTACGGTTTTATAGAAACTCCCTATCGGCGGGTAGAGGACGGGAAAGTCGTCGATGAAATAACCTATTTAACTGCTGATGAAGAAGACAACTACATCATTGCCCAAGCCAACGAACCAACTGATGAAAAAGGCCATTTCATCAATGAGCGGGTAACTGTCCGGGAACGGGAAGAGATCAGGATTGTGCCGGCTACCATGGTAGACTATGTAGACGTCTCGCCCAAGCAGATTGTCAGTATCGCCACGGCACTAATCCCCTTTTTGGAAAACGATGATGCAGCCCGGGCTTTGATGGGAGCTAACATGCAGCGACAGGCAGTGCCTTTACTGCAATCAGAAGCTCCACTGGTGGGAACCGGAATGGAGTATAAAGCAGCGGTTGACTCCGGCGCTCTGGTGCTCAGCAAGGTGCCAGGCATAGTTGAATATGTATCAGGATCGCGAATTGATGTCCGCGGCGATAATGGGAAGCTCTACACCTACAAGCTGCGCAAGTTTGAACGTTCCAACCAAGGGACTTGTATTAATCAGAAGCCCATTGTCACAGCGGGTCAGCGTGTTGAGGCCAATTCTGTACTGGCGGACGGCCCTTCAACTGATCAAGGCGAACTGGCTTTGGGCCGCAACATCGTGGTGGCATTCATGCCTTGGGAAGGGTTTAACTTCGAAGATGCCATTTTGATTAGTGAAGAATTGGTGAGGGATGACATCTTTTCCTCAATTCATATTGAAGAATACGAAGCACAGGCCCGGGACACCAAACTAGGCCCAGAAGAAATCACCCGTGATATTCCCAATGTGGGCGAAGACAGCCTTAAGGATTTGGATGAACGGGGCATTATCCGGATTGGAGCCGAAGTCAAGCCCGGGGATATCCTGGTTGGAAAGGTGACCCCCAAAGGTGAAACTGAACTGACCGCAGAAGAACGTTTGCTCCGGGCTATTTTCGGTGAGAAGGCCCGTGAGGTGCGGGATACCTCCTTGCGGGTTCCCCACGGCGAAGGCGGCATTGTTGTCGATGTCAAGGTGTTCTCCAGAGATAACGGCGACGAGCTTTCTCCTGGTGTGAACCGGCTGGTTCGGGTTTATGTTGCCCAGAAACGTAAGATCTCCATTGGTGACAAGATGGCAGGGCGCCATGGAAACAAGGGTGTCATTTCCAGGATCCTGCCCAGGGAGGATATGCCCTTCTTACCTGACGGCACTCCGGTTCAGATTGTCTTGAATCCTTTGGGAGTACCATCACGGATGAACATTGGCCAGGTTCTCGAGACACACTTAGGCATGGCCGCCAAGTATCTGGGAATTCATGTTGCCACTCCCGTATTTGACGGTGCTACTGAAATTGAAGTCATGGATACGATGGAAAAAGCAGGTATGTCACGGAATGGCAAGACTATTCTTTATGACGGCCGTACCGGCGATCCGTTTGATAATCCGGTAACAGTTGGAGTCATTTACATGATCAAACTGGCCCACCTGGTTGACGACAAGATTCATGCTCGCTCCACCGGGCCTTATTCACTCGTAACCCAGCAGCCGTTAGGTGGAAAAGCTCAATTTGGCGGCCAGCGGTTTGGTGAAATGGAAGTCTGGGCTTTGGAGGCTTACGGGTCAGCCTATACCCTGCAGGAGATCTTGACGGTCAAGTCAGATGATGTTGTCGGTAGAGTCAAGACTTATGAGGCCATAGTTAAAGGCGAGAATATTCCAGAACCAGGCGTTCCCGAATCCTTTAAGGTTCTGATCAAGGAACTGCAAAGCTTGTGCCTGGATGTGAGAGTACTCAGTGAGGAAGAACAGGAGATTGAGATCAAGGAAGCAGAAGAAGACATCAGTGAAATGGCAAAAGAGCTTGGCTTAAGTGTTCAAGCAGATGAACCGCCGATCCGGCCTAAGAAATCCCGAAGAGAAACAGAAGAGACGGATGATCTGGAATCTGAGCAGGACCAGGGCCTCGATCTTGACGAGAGCGAAGAGGAGATCGATGAGATGGAGATCGAGGACATTGAGCTTGATGATGAAGAAGCCGAGGATGCACTCGCTGATGTGGATGATGCAGATCTGGACGAGGAAAGCCTTGACATTGATTTAGACTCGGATCTGGACGACATGGACGGTTTTGATGAATTTAACGATGATGATGACAACGATAGCGATGATTTCTAAGATGGTGTAAGTTGGTTGCAGGACAAAAAGGAGGGACAGCCCTTGCTGGATGTCAACAATTTTGATCGGATTCGCATTGGTTTAGCGTCGCCTGAACAGATTCGGGCTTGGTCCAGTGGAGAGGTAAAGAAGCCAGAGACGATCAACTATCGCACTCTGAAACCGGAGCGGGAAGGACTGTTTTGTGAAAAGATTTTTGGGCCGACCCGCGATTGGGAATGTCACTGCGGCAAGTATAAGCGGGTCAGGTACAAAGGTATCGTCTGCGATCGCTGCGGTGTAGAGGTGACCCGCGCCAAAGTCCGTAGAGAAAGAATGGGGCATATTGAACTGGCAGCACCCGTATCCCATATTTGGTTCTTTAAAGGTATTCCCAGCCGGATGGGCTTGATTCTTGACATGTCGCCCCGTACTTTGGAAAAGATCTTATACTTTGCTTCATATGTGGTCCTTGATCCCGGTGAAACACCGCTTGCCAGGCAGCAGCTGCTCAGCGACGGTGAGTATCGGGAATATCGGGAGAAGTACGGGAACCGTTTTGTTGCCAGTATGGGTGCTGAAGCCATCAAGCGGCTGTTGGAAGAGATTGATCTTGAAAAACTCAGCGAAGAACTGCGGTCAGAAATCAGGGACACAACCGGACAGCGCCGCATTCGAGCTGTACGCAGGCTGGAAGTGGTGGAGGCGTTCAGGTCCTCAGGAAACCGGCCTGAGTGGATGATTCTGGAAGTCATACCGGTTATTCCGCCTGAATTGCGGCCGATGGTGCAGCTTGATGGTGGCCGGTTCGCCACATCGGATCTTAACGACTTATACCGGAGAGTAATCAATCGCAACAACCGGTTAAAACGGCTGTTGGAGCTTGGGGCCCCTGATATAATTGTCCGCAACGAAAAAAGGATGCTCCAGGAAGCGGTCGATGCTTTGATTGATAACGGCCGCCGCGGCAGGCCTGTCACCGGACCCGGTAACCGCCCGTTGAAATCTCTAAGCGACATGCTTAAAGGCAAACAAGGCCGTTTCCGTCAGAACCTGTTAGGCAAGCGGGTGGATTATTCCGGCCGGTCGGTCATTGTTGTCGGCCCGCATTTGAAGATGCATCAATGTGGTTTGCCAAAGGAAATGGCTTTGGAACTGTTCAAGCCTTTTGTCATGAAAGAACTTGTTGAAAGGGGATTGGCCCATAACATCAAGAGTGCCAAGCGGATGGTAGAACGGTCCAGGCCGGAGGTATGGGACGTTGTTGAAGATGTGATCAAGGAGCATCCCGTACTACTCAACAGAGCTCCCACTCTGCACCGTTTAGGGATTCAAGCATTCGAACCGGTCTTGGTGGAAGGCCGGGCCATTCAAATTCATCCATTGGTCTGTACTGCCTATAATGCGGATTTTGACGGCGACCAAATGGCAGTGCATGTGCCGTTGTCTGCTGAAGCGCAGGCTGAAGCACGGCTGCTGATGCTGTCAACCAACAACATTTTGGTACCTTCCAGCGGCCGTCCCATTGTCACACCGACCCAGGACATGGTTATCGGCATTTACTACCTGACCTTGGAAAAACCGGGTGCTCAGGGTGAAGGGCTGTATTTCGGTTCGGCTGAGGAAGCTGAAATGGCCTATTACAATCGGCAGATTGATTTGCATGCCCGGATTTTGGTCAGGTACAAGGACAAACGGATTAATACCACTCTTGGCAGATTGATTTTTAATTCTATTTTGCCTGAGGGTATGGAATACTATGATACCGAAGTGGATAAGACCAGATTAGGCGCTATCGTGGAAGACTTGTACAACACTGTTGATCTGGATCAATGCGCTGAGATTTTAGACCAAATCAAAGCCTTGGGTTATCACTACAGCACCAAGTCAGGAACCACTGTTTCTGTCGAAGATATTGTGGTTCCGCCAGCCAAACATGAGTTAGTAGCCCAGGCTGAGAAAGAAGTAGATACAATAGAAGTTCAACACCGGAGAGGCTTGCTCACTGCTGAAGAACGTTATCAGCGGATCTGTGATATTTGGACCCGGACTAAAGAAGAAGTCACCCAGGCCATGCTGGATAACTTCAGCAAGTTTAATCCAGTCTATATGATGGCTGTCTCTGGCGCCCGTGGTAATACATCACAAATCAGCCAGCTGGCGGGCATGCGGGGATTGGTGGCAGATCCTACCGGAAAAACGATCGAGATTCCCATTAAAGCCAATTTCCGGGAAGGGTTGACAGTACTTGAGTACTTCATTTCCAGCCATGGTACCCGTAAAGGCTTGGCTGACACTGCTCTGCGCACCGCAGACTCGGGTTACCTGACACGGCGCCTGGTTGATGTGAGCCAGGATGTGATCGTCCGGGAGCACGATTGCGGAACCGATGAGGGGATCTATATCGGTGCCATTAAAGAAATCTCCGGAGATATTGAAGACGTTATTGAATCCCTGAGCGAGCGGATTGCCGGCAGGGTTGCTTTGGAGGATATCGTTGATCCCAAGACCGATGCAGTGATTGTCCACACTAATGAAATGATCACTGATCGCCAGGCAAAAGCCATTGAGGCAGCGGGAATCGAAAAGGTGAAAATCCGCTCCGTACTGCGATGCCGTACCCGGTATGGTGTTTGTGTCCAGTGCTACGGACGCAATCTGGCCACAGGTGATATGGTGGATGTTGGTGAAGCAGTAGGAATTATCGCTGCTCAATCAATTGGCGAGCCTGGTACGCAGCTAACCATGAGGACTTTCCATACCGGTGGAGTTGCCGGTGATGATATTACGGCCGGTTTGCCCCGGGTGGAGGAGTTGTTTGAAGCACGCAAACCAAAAGGCCAGGCGGTCATTTCGGAAATTGACGGTACAGTGGAGGTTGTCGAGAGCAAAGGCAGCCGCAAAGTTATCGTCACCAACGATGAAGATTCCAAGACTTACAATATTCCTTACGGGGCACGCCTGCGGGTCAGAGATGGCTCGCAAGTGGAAGCGGGAGACCGCTTGACTGAAGGTTCAGTGAACCCCCATGACATATTGGCGGTTAAAGGAGTCGCCGGAGTACAGCAGTATCTGGTTCAGGAAGTACAGGAAGTTTACCGCTCACAAGGTGTATTCATTAATGATAAGCACATTGAAGTTATCGTCCGCCAGATGCTGCGCAAGGTCAAAATTGAAAACAGCGGTGACACCCGGATGCTACCGGGCAGTCTGGTGGATACCTTTGACTTCGACGAGGAAAACGCTAGTGTGGTAGCGAACGGTGGTGAACCCGCCACAGCCAAACCTGCGCTTTTGGGTATCACCAAAGCAGCGTTGGCGACCGATAGCTTCTTATCGGCAGCGTCATTCCAGGAGACTACCCGGGTGCTAACGGACGCTTCGATCAAAGGTAGGACTGATCGGTTGCTGGGCTTGAAAGAAAACGTGATTATCGGCAAGCTGATTCCTGCCGGAACCGGAATGTCCCGTTACAGCAACATCCAAATTGCGGCTGAAGATCAAACCGGAGCCGAGGATGCTGTTGAAGTTGGAGACCAGGTGGATACCAGTGGGGATCAGCAGCTAAGTGACAAGAGCGATGGGGAAATCAGTGGGGATATCAGCGAGCAAGCCAACGAGACTGATGTCAATGAGGCCCACGGCAAGGATGACAACGAGCCGAGCCAGGCTTCTGCTGTGGAACTGAGCGAGAATCCTGTGATCAAGTGAGGAAAGTCACTGATCTGTATTGACAAGATAACCAACTGGTGATAGAATATCGAAGTGTGAGCCCGCAGGATGACCATCCTGCGGGATGTTTCAGTAAAGGTCTGGGGAAAAGGAGAGACTGTAATGCCTGCTAAACTAATGCGCGCTCACAAGATTGTGGGAACGAAACAAACCTTAAAAGCATTGGAAGCTGGCAGAGCTGAACTCGTCTATATCGCAAAAGATGCAGACACTGAAGTAACCAATCCTGTCAGAGAAAGCTGTGCACGATTGGGAGTCGCGATTGTGGATGTCGATACAATGGCAGAATTAGGGCGTGCGTGTGGGATTGATGTAGGAGCAGCTGTTGCATGTGTGCTCAAGGAGTAAGTTTTAGTGAAGGGAGGTTATAGTTGTGCCAACAATCAACCAGTTAATCAGAAAGGGCCGTTACAGCCAAAAAGCAAAGAGTGTAGCACCAGCTTTACGTTATACACAGAATACACTTAAAGGTACTGTTGAATATGGAGCAAACTCTCCGCAAAAACGCGGTGTTTGTACCAGAGTTTCGGCTACTTCACCGAAGAAACCCAATTCTGCTCTGCGTAAGATTGCCAGGGTAAGGTTAACCAATGGCATGGAAGTCACTTGCTATATTCCCGGAGAGGGTCATAATCTGCAAGAGCACAGTGTTGTTTTGATTCGCGGCGGAAGAGTAAAAGACTTGCCTGGAGTCCGTTATCATATCATCCGCGGCACATTGGATGCTTCAGGAGTGGAAGATCGACGTCAAGGGCGTTCCAAATATGGTACAAAACGTCCGAAAGAATAAACTTGATGTTGGTTGATCACCAGAGTAAAGGGGTGAAATAGGATCTATGCCAAGAAGAGGAACTGTTCCGAAAAGAGATGTATTACCGGACCCGGTTTATAGCAGCAAACTGGTCTCCAAGTTTATCAATGTAATTATGCTGGATGGCAAACGGGCATTGGCAGAGTCAATCATGTATCAGGCCTTGGAACGGGTCAAGGAAAAAACCGGAAAAGATGCATTAGAGGTTCTTGATCAGGCCATGGAAAATGTAATGCCTGTTTTGGAAGTAAAACCACGCCGGGTCGGAGGTGCCACTTATCAGGTGCCTGTTGAGGTACGTCCTGAACGCCGGGTTGCGTTGGCTATCCGTTGGTTAGTTGGGTATGCCCGTGATCGTGGCGAATACACCATGGTTGACAGGCTGGCTGCCGAGATTTTGGACGCAGCAAACAACCAGGGTTCTTCAGTTAAGAAGCGAGAAGATACTCACCGGATGGCAGAAGCTAACAAAGCCTTTGCCCATTACCGGTGGTAACTCAGACTCGGCTAAAGGGGGGAAATGAAGTGGGTAGAGATTACAGGATAGAAAACACACGTAATATTGGGATCATGGCACACATCGACGCAGGAAAGACTACAACCACTGAAAGAATCCTCTTTTACACCGGGAAGGTTCACAAGATCGGTGAAGTACACGATGGTGCTGCCACCATGGATTGGATGGTGCAGGAGCGTGAACGGGGCATTACCATCACTTCAGCCGCCACTACTACCTTTTGGCGGGATCACTGTATTAACATTATCGATACGCCCGGGCACGTGGACTTCACTGTAGAAGTAGAACGTTCTTTGAGAGTTCTTGATGGCGCGGTTGCGGTGTTCTGTAGTGTAGGTGGAGTAGAACCTCAATCAGAAACTGTGTGGCGTCAGGCAGATAAGTACAACGTTCCGCGGATTGCATATGTTAACAAGATGGACCGTGTAGGCGGCGATTTCCAACGAGTAGTTGAGATGATGAGGGAGAGGCTGGGCGCCAACGCCGTTCCAATTCAGTGGCCTATTGGTGTAGAAGATTCATTCCGTGGAATGGTAGACCTGATTACCATGAAAGCCCATATATACACTGACGATTTGGGTACTAAAGATGAAGAGGCGGATATTCCTGAAGACCTGGTGGAAATCGCAGCTGCAGCTCGCGAACGTTTAATTGAAGCAATTGCCGAGATTGACGAGGAACTGATGCAGAAATACATCGAGGGTGAAGAAATCAGCATCGTTGAGCTCAAACAAGCCATTCGCCGCGGTGTTCTTGCGGTAAAAGTCATCCCGGTTTTATGTGGCTCGTCATTTAAGAACAAAGGTGTACAGTTGCTTCTGGATGCAATTGTGGATTATTTGCCATCGCCTAACGATCTGCCACCGGTTGTTGGCATTAATTTGAACACCGACACTGAAGAGGAGCGCAATTTGGAGGATAACAGCCCGTTGGCGGCTTTGGCCTTCAAGGTCATGAGTGATCCGTATGTAGGAAAGCTGGTTTATGTAAGGGTCTACTCAGGAACGATAAAAGCTGGCAGCTATGTCTACAATGCTTCCAAAGGAAGGATGGAGCGGGTTGGCCGCATTTTGAGGATGCATGCCAATCATCGCGAAGAAGTCAAAGAATGTTATTCCGGTGATATTGTCGCCATTGTCGGCTTGAAGGATGCCGCCACCGGAGACACCTTGTGTACTGAAGATAAACCAATCGTTCTCGAACAAGTTGATTTTCCGGAACCGGTGATCAACCAGGCAGTTGAACCTAAGACCAAGGCTGACCAGGATAAGCTAGGCATTGCGCTGCAGAAATTGGCCGAAGAAGACCCGACGTTCCGTGTTCACACTGATGAGGAAACCGGTCAAACCATCATCTCCGGCATGGGAGAACTGCATCTGGAGATAATTGTTGACCGGTTGCTGCGGGAATTCAGGGTGGAAGCGAATATTGGCAAACCACAGGTTGCTTACAGGGAAACAATTTCGAAACCAGTCAAGTCCGAAGGCAAGTTCATCCGTCAGAGCGGTGGACGCGGTCAATACGGACATGTGGTGCTGGAATTGGAACCGCTGGAGCAAGGCTCTGGTTTCGAATTCGTCAACAAGATTGTTGGAGGCGTCGTACCTAAAGAGTACATTCCTGCAGTTGAGGACGGTGTAAAAGAAGCAATGCTGGGCGGCGTGATCGCCGGTTATCCGATGGTGGATGTCCGTGTTACACTGATTGATGGTTCTTATCATGAAGTGGATTCGTCAGAAATGGCATTTAAGGTGGCAGGATCGATTGGCTTTAAGGAGGGTGCCCGCAAGGCAGAACCCGTTTTGTTGGAACCAATTATGAAGGTCGAGATCACTACTCCAGAGGAATACCTTGGTGATGTGATTGGTGATTTAAATGCCCGCCGGGGCCGCATCGAGGGTATGGAAGCAAGAGGAAATGCCCAGATTGTCCGTTCGTATGTACCATTGTCTGAGATGTTTGGCTATGCCACAGATTTGCGTAGTGCTACCCAGGGTAGGGCTACACACAGCATGAATTTCTCACATTATGAACCAGTACCCACCAGTATTGGTGAGACATTAACCAAAAACCTTTAGATTTGAGGGGGAGAATAATGGCAAAGCAAAAGTTTGAAAGAACTAAACCACACGTAAACGTGGGAACCATTGGTCACGTTGACCACGGCAAGACTACTACCACAGCAGCAATTACCTATTACCTTGCAGGTCAAAACAAA
>DUVS01000049.1 GCA_012840925.1 Bacillota bacterium
GTGGAGTCGGTTGTTGTAGGGCGTAGAGTGAAAAGTGAACAAGAAGGCTTGATTCTGGAAACTGATTCCCGGACACATGTGATCGGCCAGGGTTTGCCAAGTCCAGTTCTGGAATGGACCAGAGAATGTATCAAAGCGGTAATATCTGGCCAGTTAACCAGCAAGGCTGTCGAATCGCCAGGAAAAAGCGATTTTGCCTGAGTAAATCTGCGCAAACAGGAGCTAAGTTTCTAAGATCTCATCTTCTAGTAATAGAAGGTGGGATTATTTATTTTTTAACCAAATCTTAAACCGGAAAAGTGATTAGGGTCACAGCATTATTCTGGTATTGCAGCTATAATGTAGTTGGCAATAGATCTCAATATTAAGAGTGGTTGGGAATACTACTATTGATCATAAATGGAGGGTGATGCACTATGCGGGAAAACCTGTTCAACCGAGAGGACATGGCCAAGGCATGGCAGGGATTTAAGGCAGGCAATTGGTCTGAGGAAATTGATGTCCGAGACTTTATCCAGAAGAACTACGAACCTTACCATGGTGACGAGAGCTTTCTGGAAGGGCCAAGCGAGCGGACTGCCAAACTTTGGAAAAGAGTTGATCAGTTGATTCAAAATGAAGTGCGCAGCAAAACAATCAGTGTTGATCTGGAGCGCTTCAGTGGTATTGACAACTTCCCGCCGGGATACATTGATCAAGAAGAAGAGGTAATTGTGGGTTTGCAGACTGATGCGCCGTTAAAGCGGATTATGAACCCATACGGTGGGTTTAGGATGGTAAAAAAGGCTCTGGAGTCATACGGGCTGGAAATGGATCCTGAACTGGAAGCGCGGTTTAACGAATACAGGAAAACCCATAATCAGGGTGTGTTTGATGCCTATACGCAAGAAATGCGCACTGCCCGTTCGGCTGGGCTGCTGACGGGACTGCCTGATGCCTACGGCAGAGGTAGAATCATCGGAGATTACCGCCGTGTTCCTCTGTACGGAATTGATTATCTCAAGGAAATGCGGATCAAAGACAAAGCCAATCATGAAGGGCCTGCTGCTGAAGAAACAATCCGGCAGAGAGAGGAATTTACGGAACAGATTAAGGCACTAGATCAGATCAAATCCATGGCGGCAAAATACGGTTATAATATCGGCAGGCCTGCCAGAAATGCCCGCGAGGCTGTACAGTGGCTGTATTTTGCCTATCTTGCTGCAGTTAAGGAAAACAATGGGGCTGCCATGAGCTTCGGCAGAAATACGGCATTTTTGGATATCTATATTCAGAGGGATCTAGAACAAGGTCTCATTGATGAAGAGACTGCCCAGGAGCTCATTGATCAACTGGTGATCAAACTGCGTCTGGTAAGGCACCTGCGGACACCAGAATACGATCAGCTCTTTGCCGGAGACCCAACCTGGGTTACGGAATCCATCGGCGGTGTCGGCCAAGACGGCCGGCATTTGGTCACCAAAACAGCGTACCGGTTTTTACACACCTTGAACAATCTCGGCACAGCTCCTGAGCCGAACATGACGGTGTTGTGGTCGGATAAACTGCCCAGGCCTTTTAAAGAATACTGCGCATATATGAGTATCAAGACAGCATCGATCCAATATGAGAATGATGATCTGATGCGGCCGGTCTATGGTGATGACTATGCCATTGCCTGCTGCGTATCAGCTATGAGAGTTGGCAAGGAGATGCAATTTTTCGGCGCCAGGGCAAATCTTGCCAAAGCGCTGCTCTATGCCATCAATGGTGGAGTCGACGAGTTGTACACAGACAAGAATACCGGTGAGTATGTGACCGTGATCTCCGGGATTGAACCAAATACCCAGGAGATCCTGGATTACGACACAGTTCTGGGATCTTTCAAAAAGGTAATGGATAAACTGGCCAACCTATATGTGAATACTATGAACACGATCCATTATATGCATGACAAGTATGCTTACGAAGCAGCCCAAATGGCACTGCACGATCCTTATGTTCACCGCTACATTGCCTTTGGTGTGGCAGGGCTTTCCATTGTTGCCGATTCTTTGTCAGCCATCAAATATGCGAAAGTGAAGCCGATTAGAAATGAAGCGGGTATCGCTGTCGACTTCAAAATAGAGGGTAGTTTCCCAAGATATGGAAACGACGACGATCGTGCTGATGATCTGGCCATCATGGTATGCAAATACTTTATTGAAGCCCTGAAGAGAACGCCGGCGTACCGGGGTGCTGAACACACCTTGTCGCTTTTGACCATCACGTCAAATGTGGTCTACGGCAAGAAGACCGGTACCACTCCTGACGGGCGCAAGAAAGGCGAACCTTTTGCTCCAGGAGCAAATCCAATGAATGGAGCAGATCAATCAGGGGCGCTGGCTTCGTTGAATTCTGTGGCGAAGCTGCCGTACAAGGGTGTCAACCAGGATGGAATTTCCAATACATTTTCGATTATACCATCCGCTTTGGGCAAGAACCTTGAAGAACGGGTAACTAATCTGACCAACATCCTAGACGGCTATTTCAACCAAGGTGCATTTCATCTCAATGTCAATGTTTTGGATAAGGAGCTTTTGCTAGATGCTATGGAAAACCCTGATAAATACCCGAATCTGACTATTCGTGTATCTGGCTATGCAGTAAGGTTCAATCAACTGGATCGGGAGCATCAGCTGGATGTGATCAACAGGACTTTCCATGAATTTGTTTAGCGTGCCTTAAGCGAGAGAAAGGAGGGAGGTTATGAAAGGCTTCCTGCACTCAATTGAAACTATGGGCTTAGTGGATGGGCCGGGGACTCGGACGGTATTCTTTCTCCAGGGCTGTCCTTTGCGGTGCGCATATTGCCATAATCCGGATACCTTGAAGAGGGTGGGAGGTCAGGAAGTAACCCCTCAACGAATCTTGGAGATTGCCAATCGGTACAGGCCGTATTATGGCGAGGAAGGCGGCGTCACCTTCTCGGGAGGAGAGCCGCTGCTGCAGGGTGAGTTTGTTTATGAATGCTTGAAACTGCTTAAGCATGAAGGTTATAATACGTGTGTAGACACGTCTGGGTTTGGCAATCCGGTGTTCTATTCCAAAATTCTTCCTCTGGTGGATACGTTGATTCTTGATGTCAAGGCTTTTGACCGGGAATCCTTTCGCAACCTGACAACCATCGATGGTTTCGACAGCTATGTGAACTTCATTGCCAACCTGGATCTTTGGGGGTTCAACGGGCAGATTTGGATCCGCCATGTAATGGTTCCAGGCCAGACGGATAACGAGGAATCGATGAGGCGGTTAGTAGAGATCATTAAACCTGTCAGCCATCGGGTTGACCGGATTGAGATCCTGCCATACCACACATCAGGAGTCCAAAAGTATAGTCAACTGGGGATACCCTATCGATTAGAAGGAGTAGAACCTATGAATAAGGATAAAGCCAAAGAATTTGAGGTTGTGGCTAACAAGCTCTTTTCGGAGAGCCTGCATCAGGAGCGAAAAGCCAATGAGCTCCGGAAACAAGAGAAACTGAAGCTGTTTAGGGATAAGGAAATAGCTTCCAAGGAAGAAAGAACAGATGTGTTCGCCAACCTGAGGAAGCTGCCGTTGTTAAGTGATGTGGACGAAACTGATTTGGATGAAGTGCTAAATGGAGTAATCCTTCTCAACATCAAAGCGGGTGAATTCATCTTTAGGACCGGAGATCCGCCGGACTTTATGTATCTGATTTACAAAGGCCAGATGAAGATCTTTTACAACACCATTGACGGAGAAGAGCAGATTTTCTACATTTACCGCGATGGCGACTTTGTTGGGGGATTGAACCTGCTGGTTGCAACGCCCTATCGGTACATTGGCCAGGCCTTGACGGACTGCAAGGTTGTGGCTATCCCTAAGGCAATCTTTGACAAGTTCTTCTATCATTCGCCGGCAGTTTTGAGAAGTGTTTTGGCCAAAAGTTTTGAGAGAATCCGCTGGGCGGAGGAACTGATCCAAAGGCTCGCTACCAGCAATGCATCGATGAAGACAGCAGCGTTGTTGCTAAAGCTGGTTAAGTTGATTGGTGTAGAGACAGAAGAAGGTATCAGGCTCGAACTGTCGATGAACAGGGGAGAACTGGGCAATTATTCAGGGCTGAGGCGGGAGACGATAACGCGCAAACTAGGCGAGTTCAAAGAACTGGGATTCATCGAGCTTGTGGGCAACAAAGTGATTGTTATCAAAGATTTGGAAGCGCTGGAAGGATATGTACTCTAAGAACGTTACTGGTGCAGCAAAATCACAGAAAGAGAGCCGTTGGCATGAACTTTGCCAGCGGCTTTTTTGCTATGTTGTCTATCGTTTCGCAGGCGGTTAAACTAACTTTAGCCTTGCCAATTCTGAATAGATAATCTCGGCCATTTTGGCCGCACCTGCCTTTGTGAAGTGCGTGTGGTCGCTGCCGCCCTTTTTGTCGAGAATGTAGTAACTATCCAGCACAACCTGCTTTTCTGTTTCTGTTCCCGGAAGGCTGTTGTAATGGGAAAGGGCAAGGTTATGGGCATCGATCAAAAAAGCTCCGCCAAGCCTGGCTGCTTTTTTTGCACTTGCCACGTATGAGTCGTGGGTGGTTGCGGAACGAAAGCCGTGCCTCGGCACTGGGGTAACGATTACTGGGATGCCTCCTCTTTGCTTGACGCCCTTGATATAGTAATCGGTAAGGAGCATTTCATAATCCTGATTGGAAACATAACGCTCATCTTTATTGTGGGAACCGTCATTATGCCCGAATTGAACCAGGGCAAGATCACCAGGCTTCAAGCTGAGCAGGACTTCTTCCAGCCTGCCTTCCCGGTAAAAGCTTCTCGTGCTTCGGCCGCCGATGGCCCTGTTGTCGACGTTGATATGGGAACCTAACAACTTGCCGAGCTTTTGCCCCCATCCAGCCATGATATCAGTGGCGGCATAGCTGGCTACGGTGGAATCTCCCATGATATAAACAGTAGGTTTGGGGCTACGTGTTTTTGCAGGGAGCCTGCTGATTTCGATATTGTTGGCAAAGGTTTCGAATTGAACGCCGCCGCGCGTATCGCCGATAAATTCTAAATCAAAAACGCCATCGATCACGGCCACATCGAATACGATTTCTCCACTGGCGCCTTGGGTGATAGTACCTTTGATGATGTGGTTGTCATATTTTTCAGTTGAACGAAACCGCTGTGTAGGTACATTTTCCACTCCTATAGTCAGGCTATTGGGAATGGGAACGCTAAACGTGATCTTTACCTGGTAGTTCCCCGGTTCAAGTGTGCGCTGGAAACGCATTGCCGGTGCAGCTATGGCATCACCTGAGGCAGAATTTGTTTTTGAATCATAACGCATTGAATACACAACCTTCTTTCCCCGAATTTTAGATGGTAGGAAAGGCCAGCTTTTATACATTATATTATACCATTATTGTAATGAAGTTACGACATTTTTGGGCAGTTTCAACGAGGACTCTGCCGGTCCAGCCCGAATATATGGAGAAAGCTTATGTTACGTTGAAATTTGGAACTAGGAGGGTTTGCAGTGGATGACATCTTTGCTTGGATTGAAGCGGAATTTAAGCCGCAGTTCTGTACATCAGACATGTTTATCTATGAAGATATGGAATCCCAATCGGGTTTCTCGCTCCCCGTAATTTATCAGCCGTTTGATGGTACAAAGCGGTGGCACTGGAGCGATCGCGGATGCATGTGGGACTTTTTGTACACAACAAACGCCGAAGGTAAGAAACTGCTGGATTTTGGCCCGGGTGACGGCTGGCCATCGTTATTGCTTGCTCCGTTTGTCAAAGAAGTAGTAGGGTTGGATGCATCGCCCAAGCGGGTCGAAACATGTTCTGCAAATGCGAAAAGACTGGGAATCAAAAACGCAGAATTTAGGTATTACCCGGCTGGGGAAAGACTGCCTTTTGACGATAACAGTTTTGATGCTATAACTGCTGCATCTTCGGTTGAGCAATCTCCCGATCCTAAACAGACTCTAAATGAACTCTATCGAGTACTTAAACCTGGCGGAAGGTTGAGAATCTTTTATGAGTCATTGAACAGCTATAAAGGCGGCTATGAGAAAGAGTTATGGGTTGCAGGTTTGAAAGATGGAAACAGCCGCCTGATTTTATTTGACAGACGTATTGAGGAAGAGTATGCGATCCAGTACGGTATAACGGTATCCATGCCGAAAAAAGCTTTTACCGACCTATCCTTTGTGGACATTTCACCAGAATTCTTGAATGAGATCAAATCCCAAATTACAGATGTAAGCAAGCTAAAAACAGTTCATCCTTCAGGGAAGACTTATCTAGAATGGCTGCAGGGGATCGGATTTACAGAGGTGAGGCCTACCTACAGCGGCGGATTGGCCGCGGCTAAACTGTTTGACTGTTACCGTACTTCAGTTGAGGCAAGTGATGTAGCTGCTGTAGATGCACTGATTAAGCCAACAGTCAGAGTCGCGAGTCAATTTGTGGCACCAATTGAATTTGATCCAATGATCACAGCGATTAAATAATAATCCGGTTTTATGTTTGCCCCTTGCTTTTCATGGAACAAATCGTTTACAATTAGTTATAGTTATGTTAAATGAAAAAGGGGGTTGTTATGACAATCCCAACGATGTGTATGAGAATGGTAAATAGCATGAGTTTGCTTTCGAATGGAACAAGTTAGAAGGCACTTTTACCGCCTTTGTCAAGGTGGACAATAAATGGGTGCAAAAATGGAGTACAACCGGAATAACAGCAGCTCCGGCCGCTCTCTATATGGAAGGTGGCGCAGGTGGCTCCGGGGCGATCGGTAATTTGAGGCTTTATGATCGCAGCAAGCCGGAAGGTTGAACCTGGAGTACATTTGGGTGCTCCCTGCCGGTAGAAGGGAGGTTTGGTACATGATAGGGTTCTTTATGTGCATTGTGCTGTCTGTTGTAGGGGCGATCATGCTTTTGGTTGGTATCATCAAGAGTATAAGATTGGACCATATAAAATTCTTCTTTGATGCGATACCGCATGCCATGATACTCTTTGGGTTGGCGTACGTTATCAAGATGCAGGACGATGACAGCTATGACATTTTGTCTGAATTGAAGAACCTACGATCGCTGATAAAGAACCCGGAATCCAGAGAGACAGATAAGTAGATTTTCAAGTAGTCGGGCGAGAATGGGTCAAGATTATGAAGGAGGATATCTATGAAATCAAAAATCAATTTGTTAAGCAAGTGCTTTATGGTAACTGTTTTGGCAGTTGTGCTCATGTTCCAGCTGCAGGTACTGGCTGCCGATACGACATGGACCAAGGTTGACGGCACTGATTTTGCCGGAGATGATATCTGGTTTACTGAGATGTTTGGTGCAACCAACGGATTCCCGTTGGAGAACCAAAGCGTTGGTGAGGATCCGGTTGTTGGCAGAGCTCTGACCCTGCAAAAGGCCAGCACTGCCGGGCGCGCAATGGGCAGAGATCTGACAGGTGCCCAGAATGCAGGATTGTACAAGGTTGAGTTCGATGTGAAGCTCCCCTCGAACCTTGGCGCAGCAACCAGAGCCGCAGCTGTAGCTTTCTTTGATACCGGCGCCAGCGTAGCTACCAACCTCAGGCGGGCAAATGAAAACCACGTTTTCCGCATCTTCTCAGCCGATCCATCGGAGGGGACTGATGGAGGATTATACATTGACTTCAAGAAGAATATTGCCAACGTCCCAGACGCCAAGGATGATGCCTGGCAGGTTGCTGATGTCAATCTAGAAGGTGCGATTGCTGTTACTACTGTTGATCCGAAGTTTACTGCTGATTTGTGGATTAATGTTTCAGCAGTCCTGGATTACAGCGCCCACAAAGCAGACGTGACATTGACCGTACTTGAAGGGCCGGACAAAGGTTATACCCGCACCTTTACCGCAGATCTGCCTGGTGAGGACAAAGGGATTGGCTTGATGTCGGTTGCCGGTATCACTAAAGGCGGCGGTTCTACATGGACTACCCAAATTGCGAATATCAGTGTCTATACAGGGAGTAAATAGAGGTTGAGACGATTTAGAAAAGGAGGGCTTTTATGCAAACAAAAACCTGTTCGTTAACAAAGTACGTCCTGGTAGCCGCATTAACTGTTGTGCTCATGTTTCTTAACTTACAGGTACTGGCCGCAGATGCGAGCGTGGAATGGACGCGAACAGATGGTACTGACTTTGCCGGAGAGGACATCTGGTTTTCTGAGATGTATGGCGCAACCAACGGGTTCCCTTTGGAAAACCAGACTGTAGGTGACGATCCGGTTGTTGGCAGAGCCCTTACCTTAAGAAAAGCAAGCACGGCAGGACGAGCCATGGGCAGAGTGCTCAAAGATGCTCAAAATGCAGGGTTGTACAAACTTGAATTCGATGTAAAGCTGCCTTCTAACTTAGGGGCACCTACCCGGGGAGCAGCCGTGGCATTCTTTGAAACTGGGGCAACCATCGATACCAATATCAGACGGTCTGATGACCGGCATGTATTCCGGATCCTGTCCATTGATCCAGCAGATGGTATGGATGGCGGGTTATATCTCGACTTTAAGAAAAATATCGCGAACCTTGTAGAGAAAGATGATTCCTGGCAGATTTCAGCTGCAAACATGGAAGGAGCAATAGCTGTTACTGCCGTTGACCCGAAATTTACTGCCAACCAGTGGATCAATGTTTCAGCTATCCTTGATTACAGTTCACACACAGCTGCAGTAACGTTGACCTTGCTTGAAGGTGAGGATAAAGGGTACTCCCGCACCTTCGCCACGGATTTGCCCGGTGAGGACAATGGTATTGGCTTAATGGCTGTTGCCGGTATTACCAAGGGCGGAGGTTCATCGTGGACTGCGCAGATCGCGAATATCAACATCTACACCGGTGTGGGCAAATTGACAAATATCGGAAGAATCCGCATCGATGAAGAGCCAAAAGATCTCGTAGCCGTATCCAACTGGATGGATGAGAATACCAGAATCAGCGTTACAGCGACAGGTATTGGAGTCGATTCACCCCTTGCGTTCCAATGGTTTAAAGCCAACGATATCAGTGGTGCAGGCAGCGTCGAGATCAGCAGCGCAACTGATCCAAGTTACATCATTCCGGCAGATCTGGAACTGGGCACCCATTACTACTATTGCCAAATCAGTGCAGAAGGTGCGGATCCGGTGGCCACAAGGACTGTGGTTGTTACTGTCCGAGAACCTGTTGGCGAGAAGAGCTGGGGTACTCATATTCCCAATGAGTGGAAATATATATTCCAACGAGTCTCTTTGATGGAAAACAACCCGCTGATGTACTTCAATGATGAATTGCGGCCTGTGTTTCCAGAGGATCCAGAGGTTACACCGCTTCAGATCAACGGAGTTTTGTTGATACCTTATCAAACAGCGGTTCAAGCATTGGGCTCTGATGTTGAGTGGGATGTGTCGGATGATCTGAACACAATTACCGTTACAAAAGGCAGCCGTTCGTGTGTACTGGAGGTCGGCAGCGGAACCATGCAAGTTGGCTCAAACAGTGTCACCCTGATGGCTGTACCTATGATTATTCATGACATCTTGTACTTGCCCGCTGAAGCAATTGCTTCAGCCCTGCGCATATCAGCCGGATGGGATGTGGAAAGTGGTGTATTGGTCATAACCTCAGGTTTTCCTGTGCTGCAGTCAACAGTCTCGCACAGCGCAATGAACAGTCAAATGGAAACTTGGTACGGCTCGGGTGAATCAATTCGCCTGGCTAACAACCTGTTGCTGTATCAGAGGAATAGCGGCGGCTGGGTTAAGAACATTGACATGGGAGGCCAGATGACTGAAACCCTTCGGCAGCAGCTGCTGAGGGAGAAAACCAGGACTGATGCAACGCTTGACAACGGCGTTACTATCCCTGAGATCCGTTACTTGATCAGGATGTATCAGGCAACCAAAATCGAACGCTACAGGGAAGCTTATATGCGGGGCATCAATGGTGTACTGGGGGTTCAATACAAAAACGGTGGTTTTCCGCAAAGCATGCACCCACCAAGCTCCTATCATGGCGAAATTACCTATAACGATAATGCTATGACTCAGGTCTTGCGTTTGTGGTGGGATATCTACTCACAGCGTGACCAGTTCTTCAGCATTGACGACGAGACCCTTGCCAGAATCGAAGATTCGTTGATTCGGGGTATTGATTGTATCTTGGATACGCAGATCTACTCGGAACAGCAAGGCATGCTTACCGCCTGGTGTGCACAGCACGACCGGGTTACCCTTGAACCTTCATGGGCCAGGGATTATGAGCCACCATCGATCAGTGGATCCGAATCGATCGGGATTATCAACTTCTTGATGGGGCTTGACAAGGAATTCCTGATCAGCCTGGATCAAGGTAATACCCTGGGTGAGGAATTGACAATCTGGGAGCGGGTCCAAAGAGCTGTCCATGCTGCCGTGGCATTCTTTGAGCATGTGGAAATCCGCGGTTATAATCTAGTTACTGGATCGTCTCCGTGGGGCAGTGACCGAAAGTTGGTTGAAAACCCAGAAGGAAGAGGGCTTTGGGCCAGGTTTATCGATATTGACACCTTCGAGCCCCTGTTCTTCGATAGGCGGCAGCCTACTTTCCGTCCTAACCCCAGAGAAATTGATACCTACCGGCCGATAGTATTAGGAGCAATGCCAGGTAAACACTATCCCGGCGGCTGTAACTTGCGAAATCTGTATCGGGATGCAGAAGGGAACCTACATCCGATTATTGTTGGCCCCAAAGGAGAGCTCGTTCGTCCTGAAGGCACCACATTGGATCTGGTAGCAAGTTACGCTAACCTCAGCCATGAACGGCGCAATGGATATCAATACATCGGTGGTTACGGAAGTAACCTGCCGGCGGCCTATGAAGCCTGGCTGGAAAAGAATGGTCTATCACGCGACAATTAGCTGTATTCTGAATTAACAAGAGACCATAAAGGAAAACAGTCTCGTTCTCCCGAAAAGGAGGGTGAGACTGTTTTTTGCTTGATGAGGCAAACGGTAGGGTTATTGAAGGGGTGAGATGGCTGTGAATGCTCTAAATCCTAACGTGTGGGACGAATGCATAAACCTGGCGTTAGAAGCATATAATGCTGGGTCTTTTGGTATTGCGGCCATAATAGTCGACAAGAATGGAGAAGTGGTCGCTAAAGGTAGAAACCAGCTTGGCGATAATCTGAATTCGTGTAATGCGATTAAGATGACTCCAATTGCCCATGCAGAAATCAATGCTTTAAATAATCTCCCTCCAGAAAGGCAAAAGGATAGAGAACTGACACTGTATACGACTGTTGAGCCGTGTCCAATGTGTACCGGTGCAGTAGTCATGTCCAGGATCCGCCAGGTTATGGTCGGCTCTGCCGACCCGTGGGCAGGAGCGATTCGTTTACTCGACAAAGATTGGTATCTTAAGCAAAAAGGTATTAGTGTGGTATTCGAACAAGGGAAAGTGGAAGAGCTTTGTTTCGCACTGCATTATCTTTCACTCAAACGCGGCCTGAGAACCGAGCATCCGGTTTTTGCTGTTATGCAATCGCGGTACCCTGATTATTCAGAGAAGCTGGATGGGTTGATAAACTCATCACAACTCACAATCAGTGAGCATCTAAGTAGAGCACAGTTACTGGAATTAATAGGATGTTGATTAGAACGGTATACAAACCAACAGGAAGGGAAGGAATGCAATGGCAGAGGTTACAAAGGTTTACAAACAGAGTGTGCCGGCAATGCGGTTTATCGGCAAGAAGTATAGTGACGAGGATCGTGTTAATGGCGGTTTTGGAGCCAAGTGGGAAGAATGTTTTGAGGTTGGACTGTTCGAATCTATCGAGAAGCTTGTTGGTGAAGGCATTCCAGGCTATGAGGAAAGTGATGCTTACGTGGGTCTGATGCGGTGGAAGGAAGGGGAACCGTTCCAGTACTGGATCGGTATGTTTGTGCCTGAAAACACCCCTGTGCCGAATGGCTTTGATTATGTCGATTTCCCCAAAAGCGAGCTGGGAGTATGCTGGGTTTACGGTTATGAACAGGAAGTTTATGAGTTGGAAGAGCAGTGTTCTCTTAAACTTATTGAGGAAGGATACGAAATTCGCACTGATCAGTTCGGCGCTTACTGGTTTTTTGAGCGCTATGTTTGTCCTCGATTTACAATCCCGGATCAGGATGGCAAGATTATCTTAGATATCTGTCATTATATCTAGGCGAAGCCCTAATCGATGGTCCGCTGATGAACCGGTTACTGCTGGACAGTGGATCATTTTCTTTCTGTTGGGAAGGAGTTGCTGTACTATGTCAGTTTTCCGTAAGGCTGTACTTGATGACTATGAGCAAATACTACGGATGAAACGCCAAGTTCACTCAATCCATGCTCATGCTTGCTCTGAGTTTTACAAGTCCATAGAGGTGCCTCTTTCATTACGGCAGTTTCAAGCCGATCTCAGCAATGAAGCGGTTGACTATTATGTTTTGTGTGATAATAAAACGATTCTGGGCTATGCGGTAGTCAATATCAGGACTATTGCCAATCATCCTATCATCCACGATCGAAAAATTCTGTATATCGAAGATTTTTGCATTGACGAACAGCACAGGGGTACCGGCCTGGGCACTGAGCTGTTCAAGCAGCTCGAAGCACTGGCACTCAGGGAAGGATTTGACTCTATTGAATTGGATGTATGGGCGTTCAACTCTTCGGCTAGGGCGTTTTATGATAGCATGGGCATGGA
>DUVS01000050.1 GCA_012840925.1 Bacillota bacterium
AAGGTAGAGCCGAAAGAGACCCTGCCCGTCGGAGTAGTCCTGACAATTGCGGCGGCAGGAAGTGAGGCCAGCAAGAGCAGTGTGATCACCAACGAAGCTGGATGGTTAAAGCGGGGAATCAACTATGACGTGATTCGTCCTGTATTTGCCATCATGAATCCTGAACTGACATTCACACTGCCCCCTTATCAGACAGCGTGTGGTGTTGCTGATATTATGGCTCACATAATGGAAAGGTACTTTTCACCTGCGCCGGATAATGAATTACTGGATCGCTTGTGTGAATCTACGTTGAAAACCGTGATCAATAATGCTTACCGTGTGATGGCAAATCCCCACGATTACAATGCGCGGGCCCAGATCATGCGGGCTGGAACCATTGCCCACAATGATGCCTTAAGTACCGGCAGGGTAGGGGATTGGGCTTCTCACCAGATTGAACATGAAATCAGCGCAATATATGATCTGGCTCATGGAGCGGGTCTGGCTATCGTTTTCCCGGCATGGATGAAGTACGTATATCAACCAAATGTCACTCGATTTGTGCAGTTCGCCCATCGGGTCTGGGATGTTGATGTCAACTTTGAGAACCCTGAAGTCACAGCTTTAGCGGGGATCCAACGTTTAGAACAGTTTTTTGCGGGTATAGGATTGCCAACCAGGCTTTCCCATGCTGATATCGGATCTGATCGACTGGAGGAGATGGCCAACAAGTGCCGCATGCCCAATGGAGACACAGTGGGCCAGTTGGTGAAACTCACCCGCGAGGACGTACTGGAGATCTACAAGCTTGCCCTGTAAATGTGGAAATTGTAACGAACAATTTTCTATTTGCAGCAGGTAATAAACGTAAAGGGTCGAATGATAATACTATAAAATGTAATAAATTATAGGAAAAGTAGTTAACTGACTGCTGTAAGAAAGGGATAGACCCCTAACGCTGCGGTTGGTTAGGGGTCTCATTTGTTAAGCATTAGCTCGTTCAAAGGAGATTTTAAGGACATTGCCCCACTTGTCAATGGTGGTCTTCATCTGCTGTTTAAAATCTCCTAAGCTCATAATTTGAGAAATACTGGCCATGTTTGTAAACATATCATAGATGCCTACTGCATCCTCGTAAGCTTGCTGAAGCTTGCTCAGTGCTTCTTTCAGCATCTGGTTCTCCGACTGCAATTGGGTAAGGCTTTCCCGCTGCTGATGATTGTTGAGTAACTCCAGCAGTGCACTGATAATTGCTTCTTGACTTGGCTGGTTGATCTTTTGTTCCAACTGGTCGATACGTTTGTGCAATTTGGCTATATATTCGGGTAAACCTTGGAAAGCTTCGATCAACTCTGTGTCGATTCTTAGCTCTCGTTTTGCAGGTTTTACAGGTTTGACTGGTATTTCTTGCTCGTCTCTCTCTTTCCGTAGAACATTATAATAGAGCATTCCGATAGCTGCTTCACTCCGATGCGGCAGTAGCTTAGAAATACGGCGGAAGCACTCTGTGAGGGGAAGTCCATCTTGTTTGCCTAGAATGACTTGTTCCCAAACAAGATTCTTTTCTTCCTCAGTCCAATTACGTCCAGAGCTTTTCTCCGGTTCTTGGCCAATTTTCACATTTTCAGGCATGCTTGTGACCCTCCTTTAGGTTTGTTCTATAAGGTAGCTATAAATTAGTATATCCCCCATATTAGAAACTATTCTTGTTTATATATAAAATCTAAATAGAGGTGGGAGGAACGAAGGATGAAATTAGCTCTGTTAAGTGTCTTTGATAAGACAGGAATTGTAGAGTTGGCTCAGAGCTTGGTGGATACCGGCTACCAATTAGTAAGTACTGGTGGGACGTATCAACTGCTGCAGGATAGCAATGTTCCGGTTACGTATATCTCGGCAGTTACTGAGTTTCCCGAGATTTTAGATGGGCGGGTCAAGACATTGCACCCTAGGATCCATGGTGGGATTCTGGCGAAAGATATTGATGAGCATCGCCAGCAGTTGGAGCAAATTGGTGGGAAGCTCATTGATCTTGTGGTAGTAAATTTGTACCCTTTTGAAGCTGTATCACAAGACCCCTCGGCGTCAGATGAGAAGGTAATCGAGAATATCGATATTGGTGGGCCAACCTTGTTGAGGGCTGCAGCCAAAAACCATGCCCGGGTTACAGTGATCTGCGATCCCAAAGATTATGATTGGGTCTTGGAACGGCTAAAATCAGGAAACTTGAATCAAACCGACCGGAAACATTTGGCAGCAAAAGCGTTTAATCATACTGCTTATTATGATACTCTCATTGCCCAATACTTAGGACAGCCGGCGTTCGCCGAGAGAATGACTGTGGCACTGGCAAAAATCGCTGACCTGCGTTATGGCGAAAATCCCCATCAACAAGCAGCCTTCTATCAACAAGTTCCTCCACTGCCGGCAAGTATTGCTCAGGCTCAGCAGCTTCACGGAAAGGCCTTATCTTATAACAACATCTATGATGCCCAGGCTGCCTGGCAATTAGTGTCTCAGTTTCAAGAGCCGTGCGCGGTGGCGGTCAAGCACAATAATCCCTGTGGGTTAGCCATTGGAGCGAATTTATACGAGGCTTACTTAAGGGCCTATGAAAGCGATCCTGTCTCAATTTTCGGTGGGATTGTAGCCTGCAACCGTAAAGTGGACCTGCGGACAGCGAAGGAAATGAGTAAGATTTTCCTTGAGGTAATAATAGCTCCTGAGTTTAGCGAAGAAGCGTTGGTGGTGTTAACCAAAAAGGCTAACCTGCGGTTGCTGCAGCTCGACCCTGCCCAATCAGCGGATTTGGATTGGAAAAAGGTTTCGGGAGGTTTTCTGATCCAGGAGGCAGATCTTGCCGATCTGGACCGTAATCAACTTAAAATAGTCACCAACCGGGAACCTTCGGATCAAGAATGGGAAGACCTGTTTTTTGGCTGGAAGGTAGTGAAATATGTAAAATCGAACGCTATTGTCTTATGCAAAGACAAGCAGTTGATCGGTGTTGGTGCCGGCCAGATGAACCGGGTGCAGTCTGTCCGTTTAAGTATTGATCAAGCGGGAAACCAGGCACAAGGTTCAGTATTGGCTTCCGATGCCTTTTTCCCGTTCGCAGATAGTATCGAATTAGCCGCATCAAAGGGTGTTACAGCGATTATTCAACCGGGGGGATCGATTCGCGACCAAGAGGTAATCGATGCGTGTAACCGTCATGGTGTGGCTATGGTCTTTACCGGGATCAGACACTTCCGGCATTGATGCTGAAAAAAGAAGGGATTTAATAAACGGTAGCGAATAAACTGTACTAAATAATTGATAAAAGATTCTGCCGTATCCGGCAGAACCAAATCACAAGCAGAGGGCAGGCGCAGAGGACCACATGGGGATGGTGAACTCGCTTGCTTTCTGTTTTCTTTCAGCATTTTGCAGCCGGCAGCTGCCATTTCATGATTCAGCCTCTTGAGTACGAATTCGTTTGCGCGGCATATCGACACTTTTTGTAGGATCGACAATGATTGTTTGAAAGTGATCATAAATAACGAAGCCTGGCTTTGCCTGTGGAGGCTTTCGGACATGCTTTCGTTTGGTAAAGTCCACTGCCACTTTCGGATTATCTCTGTTTTGAGAATAGTAGGCTGCCAAGGTTGCCGCTTCCAATAGTGTCTGTTGGGAGACTTCTTTGTCGGAACAGACAATAACATGGCTGCCAGGGGCTTTCTGAGCATGAAGCCATAGATGTTCCGGTTTGGCGACTTTAAAGGTGACTATATCGTTTTGCCGGTTGTTGCGTCCAAGCAGGATTGGCGTGCCGTCAGAAGCCAGATATTGATCATACGGCTTAGAGCGCTTTTCTGTTTTACCTTGAGCGCTTCTGCGGCGTTTGCCTGCGTTTTCTGCAATCAGTCCTTCTCTGGTTAACTCTGCTTCGATATCAGCCAGTGTTTCCAAATCATCAGCCTGCTGAATGTGAACGCTGATTTCTTTCAAATAAGTCTCCAGGTCAAGTATTTCTTGCAGTTGTTCTGCGGCGATTTTGGCACTTCTTTTCGCCTTGGCATACTTTTTGAAATAATACTGGGCGTTTTCGCTTGGGCTTAGTCTAGGGTCTAGTTCAATTGTGATCAACGGTTGTTCAGGTTGATAGAAGTCAATAGCCTCCAGCTGGTGATCGCCCTTTTTGATCAGGTATATATTGGTCAGAATGATCTCGCCCCATTTTTGCCATTCGTCAGCCACTGCAACTGCTTGAAGGGTGGATCGGTGTATTTCCTCTTTTCTTTGTAAACGCTTCAGCTGGGCATTGACTGCGTTTTGCAGTCTGGTGGCAGCTTGCCGCAATTGCTGTTTGCGGGTTTTTATTGTATAAAAGTGATCCAAAAGCTCGTCAAGAGTGGCAAATTCCTGCACGTTTTCCACTTCGGTGCTGCCAATGGGCTTATAAGCAAAGAAATCAGGTTTTGGGCTGGTTATCATCGTTGGTTGAGGCGAGGCATTTACCAACTCTACCAAGCTTTGCCACAGGCTGTCCATTTGAGCTGTGGTAAGACCTCGTGCTTTAAGTTCCGGATCCAAGATTGCCCGAGCACAAATCTCAGCAGCTGCCTGCGGGCCGAGGCCTTGATACCGCTCAACCAATGCCTTGACCACTGGAGTGGATGCCGGCAGCAGCCTGAGCTCGTCAACAAATTCGGTTGCCGTGGAGCGCTTCGGATTGAGTTTGTTGTGTACAGGTGGCAGTTGATACCCGATTCCAGGCATGATAGGGCGGGGATGATTTGGATCATTATTGCGGTAAATAGCATCGATGATTGTTTGATCGCGGCCGATCAGGATAATGTTGCTGTTGCGCCCCATCAACTCTAAGACAATGCTTTTTTGTCCCGGGCCTGAATCCAGGTCATAGGTTTCAAACTTAATGATCAGGATTCGTTCAAAATCTACCTGCTCAACGGCTAAAACCCGACTAGGCTCGAGATGTTTACGCAGCAGCATGCAAAAGGCTGGCGGGTTTTGCGGATTAGGATCTAGAGCAGTGGTTGTATGGATCCGAGGTGCTTTGGGATCTGCCGAAAGCAGCAGTTTATGGGTCTGGCCTATATCCCGCAGGTGGATAATGATTGTATGGCGATTATGCTGATAGATTTTCGCCACTCGTGCATTATTTAGTTTTTGGTTCAGTTCAGCAGCGATAGCAGACACCGCTATTCCATCAAAGGCCATGGCCATCACACTCCTGATCTAAAGTATACCAGAGGAGAAAAGCAGGAACAAGGTTGGCTGATGTCTAATATGGTTTAGTATGATTGGCAAGTATTTTATTGATGAGTGGTGGGATGACACCGTGTCGAGGAGAATTTTGATTGCCGCCGTAATTTGCACAGTAGTTTTCTCAGCTGTCTGGGCAGCAGCCCAGCAGCCGGTTTTGCGCTTTGAAAGCGCTCTTCGCTATTTGCAGTACTACACTGCCGGGATGGATCGGTTTATTCCCGGCTTAAAGCCGCTGCATCAAGCTACAAATGCGCTTTTGGAAAGCATTGAGAGAGAGGAGTCCGTCGAAGAGTCGCTGCTGTTGTTGAGTTTGATCTACCAGGAACAAGGCAACTTTGCAGCAGCAAAAGAGGCCCTCTACGAGTATTTGCAGCAGAATCCAGATTATGGTTGGATCTATGTGCTGGTTGGCGATATCGACTATTTGCTGGGTGATCCTGATTTGGCGTTAAAGAGCTATGTAAAAGCCTTAATGGTGGGTGAGTATGCTCGAGCCTACTATGGTATTGGCTTGATTAATTCTCATATGGGAATCACAGCTGATGTGATCGGTGCCTTTGCCAAAGCTGTGGAATTGTCTCCGAATTTTGTCGAAGCCAGAATAGCGCTGGCCAAGGCACATTTGGCAATGAATCAGTATGAGGAGGCATTGACTGAACTGGAGACTGCGTATTTGTATGCACCTCGCTCAGCTGAGATCCATTATTACCTTTGGCAGATCTATAAGCAACAGGAGGATATGAGCAAAGCCAAACATCATCGAGAGCTTGCTGTTCAATATGACCCCAGTTATGCTGCGTTGATTGGCGGCAATTAGTATCAGATCATCATAATGGCAAACCTAAGATGCCGGTTAACCCGGCATTTTTTTTTGCACCCCGGAATAGTATTTACAGGTAAAAGGGGTGGAGGGATATGAAATTGCCATACTATAGCCAGGAACCAAAAACACTGGCTTCGGTGTTTACTACAGATTTAGAGCAGGGGCTCAGTTCGAGAGAGGCTAGGCTCCGCCTTGAACAGCGTGGTGCCAACCGGCTCCTTGAAGCGAAAAAGGATTCAGCCTGGACGATCTTTATGCGGCAGTTCAACGATTTCATTACCATTGTTCTGATGATTACTACTGCTGTATCGGCTTTGTTGGGCGAAGTGGTCGATGCTGTGGCGATTCTG
>DUVS01000054.1 GCA_012840925.1 Bacillota bacterium
AATCGTCCATAGAGGAATCTGAACAAGCCTTTTCCGAAGAGCAGCTAATCCGAATTTGGGTTACAATCGTCCATAGAGGAATCTGAACTAAATAGATAGCAGAGTGCTTAATCGGTGCAATTACAGTTACAATCGTCCATAGAGGAATCTGAACTCGAGCAAGCCCCCCTCGAGGTAGCCGTCAGAAGCGTTACAATCGTCCATAGAGGAATCTGAACCATTTACTAAAGACAAAAAACTCAAGCCCGAAGTAGCTGTTACAATCGTCCATAGAGGAATCTGAACTCACCTATCGCCGCCCAGACCGCCGGCGTCGGCATGTTACAATCGTCCATAGAGGAATCTGAACCCTGCAGCTCCATGGACGGCAACACCGGGACAGACGGTTACAATCGTCCATAGAGGAATCTGAACGGGCCTCGGCCTGGGTAGTCGCGAAGTTCGAACGTTGTTACAATCGTCCATAGAGGAATCTGAACAGTATAGCATAACTATTTCCTTTGTAAACGGGCGGGTTACAATCGTCCATAGAGGAATCTGAACCACGCTGTTGAAAGATTTCAAAAACACGTTGCCGACGTTACAATCGTCCATAGAGGAATCTGAACAATTAAGGGGATGCGTGTGTTTAACCACCCCACGGGTTACAATCGTCCATAGAGGAATCTGAACGTCGCATATTGCAAATCGGATTAGGCTGCTCAATCGTTACAATCGTCCATAGAGGAATCTGAACACTGGATTGAAAAAGAAAACAATATTAAGGTAGAAAAGTTACAATCGTCCATAGAGGAATCTGAACAAAGGTTAAGTGTAGTCAACGCAATGGCGGCATTGGGTTACAATCGTCCATAGAGGAATCTGAACTATTTTTATCTCGAACCAGGTAGTGTCCTGCGTCTAGTTACAATCGTCCATAGAGGAATCTGAACAATTTGATAGCCGATCACAATTTTGAATGTTTAGAAGTTACAATCGTCCATAGAGGAATCTGAACGCTGGTAACGCTTGAGATCTGCACCCGCAAGAGTCGGTTACAATCGTCCATAGAGGAATCTGAACTTTTGCTTGCACGTGTGGCTGTTGAGTTCGCTGTCAGGTTACAATCGTCCATAGAGGAATCTGAACTTTTGCTTGCACGTGTGGCTGTTGAGTTCGCTGTCAGGTTACAATCGTCCATAGAGGAATCTGAACACTGTCAGCTGCTACAGGATCTGGCGATCGAGTTATGTTACAATCGTCCATAGAGGAATCTGAACATGGGGTTATAAAAAAAATGACTCGATTGCCGAGCGTTACAATCGTCCATAGAGGAATCTGAACGCGAAGAAGCCGCCCCTCTGGTTGAGCGGGAACGGGTTACAATCGTCCATAGAGGAATCTGAACGCGAAGAAGCCGCCCCTCTGGTTGAGCGGGAACGGGTTACAATCGTCCATAGAGGAATCTGAACGCAATATCAAGGCTTCCGGGGTTTTTACTTTTTCTTAAGTTACAATCGTCCATAGAGGAATCTGAACTTTTCCGGCTGTGCTCTTCGTGCGCGAAGCCGGTTAGTTACAATCGTCCATAGAGGAATCTGAACGGAGGAGGGGCATCGGAGCTACTGCCTGATCATGCAGTTACAATCGTCCATAGAGGAATCTGAACGATACTGAAATCCCAACAGCGGTGAAAGACGCCTGGTTACAATCGTCCATAGAGGAATCTGAACTGGCTAAGGCTAACACAGACGGCGACGGCATATTCGTTACAATCGTCCATAGAGGAATCTGAACTAGAGGTGTAGAGCCTTTTTTTTGTTTCTGATATTCGTTACAATCGTCCATAGAGGAATCTGAACTCAGAAGCGGATGGGACCAACCCGGGGACCTGGAGCCGTTACAATCGTCCATAGAGGAATCTGAACTCAGAAGCGGATGGGACCAACCCGGGGACCTGGAGCCGTTACAATCGTCCATAGAGGAATCTGAACT
>DUVS01000051.1 GCA_012840925.1 Bacillota bacterium
CTTGGCGGTAACAGCGGAGGGGATCACCTGTTCCCATACCGAACACAGTAGTTAAGCCCTCCAGCGGCGATGGTATTGCCACATCTCGTGGTGAGAGAGTAGCTCACTGCCAAGAATAAGTTTAAAGGCTCGTAGATGATTCATCTACGAGCCTTTTTTTATGTTCGTGAAAGGGTTTGACGAGTTGGAAGTTGCGCTAAAGCAATAATGCGAGGAGCCAGAGAATCAGGATAATCGGGGCAAGAATGATTGCGATTGGGATAAGTACTGCCAAAAACACTATTCCAAGTTTAAGGAGAACCACTGGAACTATGATAACTGCGATTAATGCCAAGATTGGGCCAATGATACCAAAAATCGCCAAGAAGACCAATATCATGGTGCCAGCAACTAATAGACCAGCCAACACCTTTTCGCCCCAATCAGTGGAGGCGAGATCAGGATTGTCCCGCAGATACTTGTAAACTGCAACGCCAAGGAAGATAATGCCAATCGGCCAAATGATATTCCAATAGTAAACTGAGAGGATATTGGCGTTAATTAATAGGCCAAGAACACCAATTCCAATCAAGATAATAGCCAAAGTTCTGGTATTACTCATTGCCCTCATCCCCTTGTGGTTTTGTATTAATTATATATTCAGTATGTGCTGTGATTGAACCTGCTTTAGTTGGTTATTGGCTCAGGCTTGAGACTGATCTTATATCAAAAACCCTGTGCTGATGCACAGGGTTGGTTTCTGATCATGATTCGCCTTTTCGATATTTGATTTCAGCACGGAAGAGCAGCACAGCTGTGAGAATAATAAATCCGATGGCGATGATTTGGGTCAGCACAAAAGGACCAATGGTTTCTGAATGCCGGCGGATAAAGTCAATTAGTAAACGGACTATTGAATGGATCAGCATTACGCGGAAAAAGGCATATCCAGGATACTTTGGTTTGCGAGCCCACCGTAGGGCAAAGGGCAGGATAAGCAATGAAGCCAGCATTTCATAAAGTTGGGCAGGGTGAACAGGCCCGTCACTGTACGGAAACTCTACTGCCCAAGGCAAGTTCGTTGGCGAACCAAATAATTCACCATTGATGAAATTGCCTAATCTGACAAAAATATGACCGATGCTAAGGGAAGGCGCGATAGCATCTGCCAACGTCCAATAGGGCAGACTGGCTTTCTTGGTCCAGTAGAACCCCATCACCATAGTGGTGATAATCGCACCATGGGAACCAAGGCCTGCGCGGGTAAACATGTCCAAAGGGTTTCTGAGGTAATAGTCCAGATTGGCAACAATTGCTCCCAATCTTGCTCCGACAATGACAGTAATGCAAAGTTTGAACAAAAGGTCCCCAACGGCATCTATATCTAACCCGTACCGTTTGACATTGCTTTGGGTGTTAAGATACCCAAGTAGAAAGGCTATAGCCACAAGGATGCCGTACCAATAAATATCAATTCCACCAATTGAGAACGCGATTGGATCCATGGATCATTCCTCACTTCATTTTGGATTAGGCTTTGGGTAGGAAAAGATTTTGCCTTCATAATTGCGAATTACAATTTTCTCGGGTGTTTGACAAATCATATATTGAGGCAGAATTGGGATTTTGCCGCCGCCTCCCGGAGCATCAACTACAAAGGTGGGAATAGCAAATCCCGATGTATGCCCATGCAGCTGTTCCATCACTTCGATCCCCAGAGACACGGGTGTGCGAAAATGACCAATACCCGCTGCTAAATCGCATTGATAAAGGTAATATGGGCGTACTCGAATCTGTACCAGTTTATGGACTAGTTCTTTTTGAACCGCCACTGAATCATTAATCCCCCGCAGCAAGACGGTCTGGTTGCCAAGGGGAACTCCTGCATCGGCAAGCATGGCACAGGCTTGGCTGGCTTCAGGTGTGATTTCCAAAGGATGATTAAACTGGACATTGATCCAGAGTGGATGATACTTCCTTAACATGCGCACTAGTTTCGGTGTGATGCGAAACGGATTGGTTACCGGCGCTCTGGTTCCTATGCGAATAATCTCTACATGAGGTATCTCCCTGATTGCTTTGATGATCTGTTCCAATGACTGATCGCTAAGTGTGAGTGGGTCACCCCCACTGATTAGCACGTCACGGATGTATGGATTCTGCTGAATATAACCTGCGGCATTTTCCAGATCGGCCTTGGAAATAGGTTTCTCTTTGAACCCTACGCGGCGCCGCCGTGTGCAGTGGCGGCAGTACATATGGCAAGTTTCTGTGACAATTAGGAGTACCCTATCCGGGTACCTGTGAACCAGATTGCTTACTGGTGACATGGCGTCCTCGGCCAAAGGATCAACAAGGCCGTGGATATCTGGTATTGACTCTTCAACCAGGGGTATGGCTTGGCGCCTGATTGGGCAATTAGGATTATGCTTGTCAATCAAACTGGCGAAATAGGGAGTTACGGCTACTGCAAAACTTGGATTGCTTAGTGCCTCTTTTTCCGAGTCAGTCAACTCGATCAGTTGGGCAAAATCTGCTTCAGTGCGTAATCGATTGGCAAACTGCCAGCGCCAGTCATGCCAGTCATGCTCTGGAATATACATGAATGATGTCACTCCTACTCAACCATTGTGGGGACCATGATCGCATCGGTCATGCCGTGGATCAGCTTTTTGTCCAAAGGACAGACTGTGGCCAGAACCCCAGCAAGATGAGCTTGATTACTATGGATCAGGTAATAGGGACACAGCCGCACCCGTCCTTGCATGGACCTGGGATTTTTTGTTAACCAATCATAATAGCTGGCTGAAACGCGTTTTCCTTTGCAAAATCTCTGCAGTATGTAGGGATGCTCTGGAAAACTGTTTAGTGCAGTATCAATTGTATCAGCCCACACTTCACTAGACACATCGTGGCCGATGCATACTCCGCGGCTGCCCCAGGACAGTTCGGAAAAACCGGAGATTTTGATTACCAATTCCCGTTGACGCTGGGTGGCTTGCTTCAACTGCTGCCAATCGGTTACTGGATTTGTGCCAAGGCTTAGATTCGGAATCACAGCGTGAGGTGGTAGAGGCCGCGGATCCATAACCCAGGTCTGCGGCATTACATTAACCAATGTTTGATATCCCTCAACTCCCATGGCCTGAATCCAGTAATCCTGTAGAACAGGGTGATGCAGCAAGGCAAACAAAAGTTTTTCTTCAAGAAAACTCTTTAAAGGCGGTGTAATCCGAACCGTTTGTTTCCGAACGGCATATAAAATCAGGTCAATCTTGGGGATGTTTTTCAAATCAAACAACTCAAAGAAGCGGTAGATGACGTCGATGCGCTCAAGCTTGTGATCGGATTCCAGGTACAAGCCATCCTCTTGGAAAATGATCTCTTCAGGCTTGAGGGTATATGTTCTAAGGCCGCATACAGTAAGCGCTTTGGCAACCCACTTCATCTCCGCAAGATAATCCATTGACTCATCAGAAACAATAATGGCCAGTACTGGATCCGCGTTGGCTGACAACTCTTGGATCGCCTGTTTGATATTTTCAGTGATACCATTTCTGCCTCCAATTATCTCAAATCCAGCATCATGATAATACTGACTCAGTTCAGCCAGCAAACCAAAACCGCCGGGCACTGAATCCAATTCCGAAATGATCAAGCCCTCATCGGTGAGGATCAGATCCGGACGGATAATGAAAGGCAGATGATTTCTAAACCGGCGCATCCGTCCATATTCAATTACCTGCTCAGTTTTACCGCCGTCAAGGTATTCACGAATCCAATCTGGGTAATCACCGCGTACACTCAAATAATATAGTTCATTGACGGCTTGATAGAACTGTAATAGGATGGTGCCAAGGTTATCAATTTGTAAATAAGTGCTTTTATCTAATATAAATGGTTCGCATCCAATCCGAAACTTACGATCCATTTGCGCAACCAGTTCTGTGATTCCCATGAACATCCCTCACGATCAAGTTGAACGCAGGCAAAAAAGCCAGAAATTGACAGTTCTGTTAGATTGCTTCGAGGTAGCAGTTGAATATCCTGCTTGGTTTCTAGTAAGATTAGGGTGAGGAGGCTGTTGGAATGCGGAAGATTTTCTTAACCGGTGGTGGATCAGCTGGCCATGTTACTCCGAATCTGGCTTTGATTCCCGAATTGCAAGACAGAGGATGGGCGGTATCCTACATCGGGACTCATAATGGTATTGAACGGCAACTGATCGGTGACTCAATCCCGTATTATCCCATCAGTGCCGGTAAACTGCGGCGTTACTTTGATTTGAAAAACTTTACTGATCCCTTTCGTGTATTAAAAGGGATCATCGATGCCTGGTCGATTTTGCGGCGCCATCGTCCCGAGATTATTTTCAGCAAAGGCGGATTTGTATCACTGCCGGTGGCGATCGCCGCACGCTCCTTGAGAATTCCTGTAGTCTTGCATGAATCAGATTTCACTCCCGGGCTGGCCAACAAACTGGCCTTGCCCTTTGCAACCCATTTATGCTTGACATTTCCTGAAACCATGGAGTATGTGCCCCCGTCCAAAGCTACCTTGACCGGCAACCCAATCCGCAGATCATTGTTCAACGGCGATCCGAACAAAGCCAGAGAATTATGCCGGTTCGACAAGTCAAAACCAGTGATTCTGGTGATGGGCGGCAGTCTGGGAGCAGTGAAGATCAATCAGGTTGTCCGCGGGTGCTTACCCGATTTGCTGAAAAGTTTCCAGATCGTACATATTTGCGGCAAAGGAAACATTGATCCGGAAACCGCCGCACCGGGGTATCAACAGTTTGAGTATGTAGATCAAGACTTACCGCATCTGCTTGCACTGGCTAGTCTGGTCGTATCCCGTGCCGGTGCCAATGCACTGTTTGAGCTGTTGGCACTTAAAAAACCGCATTTGCTGATACCATTGTCGCAGGCAGCGAGCCGCGGCGATCAGGTGTTAAATGCCCGCTCTTTTGCCAAGCAAGGCTTCAGTATGGTGCTGGAAGAGGAGAAGTTGACGGCCAATACCTTGCTTGCCGCTGTAAGTGAGCTTTGGCAGCATAGAGAACAGTACTGCCAGGCCATGTCCAGAACGAAACTTAGTGATTCTGTGACAGAAGTAATCAAGGTGATCGAAGCCATTGCTAATTCCAAGCCTGTCAAAAATTAACTGAATACAAAGTGATAGAGCATAGACATATTCTTGAATTTGCGGTGGGCACCAATCATGGACGATTGGTGCATTTTTCGAGCCCGTAAAAAAAAGAGCCGCAAGGTGGACAACCTTGCGGCGATTAAAAACACCTATTCAATTTCGATGCGCTTGTAGTTTTCCCAAAGACCGTGGATATTGCAGAAGCTTATTGCCATCAAAGTACCAGACGATTTCAGCTTGACAACGGTGGTGCCTTTCGGTTCAGTGAGGGCAGGGCCTGCATTTGCTCCTGCAACCGATTCACCATGGGCTGTGAACTGAAAGTCGGCCAACTCATAGGTAAATTTATCGTTATCTGGTTGGAAGAGCAGCTTAATCCAGCGAATGTGGTGCTCTGTTGTGTTCGGATGGGGAATATCCGAGCCAACATGGACAGTGATTTCAAATGCCTGATCAGCCTTGGCGGACTCAGGTGCAATAATTGTAGGCACATGTTTTTCCGCTTTCCAGTCACCACTCTGCAGTACATCGGCAAATCTTTTCACTTTGTCAGACCTCCTTGGTTATCAGTAATAATTACGGATTCAATTATCAATTCGTGATCAAACTGCTAAATCCTGCCAAGATCATGAAAGAGTGTTGATGAATTGCTGTATCACTTTTTCTGACAGAGGACTCCTTGTATAGATTGCCAGGTACGGGCTAAGATAAGGTGGAATACGCTCGTAAAGGGGCTGTCTACGCTAGAGGAGTGGTAGTTTGCCTGACATATTCAAGCTGACATTGATCGTACTGGCATCTTTGATTCCGGGCATTCTTTGGATTAGATTTTTCCACATCAAAGACCGCTTCGAACGGGAACCGGTTAGAATGCTGCTGCGGGCTTTTATCATGGGAGCGTTAGCCGTCGGTTTGGCAGCGGTGGTTGAAACGCCGTTTACAAGTTGGGTCCTGCCTGATGCCCCAGTATTGTCACAACTGTTTGCTGCTTTTGTGGTTATTGGCTTGGGCGAAGAATTTTTCAAGGCTCTAGCTGTCTATTTGGCTGCCTTTCGCTCCAGCGAGTTTGATGAGGAGATGGATGGAATCATCTATGGTATTACGGTGGGGATTGGCTTTTCTGTTGTGGAAAACATCCTTTATTCATTGGCTTTTGGCCTGTCCGTCGCTCCTGTGCGGGCTTTGATTGCATCGCTTGCCCATGCCTGTTTTTCCGGTATTTTTGGTGTGTATTGCGGGCGAGCCAAATTCTCCGACAAGCCAAGTACAGAACTGGCCAAAGGGCTTGCTTACGCTGCCGTAAGTCACGGGCTCTATGATTATCTTTTGATTTCTCGAATTGGTTCACCACTAGCGGCTATTGCCCTGGTAGTGGTCTTATACTTTGTTCTCCAGTACTATCTTCGCAGAGCGTTGGCCCAATCGCCCTTTCGCTAGCCTGTCTGCATCCCTTGGCAATCATGTTCACCTATGCTACAATTATGATTGAAAGGGAGTGGGATTGTGGCTGGACATTCTAAATGGGCGAATATTAAACACAAGAAAGCAGCTCAAGATGCTAAACGAGGTCAAGTCTTTACCAAACTTGCCCGCCAAATCACTGTTGCCGTTAAAGAAGGAGGGGCAGATCCCGAAACTAATTTCAAACTGCGCCTGGCCATTGAAAAGGCTCGTGGGGTTAATATGCCTAATGATAATATTGAGCGGGCTATCAGTCGTGGGATTGGTGGACTTGATGGTGATAATTACGAAGAGATCGTTTACGAAGGATACGGGCCAAACGGAGTCGCCATCTTGATGGACGTGTTGACCGACAACCGCAATCGTACTGCCAGTGAGGTAAGGCACCGCTTAAGCAAGTACGGAGGGAATCTTGGCCAGACTGGATGCGTAGCCTGGATGTTTGACAAAAAAGGCCTGCTGGTCATTGAAAAGCAAGATCAGATCGATGAAGATGAATTGATGATGGTTGCCCTTGAGGCCGGTGCGGAAGATGTCCAGACAGAAGTTGACGTCTACAAAGTCTTGACAGGCCCCGGCGATTTTACCGAGGTCAAGAACGCATTGGCTGACGCTGGGTTTGAATTCTTGGTAGCGGAAGTAAGCATGATTCCTCAGAACTCTGTCATGGTTTCCAGTGAAGACAGTGAAAAAATCGAAAGACTGATCGAGGCATTGGAAGAACTAGATGATGTACAGCAGGTATATACTAACTATGAAATAGAAGATTAATCGAATAGGAAATTTCACCCTGGACATAATGGGAAGGGGTGAAAGCCATGGGCAGAGGTTGGGTTGTTTTCTTTGCAGGCTTGTTATGCTTTGCAATCAGTTTCATCGGTTCGTTGTGGTTTGCTCAGCAGTTTGATTGGTTTGGCCAACATGCTCCGTCCGATCGAGGTGGTGTCAACCACATAGAAGACCTCATTGAACCCGATTCCGGTGGGCGAAGTGACAATGGCAGCGGGATGCAGGGCGGTGACAGCAAGCTTGATTCTGACGGGTTAGGCACCATATCAGCTGCAGAGCAGTTGTATGTTGGAATCCATGATCAGTATGTAGCGATCTTCAAAGGAAGGCCTGGCGTAGGAGGGATTCTGGTAGAAAAGACGGAAATACCCATCGACAAACTGCCGGAATTTGAAGTTCGCAATCTGCGCGCTGGCATTCCTTTTGCCAGCGAAGAACAAAAGTATAGTATCCTGGAAGGATTGCATTTTCCATTGTAGACTGGCCAGTGCAAACAGATGGACGAATGATGTCTTCGGAACTGCTTAACTTGGTTTAAGCAGTTTTTTCGATTTTGGCGGCAAAGGACTATTATGACAAATGTCGAAGTTGAAACGGTAAAGGGAAGTGTTGCCATGATTATCCTGGGCATCGATCCGGGGACTGCCATTAGTGGTTACGGGGTGATTCAAACCGATCGCAGTGGAAGACTGAAGGTGTTGGGCTATGGTGCGATTCGCACCGCTGCCAATCTGGGAATGGACCAACGCCTGCTGCAGATCTATGATGGCATCCAGCGGTTGATCGATGAATATTCGCCTCAATGTTTAGCTATCGAAGAGTTGTTCTTTAACCGCAATGTCACGACAGCTTTGACGGTGGGACAAGCCCGTGGTGTAGTGATCTTGGCTGCTGCCCATCGCGGCTTGCCAATAGCAGAATACACACCGCTGCAGGTGAAGCAATCGGTAACCGGAGTCGGCAGGGCACCAAAGGAACAAGTTGGCTACATGGTGCGGCTGCTTTTGGGATTGGCCGAGGTTCCCCGGCCTGACGATGTAGCCGATGCTTTGGCAGTTGGTATTTGTCATGCCCATAATGGACTGGGATGGAGAGGTCAAAGATGATTGCACTTCTTAGAGGCAAGATTATCAGTCAGGATCAGAACATGGTTATCCTTGATGTCAATGGTGTTGGCTACCAGCTTCAACTAAGCGGGGCCGCTCTTGACAAGGCCAAAGGTAATGCCGATCAAATTACATTGCATACCCACATGCATGTCAAAGATGATGGAATAGACCTATACGGGTTTGCCACACCTGATGAAAAGAAGCTGTTCCAGAAGATCATTACGGTGTCAGGCATGGGCTGCAAAACCGCCATCAATATTCTAAATGCCATGACTGCAGAGCAGTTCATCAGTGCCATTAATCTTGAGGATCGGGCAGCCCTTACTCAAGTTTCCGGCATTGGCAAGAAAACCGCCGACCGGTTGATTCTCGAGCTGCGGGATGATTTTGCCAAAGCTGCGCTAAATCTGGATGCAATCAATACTCCGCCTTTAGCTGATGCAGGAATGTACAGTGATGCACTGGCAGCATTATCAGCACTCGGTTTCGACTATACTGAAGCGGATGTAATGCTCAAAGCAGCTGTTAACAAGTTAGGTGAAACCAATGATTTGCAGCTGTTGCTCAGAACCGCACTTGCTTCAGTGGACAGGAGGGGGAGATAAGCTATGGAAACTGAACGGGTAGTGAGCGGGTGGAAACGGCCTGAAGATCAGGATGTGGAGTTGACTCTGCGGCCCCGCGCACTTGACGAATATATCGGGCAAGAAAAAGTCAAAAAACAGATGCGGTTGTTTATCACTGCCGCCAAGCAGCGTGGTGAAGCACTGGATCATGTGCTGCTCTATGGCCCGCCGGGACTGGGGAAAACCAGTCTGGCATACATCATCGCCAATGAGATGGGAGTCGGTATCCGGACAACGTCCGGTCCGGCTATTGAGAGGCAGGGAGATCTGGTCGCCATCTTGACAAACCTGCAGCCGAATGATGTGCTGTTCATTGATGAGATTCATCGGTTGAACCGTACGGTTGAAGAGGTCCTCTATCCGGCAATGGAGGAAGGAGTTGTCGATATTATCATCGGCAAAGGGCCTGGAGCCCGTTCGATTCGCCTTGAACTGCCGCCATTCACTTTGGTGGGGGCAACGACGCGGGCAGGAATGCTGACCGGCCCCTTAAGAGACCGGTTTGGAGTGATTAATCGGTTAGAGTTCTACAATAAGGATGAACTGACGGTTATTGTCAAGAGATCCGCAAGAATCCTCGGGGTTGAGATTGATGACTCAGGAGCAGCAGAAATTGCCAGCCGTGCCCGGGGCACACCACGGGTGGCCAACCGTCTTTTACGCAGAGTCCGGGACTATGCTCAGGTCAAGGCTGATAATCACATTACGCAAGCAGTAGCCAGGGAGGCTCTGGCGCTGTTTGATGTTGACCACTACGGATTGGACCACATCGACCGCAAACTGTTAAGCACAATAGTCACAGTGTTCAATGGAGGCCCGGTTGGTGTGGACACTATAGCTGCAGCTATCAGTGAAGAGGCAAACACCATCGAAGATGTTTATGAGCCCTATCTGCTGCAGCTGGGTTTTCTGAAAAGGACCAACCGCGGACGGGTTGTAACCCATTTGGGATACCATTATTTAGGCATACCTTGTCCCCATGAAGAATAGGATGAAAATTCCTTAGAGCATAACCTCGCCTTTGATGGGTAGGATATTGATCAGAGGGAGGTGTCTTACTGTGTCCAAAAGCAGTGTCTTTTGGAATTTGTTTATGCAAACCGGTGCAGTTGGTCTTTATCTGCTTTATAAGTTCACTGATAGCGAATCCGACATTGCGGTTGATACAGAAGATGAGAGGGAGTTGGGAGATATAGCCTGCGAGGGAGGACGGATGACGTTTGTACAAGACTGAGGGGGTTATCTTGCGCACCAGGAATCTGGGTGAGGCAGACAAGATTGTGACAGTGTATACAAGTGCCAGGGGAAAAGTGGTGGCGGTTGCCCGGGGAGCCCGCCGCACCCGTAATCGGCTGTTGGGTGTAACTCAGGTTTTCACACACGGGCGCTACCTGATGTTTGAAGGAAAATCCATGGACACCCTCAGTCAAGGAGAGATTATCCATTCTTTTCAAGCTGTCCGCGATGATCTGGAAAAAATGGCAGCAGCAATGTATGTTTGCGAGCTTGTAGATGTTTTTGTGGAAGTGGAGGAGGCAAATCAGGAAACTTTTGAGCTGCTCAGTAATACATTGAGAATGATTGAGACAGGAGTAGTCAAATTTGCCCTGCGGGTGTTCGAGCTGAAATTTATGCAGCAGCTAGGTTATCAACCCCAGTTGGAGCGATGCGTTAGCTGTGGTGGATCAGTAGCAGACCAGATTCTGTTCTCCCGGGAAGGCGGGATGGTTTGCGACTTGTGCAAGCACAAGGTGGCGCCGGTCCATGTGGTCTCAAAAGGCACCAGTGCCTTGATCAGCCGGATTCTGGAGTGGGACTGGTCGCGGCTGACGATTCTTCACCCGTCGAACCACAGTCTGGAAGAACTCGAGTCATGTATGCGCAGCTACATTGATTACCGTCTCGACAAACCAATGCGTTCCTTGGAGTTTATCCACACGTTGAATGATTTCCCTGATTCGGAGGTGACAAGTTAGATGTCAGCGGAATTACTCAATGAAGAACTGCAAAAAATCGATGTAATACGTGAACGTACCGGCCTCAGTTTTGCTGATGCCCGCCTGTTGTTGGAATCAGTTAACTGGGATGTAATGGAAGCGCTGGTTACAGCTGATCGAGATTCACGGAGAAGTGTTTGGGAAGTGCGGGGGATGGAAGTGGTTGATCGGGTTAAGCAATTAATCCGCAAAGGCAACGTTACCAATATCCGGATTAAGGCTAACGACCGGGTAATCATGGAGTTTCCAGTTACCGCCGGTGTGCTGGGGACTGTCCTCGCCCCCAAACTGGCTTTGCTTGCCGGTGCTGCTTGTCTGTTGACCAAGTGTTCGATTGAATTTGATCAGTTTCAAAACCAGAATCAAAATTAACGAATCAGGTGTGTCCTATATGCTTTATGACACACCTTGACACTATTCTTCGTTTTTGCTATATTGAGAGCAGTTTCATAATCGCGATGATAAAGAGGAGTATTTGCACTGATACGTACAGAGAACCTGTGCTTGGTGAGAATCAGGGACGTGTTCAGGCAAAGAAGGCGCTTTTGAGCATTTTTCTTATATGAGTGGATCTTGAGTAAAGATCAACCAGGGTGGAACCGCGGAAGCAAACCTTTCGTCCCTGAATGTGGGCGGAGGTTTATTTTTATGTTTGAATTTCCTGATGGGATGGTGAAAATGATGAACTTCCAAGAGCTGATTCTCAATTTGCAGACTTATTGGAGCAAGCAGAACTGCATCATCTATCAACCGTATGATCTGGAAGTGGGAGCCGGAACTATGTCCCCGGCCACCTTTCTCAAGGCCCTCGGGCCGGAGCCGTGGAATGTGGCTTACGTCCAGCCCTGCCGGCGTCCTACTGATGGCAGATACGGTGAGAATCCAAACAGAGTGCAGCACTACTATCAATTTCAAGTAGTACTCAAACCGTCTCCCGACAATGTCCAGGAGCTTTATCTCAACAGCCTTGAGGCTCTTGGCATTCGCTTAGCCAGTCATGATGTCCGTTTTGTGGAAGATGACTGGGAGTCCCCAACCTTGGGTGCGTGGGGTTTGGGCTGGGAAGTTTGGCTCGATGGTATGGAAATCACCCAGTTTACATATTTCCAGCAGGTTGGCAGTATTGATGTCAAGCCGGTATGTGCTGAGATCACTTATGGCCTGGAAAGACTGGCTATGTTTATCCAGGGTGTGGACAGCATCTTTGATCTTGAATGGGTAGATGGCGTGACCTATGGTGATGTGTTTCATCAAAATGAAGTGGAATTTTCCAGATATAACTTCGATTACTCCGATGTCAACGGGTTGTTCACGCTTTTTGAGATGTACGAAAAGGAAGCGAAAAGGTTAATTGAACAAGGCTTGGTCCTCCCAGGCTACGATTATGTGCTCAAATGCTCCCATACGTTTAACCTGCTTGATGCTAGAAACGCCATCAGTGTTACGGAGAGGACTGGTTATATCGCCAGAGTCCGGGCGCTGGCGCGCCAGGCAGCTCAGGCGTACTTAGCCGAACGGGAGCGGCTTGGTTTTCCAATGCTGAAACGTGAGGTGAAGCAAAAATGAAACTACTGCTGGAAATTGGGATGGAAGAATTACCGGCCAGATTCATCATTCCCGCTGTTACTCAGCTTGAGGAGAGCTTGCGGGCAAAACTGACCGAAAACAGGATTGAGTTTGGCGCGACAGATACTTACAGCACCCCAAGGCGTTTGGCCGTTATTGTCCAAGATATTGCTGAAAAACAGCAAGACTTGACCTTGGAAATCAAGGGGCCACCTCATAATATTGCGTATAAAGATGGAGTCCCCACAAAAGCAGCAGAAGGGTTTGCCCGTTCTCAGGGTGTGGATGTGAACGATCTGGTTGTCAAAACAGTTGACAATACTCAGTATGTCTTTGCGGAAAAGTTTGCCAAAGGTATGGAAACAAAAGCGGTTTTGGCAGAAATCATGCCGGATCTGATCACTTCTATTTCTTATCCCAAGAACATGCGATGGGGCCATTACGAGCTTAAGGCTGCCCGGCCCTTGCGTTGGGTGGTGGCTTTGCTTGACGAACAGGTGATTCCCTTCACCATAGAGAACATCATCTCCGGCAATGTTTCCTATGGGCACCGGCAATTATCCGAAGGAAGCATTACGATTACCCATCCTGATGCTTACCTCGATACCCTTAAGCAAGCTTATGTGGTTGTCGATCACCGTAGGCGCAGACAGTTGATTGAAGAGCAGATTGCCAATCTGGAAACCAGGCTTAATGGGGTTGTCCTTAAAGACCAGGGCTTGCTTGACGAGGTAACAAATCTGGTGGAGTATCCAACAGCATTTGTAGGCAGTTTTCCTGAAGAATATTTGGAGATACCAGCGGAAGTGTTAATCACAACGATGAAGGAGCACCAGCGCTATTTCCCGGTCTTTGACCACAGCCAAAACTTGCTGCCAACATTCGTGGGAGTGCGCAACGGCGCCGACAACCAACTAGATGTTGTGGCCGCCAACAATGAAAAGGTTCTTACAGCCCGTTTGGCTGATGCCAGATTCTTTTTCAAAGAGGACTGCAAACAGCCGCTGGAAAGTTATGTCGAGCGGCTGAAAATGGTAGTCTTTCAGGAGGGTTTGGGTACTGTATACGATAAGGTCAAACGCATTGAAGCTGCCAGTGAGGCTTTATGCGCTCTGCTGAACCGCGAAAGTGAGCTTGATCTGGTGAAAAGGACCGCTCGACTTGCCAAGGCCGATCTGGTTACCAACATGGTGTTTGAGTTTCCTGAGCTGCAGGGGATTATGGGCGGCAAGTACGCACTAAACAGCGGCGAAGATCCGCAGGTGGCAGTCGGGATTGAAGAGCATTACCGCCCCCGGTTTGCCCAGGATAGGTTGCCTACGACTACCGCGGGGCTGATCGTCAGCATTGCCGATAAGCTGGACACATTGGTCGGATACTTCGGCTTGAACAAGATCCCAACCAGTTCACAAGATCCGTTTGCCTTGCGGAGGCAGGCTCTAGGCATTGTCCAGATGCTTCTGGCTTATAATATAGATGTTGATCTTGCTGAACTTATGCGAATTGCCTTGGCTGCTTACAGTGAGCTGTTCGCTAATGAAGCCCAGGCCATCATTGATGCATTGACCCAGTTTTTTGCCGGCAGAGTCCGAGTCAATCTGCTTGAACAAGGTTACAGCTACGATACAATTGACGCAGTTCTCGCATTAGGCCTGCACAGTCTGCCGCAATTGAAGGCTAAGATTGTAGCTCTTGATCAATTCCGCGCCACAGATCAGTTCGCTGATCTGTATGTTGCCTTTGAGCGATGCAGCAGGATCACTGCCAAAAGCGAACAGGCTGCAGTCAATCCGGAGCTCTTCTCCCAAGCGGAAGTGGCTTTTTCAAAACAGATCACCGAAATCGCAGCTAGCTTCCAAGATGAATTTGAAGCCACAGCGTACCTGGAAAGCTTGCAGACATTAGCCAGGTTGCGGCAGCCGGTTGATGCTTTCTTTGATGCGGTGATGATCATGGATCCGGATCCACAGATCCGGGCAAACCGGCTGGGTCTGTTGCAGCGTGTCGTGGAGCTTTACGCGCAGTATGCCGATTTTCACCTGATTGTTACCAAACTGTGAAATGTATGTTGCACGGAAGGATTCTTCCAGGTTTTACCGAATAATAAACTCGGTGTGCGCCAAGAAGGAGTGTGACTCCTGCTTGGATACTGATTACAGAATCTAGTTGAAGGAGGAATAACAGCTATGTCAACCAAAAAATGGGTATACTTTTTTGGTAATGGTAAAACTGATGGGCAGGCTGGAAACAAAGTCCTGGTAGGTGGCAAAGGTGCCAACCTGGCTGAGATGGTTGAGTTGGGAATACCGGTTCCAGCTGGCTTTACGATTACTACCGAAGCATGTATAGAGTTTTACAACAATGACCAGAAGTGGCCGGAAGGTTTGGAAGAGCAGATCGTGACCAATCTTGCTTTGGTAGAGCAGGCTATGGGTACCAAATTTGGCGATACTGAAAATCCACTGCTTGTCTCGGTTCGTTCCGGTGCCCGTGTATCCATGCCTGGAATGATGGATACTGTTCTTAACCTTGGCCTCAACGATGAAACAGTCAAAGGCTTGATTGCCAAATCAGGCAATCCGCGGTTTGCCTGGGACTCCTATCGCCGCTTCATCCAGATGTACGGTGATGTGGTCATGGGTGTCGAGCACGACAGATTTGAAGAAGCGCTCCAGGCTGCCAAAACCGCTAAAGGAGTTCATGACGATACTGACCTCACTGCAGAAGATCTGCAGGAACTGGTCAAGACATACAAGGAAATTGTGCAAAAGGAAGCCGGCAGGCTGTTCCCCAATGATCCGATGGAGCAGCTTAGAGGTGCAATCAATGCTGTGTTCTCGTCATGGAATAACCCACGGGCAATTCGCTATCGGGAACTGAATGATATCCCAGGTGATTGGGGTACAGCAGTCAACGTTCAAGCCATGGTATTCGGGAACATGGGTGAAAACTCCGGTACTGGCGTAGCATTTACCCGCAATCCCTCAACCGGTGAAAACGTATTCTATGGAGAATACTTGATGAATGCTCAAGGTGAGGACGTAGTTGCTGGTATCCGCACTCCTAACCCAATTAAACAGTTGGCGGAA
>DUVS01000005.1 GCA_012840925.1 Bacillota bacterium
GCCCTCCTGTTCCTAGTAATCTCAACACTGTTAAATGTAGTGTTTGATATCTGGTTTGTAGCCGGTTTTGGGATGGGTGTCCCGGGAGTGGCTCTGGCCACCGTCCTCGCTCAAGGCGTCTCGGCTGTTCTTTGCTTACTCAAATTACTTAAGATGAAACAGCACTTCGATCTTAGTTGGTCGCTGCTTATACCACGTAAAGAACTAACCCTAAGCTTGATTAAACTAGGCTTGCCGTCAGGCCTTACACAAGCCATATTTTCGTTTGCCATCATCGCAGTCCAGTCATTGACCAACAGTTTCGGTGAGCTGGTAATCGCCTGCAACGTAATTGTAATGCGTATCGATGGTTTTGCAATGATGCCTAACTTCTCATTTGGCAGTGCCATGACCACCTTTGCCGGCCAGAACTTCGGTGCCCGAAGATATGATCGGGTCGCTCAAGGAGCGAAGGATGGAACAAAGATTGCCGTATCCGTAGCTACCGTGATTACGCTCGTGATCCTGCTCTTTGGCCGTTATCTGATGAATATTTTCACCAGCACCGACGAGCTTGTAAGCTTAAGTATGCGGATGATGCACATCTTGGCTCCCGGCTATATTGCCATGGCTGTGACTCAGTGCCTGGCAGGTGTGATGCGCGGTGTAGGCGATACCGTAACTCCGATGTGGATCTCGATTTTTACCGCAATCGGGCTGCGGGTGCCGATAGCCTATGGAATCGCCTACTTTACCAGGAGTGAGCTGTACCCCACAGGAAGGCCGGAATCAGTTTTCATCTCATTGTTGATTGCCTGGACCCTTGGTGCCCTAGTAACATCGGTACTCTATAGGAGAGGAAAATGGCGGCAGAAATTCGAGATTGAAGGTGAATCCAGCTACTGATCCGATCAAATCAAGTAATGCTAACTAGATTACAATCATACTTAGGCCTAAAAAAATGGCTCCTGTCGCAACAGGAGCCATTTTTACCACACGATGCTGTTATGAACGCTGTTTCGCTATCAAGAGCAAGCTACCACTGACGGCCTTCAGCAATCCGATCTTGAATCCACTGATTCTCTTCGAGCTCAACAACCTTAAGGGCCATATCAGGTGTATAGCCTTGCTGGAGGATGTACAGCCGGTATACTTTCCAGAGGGCGATATCCCAATAGCCACCACCAGCTACTTCGGGGCTTCTGATAGGCTGCACAGCATTCTTGCCCCAGTAAACCGCTTCAAGGTTGAGACCCTGCAATTGAGGCACGTTTGTACCGTATGCCGCAGCAATTTCTGGAGTCATGACTGTACCTTTAATACCATCTTTCGCCCGTCCCATTTGTACCTCATCGGACATCAGGTGCATGATAACCTGGAACGCAGTTTCTTTCAGTTGTGATTGCTTTGGAATATACCAACCAGTCACATTTGGACGATAGATAGTGTTATCCCCTTCAGACACTACCGGAATTGGTGCGATATCCCAGGTGCCCTTGACCAGGCCGTTGTCTTCGAATCTTTGTCTCCAGACATCCATTTCGCCAGCAGGCCAGTATTCCTCAACTAATGAAGCCTGAAGCAGTCTTTCGATATGATCAACACACATGGCCACATTTCCTTTGGTAAAGAAATCATCGGTTGTAGTCCAGATATTGCCCCGAATGTCATAGAAACGGACCAGGTTATCAACAACCTCCAGCCACTCCGGAGTATCCAAAACAACTTTATTGGCCTCGGTTAAGCTAAACGGAATCAAACCTAGTTGATTCAATTTCAGATATTGGTCCGGGTGCTGCAGATAACCCTTGTACATTGTCAGTTCTTCACCGAAGGTGAGCTTTCTGGCTTTTTCATATGCCTCATCATAAGTCATGCCGGCATGAGGATAAGGCTCATTCTTTTTGTCGAAGATAGTTTTGTTGTAGAAGAGAATATAGTCATTAATCTCAAACGGGATTGACAAGACCCCACCGGTTGAGCGATCGTAAACGAGCGCCATACAGGCCTCATCAATGCGGCTCAAATCGAAATTATACTTCTCAATAAGAGGAGTCAAATCATAGTCCATGCCATATGTCTTGATAACCCGGGTTGTGTTGCGGTCGATCAGTTCCAGGACCATATCAGGGTATACACCTGATAGCTCAAAGTTCTTCTCCCTGATGTCCATGTCGTCCCAGTTGACAATCCTGAATTTCAGATCCGGGAATTTCTCTCTGATATACTGACCAATCAGCTTCTCCCTTGCAGCTACGGATTTTTCAAGAATCTTATTGCCAGTTGTAAAAATGAACAACTCATCCGGTTCGAGTTCAAGCAACACAGTCTGCCCATCTTCCGCAAGAACCCGTCTTACGTCACCGTAGCCTTCGCCTTCCACGAGTGCGGCCAGTACTCCGGAAGCTGGCAATACCAGTAGCGCTAAGATTAACGCAAAGATGAAAATACCCCTTTTGACACCTACATCAACTCTCATTTCATCAAACTCCTCCTTTTATGTTTTGGAATGGTTTCCTATTGCAGTGCTTGGCATGAGGTAATGCAAGTTGGAGAATGCTACCGCTACTGTAAGCATGTGTTAATTTATTACATCACTATTTATGTTATCGTTAAATCTAAATTTTGTCAATCAAATTTAGGCATTATTTGGATAAAATTTCACAATCCTGAATTTTTGCAGCTACCATCTGTGGCCTTCCTGCAGCCGGTCCTGAATCCACTGGTTCTGTTCCAGTTCCACTCTGCGGAGAGCCATATCAGCAGGATATCCGTCTTTGAGTATGTATTGCCTGAACACCATCCACAAGGCAATATCCCAGTATCCGCCTCCGGCAACCTCAGGGCTTCGAATCGGCTGCACAGCGTTCTTACCCCAATATACAGCTTCCAGATTCAATCCTTGCAGTTCGGGTACGTTTGACCCGTAAGATGCAGCGATTTCGGGAGTCGTGACAACACCTTTAACACCGTCTTTTGCTCTGGCTAACTGCACTTCATCTGAGAGCAGATGCATAATAACTTGGAAAGCAGTTTCTTTCATTTGTGACTGCTGTGGAATGAACCAACCTAAGAGGTTCGGCATATAAGTGGTTGTTTCGCCCTCTGCGAGCATTGGAATGGGCATAATATCCCACGTCTCTCCTTTTACAAGGCCATTGTTGGCAAAACGCTGTTTCCAGGTTTGAATCTCGCCTGAGGGCAAATAGTCTGGTATCAATGATACCTGCAGTAACTTTTCGATGGCATCGACGCACATGGCCACATTACCGTTGACAAAGAAGTCATCGGTTGTAGTCCAGATATTGCCTCTAATGTCATAAAACCGAACTAGATTGTCGACCAGTTCCACCCATTCTGGTGTATTCAATACCACTTTATCCGCTTCGGTCAGACTAAATGGAATGAGGCCCATCTGATTGTGCTGCAGGTAGACATCAGGGTGCTGTAGATAACCTTTATACATGGTAATGCCTTCACCAAAAGTCAGCTGTCTCGCTTTTTGGTAGGCCTCATCATAGGTCATTCCGGCATAGGGATATTGAACGCCTTTTTTATCAAAAACTGCTTTATTATAGAATAAGACATAATCATTGATTTGGAACGGAATTGCCAGCACTCCACCGGTTGAACGATCGTATACGATAGCCATGCATGCTTCATCAATGCGGCTTAGATCAAAGTTGTACTTTTCAATGAGCGATGTCAAATCGTAATCCATGCCATTGGTCTTGATTATCCTGGTTGTATTGCGGCCAACCAAGTCCAAGACCATGTCCGGATATACGCCAGAAGCTGCAAAATTGGCTTCTCTAATCCCATTTTCATCCCAATCGACAATTCTAAACTTCAGATTCGGGAACTTCTCTCTGATATACTGGCCTATCAACCGCTCCCGGGCAACTTTTGATTTCTCCAAGACTTTCGAGTTAGTGGTAAAGATAAATAACTCATCTGGCTCAAGCTCCAGCAAAACCTGTCCATCGTCGGAATAAATCCGCCTTACGTCACTGTAGCCTTCCCCGGGAACAACTCCTCCTGAGTTGGCCTGCACGGCAACTGCAGATATCAGCAGTAGAACCAATGCCAGCCCGACCGGCAGCAGCGCGCTCTTCCTTGCTCGTTTCATGACTGCTCTCATCATTTCGCTGTACTCCTCCTTGTGAATCTTTGGATCACTCGCCAACACCAATGGCGAGGAGCTGTTGCTATTATGTTATCAGAAATGTACTTTTTTGTAAATGTTTAACAAAATACATTCCACACCGTTACTAAAAATACCGCCAATATCCATATGTATTCCACGTAAAAAACCACATATCTCAGAAAAACCGCTATATTGCCACGATGTTTGTTCTATAAAAAATCAAGCAAAAGCTTGGTTACTTTTTAGACACGAAAAAGTCAATAACCTCGCTTTTGCTTTGTAGGGAACAGACAAATGAGCTAACTTATCTTGCTCGACAGGACAGTCTTAGTCATCAACAGCAAAATAAATGCCTGTTATCTTGAAACCACCTTGCTTGTCTGGCAGGTTGGCGTTAATTTCCACTTTGTAGAAGCGATAACCTCGATCCAGTGCAATGGTTTCCAAATCAGTAGTTTGAGAGTAATAACGCCACAATTCTTGAGCAACTCGAGACTCTGGTACGATCATCTTGGTATACACCTGGTAATAGGGCTGCCAAACCTCAATCCAAGGGCCGTGTTCCGAAGTGCTGCCATAGATCGTAACTACTGCTGGGTTAACAGTATGGGTTACCCAATACAGATCGAATTTAAGAGTCCTTTTCATTGGATCGGCAGCTACAACCTGATAAAGCACTGCATCGACCCCCGGATCTACAGTCCACCCGGTTCTTTGGGCCCCCCCGCCCTGTGGAAATCCTGGCTGCTGTACCAACAACACCATCAGGTGTAGGATTGCCAGGCTTTTGACTTGCTGTCCAGCCTCCATGGCCAACGGTGGCTTCTATCCACCCTTCTAATGACGGTTGATTGCCCTTACGAAACCAGGGATTTTTGATTAGATTATCGCCCGGCAAAGGAGCGACTCTCCATTCCAGTGCCTCACTGGCACTTGATTCCCGTTCCCGTGCCATGGAGAGTGGTAGCCAAACAAATAAACCACACAGCACTGCCAAAACGAACAGCAACACCTTTTTGGCATTCATCATAATCCTCCTCAAGCTGGGAATAGGCTAATGGGGAAACAGGCCGTCTATCGCAGTTGTAATCTTGGAAATGTAATACTGATCCGAACTTTTGCTAACTACCAGCTCAACTGTATGCTCACCTGCAGGGCCTGTGGAAGTCGCTAACTGGAACTGCACTGCGAATCTCCTGGTTGTCTCACCGAGATCCTGTTCGCTTGTAATTGAGTACTGCTCAACCCACGGGCTGGATGTTCCTGTTACCCACATCAGCTCTTCGAATTGGTGCTGAAGTTGATCCCGCAGTTCAGGCGATAGAACCGCAAACTGTACTGCCCCGTTTCTGCTTTTGACACCCTCCGCCCATTTCTCAACAACTTCTCGATATGTTTTTGGGGCAAATGCTGTTTCCAAGAGCTCCAATCGCCGCTGAAGCAACATCAGCTTAACGCTCAACGGGTCAGCATCGGCTCGGATACCACCTGCAATAACAGTGACCAGTAAAAAAGATAAGGCAACAACCCTTAATGGCGCCATCAATCTTAAACTCATGCAAACCACCTCATGCTAATACATCTTCCAACGGTCAAACACCAGCGTCTCAGCGTCTGGCTATTATATTGTTTCGGCGCAATCGAGCCAAAACCGCTGGTCGTTTTTGATCTACTATCTATCAACTCCCAATTAAAGTAAACAGCGCTGCTCTTGCCCTAAGTGTAACCAAGCTGTTCTCAACTCAGTGCCTTGTGCAGTCTGATGCGGCTGCACTCCATGCCCATGCTATCATAAAACGCCCTAGCCGAAGAGTTGAACGCCCATACATCCAATTCAATAGAGTCAAATCCTTCCCTGAGTGCCAGTGCTTCGAGCTGCTTGAACAGCTCAGTGCCCAGGC
>DUVS01000006.1 GCA_012840925.1 Bacillota bacterium
AGATCCGGGCGATTCTTTAACCGATACAGGAACGGTACATCAGATCACGAATAGCACAATTAGATTCAAAGCAAAAGAAGGTGCAGCTTTGTTTAGAAGAGCAACCCATTTAAAAATACCGGAACCGGTACTGATAATCTGCCGCGTACTGTCTGACCATGGTTATCAGGCTTATATTGTCGGAGGGGCAATACGCGATGCTTTGCTGGGCAAAACACCGGCAGATTGGGATGTAACAACTGATGCTATGCCTGATCAGGTGCAGCAGATTTTCCAGAAAACATTGGCCACTGGTGCAAAATACGGCACGATCACAGTCGTAATGGAGAACAAGTTTGTTGATGTCACTACCATGCGCCAAGATGCCCATTACTCTGATGCCAGGCATCCTGATCATGTCGAATTCACAACTGATTTGAACACTGACTTGGGCAGGCGTGATTTCACTGTCAATGCCATTGCCTATGATCCTTTAACACGAACTTTTCATGATCCCTATCAAGGCCTTAGGGATTTGCGCCGAAAGATACTGCGCACTGTGGGTGATCCGAAAGCCAGGTTTGGCGAAGATGCCTTGAGAATGTTGAGGCTTATTCGCTTTAGTGCTGTACTGGCATTCAAACCAGACAAACAAACAATGCAAGGAATCCAACCCCATCTAATGGCCAGAATAGCTAGAGAAAGGATCAAGGAGGAATTAAGTAAACTGCTGCTGGCTGATGCCATTGTTCAACCACTGCAGCTTCTATATACAAGTGGGCTTATGGAACAGATTATTCCGGAGCTGGCCCAGGCTGCTGGAGTGGACCAAGGCAGTTACCATCCATGGGATGTTTTAGGGCACTCCATCATGACATGTCAAGCAATCAAACCTGAACTCCATTTACGACTGGCTGCTCTACTGCACGATGTTGGCAAACCGCAGACAATCAGTGAGGATCAGAAAGGTATTCACTTTTATGGGCATGATCAACTAGGAGCTGAACTGGCGAAGGAAATACTTAAGCGGCTAACCTACAGCAAACACATCCAGACAAAGGTCAGCCTGTTGATCAGACATCACATGTTTCAAATCCATCCACATGCTTCGGACAAAGCCATCAGACGGCTAATTCACCGCGTAGGTGTCGCCAACATCCATGACTTGATTGAACTGCGCAAAGCCGATGTTTTGGGCATGAAACACAACCCTAAACATGTCCTTGATTATCATCAGGCGATGATTGAAAGAGTGAATCAGATCATAGAGGCCGAAAATGCTTTTTCGCTGGCAGATTTGGCCATATCCGGCACAGATCTGATCCGAGAACTGAACTTGCAGCCGGGGCCGATTATCGGCCAAATTCTCACTGCACTATTGGATAGGGTTCTTGATGAACCACAGCTCAACAATCGTTCACAGTTACTATCCACTGCCAACGAACTCATAGATACTTTGTCAGCCACTGATGCAGAGTCTTAGCATCTTCCAGCAAATGCTCCGGTTTATCATCTTTGACAAACTCGATCATGGCGTAGTGCTGCTGCCGGCGATCCTTAATCACCGAGAAGTACTGCTGCCAAAAAGATTCCCCTTCGGCCAGAGGCAGCCGTTCTCGTTGATCAGTCCAGGAAAACACATGGAGGTTGGTCAGCCAGGGCTTGACCTGCTCTAACCCGGTTAACCGCTCTGCCAGCGAATGAGTTGGCAGTGGCTGCCAATAGGTATAAACATTGCTGTGATCCACTTCCTGCAGAAGCTGTATAGTAGAGGCAACCTCGTCAGTAAGAGTTTTGCCATGATATTCAAAAGCGATTTTGATCCCTTCTGTGGCTGCCATATCAGCGATTTTGCGTACATTCTCTACGATTTCAGCACGCTCTTCAGCCGATGTGTTGGCAGAGCCTTTAGTCCCAGCCCATACACGAATCAATGGTGCCCCCAAAGCTACAGCTGTCTTCAGCACACTACCAAAGGGGATATTATCGTCGCAGCGATAGTAGGAACCATAGGCTGCCACTTCTAGTCCGGCATCAGCAGTAAGCTTTTTTACTGCACGTGCCGTATCAACATCTCCATGAGGCACATGAACATCCCCGCCCCATTCGATGCCAACCAACTCCGCTTTGGCAGCAAGGTGGGCGATCTCTTGAACTGACAGCTTGCGAAATGTGATCGAAACTAATCCAGGTTTTATCATCTAGATTCTCCTTGTCTGTTATGCTACTGAAACTGTGTTCTGCGGGCTTTGTGCTGCATTGGCAACCATATTGTAGACTTGCATTGCTTCATCACCGGCAAGAAACACAGTATTCTTTTGAGATATGGTGTCATTAAGCTGCTTGGCGAAAATGATCTGGGTTTTGGTGTCAGGCTTTCTGTGGATTCTTACTGCCTTTATTCGGGGGATAAAGACTACAATGGGATAGAAAGGTATATCCCGATTCTCTAGATCAATCCTTCTTTTCAGCTTTTCTATAGCCTTTTCTACTTCCATGACAGGATTATTCATGGCAGTCTTGGTGGTAAGTCCCGGCGGGCCTTCAATAAAAGGGCTTATAGGCCTGAAGGCACCGCCAATATATACTAAGCTATAATGCCAAATCCTTGCTTGTTCGTCTCCTTCCAAGTAGGCATTATGCCATCTAGGGAACTTACACACCTTGATGGTATGGACTCCATATTTGGACACGAGCAGGTAACTTACCTCCACCTCTCCTACAGTTAGATTTTCCAATACATAGTAACCTTGTCTTTTCAGCTTGTTGATAACGGCTTTTACACTGTAATTCTCAACTGCAATGCGGATTCTAGGTGCCAGAAACACAATTAGGATACAGGCGGCAATAGCATAGAGCAATCACATATCGCTCAACCTCCCTAACTGAAAATGATCAAGGATTCGACCTTGTTTATTGTATACGTCAATTTGTTTCAAGAAACCTCTAACTCCACATAAAAAAGGAAGGTATCACCAAAAAGAAAGGATGAGCTGTTGTTACTACTTCAGGTGATAACTTCCTTTTTATGGGCTGTGATCAAGAAAGAAGCTAGAATTCCTTACTCGTAAAGATCATGTGCCCGTACGCAGGTGGCAGTCCCCAATCCAGCCTGTTTTCGGTCCAGACTCCTTCATCACTAAAATCACTAAGCGAGAGGTTGAACCCTAGTTTCAAAGTTTCATGGGGAGTAAAGCCAAAGTGTTGGTTCAACAGGGCAACCGGGATACGAACGTCCAGAGCATATCCCGTTGATCTGGTTTCAAATACCCCAATGAACGGTATGGGCACACCTTTCGACACATCTCTGATGATTATCTTGGGAGTGCCATCTTTGTTAAAAGCTATCCTACATGAGAACCAATGGCCAGATTCATTGTAGAACTCGAGGTAAATGACATCCAAAAGACAGTTGAAAGTAGGATTGCTCACACTGCTATGGTCTATATCGATGTGACTGTAAAGATATTCCTCATCCCATGAAAATGCCGCTTCCACCCTTCTTAGCTCGCTAATCCGGCCGGCTCTTGATACAAAAGTCCTATAGAAATTCCAGTCCGGCACCTGTTGCTCATCAATAATCACCAATGAATTTGGATGTGCACTGATCTTGGTAATCAGTTCAGGATTACTTCCACGAAAACAGTAAACTTCTCCACACACTCCTGCTTCCCGCAGCTTTCTGGTGTGTGCCGTCATTCTTTCCATTTCCTTTTCCGGCCGTATCACTTGCTCCAGGAAATTCCAGTTATAGTCTATGAAATTGCGGGTAACAGGATGATTGTTTAATGCGGCGCCTTCAGATTGCTTCTGAAGGTGGCTGATCACCCACTGGGGAATCAATGATTCACACAGCGTTCTAGCCCTGAGAAATGCATAATACATCCATGGGGCAATCTTCAGCTCATTGATCCGTTTCAATAATGTTTCCCATCCCAATTTAGGAATGATTTCTTTTAACAGAATACAACCATCGAGTAAATGGAACAGGCGCAAACCAGTTCGTACTCTGGCCAGGAGCAGATTCTCATGACGAATAAAGTGCAGGAAGCTGTAAATAATCAAATCCGGATCTGTATGCCTAAGATACATGGTGTTCTCATCAAACACCGCAGTTTGTGCCGCTCTATATAAAGATTTTGACGGTACACCGCGAAATGCATAGAAATCAAGGCGGTGAAACTCCACGATATATGTAAACCCGTAAGTCAGGCGCTTGACGTAACGTGCGAGATGGGGACTGACGTTCTGGTCATAGAGCCTTTTTTCAAAATCCGCCGAATCACTGCCGATTGTCGAATAGCCCAGTTCCAAAAGAATCTTATGGGCTTTGGCCAGATCTTCATTATGCATTTGCAGATCAATATCATTAAAGTCGCGCAGTAATCCATGGGGATACCTTGACTGTGTAGCAAATCCTTTGAGCACCAATGGAATAATGCAGTGTCGGTTCAGCTTTTGTAAAATTGTCCGAAATTCACTTCTCATCAGTTCATCATGGATTCTGCTGCGGAGCAGTATGGCTTGGATCTTGCTGTAGATTGATGGATCAATTTGTGCCTTCGATGCTGACAAAATCTGGCAGATAATCAACAATACCTCATGCCTCGATGCGACAGAGATGAACTCATTTATGTTAAACCCGTCTGGAAAGAGTTCCTCACTGATTGGCCTATCGGAAAGGTATGAATCCAGAATGTCCACGATACACTGTTCTTCTCTGGACAGCTGAGGATATTTTGACTTCTGCGGCATCAGCATGGCATCGTGAACTGCCATTAAAACACCCCCGACACTTTCGCGCATCATTCGCCACACGAAAGTGATAGATACATGCTCATGTGTTACCCCGTTTTTACCTCTCATTATGTTAGACGCATATCGGGTTCAAAAAATCACGCCTCAGTTAAATTTTTCAATTTTAACAACCTTGCCTTTGACAAAATCTATCGCCCGGCGGGGATCTGGCCTATCCTTGTTGTCTCCTTTTGTCTGGACATAAACTCGGCCTTCTCTTGCACCGATGTCAATCACACGATGCACAACAAGGCTATCGTGGCCCAGCAAAATAACCACAATGTCGCCGACCTTGATGCTTTTCGGTGGCACAACGGTGATCGCATCTCCTTCATTGATCGTGGGCTGCATGCTGGTTCCTGTGCCATACATAACCACTGACTGGCCTTGCTGCAAAGCATCGAGAAGCATTTCCACCGCAAAATGAGTAAGATTTGACTCCACAGAAACCACCTTTACATCTTACGTTTTCCCTTTTATGCAGGTATTCAGATAATTATAGCGAAGAATATCCAAGAGATATGGAGGATGACTATGGACACACTTTCAGACATTCAATTGATTCGGCAGATTCAAGAAACCAATGATGAACCAGCCTGCGAAGAGTTGATTCGGAGATACTATGGTATATTACGCCAGTTGGTTAAGTACAAAGTGCCTGCTCACACAGACGTTGACGATCTTGTTCAAGAAATTCTGATCAAAGTGATTACAAGAATCGATCAATTACGAGATCCGTCAAAGTTCAAACCATGGATACACAAAATCGTTTACAGTCAGATCCAAGACTATTACCGAACAGCACTGCCTCAACGCAAACACTCGATTAATCAAGAGGAATACGAACTGCTTGACACCTATCTAATCACTGAATCATCGGAAGATGCAATCCTACACAAGCTGGAAATGAGTGATATTTACGACATTATCCTAGGTTTTCCCGGTGAGAATATCAAGCCGTTCTTGCTGCATCATATCGACAATCTGAGCTACGCTGAGATTGCAGCAGTAACCAATGAAAAACCTTCAACCGTTCGCGGCAGGATTGCCAGAGTCAAATCTAGCTTGGGCAGTAAAATCTTCAACAGAACAATTCCTCAAGAAGTGAGAACGAGGCTGGCCGCAAAGCTCAGCCAAATTGCGACTGATGGCAGCTATGTCATTCATCATCTTCAAGCCTATTACTTCCAGAATAAAGCATTACTGGATGAGCTGGATCCAAGACGGACAGCAGCAACCAGACCAACAGTTTATTTCTCAAGATCGCTGGATAACCTGATGATCATCTCGGAAATCAATCCGGATCTGTTAGTGTGTTTAATTAAAGTAAAATCGAAAAATGCGATCCCGATTCTCCTAAACAGAATCGCCACAACGAAACAACTGCACTGTATTTTTCTAAGCACTGAATACCTGGATTATGCCAAAAAATACCTAACCTTTATCTCAGAATCTACATACCTCTCTTATGTAGCATCGCCATCGTCAAAGGTCGAATCTGTACGGTCGCCACACTTAATCGTCGAAAGCTCATTAGAGCACCTTGCTGCACTCAATTTCTTACTCGAGCTGGATCCTAAACTAACCTATATCATTAATCAAGCAAACAAGGAGTATGGCGATGACCTGGGCAACTACAAAATCTATGCTGCTTATGATCCGCTCACCAATGACCTTTGCGCTTATGCCTTCTTCGTTCAAGTCGATACCTACTTATGGGAGTTAAGCCGGTACGTATCATTTGTCAAATCCAGTGATGAAGCTGTAAGATCCTGTATAGCAGCAGGTACGGAATCACTTCTCAATCAAGGTTTTTTCATCTCCAACATAGGAGTGCAAGAGAGCGATAGAGTTTTTCTGGATGTTGCAACTTCGCTAGGATTCAAAGAGCTATATCGTTTTACCAGCGGTATGGTCAAAAAAATATAGGGTGAAAGGAAGTCTGCGTCATGACAAAGCTAACGAAAAGCACTGATCTGGTTGTAAGAGAAGTCGATCAGGAAACTATCATTTTAAACACCAAGACAGGCTCAATCCATGTCCTCAACCCCACCGGTACTGTGATCTGGAAACTGCTGGACGAGATCAATACTCTCGATGCAATTGTTGATGCCATGGAGCAGTTATACGGTAAAGGTGACGCTGCAACAATTCAGGCTGATGTCAACACCATCATCGGTGACATGATCGCCCAAGGAATCTTGTGTGAGGAACCAAACCGGTGATGCTTAACTGAAGCAGATGCCACCACCATGGGTCCGATACTCATTGGCACACATCCGGAACGGTTTAATCGCATAACCTACGATAAATAGTTGTTCTGATTGCATGGTAGGTTTGACATATGCATCAGGATTTAGATTGTGCTTCTCCCGAAACTTCTGGATAAACTCTGCATTCACTCTGGATTTCATGATCAACCCTCCCCTCTTTTGGTGCTATCATCAGCCAAAGCGAGCTTACGATTGGCTGCGATCCGGCAGTTCTCTCTAGGCGAGAATAGATTCCCTGTCTCCAAAAGGTTTAACGCCAGACACGGCTCGCAGTACTGATTCAGTTTGCACGTTCTGCAAGCTTCCATGTCATCAATGGAGATTTCCCGCACTTCATTGAAAAGGGGCGACTCCTGCCAGATTTCTTCCAGAGTCTGCTCCCTGATATTCCCGGCTGCTGTTGGATAGGCTACACAAGGCCGGATATCTCCTGTTGGCCCCAACACGAGACCTGATTGGCCAATGCCGCATTTTGCAAATCCGACATCAGCTCTCTGCTCCGAAGCGCGCCCAAACAGTTCCACCATTTCTGCATCTGATAATCTAAAATCAAGCTGATTACGCCCGTTAGGCAGCAGGCACGGTGAGAATTCAAATCTTAACCGGTATCCGTTATTCTCTGCAAACGCAAGCATAGCATCGTAGTCATCATAATTCTGTTTGAGCACGATTGGCTTGAGAACGAAATTCAAACCGCTGGTGCTTAACAGATCCAATCCGTTAGCAAATCTAGCGAAAGATCCTTTCACCCTAGTAATCTGCTCGTAGTAGACAGACGACGACCCATACAGGCTGACTTCAATAATCAAAGGCTCGATGCAAAGCAGCTTGTCGATAACTTCCTTGTCGATCATTACTGCATTAGTGAATATGGCAATTGTAAAGCCAATCCTTCGAAAGATCATCGCCACCTCGAACCAATCACTCCTATGAAACAACTCACCTCCTGTCAAAGTAATATCCATAATCCCCATCTGGCGCATCTGATCCGCAACAAAGGCGATCTCATCAAGGGATAGGTAGTATTTTTGACTGCGGCTCGGATTATAGCAGTGAATACAGTTCAGGTTGCACCCATAGGTAGCTTCAAACACCGCCGTAAGCGGTTTGTTACACTGTTTATATTTTTCCAGTACATACGTGTATAAATGTTTGTCCATTCTGAGTCCACTCCTATAACTTACCGCTTGGTACAGTCAAATGCCTGATTTGTTCCCAGAATCGGTGGTTTAATTCAAAATGCAGATCGTAGCAAGGGATCTGCTCGGAAATCTGGACAGCTATTTCCAAAGCATTTGTGGCAAGGCCGCCCAAGGTATTGATACACCAAAGATTAGACATTGATCGGGCAGCCGCTTGACCAGGGCGCAGCAGTTCGAGATAGGTGGTCGTGTCCTGAACCAAGAAGAAACAATATCCCAACGGAACACATAGATTTGCTCCGCCATGCTCTCTGCCGTATGGTGTCCCCCAGCCTACCAACCTGTCGGGATTGTCAAGGTCAACCTCAACCATGACGGCCTCATCGGTCAGCACTTGTGCAGAACTCTCAATTTCAGAAAGCATTCTAATCACAGTTGATTTACCCGCCCCAGATTGTCCCATGAAAGCGTACAGTCTGCCGTCATAACAAATCGCCGATGCATGAATCAAGGTACCGCCCTGCTTAATAGCCAAGTATGGGGCTATTGCTCTCATGGCTGACAACAGAAAAGTGTCATAACCATCTTCAACGACCATCTCAATATAATTACCGTTATCTGAAAACCGAGTGACAAAAAACGGCGCAACTAAAAGTGATTCATCAAACTCTGTGTACTTAAAGTAATCAGCCTCAGGGGGAAAGCTCAGGAAATCATCTGCCCGCACAAAGTTAATCACCACATCCGGCTCCCCGGGAACTGGTGCAAGAAAACTCGCATACTGCTCTTGCAGTGCATGGATCGACTCCAGAGAAGGTGACTCGATCTTAATCAAGAGCCTCCACAGGTTAATCCACATGCTGTATCGAGGTTCATGTGCATGCAGATCAATAGTGGTTTCAAAGTATCTGATTACTTCACGGGCAGTTATTTCCATGATTGTCCTCCTTATAATTAATGACGTTTGTTTCATGCAAAAAATCACGCATCTTGACAAAAACAAAAAAAACCCCATCTGCTGCCCAACTGACAGCAGATGGGGTTTCAATGAAACATACTGAACTACTACACTTAGCCTTGGGCCAGCTGTTTGTAGATTTCATAACGTCTTCTTGCATCTTCTTCAGCCCGCCTTAAGAGATCCTCTGCAATCTCTGGGAACTGCCTGGCCAAAGACGAATACCTATTCTCACTCTTAATGAATGTCTGGAAGTCTCCAGTCGGTTCCTTAGAGTCGAGAATGAATGGATTCTTGCCCTCCAACTCCAGCGCAGGGTTGTAGCGGTATAATGTCCAATATCCGGCTTCTACCGCCCGTTTCCCCTGCTCAGACGACAAGCCCATGTTAATGCCATGGTTGATACATGGTGAGTAGGCAATGATTAGCGACGGCCCACGATAGCTTTCAGCTTCCAGCATTGCTCTAACGAGCTGATTGCGGTTAGCACCAGCGCTGACACTGGCTACATAGACATAACCATAGGTCATGGCTATCCGTCCAAGATCCTTCTTGCGAATCTTCTTTCCGGAAGCTGCGAATTTGGCAACGGCTCCTGTTGGTGTGGACTTGGATGCCTGACCGCCTGTATTCGAGTAAACTTCGGTATCTAGGACCAGTACGTTGATGTCCTCACCAGATGCAAGAACATGATCCAGTCCGCCAAAGCCGATATCATAAGCCCAACCGTCACCGCCAACAATCCAAATTGACTTCTTAACCAAGATATCTGCATTGTCAGCGACAAACTTGAGTCCCTCAGCCACTGTTCCCCGAGCAGCCTTTAATGCGCCTGGCAGCGCAGCTTTGATTTGCGCAGCCGCTGCTCTAGTGTTCTTGGCATCTTGCGGATCCTCCAGCCAAGCCCCAAAGGCTGCTTTAAGATCAGCCGGCAGCTCCGCTTCCATTAACTTGCTGATTTCAGCTGCTAACTTGGAACGGCGAGCTTGATATGCCAGATAGATACCGAATCCAAATTCAGCGTTATCTTCAAAGAGACTGTTTGCCCAGGCAGGCCCTTCACCTTTAAAGTTAGTGGTATACGGGCATGTTGGTGAAGATCCACCGTAGATGGATGAACAGCCGGTGGCATTGGCAATAATCATCCGGTCACCGAACAATTGAGTTGCCAGCTTGATATAAGGTGTCTCGCCGCATCCAGGGCATGCTCCGGAGAACTCAAACAACGGCTGGACAAACTGACTGTCTTTAACAGTTGTTGGATTGAACTCCACATCCACTGGAGGAAGTTCGATAGCGAAATCCCAATTCACAGTCTCAACCTCTGCGTGATCCGCCAACGGCTGCATTACCAATGCCTTTTCTTTAGCCGGGCAGACTTGGGCACAGTTGCCGCATCCTGTACAATCAAGTGCCGATACCTGAATCCGGTATTTTAGCCCTTGGTAATTCTTACCTACGGCATTTAATGTTACGAAGCTTTCTGGTGCATTCTCAAGTGATTCTTCAGTTGCCAGGAATGGACGAATTGCCGCATGCGGGCAGACAAAGGCACACTGGTTGCATTGAATGCAGTTCTCACTGAGCCATATTGGTATATTCAGCGCAATACCTCGTTTTTCATACTTGGAAGTCCCTGTGGGTACAGTGCCGTCCGGCGCAAAGGCGCTAACCGGCAAGTCATCGCCTCTTTGGGCTGCGATTGGGCGCACAACGTCCTTAACATAGTCTGGAAGATTTTCTGCTGCAGCAGCTTCATCAACAGCATCAGCCCATGACAATGGATAATCTACTGGCTCTACCTGATTCACACCAGCGTCCACTGCCGCATAGTTCATGTTGACAATCTTCTCGCCCTTGCTGCCATAAGTTTCCACGATAGCTTCTTTTATATACTTGACAGCATCCTCTACAGGAATGATATTGGCAATCTTAAAGAAGGCTGCCTGCAGAATAGTGTTAACCCTACCGCCCAAGCCAATCTCAGCTGCGATCTTGTTGGCATTGATACTGTATAAGCGTAGTTTCTTTGTAGCAATAGTACGTTTCATGGAAGCAGGCAGGTGAGCCTCCATCTCTGCCAGACTCCATGGGGAATTCAGTAGGAAAATACCACCGTCTTTGATGCCGTCTAGCATATCGTACATGTTGACGTAGGCCGGATTATGACAAGCAACGAAATCAGCTTGATCAACTATATAAGTTGATTTAATCGGCTTCGGCCCAAACCTTAAGTGCGAAACGGTAAAGCCACCAGATTTCTTTGAATCATAAACAAAATAGCCTTGAGCATACATATCTGTATGGTCGCCAATGATCTTGATGGAGTTCTTGTTGGCACCGACAGTACCATCAGAGCCAAGGCCATAGAACTTGCAGCGGTACAGGCCTTCAGGTGCAGCGTCAATCTTTTCTGTCACATCGAGAGATGTGAAAGAAACATCATCGACGATTCCAACTGTAAAGTGATTTTTCGGATTTGCACTGACCGCATTGTCAAATACAGCCTTAACCATGGAAGGATTGAATTCCTTCGAACTGAGCCCATAACGCCCTCCTAATACAGGAATAGCGATTCCGGCTTCTTTTAACACTGTACAGATATCTTCATACAAGGGCTCTCCAGCTGCGCCGGGCTCTTTGGTCCGATCCAAGACAGTAATCACTTTTACGGTCTTGGGCAAGGTTTCCAAGAAATGCTTGGCCGAGAAGGGACGATACAAACGTACTTTAATCATACCAATTTTATAACCGTGAGGTCTCAAATAATCAATGGTTTCCTCTACAGCTTCCGCTCCCGAACCCATGAGAACAACTACCTGTTCAGGATCTTCGCAGCCATAATAGTCAAATGGTTTATAATGGCGCCCTGTCAATTCTCCTACCTGCCGCATTACATCAGCCACAATATCCGGTACCCGCTCATAGTACGGATTGGCTGCTTCCCGGTTCTGGAAGAACGTATCAGGGTTTTGAGCAGTGCCGCGTTGTACAGGCCGTTCAGGGTTTAAGCCGCGTTTTCTGAACTCTTCGATGGCCTCGTAGTCAACAAGGGTTGCAATTTGATCGTAATCGATCATCTCCACTTTTTGGATTTCGTGGGATGTCCTGAATCCATCAAAGAAATGGACGAATGGGACACGGCTCTTTAATGCAGCTAAATGGCTGACTAAAGCCAGATCCATCGCTTCTTGGACAGAGTTGGATGCAATCATGGCAAAGCCTGTCTGCCTGACTGCCATCACATCGGAATGATCGCCAAAGATTGATAGAGCATGGGTTGCCACGGTCCGGGCAGAAACGTGAAACACGGTGGGCAGTAATTCCCCTGCGATTTTATACATATTGGGAATCATCAGCAGCAATCCTTGGGAAGCTGTAAAGGTTGTTGTCAGTGCTCCTGCTGCCAACGACCCATGGACAGCACCTGCAGCACCGGCTTCAGATTGCATTTCTACAACCCTGACTTCCTGTCCAAAAATATTCTTCACTCCATGAGCTGCCCACTCATCAGCTAGCTCGCCCATAGGTGAAGATGGCGTAATTGGGTAAATAGCCGCAACGTCACTCAGTGCATAAGCTATGTGCGCAGCTGCGGTATTGCCATCGATTGTTTTCCTGGCCATTTTTAAGATGCCTCCTTATAAGATATATGTTATTCTTCTCACAGGGTCAACCAGTCGCGGCCGATAAATTGATCAACCTGTGATTTTCTTCTCCAACCTATTTTATTAGCTAATAGGAACTAATTCTCCTCCCTTGATTCCAAAGAAAGTATCGCCAATTAAACCTTCTTTCGGATAAAGCCGGAAAAGTATGCGGATTAACCGAGTTCACCTGCGGCTCTTCCCTTAAACTGCTTTTCATAAAGATCGCGGTACAACCCGGGATACCTGATAAGCTGTTCATGAGTCCCCCGCTCCACAATCTGACCCTGATCCATAACCAAAATCTGATCCGCGGCTATAATTGTGGATAGCCGGTGGGCAATAACGATTGATGTCCTCCCAGCCAACAAAGGTTTAATGGCATCCTGAATCAACCGTTCGGACAATGAATCCAAAGAGGAGGTTGCCTCATCCAGAATGATGATCCGCGGATTCTTCAAAATCGCCCGCGCAATACTCAAGCGCTGTTTTTCACCGCCCGACAGCTTTGTTCCCCGCTCCCCTACGATTGTATCATATCCTTCAGGTAAAGTCATAATAAAATCATGGATATTGGCGACTTTACAAGCCTGCTCAATTTCAGCATCGGTGGCATCAGCCTTGCTGTAGAGCAGATTCTCCCTGATACTGGCATTGAAAATATAGGTGTCCTGGGTTACAATACCAATTTGTCTTCGCAGTGATTCAATCTTCACCTCGCGAATATCAAAGCCATCGATTTTGATTGTACCACTGGCCGGATCATACAATCTGGCCAACAAATAAGTGATGGTGGTCTTGCCAGACCCTGATAAGCCTACCAGGGCTGTCATTTCGCCCTGCTTGATTGTAAAATTGATATCCCTGAGTGTTTCCTGCTCATCAGTATAAGAGAAGTAGACTCTATCAAACTCAATACTACCCTCAATCTCAGGCATCTCGATCGCCTTGGGGGCATCAGTAATTTCATGCTGCAGATCCAGATACTCAAAAATCCGTTCGAATAACGCCATGGATCGGGAAATCTCAATATGCACACTGGTTAACTCCCCAATAGGTCCATAGAGGCGATGCAGAAAAGCCACAAATGTGACAATCGCACCCACCGTCAATTCGCCTTGGATAAACAAATACCCTCCATAGAAGTAAATCAGAACCGGGCCTAGATGGGTAAAGATTTGAATAATCATGCGAAACCAGCGCCCTGCCACCGATTCACGAATCTGGAGCCTGCTGATTTCCCTGTTAATCTCACTGAATTTATTGTATTCATCCTTCTCTCGGGTACTGATCTTGACCAGCATGGCACCGTTGACGTTGAGCGTTTCCTGGATTATACTGGACAGCTCTGCCAATTTGGCCTGGGTCTGAGCCGCAATCCGCCACCGCGTTCTACCTACCCTTCGGGTGGGAGCGACAAACAGTGGTACAATAAACAGCGCCAGAATAGACAGCTTCCAGTTCATGGAGATCAGCGTAGCGGCGATAAAAATCAAAGCGCAGACGTTGCGGACAATTCTGAGGATAGTGCCGGAAAAGACCATCTCTATGCCGTTGACATCGTTATTGAGCCGGGACATAATCTCGCCTATCTTTGTATTGGAAAAAAACCGCATTGACATGTACTGCAAGTGACGATACATGCTGTTCCTGATATCACAAATGATGTGCTTGGAAACCCAGGTGTTGAGATAGCTCTCACCTACACCCATCAATCCAAGTACAAGCGTTGCGCCAAACGAAAGCAAAGCAAAACGGGCCAGCAAGCCTAAATCTTTCTGCGGCAGAGCAACGTCAATGATGTTCTTGGTCATCATGGTTGGAACCAGGGACAAAAGCTGCCCCACCGCCACAGCCAGCAGTGTTATGGAAATTGGTTTCCAGTACGGTTTATAGTACTTACCTATTCGCAGCAACAACTCTTTGGTGACCTTTGCCCGGGGCAGATCGTCTCTGCTGTACCGCATGAAGCGACCCATGCCCATACCCATGCCCATACCCATATCTGAGTAATTCCCTTCTCTCTAATCCTTTTTTGTTATTTGTCTCTTTCAGTTGTATATTTCGTGTAAAAAAGCTCGTTACCTGCAAAGATTTGCACAATCATGATTAACACTTAACCAAAGGGAAATAATATCAGAAACACTGTGAAAGAGGGACAGTATGTCTCGGACACGCAAAAGTGGAGTTTTACTGCACATTACATCTTTGCCCAGCCCTTTTGGAATTGGCGATTTGGGTCCCTGCGCCTATCAATTCGTGGACTTCCTAGCAGCCGCTAAACAAAGGCTGTGGCAAGTCCTGCCCCTTGGTCCCACGGAGCCGTTCGGTTCTCCCTATGCTCCCTACTCAGCCTTTGCCGGCAATATCAATCTAATCAGTCCAGAACTGCTGGTCGAGGATCAACTGCTCTCCCAATCTGACCTTGCCAGCCTAGGCCTTACATCAGCTGAACATAAATCCAGGCTGATCGCCAGAGCTTTTACCAATTTCCAACACACACGCTCATCTCTACTGCTCGCCGAATATCACGCTTTTTGCCTTGCCAACAAATTTTGGCTTTCTGAATATGCTCTGTTTATGGCATTAAAATCCAAGTTTAACCAAACCTGCTGGGTTAACTGGCCGTCGGACATAACCCATCGCAACCCCCAGGCATTAGCCTATTGGCGCCAAGAACTAGACCAGGAAATCAAGGAGCGCAAATTCGCTCAGTTTCTGTTCTACCGACAATGGCAGATGCTGAAGGCCTATGCCCATCGAAAAGGGATCGCCATCATTGGAGACTTGCCCTTGTTTGTAGCTCACGACAGTGCCGATGTATGGGCACGGCCAGACTTGTTTCAACTTGACAAACGAGGGCTGCCCACCTTTGTGGCGGGAGTACCGCCGGATTATTACAGCAAAACCGGTCAACTTTGGGGCAACCCTGTCTATGACTGGCAAGTGCATTACAAGGAAAACTTCGCCTGGTGGCGGCAGCGTATTGCCACTTTGCTCAAGCTGGTGGATCTGATCCGCATCGATCATTTCCGCGGTTTTGAGGCTTACTGGCAAATACCGTATGGATCAGCCACTGCCGTCAACGGCCGCTGGATGCCAGGCCCTGGCAGTGACTTCTTCGCCGCCGTCAAAACTGAACTTGGTTATCTTCCTTTCATCGCCGAAGATTTGGGATTTATTGACGCCAAGGTGGTCCAACTGCGTCAACAATGGAAGCTGCCTGGTATGCGGGTTCTGCAGTTTGCATTCGAGGCATTGAAACCAAATCTCCACAGTCCCCACGCCCACCCCAGGAACTGTGTAGTTTACACCGGGACACATGACAATGACACCGCATTTGGCTGGTACCGCAAGGCAGACCCTGAAGTTCAGGACTACACTCGCCGCTATCTTGGCATAAGCGGTGCTGACATCGCCTGGGATCTGATTCGCGCGGCTCTGGCATCGCCGGCCAATTCAGCAATAATCCCAGCACAGGATTTGTTAGCCCTGGACAGCAACGCCCGCATGAACACCCCCGGAACAGTTAAAGGCAACTGGACGTGGCGATGCCCTGCAGGCGCATTTAACGAACAGCTCAGCCACCGCTTGGCCGAGCTGACCACCCTTTATGATCGGGATTGACAAATTGAAACTACTTTTCCACTCTCTTATTCTTTGATCATGGCTTGAGCAAAGGTTTTTCCAAATTCCACACACCGCTGGCGATCTTGATCAGACAAGCCAAACCGCACTTTCAGTCCTGGCTGCACTATCGCCAGACGCATCCGTTCCAGCCGGTTCTCCAATAAACCGACGGCTTCACCGCTCCAACCATAGTTGCCAAAAGCTGAAGCTAGTTTGCCTTTGGCCGTTATCGCGCTGACATAACTCAGCGCCCGCCATACCGGTTCTACCACATCCGCATTGATTGTCGGTGAACCAATGATTAATCCGTCAAAATCAGCCATTGCCTGCTTGATTTCTGCATCACTGGCACTGCCAAAATCAAGTGATACCACCTCGAATTCTCCCTGGCTTTGAACGCCGGCAGCAATCAGCTCTGCCATAGTCTTGGTATAGCCGTAAGCACTGACATAGCCGATCACCACTTTGGGCCGGGTTTTAACTGGAGCATCGCTCCATTGCCCATATAAATCCACTACCTGCCAAAAATCCTGGTCAAGGATTGGCCCGTGGCCTGTAGCGATCATGCTGATCGGCAAATTCCTGATCTTGGCAACCGCCTCCAGGACCTTGGGCTTGAAAGGACTCATAATTGAGTCATAGTAATGTTTGATAGCTGGGGTGAAATCACCCACCTCGCTGGCAAACATCCTTCCTTGAGAATCGCAATAGTGGCTGCCAAAGCCATCACAAGTGAAGAGAATCTGATCTTCCTCCAGATAGGTAAACATGGTGTCAGGCCAGTGGAGAAAAGGTGCCATGATAAAGCGCAAACGCTTGTTACCTAAATCCAGAGTGTCGTTATGGTTGACAACGACAGCGTTAAAGTCGCGCTTGACCTGCTCTCTCAAAAACTGAATGCCCGCTTTCGTACCGTACACCGTAATTCCGGGAACCCGCTCCAAAAGAGCGCCTGCTGCTCCCGAATGATCTGGTTCAGTGTGATTGACAACCAGATACTGGATCTGATCCAGATCGATCTCTCGTTCCAATTTCCCTAGGAATACTTTGGTAAAATTTGCTTTCACTGTATCGATCAAACAAGGTTTCTCTGCTTTGATCAGATATGAATTGTATGTGGTGCCCCATATGGTAGGTATGACGACGTCAAAAACTTCCAGATCGGGATCTAATACGCCAACCCAAGTAATATACTTCGTTACCTGCATCGGTCACCCTCCCTTGTATATTCTAACTAACTAGCTAAATATTAGCATATTACTTAGAAATAAACAAGGGGCTGAAACGAGAAATTTACACCTAAAACTCAAATTTCACCGGCCGTAAGTAAAGATTGAGCAATACCTCCCTGGCATCTTTCTTTTCAATGATTATCTTGTGAACACTCTCGCAAATGGGCAGTTCAATCTCATATCGCTCCGCCAACAGGATTAACGCCTTGCAGGTCGATACACCCTCTGCCAACTTGGTAAAGGATTTGCCCTGTACAAAGGCCTCTCCGAACGCCCGGTTGTGACTGTAAGGGGAGTAAAGAGTCGCTGAGTAATCGCCGAGATGGCTGAGTCCATACACTGTCAATTCGTTACCACCCATGGCTCTTACCAGCCGCGATATTTCCCTGGCGCCCCGGGCCATCAGCGCTCCTTTGAGGCTGGAGTAATTAAACCCATCCAACATCCCGGCTGCGATTCCAATCACATTCTTGGCAGCAGCTCCCACCTCGTTGCCGATCAAATCTTGTCCATAGTAAAACCGGATCAAGTCACTGCCAAACTCCTGCACCAGCATCTTGGTGGTGTTGATATGATCCGATCCGATCACCATGCAGTTAGGTATACTGTTCAGGTAATCCTGGACATGGCCGGGGCCAACCCAGATGGCAACAGCACAAGTCTGGGTGACTTCTTCATTGAAGACTTGGGTGAGCCGTTTTCCCGAACCCTCCTCAAGTCCTTTCATACACAAAACAAAAGTCTTTTCTGATACAGGATACTGATTAATCTGCTTTGCCAATTCTCTCAAGCTCTGCGACGGAATGCTGATTACGACTATGTTTCCAAATTCAACGGCCTGATCCAATTCGGTAGTAAATGTCACTGCTGGCGGCAGAGTAAGGTACTCATTACGGCGTGTTTCCATCAGTTCTAGGTAATTAGGGGAGTCTGCCCTGCCCCAAACCATGATCTGATGGCCGAGACGGTGAAGATACCAAGCAAGAAACGCGCCCCAGCGTCCTGCCCCCAATACGGTTATGTTCATAATCCAGCTCCTTTCTTGAACCAATCATCAGCATCTGTCCAGTTGTCCATATGTTCGTATTTATAAAGCATCATTTAAACTACCCCAATTATAGCATAAAAAGACCTTGCTTCCCATCAGCTCGTCTGTGAGACAGCAAGGTCTTACTACCAGAATTCAATCATCAATTATCCTCCTGTATCCTCCTGCTGCGAGGTTTTCCAGCTAAGACACGATCCTGCCGATCAGCTGGATACTTCTCCGTAGCCACCTGAAAAATTCCACAGCATATCCTTCAGCAATCATGATCCTTTCATCACCTTGACTGAGGGTCAGGCTGCATTCAGCCTCATTGTAGGGGCTCCAGCCAAAAATGATGCTCGCATTCCCTAACACAGCAATACCGACAATCATCTCCAATTCCAGCCGACCATGTTTGGTGATAAGTGTCTCGGTAATGCCCTTGATCACTAATCCGCTCTCTTCCCAGGAAAACTGAATTGTCCCCGTTCCAGAAGGATTGGCAACTGACAAGGCAATTACCAGGTCAGCCTCTTGCCCAATGAGCGCCAATTGACTTGAATGTTCCCCTGCGGACCATTCACTGATCATATGTCTTTGCATAGATTTTCTCCTCTCTTACGCAGCGGTACACCTCCTGTCGTGCAATACTATGTGCAACAATCCCTGTTCTAGCTGGTTGTTTATCAATATTACCATAATTCATTGCCCTTGTCAAACTATAATATTAACCTATGCTGTAGGTCATCGATTCCAATCACTTTGTCTTAATTCATTTACCGCGCTGCTTACCTCAAAGATAAACTCAGGAATGCCCAGGGCGGAAGGTGCAATGGCATTGATGTCAAAATAGATGATGATTCTGTTCTCACTGATATAGAACGACTGCAGGTTGATTAAATCCGACGGTTTGATCTCACTGATAAAATACGCACCGGGGTTTTTCTTGATCTGGCTGTTAATTGTCTGTACCAAAATGTTTTTTTCCTGCTCAGTTGCGAACAAATCTTCAAACTCAATGATTCTTCCTGTTGTCAAATCCACATTCACTGTCTCCATAAACTGGGAACGCTGATTGAGGCCAAAATCATGACTGAAGCGTACTGTCAGGCTCAAAATACCTCCTGAATTGTAATTCACCTTAAAGTCCACTTCCGTGTTTTGTTTTGGCCACTGCTGCACAGGTAAAGCGCTTTCCTGCAGTAACCTATTGGTACTGGTCTCCACCTCATGATCAAAATGCAGGATACCATCATAGAACATACTGTTGATACGCTCATATAACTCCTGATCCTTAAGGCCGTGTACAACGGGAATCGACAGGATACTTGAGTAAGCAGGGCTGACTCGTTCATAAACCCGGCTCAAAACCACCACATCAGTATTAGGGCGCCCACCAATAATCCGGTACCAGTACGGATTAATTTGGTATTCTGCCAATACCGGATCTGTGGCCAAGCCGAAACTCGCAGCCGTGATCAAGAACATCGCAAAAATCACTGTTCCCTTACGCTTAGCGAGATACACTAAGATCCCTCCCGCTAACAGTAATCGCAACTAAAATCATTGTTGTGTCCGTAAACCAAGGCACTAGTTTACCTCATTCTTGAGCTCATTCAGAATCGGGATCGCTACCTCGATCAGATCAGGGTCAAACTGAATGCCAGCGTTCACCTGCAGCTCTTGAACAGCCTTCTCATGGTCGAAAGGCTTGCGGTAAGGGCGGTAGCCTGTCATGGCATCATAGGCGTCGGCAATTGCCAAAATGCGGCATTCAACAGGGATTTCCGTGCCCGCCAATCCTAGAGGATAGCCTTTGCCGTCCCAGCGTTCATGATGGCAGAGAATGAGGCGCGCGATCCCCGCCAGGTGAGGTGAAGCCGTAGCGATACGATAGCCTTTTTCCGGATGCTGTCTCATGACCTTAATCTCAGCTTCAGACAGCCTCCCTCTCTTGTTGAGAATACTGTCGGGAATACCTACTTTGCCGAGATCATGGACTTGCGCGAGCAAAGCCAAATCCGCCTGCTGCGTTTCAGAAAGCCCCAGCTTTTTGGCAATGGCAATACAAATTTTTTCGATCCGTGCTGCATGCCCGTGAGTAATATAATCGCGTTCGGCCAAAGCAGCAGTGAGGATTTTTACAATCTCCGATTTCATGCTGGCACTGCGGTAGAGTTTATCGTGGAGCATATTGTCATCGGCTCGTTTGTACAGCTCAGTAAGTGTAGTGGATCCGTCAGATGCTGTGGCATGGCCCAGGGAGATGCTTAACGGCAAAGTAGGATTATCTTGGTTATAATGATCGATGGCATTACGAACAGTTTCCACTAGGTTTGCCGTCCGCCTGCGGCCATAGTTAGGCAGGATCACCCCAAACTCATCGCCGCCCAACCGGGCGATCACTCCATTCTCCCCCACACAATCAGAGAGAATTTGGGCAAATGAACGCAACAGCTGGTCTCCACAGTGATGTCCCATACTGTCATTGATTATTTTTAGACCATCCAAGTCAGCCACCAATAATGATATGGGATATGCGTGAGCCTCAATCTCCTTGGCAATGTACTCTTCAAAATAGCTGCGGTTATATACTCCGGTGAGCACGTCGTGCATGCTCAGGAATTCCAGACGCTGCTGATAGTCGATTCGCTCAGTAATATCTCGAACCAGACCACAAAAGCCGGTGATAACTCCACCGCTGTCTTTTATCAACCTGATTGATGCTTCGGCGTAAAGGATCGAGCCGTCTTTACGCCGCATCTTTATGGTGTTGATTTTTCTGGACGACTTCTTCTCCCACACCGTGCGGAAAATCCTGAATACCCTGCGCCGTTCCACACACAAAGAGAGCATATTGATCCCTGCCAGTTCACTGGATCCATAGCCCAGCAATTCATACAGGGATTGATTGCAGAACACAATTCTGCCCGCTATGTCAATTTCATAATATCCTTCCTGCATATTAGCGAGGATATCCCGGTATTTTCGTTCCGAAAGCAGCAGTGACTCCTTGATCTCTTTGCGGGTTAAGGCATCCTCAAGACTGCGGGCAAAGATGGTATAAAGCCTCTGTTTTTGGATGGACACCGGTTCCTTTTGCTCCAGGTATAGATAACCAGGGGCGTTAGTAAAGCGATGCAGGTAGCTGTTAGGTTTGGAATGTTCAATAACAGCGAAAGGATCTTCGTGCCACATGAATCCCCAACAGCCATTACAACTAGCGAGCACTGGATTGTCCAGAGAAAGGATCAGTTTCTGAACTCCAAGCAGCCGGCTGGCCTTTTCGATTACCTGCTGAAACAGATCATCTCCCGGTAATTCACTGTCAAAGGCCGAGATGTCCAGAATCTGAAGCAATTCGTAGGCGTGCACGCTCATGGCTTAACACCCCCAATGGTGACAGATAGCGCACTATTGTGGAACAGAGGAATTCCTAAAGCACTGTCGATCTGGCCAAACGACAGCACTCCCACTGCAGGTAGGTTTCTTAAGGTGCGAAAGATATTACGCGATTCTTGGACAAAGTTTTCCTTAAGCAAGAGCTCTCGGGCTATACCATCGAACAAAACCGCGAATTGAGGGCATGGATGTTGATGTAAAGCCTCATCTGTGATTCGTTTGGCAATTGCCGGCAGGGCCGGAATACTGGTCGTCATCAAGGTCACCATTGATTTTGAAGGAATGGCAGTAACACAGTGCAGAGTCTCCTCCTCACTGCGCATGATGTTGCGGACAATATACTCGCCATTGCCACAAGGAATTCCCAGCTGATAGTTGAATCCAATCATCTCCGCGTCGCCTTTGGCCACCTGATGGATGGCGTTACTAAAGCGAGAGGCCGCCGGCTGCCCGTCTAACTCATAGATGCGGTTGCCTTCAGTCCGGGTAACTAACATCGGTTCGCCAAAGGGGATCCACCCATGACCGATTCCATGGGTGAAATGGAGATCTTTGATTAATGCCACTGCAACTCCGTCATCGCTATGGCCTTCCTCGGTAAACTGAATCCCCGTACCAGCCCCAAAATATTGAAACTGAGGCCCAAGCCGGGAGTAGACACCGCGGATCAAAGCACCAAGCCGTTGATTCTTCACATTAGGCAAGATCATCACCGTACTGGGATGATCTTCATCTTGGACAAGGGCTATCCCCGCAGTTTGTCCTACATCATAAGCTCGCTGCCCGTCAATGGATACCAACTTGGTGCGGGCTGTTATCCCGTAGAGTGACAAGGCCGTCACTCCCAGGCGGTAAACCTGCTGCTCAGTAAAGATTCCGGCAACAGATCCGCCAATAAACGAACTGCCAGCCAGCATGCCATTGGCTGCCTGCCATATAGCATCAGGATCATATTTGCCGGCATAGAAGATCACAGTCAAGTCAGGAAGCCGCGCATCATTAAGACTCTGTGCCAATGCATCCAAAACAGCAGCTTTTGGATCTTGATTTTGACTGATACCAATCCCAATCTGCATCGCTAATCTCCCTTGATAACCTTGGGGTTGTCCCCTTTACACAGTTCTCCTCCAGAACTGTGATTTCCTGCACACGAAAATAACCCCTTGAAACAAGGGGTTACTGTGCAACTTTGTATTTATCCGAAGTAAGCTTGGTTCCACCGCAGTTCTTTCTTGAACTGGTTTAGATCTGTATGTTCATCGATGACCAAGCATTCAATTCCTGCAATTTCGGCAAAATCAATCATGTGCTGTGCCGTCAAGGCCTGGCTGAAACTGGTATGGTGGGCTCCGCCGGCCAGAATCCAAGCTGCAGCAGCTGTAGGCAGATTCGGCTTCGGAATCCACAAAGCCCTGGCCACAGGCAGTTTGGGCAAGGCTTCGGCTTCTACAACTTCTACTTCATTTACAATCATCCGGAAACGATGCCCAAGATCAACCAGAGTAACAGCAACTGCCGGCCCGGGCGGTGCAGCAAAGATCGAACGTACGGGATCTGCTTTTCCGCCAATCGAAAGCTGGTGTATTTCCAGAACCGGCTGTTCAGCAGCGAGCGTCTCGCAAACCTCAAGCATATGAGCACCGAGAATTTTCATATTCCCAGGTTCCAAATGATAGGTGTAATCTTCCATGAATGAGGTGCCGCCACGTAAACCGCTGGCCATTACTTTCATAGCCCGCAGTAGGGCTGCTGTCTTCCAGTCACCTTCGGCGCCAAATCCATAGCCTTGCTTCATCAACCGCTGCACTGCCAACCCTGGTAACTGCGGCAGTCCATGTAAGTTTTCAAAAGTGGTTGTAAAACCGGTATATCCACCTTGGCGCAGGGATTTTTCTATGGCCAGCTCAATCTTGGCCTGTACAACCAGTGCATCCCGCTGATCCCCGCCTGGTTTGAGGCAATCCATCATGGGGTATGCCCGGTCATATTCATCGAGTAGTGTTTGAACTTCACCATCGCCAACCTGGTTGTAAAGGGCTGTGAGATCGCCAAGGCCGTAACCATCAACGGCAAAACCAAACTGGACTTGGGTGCTAACCTTGTTGCCTTCAGTGACTGCCACTTCCCGCATATTATCGCCAAACCTGGCAATCTTGGTATGCTGCCACTCGTGCCATCCAAGGGCTGCCCGCATCCAACCGCCTAGCTGCAGCTGAATCTCAGGATCCTGCCAGTAGCCTACAATGACCTTCCGATCAATACCCAGGCGGGTAACAATAAAGCCAAATTCACGGTCCCCATGGGCAGATTGGTTCAAATTCATGAAATCCATGTCAATTTCCTGCCAAGGAATATCCCGGTTGAACTGAGTGTGAAGATGCACCAACGGTTTTTGCAGTCTTTTCAGGCCATTGATCCACATTTTCGCAGGTGAAAAAGTATGCATCCAGGCAATCAGCCCGATACAGTTGTCAGTACTGTTTGCCTCCAGGCAGATCTTGGTGATGGTCTCAGCGGTGGTAAGCACTGGTTTGAACACGATACGGCAGGGAACATGCTGATTGTCATTTAGCTGATCAACCATGACACGGGAATGTTCCGCCACCCGCCTTAAAGTTTCATCGCCATAGAGATGTTGACTTCCAGTAACAAACCACACTTCATATTGCTTTAAATCAAACATGATAGTTCCTCCTTGGAAGTTTATTTCTCAATGCCTGCAGCATTGCCGGCAGCACCGTCACTGTGGCAATACAGCTAATGGCCATGGCTAAAGCCATGAGCACACCAAACATCGATAACGTGGAAAATATGGAAAAACACAGCATCAGGAACCCGGCGATCAGAGTACCCGCATTAATTACAATGGCATGGCCCGCAGTACTGATACTGATCTCACAGGCGGTTGTAATATCGCGGCCAGCCTTGACTTCGTTGTGGACTCGGCTGATAAAGTGAATCGAATAATCGATACCCATACCGATGGCGATACTGCCAATCAGTACTGTTGCTGCATCCAAGGGAAAGCCAAACCAACCCATGATCCCAAAGTTGACCACAATAGTGAACACCAAAGGAATCATGGACAACAATCCCTCTGAAACGGAACAGGTGAAAATAATCAAAAGCGCCAATACTGCCACCAATGACGCCAGAGTACTAGAGACTTGGCTCTCTGAAAACCGCTGCATATGATGCTGAACGATTTTGGGCAATCCCGTTACAATAACCGAAACTCCTTCAGGCACCTGCTCATTAAGGCCGGCTTCCAGTTCTACCAGAGTTTTTGCCAGCTGAGTGGTGTTGGAGCTTCTCAGCCAGGCATAGATCATGACTTTTTGCTGTTGATTTCTGCTCACATAGACGCTTGTTAGATTTTGAGGCAGATACTGATAAGCCATGGGAACCAAATTGGCATGCAGCTCACCATCAGGACTGACATCCCGGGCGATTGATGCCATCGAAGATGTATGGCTGACCAGAGGAAATGTCTGGGCATACTGCTCAAGCTGATCCACCAGCGGGATAAACTCTGGGTTAATGCCACCACGGGGTTGGTTGGTATCGACTACGATTAACACCTGCTGGTAGCCTCCAAAATACTCCTCATAAACACGGATTCCTTCGGATACGGCGCTCGAGCGACGAAAATAGCGGGCAATATTGGCTTCCACGGTAATCCTTCCCAGACCCAATACCATGACTAGAATAATTGCCACTCCCACTATGGCTACCAGCGTACTGTGATTCATAATCCATTTGGCAATCCTGCCCAGAAGAACTGTATCCAAATGAGTCATGCGCCGGGAGCTGACCCATTTGCTTTTGGGAACCGGGAAAACTGCCAACAAAGCTGGAATGCCAACCACCGTGAACAAATAAGTAACCATGACACCAATGGCAGAAAATGTGCCGAAATCTTTTACCGGGATCACTGTTGAGGTCCGCAGGGAAAACAGACCAACAGCTGTTGTCAGTGCAGTCATGGTGCAAGGTGGAACCATCAGTTCCATGGTGAAAATAATGGCCCGGGCTTTGTTGACCGTGTCGGTTTGATCTAGCTCCTCCCGATACTTATGCAAAACATGGATTCCTGATGCCGAACCCACCACAATGATGATTACCGGCAGCACCACACTGACGATAGTCAGGGGGTATCCCAACCAGGCCATCAGCCCCATACACACTACCAGTGCCACAAGAACAGTCGCCCCTGGAATCAGAAAACCTAGCAAACTGCGAAAACTGAGGATAAAAACCACGACCACGACAAAAGCAGCCAGTGGAAATAGAAGCAGCACATCTCTCCTGATGCTTTGATCCATGGCATGGGCTAAGTAGCATGTCCCGGTCATATTGAACTGGCCTTCGCCCCATTGTTCGTTTAAGATCTGCTCAATCTGTTTCACAGCTGCCTTACCCCGGCTGCTGTAGCTGCCCCAAATATAAACTTCGAGCAGCATTGCTTCGCTGTTGTCACTAATCATGCGCTTGCCGATAGGGCTTTGAGCGAGACGCTGCCGGAACTGCTCCACCTCGGAAGCTGAAGTTGGGATCTGAGGTGCAACGGGAATGGCTTGTACAAAAAGTCCGGTAAATGCATAGTAAGACATATCAAACGGGCTGACAACCTCAATGACATCTTTTAGCCGGCGGATTGAATCGAGCACATCTGCTGCTCTCTGCAAAACCGCAGGGTCATCCATATCTCCACGCAAGACCAGGTATAGTGGATCACCTACTGTGAAATCTCTGGCAGCGGTTTCAATCTCCCTTGTGTCTCCTTCACTTCCTGTGGTCAGCTTGGTCACATCCGTATCAATGTACAGTTTTGGCAATTGATAACTAAAGAAAGCAATCACCAGTACGAAAAAGAGAATAACAATCCACGGATACTTGACTGCAAAGCCTGGTAACATCTTTTTGAACAAATTTTTCATCCATTGTACCATTTTCAACTTCCTTCGATCCCTTTCTTCTCTCCCAATATAGTTCCTAGGCTTGGATCAGCTTTCCTCCAAATCTGGCAAAGAGATCTGCGCCCGGTAATTGGACATGTTATAGTCCGGCTGCCGTATAGGCCGGTAGCAGTCTGGCGGCCCAGGCCGATCCTGGGTATAAATCCAAATCGAATTCTGATCCCAGACCAGAATTTCGTCTCTGGCATCACCAACCAAGTCAACAGGCTCATAACACAAACTAGGGTGGCCGTCATCGGGAAAGACGACAACCCGGTCAAAATCGTAGTCGATCATTCCTCCCTCGGTGGGATGTCCAGATATCAACAGCAATTCGTTGCCGGAACCATCCCAGTTAACTGGCGACAAGGCTGTTCCTCTTGGGGCAATCAGCTCTTTGCGCCGCAGTATATTACCCTCGGCATCGAAAAAGATAATGATGCCAGGATTACCCCAAAATGTCACCGTGGCGATTTGCAGCCCCTGGTGCATACCCTTAAACTGGGCAACAGTTGCGGTTTGGCTGTGTCCCACATCGCAGTGCTTTAAAATCTGGCCCGACTTGTCAACCCAGTACATTCCTTCATCACTGGCGGCAATGATCAACTGCCACTCCCGGCCACCGTTGAACTTGCCGATAGCAACACCATCGGCATGATCACCAATATCCAAAGACCACAAAACCTTCCCGTCATGATCTAGCAAGGTGTAACCGATGAGAATCTCGTCCTTGCCGTCTTGGTCAATATCACAGACCATCGGATAATGGCCGCAGTTGCCCTGATGGTGCCAAATCAGCTTTAAATCCCAAGTGTACGCCCAGATATTGTTGTACCGGTCTTTGATCAGCAAATCCTGATCCCGTCCGGTACCGGACAGGTCACAGAAATACAGTGAATCACCACAGATTCGATCATACTGATCCTCCGGCATCCTGGGCCCTTGATGTGGCGGTGCTTTTGGCGTGGGAGCCGAATATTTCAGCTCCCCCGTTGCGCCATCAACCACATATATCCGAAAGTCCTTGCAGAAAATCACTTCCTGGCGGCCATCCTGATCCAGATCGTGAATCTGGAACGGCAAATCATTAGAAACCAATGCATTGTCAGGGTTTGGTTCACCGTATTGCCACAGCATATTGCCATCGAGATCTATCGCCGTCAAACAGCTGATTTCGCTGAAATTATCTCCCCTGACCCGGCGTATGTTCTGCGCCAGCAGGATTTCTTTGCGGCCATCACCGTTAAGATCTCCAAAACGAATGCTCTTGCCGGCTCCGAAACCGGGAGTCTTGATTACTTTCCACAACCGGGGTTGTGGATACGAGTTTCTTTTGTGCTGCTCCCTTCTTGATTGAGTCTCGAGCCTCTGGTTGCAGGCTTGCAGTGCTTGTGCATCCATCTGTACCTCAAGTGGGCCAAAACGTACTGGATGCGTACCTGCAAAGCCAACTCTGCCCCACTCATAAGTGGAATCAACCGCCCGCAGTTGGTACTCGCCGACAAACACTTCTAGATGCGGCCCTCTGGCTGTCAGCTTGACATCGTAGTATTGGTCGCAGTTTAAATCAACTGCAACCTCCGCCAACACCTGTATCTGGCCGTCATTGCGGACAATGAGTTTCAGACGGGAGCAATCATACCACAGGGCATAGTAGTGCCTGCTGGTTTCATAGCGAAAGATAACGCCAAATTCGCCTCTGGTGGTAATAGGACGGAATTTGGTGTTCAGGGTGAAATCATTCCATTCCTCACCGGTAATGATCATTGGCAGAGCTCTTTGGCGGACGCTGGCCAGTTCCAACACCTTTTGCCCATCTTCGGTAGTGATGATCCATGACGGGTTGCCCCGCCAGGAGTGGTGCACAGTTGTGGCATTCCAATTGCCGGTTTCACCCTCAAGCTCAGGCCAGTGGTATTCTCCCAGGGCAGAATAGTCCTGGGGAAAGGCGCCTACCGGCAAAGTGCTGTAATCCTCATACCAGATCCGCTCCACCTGCAGCCCCTCCTTCAACCTCGATCCAAGCAAAGTCTGCGTGCCCAAGGGTCTGGGTTGAACCTGGATCAAAACTGAACAGGCCGATCTTTGAGCCGATCCAATGTCCTTTCACAGCCTCAAATTTGCTTCCCAGTCCGTGGAAATGATGATTATCCAGGCTGTAAGAAAAAGTGCAGACTGCTGGTTCATCCACTGCCACCCGCAGATAAACCGTGTTTGTATCCAATTCAACGGCTGCTTCCAGTTGATCGTGCTTTTGATCTTTGCTGCCGAGCCAGCGTTCCAAACGCCAACAAGCATCGAGCTTAACCAGGGCAAGATAGGAGTAGTTGTTGCCAGTGATCACCAGGCCAGCCTTCTCAGTGACAATTTGTGGTTCAAAGGTCAGTTTGACTGTTGCCGTAAAGCTCGGAGCCGGGAACTTTTGGGCCAGTATATTAGGTACAGCCCACATTGTTTGTAAAGGCCCGGAAACAGGTTGGGTAAACAGCCGCAAGCCATATTCCCCCAAGCTGTACCAATGCTCAATATGGTTGGCAAACCACTGCCACTGCAGCCCCAGTTTACCTTGATCAAATCGGTCTGAAGCCGGGATGGTCTCCACCGGGTAGTCTCTGCCAACTGCCGGTTTTGTGTGCCGCAGTACTGGTTCGCCATTGTCACCCATGATCGGCCAGCCATCAACCCAGTGCACCGGCTGCAAATGGACTATTCGTCCGTAAGCGTTTCGATCCTGGAAATGCACAAACCAAGCTTCACCAGACTCAAGCTCTACATATCCGCCCTGATGCGGCCCATTGATCTTAGTGCTGCCTTGGCGTAAGACAATCCGGTCCTCATAAGGACCCCAAACAGATCGGGAACGGAGCACAGTCTGCCAGCCATTAGTAACTCCCCCCGCCGGGGCCATGATATAATAGAATCCATTCCGTTTGTACATCTTTGGCCCTTCCAGCGTTGGATGGTTCAGTGTACCGTCGAAAATGATGCTGCCTTCATCCAAAACACAACTACCGTCAGGCGCCATCCGGTGCAGAATCAGTTTGCTTTTGATCCCGCAGCGGCTGGCAGCAAAGGCGTGAACCAAATAAGCTTGGCCATCGTCATCCCAAAACGGGCAAGGATCGATCCAGCCTTTGCCAGGTTTGACACAGAACAAAGGAGACCACTCACCAAAAGGATCCTCGGCAGTGGTCATATAGATACCTTCGTCCGGCAAACCGACGCAGATCCAAAACCGGCCGTCATGATACCTAATCGACGGCGCCCAGATTCCACATCCATGCATTGGTTGATCATACCCGGGAAAATCTAGATTCTTGACAGCGTAGTTTACCAGACGCCAGTTCACCAAATCCTTAGAGTGCAAGACCGGTAAGCCTGGAGTACAGTTAAAGCTAGAAGCAGTCATAAAAAAATCGTCACCAACACGAATAACATCGGGGTCCGAATAGTCTAGATGTAAGATGGGGTTGATATAGGTTCCATCACCTTGATCAGATCTCCAAACCGGTTGATTCGACATTGTTTCCTCCCTGTTACCCTGCTAGGTTATAGTTATATATTCTGCTTTCGGGATCGCAAATTCCTGCCATTTTCCAATTCTTGACATCTTTTCTTTACTTTTTTATGATCAAAAAAAGAGGTGATGGCAATCGCCAGTGATAAACTGAAATTTACATTCATATCCGTTGAAGAAACCACTTCCACCAACGATCTGGCCAGGCAGTTTGCCAGGCAAGGCCCTGAGGGCCTAGTAATCACCGCCAAAAGGCAAACACGGGGCAGGGGCAGGCGCGGGCGTTCCTGGTACTCAGAACCTGGTGGATTGTATTTTTCGATCTTGCTCAAACCCACACTGCCTCCCGGTGAAGCTGCTAAAATCACCCTGGCGGCCGGAGTAGCTATTGTGGAAGTACTGCAAAAGCTCTACAGTCTGCCAGCTGAACTGAAATGGCCGAACGATGTCCTTGTATCTGGAAAAAAGATTGCCGGTATCCTCTGTGAGCGATTGGCCCATAGTGCAAATGCCAGTTCTGTGATTGTTGGGATCGGGATTAACACCAATCAAACAATCTCTGGACTTCCCAAACAGCTTCAGGCTACTGCCGGGTCTATACGTTCTCTTGCCGGAACCGAAGTGGATCATGATTTTCTGCTCAAACAAATCCTTACCCGTTTCGATCATTATTATCACCGTTTGCTTTCGGGCAACGCAAGTCAAGTGCTGGACTTGGCAAAGCATTATACAACACTGTTTGGCAGAACTGTCAAAGTAGTGACTGAAACGGAAGTGTTCACCGCCAAAGCCTGCGGCATTAGCGAGCAGGGCGCATTGGTCATTGAAAAAACCGATGGCTCCCGGCACGAACTCTGGGCAGCTGATGTTTCCATCCAAACAGTCATTGATCCAACCATCGATCAGGAAAGGTGAAGATAAGAATGACAGCGAAACGTTTGGTTTTTATCGGGCTGTTTGCCTGCTTGACCGTACTTGGTGCCCTGATATCGATCCCCACACCATTGTCGGTTGTGCCAGTCACGCTCCAAATCCCATTCACCTTGTCAGCCGGGTTTGTGCTGGGGCCTAAAGACGGAGCCATCAGCCAGCTGTTGTACCTGCTGGTAGGAGCTGTGGGATTGCCGGTTTTTGCCCGTCAGTTAGGCGGTTTTAGTGTCTTAATCGGCCCTACTGCTGGGTTCTTGTGGGGATTTGTCTTCAGCGCAGTTCTGACAGGCCTAATCAACCGCCAATTTTGCCCAAACAAGGTTTCCACCATCTTCCTCAGCCTTTTTCTCGGTTTGCTGTTAATCTACAGCCTGGGCGTGGTAGGCTTGATAATCGTCCTGGAATACAATCTAGTCCAAGCTGTTGCCAGCGGGGTAGCTCCATTTGTCATTGTAGATTTAATCAAACTCTTAGTTGCTGCTTACCTGATCAACAGGTTGATCAAAGCCAAAATTATAAGGGCAGCATCCTAACGAATGCTGCCTGATACCGCACTTATCCATTACCTATCAGGTTAGTTCTGTCCATAATAGGCATTCTTACCGTGCTTGCGAAAATAGTGTTTATCGAGAAGATACTGGGGAACTGCTCTAGCCTGCGGATTAACGCCCAGAGTGATGCTGGCCATTTTTGCCACCTCTTCCAGGACAACACTGTTCCTCACTGCATCCATGGGATTCTTCCCCCATGTAAAGGGTCCATGCTGCGCAACCAAAACCGCCGGCACAGCATTTGGATCCAGATCGGCAAATGTTTCCACAATAACCATGCCGGTGTTCTTTTCATACTCCTGATCTACTTCGGTCTGTGTCAACGCCCGTGCGCAGGGAACCGCACCATAGAAGTGATCAGCGTGAGTCGTGCCGAGACATGGCAGTTCCATACCCGCCTGTGCCCATCCGGTTGCATAGAGAGAATGGGTATGGGCCACTCCTCCAATGCTGGGAAAACTTCGATAAAGCTCCAGATGGGTAGGGAGATCAGATGACGGCCGCAGATTGCCCTCGACAAGCTCTCCCTCCAAATTGACGATCACCATCTGCTCCGCAGTCATGCTTTCGTATGCAACTCCGCTTGGCTTGATTACAACCAAACCAAGGCTGCGATCGATTCCACTGACATTGCCCCATGTATAGACCACTAATCCCTGCCGGTGCAGCTCTAAATTAGCTTCTAGGACTTGCCTCCGAAGTTCTTTCAACATTTGCCATCCATCCTTATAGTTTCCTCAGTACTTCTTCAAGTAAACCGCCAATCTGTCGATATCTCTGATATCTATCCCGGTATTTGGCTGCATGTTCGGACCGGGGCAGATAAGTCTCGCTGAATTCTGTACCCATATGAGTCTGGGCGGTTTTCACATCGGGATACACCTTTGCTGCAGCTGCGGCAAACATTGCCGCACCTAAAGCGCATGTTTGATCCGATTTGGTTACCTTAATCGGCATATCAAAGACATCAGCAGTTACCTGCATGACAAAGGGATTCTTCTTCGGAATTCCGCCGAGGGCGATAACCTCATCGATCTCCACACCCTCCTCAGCAAACCGGTCAATGACCGCTTTTGAGCCGAAAGCGGTTGCTTCAACAAGAGCCCTGAAAATCCGCGGCGCGTCGGTTCCCAGACTCAAGCCTGCCAAGGCACCTTTCAAGGTTTGATCAGCATCAGGCGTTCTTCTTCCATTGAGCCAATCCAAGGCTACAACCTGGGTATCTTCTATCGACAGGGCTTCTGCCGCTTGAGTCAGCCGCGGCAAGATCTGATGTTCAATCTGGTCAACGATCTCCTGCTTAACCAACCCTGACTCTGTCATTTCCAACAGCGGCCACATCAAGACCTGCCTGAACCAGGCAAATACATCGCCAAAAGCTGATTGGCCGGCTTCAAGACCTACCATGCCGGGAATTACGGAACCATAGACCTGCCCGCATATGCCCCGAATTAGTTTGCCGCCCATCACCTCATAAGGTGCAACCATAATGTCACAGGTGGAAGTACCCATGATTTTCACCAATACTCGGTCGGTTACTCCACCGCCTACAGCTCCCATATGGGCGTCAAAAGCGCCAACAGCGATGGCAATTCCGGGAATGAGCCCTAATCTTTGGGCCCATTCCTCACACAAGACCCCAGCCAGCTCATCCGAAGGATATGTGTGGCGGTACATGTTTTTTGTAATACCTTTCAACAGGGGATCTATTGCTGCAAAGAATTCATCGGCAGGCAGCCCGTTCCACTCTTCGTGCCACATGGCTTTGTGGCCGGCTGCACAGCGGCTGCGCTTGATCTGCTCCACTGACTTGATGCCTGATAACAGCGCTGGCATCCAATCGCAGTGTTCAACCCAGGAATAGGCTGCTTCCCTGACTTGAGGATCCTGGCGATAAACATGGAGGATTTTGGCCCAAAACCATTCTGATGAGTAAATCCCCCCCACATACTTTGTATAGTCTGTGGGAGCATGATTCCAAGCCTGGTCATTAATTTCAGCAGCTTCGTTTACGGCCGTATGGTCTTTCCACAGCACAAACATGGCATTCGGGTTGTCACTGAATTCCGGAAGCAGTGCTAGAGGTGTGCCCTCCCGATCCACCGCGCATGGTGTCGAGCCGGTAGTATCAATGCCGATTCCAACGATCTGTGCCCGTACATTAGCCGGCACCTGGGACAGGGCTTCCGTGATGCTTTCCGTCAACCCTTCGATGTAATCCAGTGGATGCTGGCGGAACTGGTTTCTGCTAGGATCACAATAAAGGCCCTGCGCCCATCGCCTGTAATACGCCACCGCTGAAGCAATTTCTTCCCCCGTCTGTGTATCTACGATCAGAGCCCGCACCGAATCGGTGCCAAAATCTACTCCAATGACATACTTATCCATTTTACCGCTCCTTACCAATGAACTTGTTGCATTTACATTTCAGCAATACCCATCTTGTTTCCTGCCAAAAGGCTTAAGACCAATCACCAATTAGTTTAGCAGTGTGATCGTCCGCCAGGACACGGACCAGATCCCGGTTACCGGCCAGCCTTTCGGTCACGACTACGCCACCGGTAGCCAAATCAACGACCTGATGAAAATCTGACCCTGATACCATTCGCAAGCCGTGGGCCTGGGCGTAGGCCAAGGCCAGATAATTGCGGGAGTTATGGCGAGGATTGCCGTTAAACACCTCAATTCCGTAGAGCAACCCGGGATTAACCCGATCCATGTGGTTTCTAAAGGGATGGGCTTGATATAGCAGCATGCCGTGGTCTTTGAGCAGCCTAGAAAGCTGTTCCAGATCCAGTTCAAACAATGCAGGATAATCAATGAGGAATGTTTCGCTAACCCCATAAATCAAATAGTCATTGGGACTGTTATTCAATTTAATCTCGACACCAAGCAAAACATCAACACCTAGTTCTTTACCGGTCTCTTTAGCCCGGTAATATCCTTCCAGATACTTGGCAACCTTTTCTTTCCACGATAACGGCCCTAATTTCCGGAAGTATTTCTCAGAGTAATGATCGGTAATTACAATTCCTTTGTACCCTGCCTGAGCATAGAGCCTGACCACTTCTTCAGCCTTGACATGGGCACATGGACTGACATTACTGGTGTGAACGTGCAAATCATAGTAGTACAAGTTCATTGCTTTGTTTTGCTCCTTATCAACTTTTTCTTCATTATAGCATTAATTTCCAGCCCCATACCAATACGACAGGAGCTAGCTGTTACCAGCTAGCTCTGGGGAATGACGATTTTCTGCCCAATTTGCAGTTTGGTTGGGTCCATGATCATGTTATAACTCATTATCCGATCGATCAACTCTCTGCTGGGGGGATTCTCAAATTGTGACGCCAGGTCCCAGATCGTGTCCCCCCTGCGCACAGTGATGATTGTCAAATCATTTCCGTTTTGAACGTTGCTCGGCTGTACTATAAACCGCTGTTCAATTCTATTTTCAATTTGCTGTTCCAGATTGGCGATAGCACTGATGACGAGGGCATACTTTTCATCAACAGATTGCTGTAAGACAACGATGGCCTCCATGATCTTGGTTAGTTCATCCGGCTCTGCCCTGGAAGCCGCCAATAAGGCGTCGAGCTGTTTTTCAAGCACGTCCAGCTTGGCCAAAGCTGACAGAACTTCTTCGGAGTTTCCTCCCACATGAGACAAATCATAAATTTTTTGTTCCAAAACCAACAGCCGCTGCTCTATACTGGCGATTTGGCCACCAAGGTCATCGCCTAGAGCTTCGACCGCAACAAGGGTGGGATCTGCCACATCACCCCGATTCCTGTATACGTTCCACAACACCCAAGTATTGATAGCTATACAGACGATTGCCAAAATCAGTGCTACCCTGATTGCTATATAAATGTAGGTACTATATGCATTCTGACTATTGGCGCCCTGCTTCATTAAGCTCCCCTCCAATCAGCTTTTTCACATATGTCTCCGTTTCATTTCCTTGGTAAATATCTGCTTTTGATACTTAGGTTCGATCTTTTTACGAAAATATCCTTTTTGTTCCCTTTCAACAAGTGAGGCTTTTAGTGATCGAAGTCGTATCCAGGCAGGTCTAAGATTATGGATTGGACCTGTGCCGGGTTATTCATCATATTCGCATCATTAGGACAAGCTCCTTGTTTATAGAACTTCGCAATCTTGAAAAAGGTTTTTGCCAAGCAATAATGAATAATCTATATACAAGTATTAAACAGATTTCTCGAATGGGGGAGTTGCAATGGCAGTCGATGAATCTATGCTAAGGAACACCGGTCATTGCTGGGTTCTCAAACTAGGTGGACTAATGGCAGTTGTTTACTGGTTGATTGCAACAGTCAGAAGCACCGTTCTGATTGAAGACAGCAGTTTTCTTGTAAATCTGTACAATCCTGGCCTTTGGGACTTGTTGTTGCGGATTCTTACCGTTGTTGGCATTCTGGGAGTCAGTGTTCTAATCCATAGGCGCCACTCAGCAGTCGATGCCGAAAGGGCTCTCCTGGAAGAACAGCTGGGAAGCATGAAGTATATGCTGGAAGAAGCTGACTATCCGATTATTCACCTAGATCAACAACTCAGAATCACGAATATTAACAAAGCCGCTGCCAGCCTGGCAGGGGCTAAAGGTGACGAGCTTAATTACCAGTACATAGTACCTGCTCTATTTTATTCTGAGGACCATGAGGAAATCAAAGCACTGTTGGAAGACACGCGAACGGAAACCGAGGCCAAGGTGTACCGCCTCAAGGTACGGCGAGTCCAGCCTTGCCATGTCACGATCAGGCTAGCCAAAGAATTTGTTGCCGGTAAAATTACGCAACAACTGCTGTTCTTAACCGATGTCAGCGATGCGACAGCCAGGCTGAATGCCGCTGAAAAACGCATTGCTGGAATTCTGGATCAAGTGGCCAACCACCCTCTGCCGGTAGCTGTTTTTGATCTTAAGCATGTACACTTTGCCAATCACGCTATGCAGAACATGTTTGCCATGCCGGAGCCTGCAGTCAGCTATGAAAAGCTTATGGAATTGATCAAATCCGTTTGTGGAGATTGCGAAACCTTGGTGACAGCCATTGCTGAGACGCTAAAAGACAACACAGCGCGAGATGTGACAACCGTGATTAACGACGGTGAACAACCGCAGCATGTGATCGTCCATGTACGGCCTTATGAGCTTCAGGATGCGGCGGTATTGATGTGGATCGAGGATACTACCGAGCTTGCTGCCAAGGATAATGTGATCAATCAGTTAGAACAGGATTTGGAACTTCTGCGGAAAAATGAGTCGGATTTACGCGCTGAATATCAGCAGCATACTGAAAAATGCAGTGAGGAAAGACACCGCCTTCTTGAACAGCTAAGCAGCGAACAACAGCAAGCTGTAAGATTAAGCGCGGAACTTGAGGCAACGACACAAAGGATTGCCCTCTTGGAACAGCAGATCAAACAACAAGCTGAAAACAGCCGTCAGTTCCAGGAGCAGATCATTCAGCTAAGGCAAGACAACACCTCTCTGACCAACAGCATCACTCAGATGCAGTTTCAATGGGAAGCAATGCAACTGCCCATCATGCAGGTGGATCAGGAAGGCCGGCTGATCAAAGCCAATCCAGCTGCCAGAACTTTGCTTGGCATAAAGGAAGACACCCTGCTCCAGTCCTATGTCATTAAAGACGAACAGTTGAACAAACTGGCTGCGCTCTTGCAGGGAATGGTCAACGAAACACAACGATTCCCTGTGGAACTGGAGTTTTACTATAACGGTCAACAGGTAACAGTCAACTGCTATGGCATCAAACTGCACAAACCGGAGGATCAGTTCTTGCTCTATGGCTATGACATCACTACCTACAAACAAGCCCAGACAGAACTGGCAATGACTCTGGACAACAACCGCTTTGAATTGGAAGATGTGCTGAATGAGACAGAAATAGAACGGGAACGGATGAATGCAATCCTGGCAGGAATCAATGACGGTATCGTTATTACTGACATGTATAACCGGGTCATTAAAATGAATCCGGCAGCTGAAGACATGTTGGGTATCAGATTGAGCCAGGCGCTGGAACGGCCAGTGCACTTCATCATCCGCAACCCCGAGATCATCGGCCATATTCAGCAAACAGTGCGGGAGAGATTGTATAACCACAAATTCACCTTGACAATTCCAGAGCCGGATGCCCAGTCCACTATGTCCCTTGCATGCAGCACAACAGTAATCCATGACCGCAACCTTTATGATCAGGGTGTAATTATCCAACTACACAAGTTGGCAACGGAGGCATAGGCGTAAGCCTAAGCACAAAACATCGACACCTGTGAAAAAAGCCCGCTTGGGAAAACCTAAGCGGGCTTCGTGTCATGCATGCTTCCTTAGTATGTCTCTTTAAACAGCTCGAAATGGGCTTGAGGATGGATACATGCCGGGCATGTCTTTGGCGCTTCCGGGCCTTCGTGGACGTAACCACAATTACCGCACTTCCAGGCAACGGGTTCAGGCCTCTTGAACACTGTACCATTGACAATGTTTTCCGCCAACTTCAAGAAGCGGATTTCATGACGCCTTTCCGCTTCGATAATGAAACGAAAGGCATTGGCAACCTCTGGAAAACCTTCCTCCTCGGCCGCTCTGGCAAACTCTGGATAGAGATGCTCCCACTCGTCGTTTTCGCCCTCAGCTGCAGCTTTAAGATTGTCATAGGTACTGCCTTGAGCCACAGGATAGGACGCATTCGTGATATTAATCTCAACTGGCAACTCACCTTCGAAGCCTTCTAGCAGAAGCTTCCAAAAACGTTTGGCATGTTCCTTTTCGTTGTCGGCTGTTTCGATAAAGATGTTGCGAATCTGCTTGTAGCCTTCTTTATCTGCGATCGACGCATAATAGGTATACCGGTTGCGGGCCTGGCCTTCCCCGGCAAATGCCTTCAGCAAATTCTCTGCAGTTCTGGTACCTTTCAAGCTCTTCATTTACATACCTCCTCATGAAAATTTGGTTTCTTTAAAATCAGCGTCTTGTTACTGACGCTGATGGGGTGACATTTCATATTGCTACTAGTTATTATTCTTCGTTATTGAAGGGGTAATTCCTGCTTTTTCCAGCGAATATTTTTCATTTCATTGACATCGTGATTAAAACTACACTATACTAGAAGAAAATGGTTCGCATACGAATTATTTTAACCGCTAGGAGGTGATTCGGTGCAGGGCCAGCTGCCAAGGAAAATCCTGGATCTCTTACGGGAAGCAAAGAGGAACTTCGAGAAACTGCTGCGCAGAGCCTTTGAACACTACCAACTGACCATACCGCAAATAGCCCTGATTATCCTGCTTAACGAAAATCAAGAGATGAGCATTTCTGATATCAGCCAAAAGATGGGGCTTTCCAAAAGCACTGTCAGTGGCATCATTGATCGCTTAGAACGAATAGGAATTGTTAGACGCAAACGCAGCGACAAAGATCGCCGCATCGTCACGGCTGTTCTTACTGAGCAGTTTCAAATACGTGGCTCTGAGTTGGAGCAGAATTTCAACCGCTTACTCTGTGATATTTTCAATACGGTTTCTGAACAGGCTTTGTTGGAGATCATCAAGGGACTAGAAATGTTTAACGAAATTATCAGTGCCAATACTGACTCATTTGCTGCAAGTGAACTAAGTAGAGCCTAATTGAACGATTGGAGTGGTAATGTTGTTTGCTGAATATAGTGTCAACCGTCCATATACCATAGTAGTAGGCCTAGTCATCGTTTTGATCCTAGGTGCCATCTCGGTTTATAATACAACGACGGATCTTCTGCCTAACATCAATCTACCTTACGCCGTGATCGTTACCACCTACCCCGGCGCTAGCCCTGAACTCATTGAGCTTAGTGTTACCCGCCCGATTGAGCAAGCCATGCTTACTCTGGGTAATATTCAAAACGTCTATTCAATGTCTGCTGACAATGTGTCCATCGTCATTCTCGAATTCAGTGAGATTACCAATATGGATTCAGCCATGATCGAGATTCGCGAGAACCTGGACATGATTACTGCATTCATGCCGAAAGAGATTGGTTCACCGATGATCATGCGGATTAATCCTAATCTCTTGCCGGTATCGGTGGTATCGGTGGCCGTGGAGGGCCAGACATTAGCCGATACAAGCGAGTTCATTACTAATGTTATCATTCCTGAGTACGAACGGATCGTAGGTATCGCCTCTGTAACTGCAACTGGCCTGGTTAATAAGGAGATCCATATATCCCTGAATCAAGATAAAATTGACTTCCAAAAACAAAGACTCGAAGACCTGATTAATTCAATGCTGTTTCTACCCAGCTTATTCATGCAAGGCACTGATTTTACTGCACTCTTACAGCAATCAGGGTTTGATCTGGAACAGCTGAAGGATTTTGAACTGACCCAAGAAATGATCAGCGGCATTATTCAGGGACAAAATTTGAACATGCCCGCAGGTTATTTGCAGGGCCAGGACAATTCACTTCTGGTACGGGTTGGAGAGGGAATATCCACAATCGAGGAACTGGAGCAGCTGCCCTTGTTGGCTTTACCCTTTCCCGGGCACAAACCAGTCACCCTTGCTGATATCAGCGATATCGACATCATCTACAACACTGGCAACACCTACACCAGGGTTAATGGTGAAGAAGCTGTAATGCTGGTATTCCAAAAGCAAACCGATTATTCAACCGCGAGTATTACCAAACAAATCCGTCAACAATCACAGCGGCTTATGGATAAGTATGAAGGGCTGCAGATCACTGCGTTGATGGATCAAGGCATCTATATAGACCTCGTATTGGATTCGGTAGTTGATAACATAATTTATGGCGCCCTGTTGGCTGTCGCTATCCTGATCATCTTCCTGCGGAACATCAAACCTACATTTGTGGTCGCTGTTTCCATTCCAGTCAGTATTATTACCAGTTTTGTGCTGATGTATTTCAGCAATATTAGCTTGAACATTATCTCCATTGGTGGCTTGGCCTTGGGTGTGGGGATGCTGGTCGACAATTCAATTGTCGTTATTGAAAATATCTACCGGATGCGCAGTGAAGGCAAATCGGCAAAAGTGGCTGCCATTAAAGGGACCAAGCAGGTAGCCGGTGCAATCACTGCCTCATCGTTAACTACAATAGCCGTGTTTCTGCCCATTGTCTTTACATACGGACTCACCAGAGAAATCTTTACAGATATGGCATTGACCATTACCTACTCACTAGGCGCCAGCCTGCTGGTAGCCTTGACTTTTGTGCCCATGATCTCATCGCGGCTCTTGGAACAGGAAGTGCCAAAACCAAGCCGGTTTACTCATGTTATGACCATTTTTTACAGCCGTCTGGTGCAAGGCGCTCTCCGGAAAAAAGCACTGATCATAGCCATCACCATCGTACTTTTCATCGCAAGTTCCATTGGCGCCTGGCGGATGGGTACAGAGTTTCTCCCTGTTGGCGACAGTAACCAGATAATGATGCAAATTGAACTGGCATCTGATCTGTCAACCGAGGAAGTGACGGCAGTAATCGATGAGCTGGCCAGCATTCTCGAAACAGTTGACGATATTGACACCATTGGCATTAACTCAGGCGGCTCCATGCTGGGCCTGGGATTCGGCAGCGGCATGGGCGGCGGTATGGGCGTGGCCAGGACTTACTCCTGTTACCTGCTGTTGAAAGAAAACCGGAGCTTGACCAGCACCCAGATTGCTCAGAAAATCCGCGAGCAAACTGAGAAGTTGAATGCAACAATAACCATTAGTGCTTCAGGTATGGATTTTACTGCTCTGACCGGAAGTCCAGTAGCTATGAATATTATGGGCCCGGACCTGGATACACTGCAGCGGATTGCCGAGGATGTGGCGGCCATTGTAGCAGATGTACCTGGTACGATCGAAGTTTCTGACGGCCTGGAAGACACAGCTCCAGAGCTGAGAATTATCGTTGACAAGCAGAAAAGCATTGCTAAAGGAATCACCGTAGGCCAGGTATTACTGGCGGTGAATCAAAAGCTGAACTCCGCTTCATCTGTGACCACCTTAAGAGCCGGCAACACAGAATACAGTGTCTTTGTCACCGATCCCGAGGCTGAAATCCAAAGCCAAAGCGATCTGCTGGAATTGACAGTCGATTCATTTGTTGGTGAACCGGTGCGGATCGGTGATATTGCTGCCCTGGAGGAAGCCACAGGCTTTGCCACAATCATGCGGCAGAATCAACAACGTTATATCACTGTATCGGCGAATGTTGCCGAAGGTTATAATGTCGGCAATATCAGCAGGGAGATTGATCGCCGCCTCGCCAGCTATCAACTTCCAGAAGGATATAAAGTGGAATATGGCGGCGAGCAGCTGCTGATTCTGGAGTCATTCGATGATCTCACCTTAGTTCTGTTTGTCGGCGTGATCTTGATCTACTTGGTGATGGTGGCTGAGTTTCAATCCTTACTGTCACCCCTGATTGTCATGGCTACTATCCCCCTTGCCTTTACCGGCGGCTTTCTGGGATTGATCTTCACCGGCAATCCACTGAGCATGGTAGCGTTTATCGGTTTGATCATCTTAACCGGTGTAGTGGTCAACAATGGTATTGTCCTGATTGACTACATCAATCAACTCCGCGATCAAGGAATGGCAAAGCAAGAAGCGATTGTGGAGGCCTGCCGGGTACGGCTGCGGCCAATTTTGATGACAGCCTTGACCACAATTTTTGGCCTGTCCACCATGAGTCTCGGAGTGGGCATGGGTACAGATATGATTCAACCGATGGCTATCACAGCCATTTGTGGTTTGACTTATGCAACAATTTTGACCTTGTTTGTCGTCCCCATTTTGTACGATGTCACCAACCGCAGCTAAGGAACAAGCCCTGGAAGGCAAATGCTTCCAGGGCTCAGTTTTCTTGTTGAGCTTATCCGTCTCTCAGTGAATCCGTTTTGACAGTTCCTTGACTAAGCCATTGTGATATCCCACAATAACCTGACTTGCATAACCGATAAATAATCCATTGTCCACGACACCAACCATCCTATTCAGGTGATCATGGGTTTCCCCTGGTTTGTCCAGCTGACCCATCCTGCAGTCAAGGATGTAATTGCCATTATCTGTGATGTAGGGTTGACCATCAGTGGTGCGAAGCTGTGGATTATACCCCAACTCAGTAAGCTTCCGCATAGTGACCTCATAGCCGAAAGGCACTACTTCCACCGGTAGTGGGAACTGGCCCAGCCGTTGGACAACCTTGCTTTCATCTACGATAATGATCAGCCTCTTAGAAGCGGCAGCTACGATCTTTTCCCGCAGCAAAGCGCCGCCGCCGCCTTTAATAAGATTCCAGTCCGGATCAACTTCATCAGCACCGTCAATGGTAAGATCAATCTGATTCACACCGGCAAACGTGACAAGATCAATTCCCCGTTCTCTCGCCAGCTTCTCGGAGCGGGTTGAGGTGGCGATCCCGCGAATTTTAAGGCCTTGCTTCACCAGTTCCCCCAGTTTATCAATGGCATAAGCCACTGTTGAGCCTGTCCCCAATCCGACTATCATTCCATCTTCAACGAATTCTACAGCCTTTTCTGCCGCCAGCCTTTTGGCTTCCATTGCATCACCTCATATCCCATCAATCAATTGTCTTCTTGCTTGAAAAAACTGAATCTCTGCAGCCAAGCCAGAATCTGATCCCGATACAACACGCCAAGAACAAAGAGCAGTACTGCGGCAACCGACAACACGATGGCCGTTAAAAAATCCCGCTCTTGTAAATTGGCACCGATATAAGCTGAAAAGAAAACTCCCGGGATTCTGGCAATACTGGCAATGATGATAAACTGCAGGGGCTTCACCGGTGTCAAACCGCCAACATAAGTCAGCAAATCCTTAGGCAGCCCAGGTATAAGAAAGAGGACGAAGATAACACTATATGCTTTCTTGCTGGTCATCAAATCGGCAAAACGAGTCAATTTTTCTTCAGAAACCAGCTGCTTAACTAAGGAGTACCCCGCAATGCGGGCCAGCCCAAAAACAGTCAGCGAGCCGACAACGACACCAACCAGCAAGTATGTGGTTGCCAACCAGGTACCGTAAATGTACCCTCCGGCAACCTGTACAACCTCTCCAGGTATGGCCGTGATAATTATCTGTACAATCTGAATGCCGATGTAAACCAAAACCCCGAGATGGCCGTAGGATAAGATCATCGTCCGTAAACGCTCTGGATTGCTGGCCATTTCTGTTACCGCCGGAGCATATTTAATAGTAAGCCAGGCCAACAAAGCCAAACAGGACATGGCTACAAGCAGGTTGATGATCAAGCCTCTGGTTAGCCGCAAACAAGAATCACTCCATTCCACTAACACTATACCGTATTCTCAGCGAAAATTCAAAACAAATCATGGAATTAAATAAGAGCCTAAGCTACTCTGTCCTAGGCTCCCCTTGCCATCCTGCCTTTTTGTCCCTGTTTAACCGTGGGATCTGTCTTGGGGTTTTCAACTAACCTATTTCTCTTGTTTGACTTCTTCCCACAACTGCAGGATCTTCTGCACAAGCGAGTTGACCTCTTCGATAGCCTCCCTCACCTGGATCGTAGCTTTTTGGGACTGATCTGACAGCTGTCCTACTTCCCGGGCCACAATCTCAAATCCCCGGCCATACTCACCGACCCGGGCTGCTTCGATGGCCGCATTAATCGCCACCATCTTGGTCTGCTTGGCAATATTGGCGATCCCGTCCACCAGGTTTTCAATTTTCGCCGGTATGGCAGACAAGTCTACAATCATCTGCTCCACCATATCCTGTTGCTCTTCGATTTTCTGCGATGCTAGGGTTTTCTCTTTTTCTAAGTTTTTCTGTGCAGTAATATCATGTCCAAAACCGAACAAGCCAACAATGTCTCCGTGATCATCATAGATCGGATATTTATCCGTAACTATCCAACACTCTACGCCGTCTGTGCTGATCACCTGTTCAACCCGGTTGGTGATAGTCTCACCTTTCTTCAATACCTTGCAGTCATCTTCATAAAATTTCTCTGCCAAATGCCTAGGGAACATCTCGAAATCAGTTTTGCCTATCACATCCGACGCCTTGACAAATCCGGCCTGGGTGTAGTTGGCCTTATTCGCCACAATTTTTCTGGCTTCGTGGTCTTTAACATAGATTGAACTTGGCAAGTGATCAAGAACTGTATATAGAATCCGTCGTTCCCACTCAAGCTTTTCTCGCAATTCTTCGATTGTCTCATCTCCGATAAGCTCTTTAAAAAGAGAACTTAGACTGATCGTTGCCATGCTAACACTCCCCATTTTGTGATATTTGGGATTATCTGGTAATTACTTGTTTCTACCAGAGATGGACAATTTCCTCTAAATTTTCTTTGTTTTTATTGACCAACCAGGTTCCTAAAGATTGATCCATTTCTCTCCCAGGCATGTTATAATAGCACTAGCAAGCTTATAAACGCACTGTTCAGTGATAAGGAGTGGAGCAGATGCAGATTCTGAAATGCTTTCCTGGCGGAAAATTCAAAGCCCTGACCATGAGCTACGACGATGGCAAAGAAGCGGATCGCAGGCTGATTGAGATTTTCAACCGCTATGGAATCAAGGCGACTTTTCATCTCAACTCTGGATTACTAGGCCGTGATGGAAGGATTCCTGCCACCGAAGTCAAGAGTTTATACAGGGGACATGAAGTTGCTGCCCATTCTGTGACTCATCCCACCATCGCCCGCTGTCCGCAAGAGCTGATGGTCCACGAGTTACTGCAGGACCGGATCTTGCTTGAATCACTGGTAGGTTATCCTGTCCGGGGGTTGTCATATCCAAACGGATCCCACAGCCCTCAGCTGCGAGCACTGCTGCCCCATCTTGGTTTTGCCTATGCCAGAGTAGTTGGTAATACCCACAGTTTCAGTCTGCCGGAGGATCTTTATCAGTGGCAGTCCACATGTCATCACAACCATAATCTCCTTGCCAACGGAGAGCGCTTCGTCAGCTTTCATAAAAAGCAGTATTTGTATCTGATGTACGTCTGGGGCCATAGCTATGAATTCGATAATGACCAAAACTGGGATCTAATTGAAGAATTCTGCAAGCTCACCGGTAACCGTGATGATATCTGGTATGCCACGAACCTTGAAATTGTTGACTATCTGGCTGCTTTTGACCGCCTGCAGTTTGCCGCATCCGGAAGCTTTGTCTACAATCCATCGGTGCAGTCAGTCTGGTTGAGTGTCGATGGCACTGTAATAGAGGTTAAAGCAGGGCAACAAGTACAGCTGCAAAACTAGGCCTGCGTTGGCGGATTCTGAACCGAAAACGCTGAACCCATTTCGGTTTTCTGGCCTGGCGGTAAGCATTCTTGTCACTCTTAGTGATGGTCTCGATGCTGATCCTATATCGAGTGCAAACAGGCCTGCCTATGCCACCGGCATTTTAAAACCCATTGCTTCCCGCACCTCAGCCACGGTTTCTTGAGCCAACCTGCGGGCATGTTTAGCCCCACCATCCAGAATCTCGATCAATTGATCCGGTTTGGCCAACAGTTCAAAAGTACGCTCCCGAATCGGGGCCAAAGCAGTTACGATGGCTTCACCGAGTTCCTGCTTCAAGTCTGCGTAGCGGAGGGATTGGTTGGCATATTCTGCCCGGAACTTCTCAACCAGATCAGGTTCGGCAAAAGCTTCCAGCAGAGTAAAGAGATTCTTAACTCCTGGCCCCATCTCACCGCCCTGCGGTCCGGGATCAGTCACAGCACGCCGAATCTTCTTACGAATCGTATCATCATCGTCATCCATGGCAATATAACTGCCCTCAATACTTTTTGACATTTTACTGGTGGGATCGTTGAGGGCCATGATCCGGGCAGCTTTGGTGAGAATAGGCTGCGGTTCCGGGAAAGTTTCTTTGAACATGGTATTAAACCGCCGGGCGATCTCCCTGGTCAACTCCAAATGTTGGATCTGATCATCGCCAACGGGTACGAACTCTGCTTTATAGATCAAAATATCCGATGCCATCAGAATCGGGTAGTTCATCAACCCGGCAAAAACTCCGCTCTTTTGCCGTTCCGCTTTTTCTTTGAACTGGGTCATCCGCTCTAAGGCACCGATCGACGTAATACAGGTTAACAGCCACGTCAGCTCCGCGTGTTCTGGAACCGAAGACTGCACAAATAATGTAGTCTTGTCCGGATCAATCCCCGCTGCAATCAAAGTAGCCGCCAGCTCCAGTACCCGTTTGTGGAGCTGCTCCGGTTGATACTCCACTGTTATGGCGTGATAATCAACAACGCAAAACAAACTCTCATACTTGTGCTGCAGCTCCACCCAATTCCTAATTGCTCCCAGATAATTGCCAATATGGATGTTTCCTGTTGGTTGAATTCCTGAAAATACTCGCTGCATCAATATTTCCCCCTTGTGCTGATTATAAAAATGATCCCGCCCCAAAGGGACGAGATCACGACTCGCGGTACCACCCTAATTAACTTATCACAGATAAGTTCCCTCTCAGCCTGATAACGGAGGCTGCCGGTCTAGCCTACTCCCTGCCATGGGCAAGTTTCGGTAAACTGCTCCTAGGCCCATTCCCCAACCCCCATCTTGCCGGTTCCCACCACCCACCGACTCTCTGAAAAGACAAGGAGCAGGTACTATCCCTATTCATCGCCACTGCCAATTGCATAGACAGGTCAATTATATTAACTATTATAGTCAATCTGATCTGTAAATGCAAGCGGAATCAGGCACAATACTCAGCCTTAGCCTTTCAACAGCTGATCAATGATGGCCATTACCTCATCAGTTTTCTCCCGAGCTGCATCGGTAGCAAATGCTTCTTTTACGCAGTGGTTCAAGTGCCCATGCAAAATCTCTTTGTTGACCTTGCGCAGAATGGCCTGGACAGCCATGATCTGATGGGAGATGTCGATACAGTAGCGGTCATCCTCAACCATCTTGATCAAACCATCGATTTGCCCCCGGGCTGTTTTCAGCATTTGCATCACGTACTCCCGGTCTGATCTCATCATATCCTACTCCCCTAACCATTTTTAGCTTCTAGGCTTGAAAAGCTTTAGCCTTAACGCATTGGACACAACAAACACAGAGCTTAAACTCATTGCTGCAGCACCAATCATGGGGCTTAGATTCCAACCCAACAGCGGATAGAACACCCCTGCAGCCAACGGAATGCCAAGGGTGTTGTAGAAAAAGGCCCAGAACAAGTTTTGCTTGATATTGCGGACTGTGGCTTTGCTTAACTGGATCGCCGTGACTGCATCCTTCAGATCACTTCTGATCAGCACAATATCCGCAGATTCGATGGCTACATCGGTTCCGGCCCCAATGGCAATTCCTACATCGGCCCGTGCCAATGCTGGTGCATCATTAATCCCATCGCCAACCATGGCTACTCTCTTGCTGTTTTCCTGCAGCTTGCGAATTACTTCTTCTTTATCCTGCGGCAAGACCTCAGCAACAACCTGGTCCAGATCAAGCTGCTTTTGAATAGCCGCAGCTGTTCTTTGATTGTCTCCGGTTAGCATAATCACACCGATCCCCATGGCCTTGAACTGATCGATTGCAGATTTACTCGTAGGTTTGATTACATCAGCTACAGCTATTATACCCAGCAGTTCTTCATCATTGGCAAAATAGAGGGGTGTTTTTCCCTCCGATGCCAAACGTCCATACTGCTCCTGCCAGGCGGAAGTGTCAATCTGATACTGCTCCATCAGTGCCAAATTTCCAGCAATGAATTTTCGTCCCTCAATCACGGCCACTATGCCTTTACCGGGCACAGCCTCAAAATCCTGACTGGGGTTAAGCTCAATACCTAACTCTCTGGCTTTGGCTTGGACTGCGTCGGCCAAGGGATGCTCGGAGGAGCTTTCCATCGATGCTGCTATTGCCAGGAAATCCTGCTCAGACAGCCTTCCAGTTACAATCACGTCGGTTACTTTTGGTGTGCCTTCAGTGATTGTGCCCGTCTTGTCAAGCACCACTGTATCAACACTGTGAGCAATTTCCAGTGCTTCGGCAGACTTGATCAGAATTCCGTTAAGAGCACCTTGGCCGGTACCTACCATGATCGCCACTGGTGTGGCCAAACCTAAGGCACAGGGGCAAGAGATGACCAAAACAGCGATTCCGATGGACAGGGCAAATTCAAATCTGGCCCCTAAAGCCAGCCATACAATCGTTGCCACAAGAGCAATCAGGATCACGATAGGAACAAAAATGCCGCTGATTTGGTCCGCCAGTTTGGCGATTGGAGCCTTGGAAGCACTGGCTTCTTCCACCAACTGGATAATCTGAGCCAAGGTAGTATCTTCGCCCACCTTTTCGGCTTTAAACTTAAAGAAACCGACTTTATTAATGGTTGCTGAGACAACTCGGTCGCCAACGTTCTTTTCCACCGGAATGCTTTCACCGGTCAATGCTGACTGGTCAACAGCAGAGCTGCCTTCAATTATCGTTCCATCCACTGGAATACTCTGGCCGGGACGGATCACAATGATGTCGCCGACAACGATCTCTTCTACAGGGATCTCTTGCTCCCTGCCCTCCCGGAGGACAACGGCTGTTTCCGGCGCCAAATCCAGCAATTTGGTGATGGCCTCAGACGTTCTGCTTTTGGACCGGGCTTCCAGGAATCGCCCGAGGGTGATTAGGGCTAAGATCATGGCCCCTGTCTCGAAATAGAGATCATGCCGATACTGCTCCGCCAAATCAATCTGGCCCTGGCCTAAGGCAGCACCAATCCGGAAAATGGCAATGATGCCGTGGACAACGGCCGCTGATGAACCTATGGCAATCAGCGAATCCATATTCGGCGAACGGCGCCAAAGGGTCTTGAACCCAACCTGAAAGTATTTACGATTAACATATACGATCGGCAAGGTCAGCAAAAACTGGGCAAAAGCGTAACTAATGGCCTTTTCTGGCCCGCTGAGCCAGACTGGAAATGGCAGCCCCAGCATTTCTCCCATGGCAATATACATCAAGGGTATCAAGAACAGAAAGGAGATCCATACTCTGGAACGCATCTTGTGAGTTTCGTCCGCCATTACCTGCTTTTGCTCTGAGCGGGTATCTTTATTGGCAGCAGACTCTGGCTGTGCTTCCCGCGCTTGGTATCCGGCACCTTCTACCGCTTTGATGATCGTTTCTGAATTGGCGACGGACTCGTCGAACTCCACGACCATCTGCTTGGACAGCAAATTTACATTAACCGTGTTAACGCCTGCAAGCTTTTTCACGCTGCGCTCTACAGCAGCTGAACAAGCGGCACAGGTCATTCCCATAACTTCATACTTCTTTTGCATAAGCACACTCCCTTCGCCACCCCCCTCCCGGGTGGGGTGCGTACAATCTTAAGATACATCCTTAAGTTGTACTTGTCAAGGAGTTTTTAGCATTTTTATATCTGGCGCTTAGTCACCAGCTACAAAAAAGATCAGCTGCCATCGACCATTGTTCTTGGCAAAACTTGCGCGGTAATCGATTGGGCGCCGGACATATTTGTCCGGTACAAAACCTGTCTTGCCTGAGTTGGTTGTTATTTGGCGCCAAACTGCACCACCTTCGGCAAATTCATATCTGTCGCCGTATGGAACCAGTTTGACAATACTGTAGTTGAGAACACCCTTTACTTGTGCTGAAAAATTTGGTTCGGCATAGACTTTCACATTCTGCTCCACAATGACCGCATACTGAAATGGATCGAAATTTTCTGGAAAACTGGTGAAAACATAGGGTGCTGTGAAGATCGTTCGATTAGGATCAGTAAACACCCCTCCCAGGCGAAGCACCTGGAGCATCTCGTCCCAGAAGGCGGACTGTTCTGGCGCTGTATCCAGCTCCCAATAGCGGAGGAACCCAGATACTCCCTGATTAAGCCCGAAGGTATAGCGGAGTGTATCATCGATGCAGTCAAGGATAAAATCTAAGTCCTGGTCCTCCACAGCCTCAATCAGGGCAGCGCGGAATTCGGCAAACTCCGGGACTTCATCTGCTTGATCCACGGGATGCAGCTTGATATCACCCGGGCCCCCAAGATCCGGGTATGGCGGGTTCTGCCGAACCCAGACCAGAAACAGAATTACTACTATCACGATTACTCCAACCCTGGCCAACCATTTCACAGCATGCATCCCCTTCTATCACCCAAAATTTCCTGTCGCCCCTTCAACATTACAGTCTTTACGACGAATTCGTATCAGGACTACGAACAAATCGTATATCGGCGAAAACCTGCATATACATTTACAAACAGCAACGATTGGAAGTGAGCCTGTGCGCAAGCAAACCTTGCTTCAAGGAGCATTCATCCTGACCGCCGCTGCACTGGTTACCAAAATACTCGGCTTTGCCACTACTATTCTACAGTCAAGGATCCTCGGCGCTGAAGCCATCGGCCTGCAGATGATGGTCGCCCCTTACGTCAGCCTGTTGATGACCATCACCACTCTTGGGATGCCCGTAGCCGTTTCTAAAGCTGTGGCAGAAGCAGAAGCTGCATCCGACAGACAGAAAACCAAACGGATCTTGCTTGTTTCGCTATTTGTTACCTTAACAGCAGCTGTAATCCTGACATCGGCCATGTTATATTTCGGCAAAGCTTTTTCAGCGAGGTTCCTCGCTGACCAGCGGGCCTATTTTTCGTTGATGGCACTGGTGCCCATGATCCCCATTTTGGCCGTATCAGGAGTGTTCAGAGGGTATTTCCAGGGCAGGCAGAATATGAATCCACTGGCAATTTCACAGGTGATCGAACAGATCATCCGCATTGCCCTACTCTATTTCTTAGTCCAAATTCTTGCAGCGCGAGGATTGGAATATGCTGCAGCCGGTGCCGTATTTGCCGGTGTTATTGGCGAACTGGCCAGCCTGCTGTACCTTGTTTTTTCATTCCGCTTATCCACAGCCTACCGAATCACAAAAATCAATTACCTGCGAAACCTGCCCCAGTCTAAAATCGATCTGCTGGAGCTGCTCCGAACGGGGCTACCCCAAACCGGCAATCAATTCTTTCGTTCGCTTTTGCGGGTAGTACAGCCAACGGTTATCAGCCGCAGCCTGCTGCTAACAGGCCTCAACGCCTCAACCATAGCGCAGCAGTATGGAATGCTCACCGGGTATGTCTTTCCCCTGTTGTTCTTCCCTGGATTTGTCAATTATTCTCTCGCAGTGGCACTCGTGCCTGCCATCAGTGAAGCTGGTTCCAGGAATCGGATGAGGTTGGTCAACCGGCGGGTGTCCCAGGCAATCAGAATTTCCCTGCTGATCGGTGTCCCCAGCAGCCTGATCTTGTTTGTCTTTGCTGAACAAATTCTCACACTGTTCTATCGAGCCCCGGAAGCGGCAGGGCTTCTGAAGCTCACAGCGCCTTTCTTCCTGTTTCAGTATTTCCATTCGCCACTGCAATCCTCTTTGATTGGGCTTGGCCATGCTACCAAAGCCATGATCAACAATGTCATTCCCAGATGTATCAGTTTAGCATTGATTTATCCCTTGACGGTGACACTCAATCTGGGTATCTATGGTGTGGCCATCGGTTCCAGCCTCGCTGTGATATTGGAGACGATACTCCAGTATCTCACCTTGTACCGGTTCATAGGCCCCTATTTCCGGTTTGGAGATTTAGCCAAGATCATTGGCTGCGGCATTGCTGCGGCACTATTCAGCAACTTTACCTATGATACCATCCGGATGTATCATATTAACGACCAACTGGCTGCTCTGGGAGGAATCATAGTACTGCTGTTTATGTATTTTGCCCTAATTTTTCTCACTAACATCGTCCGCTGGAGCTCTGTTAGAGTGACTCTCAAACAGAGCTAACATTTTCAGGTCAGTAATTGACGCTTTAGAAAATAACAGCTTCATCGGTGGGAAACTGCTGCCAATGAAGCTGTTTCATTTATCCTTGGATTCACAGGTTAACTCCTATTTGCGGCGGCTGTCAGAGTCTAACAGCATGTTCAAGAAATCCGCGGGTAGGTGGTATCGCTGATTGTTAAGCCACAGTTCCTGCAATTCAGTTTCGGACTGCAGTGTTGCCTTAAAATGATTTGCTTCCTGGTTAATCCTCTCCATTTTCTCATCCAGCAGGGCAATGGACTCTGCTGCCGCCCTCAACTCATTCAAGAGCGGTTCTGGTATTTGGTAGTTGTATTTATAGTTCAGCTTATGTTCGAGGCTAGCCCAGAAATCCATGGCAATGGTCCGGATCTGAATTTCAGCCCAGACTTTCTCCGTGTGATCGGACATAAACACGGGAACCTGGACAATCAAATGCAAACTCCGGTAACCATTAGGCTTGGGATGCTTGATATAATCCTTACATTCCGCAACCACAAGCTCAGACTGGTTGTGCAGCATTTCACTGACTTTGTAGATATCGGATACAAATGCACAGACAATTCGCAAGCCAGCAATATCGCGGATGTTTTCTCTAATTGAAGGTAAGGAAAGGGGAATGCCTTTGCGGTGGGCTTTTTGCAAAATACTCTCGGGGCTCTTTACACGGCTGGTTATGTGTTCAATTGGGTTGTAATCGTGGATATAATGGAATTCCTGTTGGAGAATTTCGATTTTGGTTCGCAGTTCCTCAATAGCAAACTTGTACATCATCATGAACCGCACAATTTCTTGTTTCAAGCGTTCTAACTGTCGAACATCCATAGGCAAAATAGCTCCAATCCAAATATTCACCGGCTGCCATCAACTGGCTTGGCGGTGTTCCCTAATCAACCTCTTGGTAAAGCTAAACGTATGGGTGACAATCACTTTCAAAATAGCATAAGCCGGAACGCCAAGGATCACTCCCACCAACCCTCCAAAACTCCCGGCTGTCAGGAGCACGACAATAATGGTTACTGGATGGATGCGCAGCTTCTTACCGAGGACCAATGGTGCGATCAAATGATTTTCCACGTAGTTGGCGATAACCATAATCACGATGACCTCGATTGCTTTCAATGGTGAAGCAATCAGGGCTACAATGACTGCGGGAATTGTGCCAATGACAGGACCGAAATAAGGGATGAAATTGGTGATCATGCAAATAGCCGCCAGCAGCAGCGCATAGTCCAAACCAATAATTAGATAACCGATATAGACCATGACACCAATAAAGAGACTGACGACCACCATCCCTTGAATGTACAAGCGAATCGTCTCATTCATCTCCGCCAGAACATTCCTAGCTTCCCCCTGATATTGTTCTGGGAGAAGGTCTACCATTCTGGGGGTTAACTGGGAACCTTCTTTTAACATGTAAAACAGGATCAGCGGTATAGTCAACGCAACCATGACAAAGTTGGCCACAGATCCGAGAAAAGTCCACAGGTTTTGCGAGATCGTGGCAATCACACCATCCACCAGTTTTGCATAATCGTAACCACTTAAATTCTGGAAAAACTCGAACTCCTCAAACTCAGCAAAGAAAGTGGATTCCTGCCATTCCTGCAGCCTTCGGTTGAGTTCGGTGATAAAACGAGGAATATTCGCAATCAGGCTGGTCAACTGTGTTTGTAGAATAGGTGCCAAATACAGGATTAGGAAAAGCAGGAGCAGCCCAACGACCACGAAGATCAAAATAATGGCTATAGTGCGGGGAACCTTCCAATGGGTGAGCCAATCCACGATTGATATGGTCAAATAATAAAGAAATCCAGCCACCACAAAGGGAAAGAAAATCGTTTTAATCAAAATGATAATGGGCTGAAATATATACCCGATGTGCTGAGCGATCCAGATAATCAAGAATATGAGCAATACCCAGACAGTTATTTGGAAAGCTTTAGTCTTGAGCAGAATTGTGGATCCCTTCTTTCCTGCCAGTGGCTGAAACTAATACCTTCTCTACCAAAACAATCAGCTTGGATATAATCTAAAATAAGCCCAGGCTTACTGCCATCACAGCCATACCACCCACTAAACCGTAGATGGCAATATGGTGAAAGCCATATTTCTCCGCTGTGGGTAAAAGCTCATCCAGGGAAATATATACCATGATTCCTGCCACCATTGCAAATACGACGCCAAACATGACATCATTGGCAAATCTTAAAAGGGCAAAATAGCCTACAATTGCCCCTAATGGCTCTGACAACCCTGACAGAAATGAATAGATAAAGGCTTGCTTTCTGGAACCGGTGGCAAAATAGATGGGGACTGAAACGGCAATCCCTTCGGGAATGTTGTGGATCGCGACAGCAATGGCAATGCTAATTCCCAAGGCCGGCTCCTGGATAGCACTGATAAAAGTGGCCAACCCTTCAGGAAAATTGTGGATGGCGATGGCCAGTGCTGAAAACAACCCCATTCTCAGCAACTGTCTTTCTTCATTGGTTTGCGAAACTTGCTGATCAGACATTTCGCTGACATCGCGAATCTCATGGGGGTTCTCTCCTGTGGGAACGAACTTGTCAATCAGGGCAATCAATAAGATCCCGCAAAAGAAAGCCAGCATAGTAATCCAGTATCCCTTGCCTGTGCCGTAAACCTGAGTCAAGGCATCGTTGGCTTTGGCGAAGATCTCCACAAAGGACACGTAGATCATTACCCCGGCGGAGAATCCAAGTGTCCCCGACAAAAACTTATGGTCAGTCTGTTTTGTGTAAAATGCCAAAGCACTGCCAATCCCGGTGGATAAGCCCGCCAATACTGTCAAGGCAAATGCAAACAAGACACTACCTGCGGAAACGCCCATACAACTCTCCCTTCCCATCTACAAATGCAACCTTATCATCATATGACTGGGTTGATCATCATGTTCCTAAGAACAAGCCATGTATGGATGTCATGATAGAGCGGTGTGCGCTTCCTGCAAGAACTGAATTATCGTCAAATTCTGCGGGCAAAGCGACTCGCAGTTTCCACACTCGATGCAGCGGGATGCATCATTTTCCTCTTTAACCAAGTGGCTGTACTGCCTTTTCCCTTCTTCAAATACATTGTACACACTGGCATGGTTGTAGATGCTGAAAATGCGAGGAATATTAACTCCCTGAGGACAGGGCATACAATAACGGCAATCGGTACACTTAACCTTGACGCGCTGATTGTAAAGCTGTTGGGCTTGATCAATCAGATCCAGCTCTGTCTCGGACAAGGACATTGGTTCGGCAGCAGCCATAGTATTGAGGTTTTCTTTGACTTCGTCCAGCTTGCCCATGCCGCTTAGAATCACTGATACTTGCGGAAAATTGGCAACCCATCGGAAAGCCCACTCGGCAGGGCTGCGCTTTACAGGAGCCTGATCCCATATGGCCTGAATTTCATCTGGAATATTGCGGGCAAGTCTGCCTCCCCGCAGCGGTTCCATGATCACCACCGCCAAGCCCTTTCCTGCTGCGTAACGCAGCCCGGCAACCCCGGCTTGATATTCCTGATCCATATAATTCAGCTGGATCTGGCAAAAATCCCAGTTATAACCATCGACGATTTCATTAAAAGTCTCCAAGTTATCGTGGAAGGAAAACCCGGCATGTTTAATCCGCCCATCCTTTAAAGCGCGATCCAAGAACGACAGGACGTTAAACTTGAGTACTTTGTCCCGCCAAGTATGTTTATTCAAGGCATGCAGTAAATACATGTCCACATAATCGGTCTGTAACCTGGCCAGCTGTTCATTTAAAATCTGATCGCAATCTGATTCTGACTCCACCTTCCACACAGGCAGCTTAGTCGCCAGTTTGACCTTGCTCCGGTAGCCGTCTGCCAACGCTTTTCCCACCAACACTTCACTTTTGCCGCCATGATAGTTATATGCTGTGTCGATATAATTCACACCATGATCGATGGCGTAGCGGACTATGGATATTGCCTGTTCTGCGTCAATGTTGCCAACATCACTTTCTAGGCTGGGATCGGCAATAGTCGGCAGCCGCATGCATCCAAACCCTAACAACGATACTTCCAATCCGGTGCTTCCAAACTTCCGTCGCTGCAATTTCTAACTCTCCCTCTTCCGAATTCATTATAATGTACATATGTATAATACGATGAGCTGAAGGCCAAATCCTGCCTGCACAGCATGGACTGGTCAACTCTCCAGCTTAACTAAAATGAGAGTTTTGTTGTACAATTTGCCACAATTTCTTCGTCCCGGAGGGTAAATTCGACCTGAGACATGGTGTAGGGCACAGGATATGTATAGATCCCAAATTGAACGTTTACATTTGAATGAACTAAGTCAGCCTTGACTGCGCCATCGGCGTTAACCTTGATATGAGTTAACGCACCACCGGCGCAACCAAGAACGTGGGCAGCTATCTTCCTCTGAGCAGTTAAAGTACCACCGCGGCACTCCCCTTGGACCCAAATGCTGTCGCCCGCCGCCAGTTTGGAGTTATATACTAGTTCTCCCGTGACCATAACCTTGCCTGTTGCTTCGATTTCGCTGTTCTGACAGTAGTTGACTTCCACATCTGCCTCGGTGGCTAGCTCTGCTTTGATCTCCTCCTGCAAGCTGATGCATTCATCATACAGCTCATCGATCTGGCTGAATGAATCTAGTTTGCATTCGAGACTGGCAATCCGGTATAAAACCGGATCGCCCATATCAATCAGGCTACCCTTCAGCTGCTCCAGAGTTTTCAGGCTCTTGTCCAAACTGGCAAACTTCATGTCCAAGAGCAATCTTATTAAGTATTCCTCACCGTATGCTGAAGAATTGTATCGCTCGACGTAAGGCTTCAGTTGTTGGGCTGCTTGAGCCAACTCAGGCAGTTGAATAATCAACCTTGCCAAGATAGCATTTATCTGGACCAGTCTTGTCTGATCGGCTCCGGCTATAAGTCTGCTGCCGATCACCTTTCCATGAACGACAATATCGGAGTTAGAAACAATCTCGGCATGATAGACATCTCCCAGAACTTCCACCCGGCCGCCAGCATGAACCTTAAAGCCCTCGTTCACATTGCCCCTGATCAAAACATCTCCGTTAAAATCTATGTGTCCGGTGCTCAAATCAACATCGCCGGTAATCTCCAGAAGAGGAATCACACTTAAGCACAAATCATATCCAGTCAAACATGGGCGTCCATCAATGGTAGCCACAGCGATGCGCCCCCCATCAATCAGCTGCACCCCTTGCCCTACCTTGAGAACCTTGTTTTTAGGATCCCTCGGTGGTATGGCTTCACCAAACACTGACAGCCCCGGCTTTCCCGGCAGTGGCGGGGTCCAATATGCCAAAACAGAACCAGCCTGAACAGAGTTGATGGCGCCTTTGTAGTACAAGTCAATCCGCTGACTGTCCTTGTTCTCCACTGGCAGCCGTTCTTCAAAACTGCAAACATAGTCCAGCCTTCCGTCCTGCGACGGGCTGGGAGGGCTGCCACTGGCGATGACAACGTCTTGATCGATACAGCTTTGACAAGCCGCCTGGATCACTTCCCGCATAATGGGAACCTTGATTCCCAACCGCCTAATCTCTGCATAAACCAGTTCCTCATCAATAGGACATGGTGGGAGTTCGCTGGCAACCTGCCCCTCGATCCTCAGACGCTGCGCCGGCATACAGTCTGGAACCCGGTATATTTTGCCCGGCTTAAAACGTACTGCCAGTACAACTTCGGTCTGATTCTTAGAGATGCGAATCTTAAACTCACTAACGGGATCCTTGTGTGGCGGAACAATCTGCAGTAACCTTCCATCAAAAATGACAGTAGGTTGTTTGACCAGCTCATTGTCATAATATACTGAAACATTTCTTCCCGGTACGATCACCGGCCACTTGCCATTTCCGACAGGCCGTGTGTGGCTGATCACTCCATTTGTAATCGCTATCAGGCCATCCTTGTCTTGATGCCCTTTGGCTGCTCTCACGTCGCAGGTAGGTTCCAGTTTACCGGAACGCGTCTTGAGAGGAACAACCTCAGCTCTCGCACTTTGCTTGCCAATCATCAATTCATACACTCCTTATACAGAAATAACCATGGCATACAGTCACCACAATTATTCTGGCAACTGGCTAGCCATCACAACGGATGGCCCCTATAGCTTTGCGTCCTTAGATTGCTCTAAGTTTGCCCTTGAAAACCACATGAATTATACTTAAATTAGTTGGTTAGGTCAACCATTATTTTCCTCCAACCCCTGGAACTTTTGCATTCATCTAACATCTATTTTACTAATATGAATTCATCTGTTTCTGTCGTTGTCTATGGTTTGATCGTGTGATATACTATGTATTGTATGATTACACAAAGATCGATAAATACAGGGTAGAGGAGAATCTAAATGTCGTTGAAGGTTGTAGCTATCATCTTATTTGCGCTGACCTACATCTCGCTGCTCAGTTTTCCAAAACACCGAGCTTACATAGCCCTAGGTTCAGCTGTGATTTTTATGTTCCTTGGGATTGTACGATTTAACGAAGTATTTAGTACAATTGACTGGAACGTAATCATGATGATTGCCGGAACCATGGGCATTGTTGCGCTCTTCACAGATTCAAAGATGCCAAATCTGTTGGCGGATATGTTGATTGAAAAGACTGCGACAGTGAAGTGGGCAATTATTGCCTTATCACTGTTTGCCGGATTCATTTCTGCATTCATTGACAATGTGGCAACAGTATTGATGGTCGCACCAGTAGCACTAACTATTGCCAGCAAGTTAGGCGTCTCTCCAGTTCCCAGCATCATCGCCATTTCCATTGCATCCAATTTGCAGGGTGCAGCAACCCTGGTTGGCGACACCACTTCAATATTGCTCGGGGGACACGCGGATATGAATTTCATGGATTTCTTCGTCTTCCACGGCAAACCGGGATTGTTCTGGGTGGTACAGCTCGGAGCGGTAGCCTCGACACTAATACTGCTGTGGGTTTTTCGAAAAGAAAAGCAGCAGATCCATGCAATGGAAAAAACTAGAGTCACCAACTACTTTCCCAGCATCCTTTTGGTGGCAATGGTGCTCTTGTTGATCATTGCATCCTTTATTCCTAATACCCCGAGAACAATCAACGGTATTATCTGTGTAAGCCTGTTTATTATTGGTCTACTTGAAAATGCGATCCGCACTCGGTCTGCAAATATGGTCACCTCTGCTTTTGCAGAGATTGATTATTTTACCATCCTACTCCTGGCTGGGCTTTTTGTAGTCATCGGTGGAATCACCAAGGTGGGAGTTGTGACTGACATCAGCAACCTGTTTGTCAAACTGAGCGGGGACAATCTGTTCTTGATTTATACACTGATTGTCTGGGCCTCAGTCCTCTTTTCCGCCTTTATCGACAATATACCCTATGTCGCAACCATGCTGCCGGTTTGCGGAGAAATAGCCGGTATTATGGACGTCTCACCATACATCCTGTACTTCGGTTTGCTGGTAGGCGCCACACTGGGTGGAAACCTGACACCGATTGGAGCTTCAGCAAATATCACAGGAATTGGGATCCTTAGAAAAGAAGGATATGAAGTCAGTGCAGGCCAGTTCATGAAGATTTCCGTTCCCTTTACGCTGGCGGCGGTGTCCACCGGATATATCCTGGTTTGGCTCTTGTGGAGTTAAGCTAATGCAGCAAAAAAGCCTAGGCACTAGAGCCTAGGCTTTTTGTTTACTGTAATTCCGCTGCTCTGGCCTGCAGTTCTTCCTTAGCCTGATCCACTTTTTCCTTGGCGATGACAAACTCTACTACGCCTTCGATACGTGTCGCACATAAATCCCGGCTGTAAGGCAGCAGCTCAACAGTTACCGGAGCCAGATCCGGATCGTTATGGTGATAGACGATAATCAACTCCGGCTCAGTTCCAGAAGGTTGTCCATCAATTACAGCATCTACAGTCAAGCCAATCAGCGTTCCATAAAGCCTGCGGAACGATCTTTCCTCTGCTTCCAACCCGTTAATAAAGAAGGTCTCCTTGATTTGGGTCTTAGGCTCCGAGTCCGTTCCTTCCTCTGCCTCAACCACAACTTCTTCCCGTTCCATAGTCAACCAGTAATGCTGATCCGCCCAGGTAATATCGATGCGGCGGATATCATCGATACTGGCCATATATAAAAACTTGTTCAGCCAGTCAAAAGCATTGGCATTGCGGATTCGAATCAGATTCTTATAGATTGAAAAGACCGCGCTGCCCCCCTTCAGCATGGCATAGACTTCGCTGTCATTGCGGTCAGCGCCCAAAAGCAGGTGGATTGAATCTTTACTATCAGCCACCGCAAGCTCTCCCCGGGGTTGATCTAACCCGTATTGGCTCAGATCCGTCGGATCAGGATCGATATACTCCCGGACTCTCAGTGTTAATGTTGGCCCACCATCTAAAGTAAACTCGGGGTAGTTCTCCAAATGGGCAATCCGCATCGGTGTTTGATATGGGCTTACCATTCGCAGCCGATCCATCCCCTGTAAATTTGGTGATCGTGACTCCCCTCTCACAACTTCAATCGGAGCCTGCCCGGCATTGCGAATAAGCAAGTAGTGAAGATCAATCAGATCAATCTCTACCAAATCACGGCTGTAGAAGTCCTCGATTTTGGACTGGAATGCCACCCCATACATCCCATTGACCGCATAAACCGCCGGATCCCCTTCTACTTGTGCGTAAAACAAATATTCCGTTGGGTGGCGGTCTCCCAGATAGACCACTTTTTCAGTACCGTCAACCAGCCTGGCTCGGGCAACAGTATCGGGCTTGTCCAATCCATACTTGCCCAGGTCGCTAGGTTTCTCGTCAATCTGATGGGCTGCTTCAATAGTGGCAAACCGGCGCACAACGTTTTGTACCTGCGATTGATCCAGTAGCTCCGGGTCCACCCCTGCAACCTGCCACTGGCCGTCCACATTGCTGATCTCAACTTGTTTTGCACCAATTAAGATCAATTGGGCAACATCGCTCTCAGACAGATCCCAAAACCGGCCATCCGGCTGGATTACGCTGACGTTATCGTTTTCAGGTGCTGGCCGATTGATATACCAATACACACCCAACAATAAGACGAGGCATAAAGTCAGCCCAATCAATTTGATCCCTTTTCTCACAGATTACGCCTCCTCTTCCAGACGACAAATCCGGTCAGGAAAACCAATACTGGCAGAACAATGACAAATGCGGCTGCCAAAATCAATTGCTGCATATAGGTCATGGACAAGTAGGTGTTCTTGAACGGTTTTGGCCGCACCGTGATATTCTCTTGCGCTTCATTAAGCCAATTGATGCTGTTGATAACGAAATCGCTGTTTGCGCCGCGGCTGAACTGGTCAAACTGTTCAACCAGCAAGCCAGAAGTAGAGATCACAACCAGCTTCGCCGGTGCCGGGCCATAATCTTCGCCGTCGGTAACGGCCACGGCAACGTTAAACGGGCCAACAGGCTCTCCCTCCGCCCAGTCCAAAGTCTGGGCTTCAAAATCGGACTTTGCCCATGAGTTGTCGCTGGAAGTGAGTAGTGGGTAGATCTTTAGACTCGCCCGGCGTGCCTGCAAGCTGGTGATCGGCTGAGTCAAGGGCATCACCAGCAGATGGCGGGCAGCAATCATTGGTTCTGTCAGCACATGCTCTTGATACCTTGGAATCAGATAGAAAGGATTATTTGTCAGCCTTGAGTTGGCGTCGCCCTCGATCACGAATTGTTTTTCAACTCTAAGCCCATAGGTGGCCAGCAGTTCCTCCAGATTGGGACGCTCGGCAGCCACATAGTCTATGAACATCACCATGCGCCCGCCGTTCGTGAGATAATCCCGGAGTTTTTGGTCTTCTTCTTCAGTAAGATCTTTTGCCGGAGACAACATCATAATCATGGCAGCATCCTCTGGAACAGCTTCCACAGTTAACAGATCCAAATCTTCAATGCGGTAGTTTTCCTTTTTGGTCAGTTCCACGAAACCTTCAGGCAGTTCCAGTTCATCGTGGCCGATCAAACGGTAAATGACCGGAGCTTGATCAGTGGTAACGAATAAAATCGCACTGGTAAGCTGTTGCTCAATAGCGATCGATTGGGGTACCATTTGGTAATAGTAATAAGCATAATTTACGAAATCACTTGGCTGAAGTACCCGGAATTTCTCGCCGCTGGTCACGATTACGCTGCCTAAATCAGGTGTGACATCACCTTTGTACTTCTCTACAAACTGGGGATTCAACAGTGGATCGACATATTCCAGCTTAATCTGGCTGGACGCCTTGGTATACTGATGAATAACTTCAGTTACAAGCTGGTTTTCTTTTCCTGTACGATACAAGGCGTAGATGGTCACATCCTTGTCCAGCTGCTCTAATACCTGCTGCGACTGCTGTGACAGGGAAAACAATTTGTTGGCCGTCAGGTCAATCCGCCAATCAAAAGAGCTGACAACCAAGTTGAACACCACCAGGATGGCAACCACAAGGGCAATCAGCAGCGCTGCGCTGCCGCCGTACCTGACCTTTATATCCTTGAACATTGGTTTTATCCTAAACCGAGACCGGCTTTTGTTCATCGTAACTCCCTCCTCTAAGTTCCCCAGGCGAATCTAGCTCCAACGCCGCTTTTCTAATATTTGTACAGTCAAAAACAACACCAATACCACAAAGCTGAGATAATAGACTATGGAACTTAAGGCCAGCACTCCCATTTGGAAATTGGAATAATGGAAGAACACTGAAAACCAACCCAAAAGATGGTAGACAAAGCCTTGATATAGCTCTGGCCGCAGCCAAAAGACCAAACCCGCTGCTCCCAGGCCAAGCACAGCCAAAGCGATCTCCAGTACGTGGCTCCGGGTCATGCGGTAAACCCAAAATGCAATTCCCAAAGCTAACACAGCTGCAAACACCGCATTCGGGTTAATTTCCGCAGGATAGATCGATCGGAATGAATCAATGAACATTATTGCAAGAAGGGCACCAAAGGTTCCGATGGCCGCGCTAATCAGATTGTCGGTGACCGACGATATCAACACGCCAATGGCGATGGCTACACAACCTAAAAGGAAAAAGCCGATCATACCGCCAACGATTTCCCACACCGCAAGCTCACCAAAAAAGCTGATGGCAAAGGGATACAAACACGTCAACAACAGTGTGATCGCAAAAACAGTCACTGCTGCAAAATACTTGCCCAACACTATATCGGTAAAGGAAATTGGAGCTGTATACAGCAGATGATCCGTTTTTTGGGAAACTTCATCAGTCATCAGGCGCATGGTCAAGATCGGCACCACCAAGATGAAGATAAAAATGATGCTTCCCAAAGTGTTATTGTAATCCGCATTGGCACTGAAGACATTCCCGGTTACATAAAAGATGCTCGTAATCAACAAGAAGACACTCATGAAAACATAACCGGAAAATGTGCGAAAATACGCTGAAAGATCCTTAAGATATACTGCTAACATCGCTGCTTCCCTCCTGTGGTTCTTGAGTAACCTGCAAGAAGATCTCCTCAAGTGTCAAATCGTATGGTTTCATGGTTAGTAGCGGCAGTTCAGCCTTGCTGAAGGCAAAGAAAATGTCAGAGCGGGTATCCCGTTCAGATTTGACCAGCAAGTCAACGGTACCCGGTTCCCGTTCACCCATAACTTCAACCTCTTTGATTTCAGCAATGCCATCCAAAATGGCCAATGCTGGCTCAGCTTGTCCAGGTACTCTTATTACCAAATCTTTACCGCCGCCAAGCCTAGCTGACAAGTTTTCCGGCGTATCACTGGCGACAATCCGGCCATGATTAATGATCACTATCCGCTCGCAAATCGCACTTACTTCCGGAAGAATATGGGAACTGAGAATCACAGTGTGGGTTTTCCCCAGCTCTTTGATTAAGTTGCGAATTTCAATAATTTGTTTTGGGTCCAAACCAACGGTCGGTTCATCGAGGATTAAAACCTCAGGGTGACCGATCATGGCTGCAGCTAATCCCACCCGCTGCCTGTATCCCTTAGATAAATTGCGGATCAGACGTCTGCGAACATCAGTTATCTGGACCAATTCCATGATCTCTCCGATGTGCTGCTTACGCTTGCTGCTAGAAACATGCTTGATTCTACTGACGAAAGTGCAGTACTCGGCTACAGTCATATCTCCATACAGAGGCGGGACCTCAGGCAAATACCCGATCTTGCGCCGGACTTCATGTCCGTCTGCTACAACATCGAGCCCATCAACGGTGACTTTTCCCGCTGTCATAGGAATGTACCCGGCGATGATGTTCATGACCGTACTCTTGCCTGCACCGTTAGGACCGAGAAATCCAAGTACTTCACCTTTATCTACTTTAAAGCTGACTCGGTCCACAGCCAAATGCTTTCCGTAACGTTTTGAAACATCAATGACTTCAATCATAACCGGCTCTCCTTTCAGCTTTTAACTTTATTGTAACAATCCTGGTCAAGAACTGCAATGAAAAACACTGCTGGTAATATTTGAACAGCTTAATCCCAGCGCCAAAAGCGTATCGTCATAATCAGAGATACTATCAGCCAGCCGCTGAGAATCAACAGATCAGTGGTTAATCCGAAGGCATACGGCACACCAATAATAATAGACCGCAGCAAATCACCCAAATAGGTCAGGGGTATTGCCCTCACCACAGGTTTGAGAAAAGCTGGCAGAAACTCCAGTGGGAAAAAGATACCGGATAAAAACATCATCGGAAACTGCACCACTTGAATTATTCCATTGCCGCTTTCTTCCGTCTTGGCGAAAGTGACCAACATGTAGCCAATACTGACAAACACGGCAGCGCCGAAGAAAACTGCGCCCAAGACCTGCCACCAGCTGCCCATGATTTGCACATCAAAGACAAAATGGCCGATCAAAATGATGAGCAAAGTCTGGATTGCTGCCATTAACAGTCTGATGATGATCTCGCTGAGAACGATATGGGTTCGAGGCAGGGGCGTAGCTCCTAATGATCTGAGAATCCGTCTTTCCCGCAAATAGACCAATCGCAGGGAACCAAACAATCCCAACTGCATTAAAGCCATGGCCAAGATGCCAGGCAGTAGGTAATCAACATCTCTCAAAGATTCGGCTTGAACAGGTTTGGCATCAAGAGTAAAGATTCGTGCCCGGTTCTGCATCCCCCTTTCCACATGGTTGAAAATCTCGCTCAGCATAAAAATGAGCACTTTGTTGGCCTGACTGGAAGCGTCGTAGTAGACGGGAATAGCAACACTCTCATTGGACTGATCCTCGTTGAACAGATCAGGGCCAAACTGTATATCCGGCAGTACCAGCACGGCATTGCGCTTTCTTTGCCCCAATGCGTCCAGTTCATCTTCCAATGATCCTTGGAACAAAGTCAGCATCTCAACCTGCTCCAGGTTGGCTAAAAAAGACTGAGCAAAGAAATCGGGCTCCTCAACAACCACTCCGAGATCGAAATTGACATTCTGCGGGCCGGAAAAGATCATGCCAAAAAGAAACATAAACAAAACCGGAAACAATATGAACCAAAAGACAGTCATCTTATCCCGGATCATGTCTTTCAATGTGGCCATAACCAGATTAAAGAAAATCTTCATTGCCTGATACTCCTTCCGGTCAGTTTCAGGAACACATCCTCAAGGCTAGCTTTACGAATTGCCAGGCCGCTGATAGCAAGCCTCTGCTCCGCTTCCAACTGGATCAATTCGCGGATTGTAGCTTCCACATGAGTTGAATACAATGTGATCTGGTTATGAGCTGTTTGTACTCTGGTTACACCCGGTAACTCCCTTAATATTGTTTCGTTTTCGCTGCCCATTTCAGATAATTCGATGGCTTTTTCCTCAAATTGATCGCCGATCAGCTGATCGGGCGTGCCTAGAGCTATAATGCTGCCGTGATCAATGATGGCAACCCGATCACACAAATACTGCGCTTCTTCCATATAGTGAGTAGTCAGAAATATCGTCTTCCCCATTTTCTGCAAAAGCTGAAAGACATCCCACAGATTATGCCTGGCCTGGGGATCAAGCCCAGTGGTTGGCTCATCCAAAAACAAGACCTTCCCGTTGCCGATAATAGCCATCCCAACAATCAGACGCTGCAGCTGTCCACCGGAAAGCTTGTGAGTAAACATTTTGCGCCGATCTGTTAGCCCCATCCATTCCAGGACCTGATCAACAGGAAAAGGATCAGGATAGAAAGTGGCGTTAAGCTGTAAAGCTTCTTCGACTGTCAAACGGGGGAACAGCGCCGGCATCTGCAGCTGGACACCAATGCTGCGCTTTAGTTTCTTGTCTTCAGTTACAGGATCGAATCCTAACACCTTTACTTCCCCGGCATCAGCAGTCCGCAGCCCTACCAAGATCTCAACAGTAGTTGTTTTTCCGGCTCCGTTAGGGCCTAACATGCCGAAAATCTCACCGGTCTCAACTACCAGAGAAATCTGGTTCACAGCCGTCAAATTGCCATACCTTTTGGTTAACTCGCGCACCACAATACTTGCCAAATCTGCACTTCCCTTCAATTGCTTCACTGCCTCGAACCTCAGCAATTTGCTGCGATGACTGATCGAACTTGTTAATCCATTGTTAGCAGTTGGTCAAAATTGGTTCATTATAAATCTCAGTTACATTTATATGGTACAATTAATGATAGAGCTCTATTTTCCATAAATCAAATGAGGTGAAAAACAGTGAATCAACTCAATTTAGAACACGCCAAAGATTTAGCATACGCAGCCGGCAAGATTCTCCGGGAACAACTGCGGGACGATTTCACCATTGAGTATAAAGGTGAAATCGACCTGATAACCGATGCAGACAGGGCATCTGAAGCCCTTTTGATTAGAGCGATAACTAATACCCATCCGCAGCACGCTATTCTGACTGAAGAAGGCGGCAAGCTTGGGAATCCCGACAGCGACTATCTTTGGGTCATTGATCCCTTGGACGGGACCACAAACTTTGCCCACCGCCTGCCTTATTTCTCCGTATCCATTGCCTTACTCGAAAAAACGGAGCCGATCCTGGCTGTGGTTTACAATCCAATCGCCGATGAGATGTTTGCTGCAGAGGCCGGATCCGGCGCCTGGCTCAATGATCATCCAATCAGAGTTTCCCGGACGACTGACTTGAAATCAAGCCTTCTATGCACCGGCTTTCCCTATGATATGCGTCTGGAACAGAACAATACCGCTAACTATGCCAATCTGGTAATGCAAACCCAAGGAGTGCTGCGCTTAGGCTCTGCTGCTTTGGATCTCTGTTATGTGGCCTGCGGCCGCCTTGATGGGTTCTGGGAATTTCACCTTAAACCCTGGGACATGGCGGCAGGAGCTTTGATTGTCGCAGAAGCCGGCGGTATGGTAACCGGGATAGCAAAGCCCCAGTTTGATTTGAATACAGGCGAAATTGCCGCATCGAACGGATTAATCCACCAGGCTTTGCTGGAACAACTGCAAGCTTAACTTGATAGGTTGCAGTCATAGCCTGACAGCGCAATATGGAAATCAAACCGTATTTGGCCCCACTCTCTATAGTCGTTCAGCAATTGCAGCAGCAGCCTGCCTCGTGTCATCAGCTGTCTTTAAGTTGAAATAAACAACTCCATCATCACTGACTAAATGGATGAAAGGTGGCAGCTGGCGATTGACAAACAGTTTGATACGTTCTCCCTCACTAGTGCGGAAATACCCCCGCAGATGAGGACCTATGGCCGCGCCATTGGTCCTTCTGGAAATGGGAGGCAGTTCTTCAACCAGATCTGCAGCCGCGATTGACTCCCAGGAATAGGTCCCTCCATACAAACCGTGAATGGTAACTCCCTGATCATCAATGGTAACCTTGGTAGGCTGGATAAAATAGACCATCATTAATCCAACCACTATTAAAGAGATGACGGTAACGCCAATGGAGCCAAACTGCTGTCTGCGGGCAGTCCGGCTGGTCCCGCCCTTGGAATTGCTAAAGTTAAGGTCATATTTCTGTGCCCTGATCATCAAGTAGACAGTCGAAACACCGAACACAATCAAAGCAGGGAACAATCCGGCTTCAACTCCAAAGCCGAAGCGTGTGATTAACCCAATCAAGATACACACTGCACCATTGAAGTAGCCCCAGTACCCCATCAATCTGGCTACGCTTTCAATATCCACGTTGGCCTTTTTTTCTTTGGGCATGGTATTATATCCTGCAATCAAGAAATACCATTTGAAAACATGCACCGTCAGCCCAATGAAGATAAAGGCCGCTCCGACCAGCAACCATACCAGCATCTTTACCACCTCTTAATATCGTTATATTTATCTACACAAATGGCCGATCAGGTATTTTGGCAGGTTTGTGTATTTTTATGACGAACAAACAAATGTAATTCTAATTGGCCAACAGGACTGGGAGGATTCTCAATGAGACTAATATCATGGAATGTCAACGGGCTAAGGGCTTGTTTGCGGCAAGGTTTTATGGACTTTTTCAATGAAATAGACAGTGACTTTTTCTGCCTTCAGGAAACCAGGCTGCAGCCAGGCCAGATTGAACTCGACATGCCCGGATACGAACAATTTTGGAATTATGCTGCACAAAAAAAGGGTTACTCTGGCACAGCGATCTTTACCAAGCATACTCCCATGTCCACAACATATGGTATTGGTCATGAAGAACATGATCAAGAAGGCCGCACCATCACCCTCGAATACGAACATTTTTATCTGGTGACTGTTTACACACCAAATTCCCAACGAGGCCTGACCCGCCTCGAATACAGGATGAAGTGGGAAGATGATTTTCGCAATTACCTGCTTCACTTAAACAAAGAGAAACCCGTCATTGTGTGCGGGGATCTCAACGTCGCCCATAAAGAGATCGATTTAAGAAACCCAGCCACCAACCGCAAATCGGCAGGCTTTACTGATGAAGAAAGGGCCAAATTCACTGTATTGTTGGACTCTGGCTTTACCGATACATTTCGCTATTTCTATCCGGATCGCACCGATGCTTACACCTGGTGGTCAAACTTTGCCAACGCCCGTGAACGGAATATCGGATGGAGAATCGACTATTTCGTTGTATCACGGGATCTTGAAGACAAACTCATTGATACAAAAATCCATGATCGAGTGTTCGGAAGCGATCACTGCCCCGTTGAACTGGAACTAGACTTGACGATCTGAACAACACCTGATTACATTCTTTCCCGATAACGGTACATCTGTTCCAGCATCATATCCTTCACTTTCATCATCCTGGTGATGTTGCCCCGTTCGTTTTCCTCCAACTTCATGGTTATATAACGAATCGTTTCAGTCAGCTGCGGAATCAACACATGCTCCAGGGCATTGACCCGTCTCCGGGTCTTCTCGATCTCTTGAGCCAAAAGCTGGGCACTCTTTTCACTTTCGGCAAGCTCCAGCATCAAAGGCAGTGCTGAAGCCAAAATCTGCATAGACGCGTCCAAGTCACTGGATGTAGTGGCAAAGCCATAGGGAAATATATCCCACTCTAAAGCAGCATCAGCATCATCGGATTGGGGAACCGATGCTGCATAGCTAAACCGCGGCACTGTAACGCTCATCAGATTAGCCGTTTTCACACTCAGCTCCACAGTTTGTTTGGGAAACATCAGCGCTTCTTCCAACACAGGGACAGACATGACTGCCCTGGCCACAAGAAAACTCTGATGAGCCTTTGTGAGAAGCTCTTCCACCTGTTCCCTCAATTCCTTGTTTTTTCTCACCACATCCAGGAAAATCTTCATCAATTCATCGCGTTTATCTTTAAGCAGTTTGTGCCCCCTTCTGGCCACGGCAAGCCTTTTTTTCAGCTTTGCCATCTCCATTCTGGTGGGGTTGACATTCAATATATCCATCTAGCTCTCCCCTCTTTCCGGGAGATACTTGGGAAGGTATTTGTCAATATATTGATCGCGAATCCGCTTCAGCTCACCCCGAGGCAGAATCGCCAGCAGTTCCCATCCTAATTCCAGAGTCTGTTCAATTGTCCGGTTTTCATTAAACCCTTGGGACACATATCTGGCTTCAAACTGATCGGCAAATTCTGCGTAGAGTTTGTCAGTTTCTGTCAGTGCGGCCTCACCGAGAATGACAGCCAGCTCTTTAGCTTCCTTACCGGTTGCATAAGCAGCAAACAGCTGGTTCATAATGTCGGAATGATCCTCTCTGGTTTTGCCAACACCAATTCCTTTGTCCTTCAGCCGGGACAGTGATGGCAGCACGTCGATGGGGGGCTCGATTCCTTTGCGATGCAGCTCTCGGCTTAAAATGATCTGCCCCTCCGTAATGTACCCTGTCAAGTCGGGAATCGGATGGGTCTTATCATCCTCCGGCATGGTCAGGATCGGGATCAGAGTGATACTGCCGCTGCTGTCCTTCTTCCGTCCGGCCCTTTCATAAATCGTGGCCAAGTCGGTATAAAGGTAGCCAGGATAACCTCTGCGCCCGGGCACTTCTTTTCGGGCAGCAGATACTTCCCGCAGCGCTTCAGCGTAATTGGTGATATCAGTGAGGATAACCAACACGTGCATGTCTTTTGCGAAAGCCAAGTACTCAGCGGCAGTCAATGCCATGCGAGGTGTGGAAATCCTTTCAATTGCCGGATCGTTGGCCAGATTGATAAACACGACAGAACGATCGATAGCACCAGTCCGGATAAAGTCGGAAATGAAGTAGTCAGCCTCTTCAAACGTAATTCCGATAGCTGCAAAAACTACGGCAAACCTGCTTTCATCGTCCAGCACCTTAGCTTGCCTGGCAATCTGGGCTGCCAACTGGGCATGGGGTAAACCGGATCCGGAGAAAATCGGCAGTTTTTGACCTCTGACCAGAGTGTTCAAACCATCGATGGCGGAAATTCCCGTTTGAATAAACTCTGATGGATAATCTCTGGCAGCTGGATTCATGGGGATGCCGTTGATATCCATTCGCGCTTCCGGGATAATGTCAGGGCCGCCGTCTGCAGGCCTGCCCAGACCAGTAAACACCCGCCCCAGCATATCCAAGGATACAGGCAGCTCAATACCTTTGCCTAAAAAGCGGACTTTGCTTTCGGCAACATTAATCCCTGCCGAGCTCTCAAACAACTGGACCAGAGTGTTATCCTCATCCACCTCAAGCACTTTGCAGAGACGCACATCGCCGTTTGGCAGCTCAATCTCGCCCAACTCTTCATATTTGACATTCTCTACTTGCCTGACCAGCATTAATGGGCCCGCTACCTCGGTAATGGTTTTATATTCCTTCAACATCCGACCCTACCTCCTTTGCCACCAATGCTTCAATCTGGGCATTCAACTCGGCTTCAATCTCGCCGAACACAGTGTCAACATCATCTTCCAAAACATATTTGGCTCTGCCGATCCTTTCCCGTACCGGAAGTGAAAACAGCTTGTCAAGGGCAACTCCTGATTTAACAGCGTCAGTGCCTCTGTAATAAAAAGCAAGGATCAATTTCAACATCCGATACTGCTTGTTAAGGGATGTATAGGTATCAACTTCATGGAATGCGTTTTGATGGAGGTAGTCTTCGCGGATGGATTTGGCCGCTTCCAAGGTGACCCGTTCTAACGCCGACAACGAGTCAATCCCCACCAACCTGACGATCTCTTCAAGTTCAGCTTCTTCCTGCAGGATCCTCAGGGTATCAGCTCTTAAGGTAGTCCACTCCCGGGAAATATTGGCATTAGTCCAGTCCTCTAATTGATCCACATACAGCGAATAGCTCCGCAGCCAGTTAATCGCCGGGAAATGACGCCTGTAAGCCAAGCTAGAGTCCAGCCCCCAGAACACCTTGACAATTCTTAAGGTAGCCTGGGTTACTGGCTCAGACAAATCACCGCCTGGAGGTGAAACAGCCCCGATTGCCGAGAGGGTTCCCTCACGGCCTTCTGAACCAATACTGATGACTCTGCCGGCACGTTCATAAAATTGAGCCAAACGAGAGCTTAAGTATGCTGGATAACCTTCTTCGCCGGGCATTTCCTCAAGCCGTCCGGACATTTCCCGCAGCGCTTCTGCCCACCTGGAAGTGGAGTCCGCCATCAAGGCGACACTATAGCCCATATCCCGGAAATACTCGGCAATCGTGATTCCGGTGTAAATCGAGGCTTCCCGAGCAGCAACAGGCATATCTGAAGTATTGGCAATCAAGACTGTCCGCTTCATTAGTGACTCACCAGTGCGAGGGTCTTTCAGCTGAGGAAACTCCATCAGTACATCGGTCATCTCATTGCCCCGCTCACCACAGCCAATATAGACCACTATGTCAGCATCTGCCCACTTGGCCAACTGGTGCTGGACAACTGTCTTGCCACTGCCGAACGGCCCCGGTACTGCTGCCACTCCGCCTTTGGCAATGGGGAACAGGGTGTCGATGACTCTTTGACCGGTGACCATTGGTTCAAGAGGCGGCAGTTTCTCTTTGTATGGACGGCCAACCCGGACAGGCCATTTCTGCATCATTGTCAGTTCGACAATATCGCCACTGTCTGTCTGCAGTTTGGCTACAATCTCTTCAACAGTATATTCGCCCGGAGCGATCTCTGTTATAGTCCCGGCCACACCATGCGGCACCATGATCCGGTGTTCCACAACTTCTGTTTCTTGAACTTTACCAATGATGTCCCCGGCTGCAACCTTGGCGCCTGCCTCAACCGAAGGTTCGAAGCGCCACCGTTTACCACGATCAAGTGCCGGGACATCGATCCCTCTGGTAATGTTACTTCCGACCATCTCCCGGATTACTTCCAGAGGACGTTGGATTCCATCGAAAATTGTGCTGATCAATCCGGGCCCCAATTCCACGCTCAATGGTGCCCCGGTTCCGTAAACAGGTTCTCCCGGCCCTAAGCCTGCAGTTTCTTCGTAGACTTGGATTGACGCTCGGTCTTCACGCATCTCCAAAACTTCGCCAATAAGGCGGCGATCGCTGACCCGGACCACGTCAAACATGCTCACGTCCTGCATGCCATCGGCAACAACCAAGGGACCTGCGACTTTAACTATCCTTCCATGACTCATAATCCCTTACCCTCTTTCGCACCATATTGCAACTTATGCGTCTCTAAACAAAATATCTGCGCCTATCGCCCGTTCTACAGATTTCTTCACATTGCGCATACCAATACCTAATGAGCCTTGATTACTCGGAATTAAGATGATAGCCGGCATCAGGCTGTCTTTGTATCGATCAATGATATCTCCCATATCCTTGGCGATCTGTTCTGTAATGTAGACCACAGCATAGTTCTCTCGGGCTAACTGTTCCAGGATCTCACCAGCTCGTTCCCAATCTTCAGCCGGGAAAACAGACATCCCTATCGCTTTAAACCCGAGGATGCTATCTTGATCACCAATCACACCGATTTTATACATAGGTCTCCCTCAGCCTTTCCCTGATGGCATACTGCTCTAACCGGTTGATCTTGCCTACCATGATAATTCTCACATTCTTGATCTCCATCTCTTTGGCCAAGTAGTAAGCGACTAATGGCTCAATGCCAAAGATGGAATACTTCGTCGTTTTCAGCATGGCCACCAGATAGTTGTCACACAGCTTCTCAAACCCAGCCAGGCTTCGAGAGAGCCTCAAAGAATTCATGCTTTCAATCAGCAGCTGGCTGTAAGCTGTGTTGGCATACGCTTTAGCAATCTGGTCAAACTCAAGTTCATGCAGTTCGCGATAGAATTCGCTGTCAAAACTGCCTCCAGCAATCAAGAATGATTTCATAAACTCCCACGGCCTGTTAATCAGCTTGGTTCGCAGCAGTATTCTCAAATTTGTCAAATCGACCATGGTATTGACCAGGCCAGTCACAAACTCACTGTTGACCTCAGCGCTAAGCTCAAGCATATGGCTGTAAAGCGCCGTATCTAGAATAAGATCGACCATCTGCGGATCCCGGGTTTTGGCAAAGGCGTCAAAACTCGCCTCAACAGCTTCAGTCATCCGGGCTGGGAGTTCAGCGAAATCTCTTTCTCTGAAAAGATCGGCAAGCTGTTCCCCAGGGATCAGGCTGGGTTTGAGCAAATAGGAACTATTGACTTCCTGATCGGAAAGTTCAGCCTTCAGGTATACCTTCAGATTGTGATAGTCATTTTTAATGATCAACAGATCAAATTCACGGGGATCCGGTACTGTTTCCATCAAAAGCTGGTATACCTTTTCCTGTTCCTCGTTTAACAGCCGTTCATAGTCGCTAACACGATGCCCTTCGCCTGCAAACCCGTAACCAGCATCTTGAAGCACTTTCAAGGCTTCTTCAGGTGAGTTGGCCTCGATCATTCGTTCCAGCATGGCGGGGCTGAGCATTTTTTGTTCAATTACTCTGATGCGAGAAATCGTATATACATATCTCGTATCGGTTGATCCTTTCATTCCATTTCCCTCATTTTCGCTTTAAGAGAATAGCAAGCTTGCTACTTCCATAGCCAGATGATCGTAGTTTTGCTTTAGCACTGCCTCAAACGAATGATTGACTGACACTTTTCCGGCTTTGAGCACAAACCCGCCTTTGATCGGTGCTGATTCCTGAGCCAAACTCATCGACCCTGGCCGATTCTTAGTCTTTACCTTGTCATTCACGTTAGCAACAAAATCAGGTGGAAGCCGCTTTAGATCACGTTCAGCCAGGACAATCGTTTCCGCCCCTGTTGTGCTTGCCATTGTAATCAGATCAGCTAATAAAGCAAAATACTGATCCTCCGGCAGTGAACACAACCGCTCCAACGCTTGATCAAATGCTTGCCCAATCAGTTCCTGCTTGACTCGCAATCGCTCCTTGCGGGCATTAAGCTCTGCAACAGACATCAGCCGTTCTTTCAGTTCCTCGGCTTGCTGTTGGGCATCAGTGATGATCTTGTCACACTGTGCTTCCGTACGTTTGCGAGCTTGATCAAGGATGGATTGTGCCTCCTCTTGGGCCTGCTTGATGGTTCTGTCAGCCTGGAGTTTTGCATCCTCCAAAATCTTGTTAGTCAATTGCTCCAATCCTGCCATGTTCAGGACACTTCCTTATTCAATATTAAGCTTTGCCAATGATCTGAATTGAAACGATCAAGGAGAGAATGGCGAACATCTCTACCATTAATGACAGAATAACACCCTGAATCATACTGCCAGCCTGTTTGGCAACCAAATTGATGCCGGAGATGGCAACTCTACCCTGCCAGAGCGCTGAAACATAACCAACAATTCCTACCGGTAACCCTGCCAAAAACAGCACCAGGCCGGATCCAAAAGTTAACCCTTCACCGGCAATAATGTTACCGACAATCAAAAAGGAAATGACGAAGCCGTAAATAGCTTGCGTACTGGGCAAGGCCTCTAAAATCATTACTGGGACGAACTTGGTAGGATCTTCAGTTAAAACACCAGCTCCTGCCTGCCCTGCCGCACCCACGGCTTTGGATGAGCCAATACCGGGAACGATAAACGCAAATGCTGCACCTACTACCGCCAGAATCGTAGCAATTACTTGTTCTGTAAACAATTCCATAGATACAACCTCCTAATTTTTTAGATTCACATATTTGGTTTTATACTTCAAGGGTTGGAAAGGTTTGCCCCCACCCTGATAAAACTTACCGAAAAACTCAATGTACTGCAGCCTGCTTGAATGGACATAGGCGCCCAAAGCGTTGATGGCAAAGTTGAGACTGTGGCCAATGAAAACCACCACGCTGAACAACAAAAACTTAATAATGTTGTTCAACCCTAACATTCCTGCGATCTCATTAACAATGCCGCCAATTACAGAAGTGGCTAATCCTAATGCCATTAAACGTGAATATGACAGGACATCACTCAAGAAGCCTACCAGATCATAGAGGCTGCCAACACCAGATATTAGTTTGGCGATAAGGCCTTTGCTGGCTCTGCCCTGGGTCAGGATTAACACCACAGCACCCACCAAAAGCAGTTTCTTACCTAAATTTGCATAGAAACCGAAATCCTCAACGTGGATCGCAGGAACATAGGGAAGTACAATCATAATAAACCCGGTAAACAAGACATACCAGGCCACCACATCCCACAGAACATCGAGGTACTTACCGTTTCTGATGTGGTTTACACCTCGCATGGCAATACCAACAAAAATGTGGATTACCCCAAACAGAAGCGACCAAGTGAGCATCTGTTCGGTGCTTTCTATCGGATTAAGCCAGAGTGGCCTGTCAGCAAAATACGCGATTCCAAACCAACTGCCGAACATCAAGCCCCAGAACATGGTCGATATTCCGCAGTAAAGGATCAGTTTCGCATATTTCTTCTGACTATAATCAAGTGGTAGTTTTTTCATGGCTAACAGCGCGGCAATAGTCATAATCAGTCCATATCCTCCGTCCCCCAGCATTAAGCCGAAGAAACCGATGAAAAACGGAGCCATTACAACGTTTGGATCAAATTCACGGCAGTTGGGTAGTCCATACATTGCTGTGATTCCCTCAACGCTGGCGCCAACACTATTGTTTTGCAGAAGAACGGGAAACTCCTCGTCATCGGCAGGCTCCCTAGTCTCAATAATGCAGGTGAACTCATTTGTCAGCCTTTGCTTAACCTCTTGGTTCAAAGCTTCTGGCACCCACCCATCGACAAGAAAGACACTTTCGGTCGTGGCAAGATTAGTCAAAGCCAACGTTTTTTCTCTTTGACCAACCAGATAATCGAAGTAAAGTTCAAGCTTTGTCCTGTTGGAAGCATATTCAGCAATGCGGGATTCTTTCTCCCGGTATGTCTGCTCAAGTGCGGCTATCTCCTGATTAGCCCGCTGGATATTGGCACTGGCAGTACCCGTCAATTCACCGAAGGAAACAGGGGCAAAGCCGTACGGCCTCAAAACTGCTTCGGCCTCAGCCTGATACTGTTTGTGACAGACCAACATGACGTAATGCTGGTATCTATCAGCGGAAATCTCTGTTAGATGGCTTACCGGCACTCTCACAGCCAGTTCTTCTCGGATGCGATCCAGATCGGTCAATGGCGGCAGTACACCCAGTGTGACCTTGGTATACCTCGTACCGGGAAAATCAAGAGGTATGCTCAGCGGCTGCCAAGGTTTGAGGGTAGCCACCAGGTTCGCGATTTTGTTCTTTTGATTTTGCAGATCCTGCTGCTCCCGCCCTAGTCGGATGATATCAGTGACCATCTGCCGGAATCGCTGCTGCTCCTGTTCCACACTAGCAAATTCATCAACCGTAACCATTCTTTTGGAAACAAACATGGGCTTCTTATCACCATTGTATCTGGCTAATCGGTCCAAAGCCTGCTTGACCTGCTCAATCTGGCTGTCTAGCTCAGCAACCACGTTTTCACAGTCTTCCTTGATGACAAGATGGGACCATTGGGCTAGAACATCCGATGAATCAAGGTCAAGATCATTGACTTCAACAACTCCCGTGGCCATCAAACGCTCAAGGATCCTGTCCTTGTCAGTATTGAGTCCAACCAGCATCAGCTTGTGCATATTAACTACTGCCATCAGGACTCACAACCTTTCCCACGATCAATTGAATCGCTTGGTTCAACTGCTGCGATGCCTTTGCTTTGGTCTGCTCGCTTTCTCGGGCAACCTGCTGCTTAAGCTGCTCAACAGCTTGTTCTGCACTACTGCGAGCTGCAGCAATGATCTCTTGAGCCTTGGCTTCAGTCTCTGCAATCAACTGCTCCTCCAGTTCCCTGGCTTCGTTGTACGCTTGCGCTATAATTTCACGTGCTTCGTCCTCCGACCGCTTCTTAATTGACTCAGCCTGTTCTTCTGCTTTCATAACAGATTCAATGATCTCTTTGGACACGTGACTACCTCCATTCCCTCGATGCTTTAGATCCAACGGCCAGATCGAGATACCAACACAAGTTACATATTATCATATAAAGTGCGATTTTACCACAATAAGTAGGCAAATATGTAGAATTCCCTACTTCATCACTCAAATTGCTTGAAAACACAACCGGCTTGTTCGAACATCTTCAATGACTTTATTTTCTGTTTAGCGCTAATTAAAAATTAGGCATTTAGCTCAATAATCCTTCCTGATATTGGAATTCTAGCAATCCACGGGCTTAGTCAACTGTCATACTCCTTCAGTTTGCCAATAGCCGCTCCATTGGGCAATGCCTTGCTAAAGAGGTAGCCCTGCATAATATCACAGCCGCTTTCCCTTAAGTACTCCAACTGCTTTTCTTGCTCGACTCCTTCTGCAACCACTATCAGCCCAAGTTTATGACACATAGCAATGATCTCGCGAATAATCAGTTTCTGATCCTTTTCCTTCAATATTCTGTCAATAAAATGCTTGTCAATCTTGATGGCATCAATGGGCAGATCGCCAAGGCGGGAAAATGAGGAATAACCCGTACCGAAATCATCGACAGCGATTGTGATTCCCGCTCTGCGAAGTTCAACCAACCGTTCCTGAGTGTCGGCGAGGCCTTCAATCAAGATGGACTCCGTAATTTCCAGCTCCAAGTTCTTTGGAGAAATCCCAGTTTGGTCGACGATCTCGATCACCCGCTCCACAAAATCAGCTTGGGCGAACTGAATTCCGGAGATGTTTACAGCAACCGTCAAATCTGGATACCCTTCCCCAACCAGTCTGCAGGCAAACTGGCATGCCGTTTCCAAAACCCAATACCCTAAAGGAACTATCAGATTTTGCCGCTCAGCAATGCTAATGAATTCCGTTGGCGGCACCGTCCCAAATGAAGGCGAGCGCATCCTGGCCAAAGCTTCAAAACCGATGATCCGGTTGTGCTTCAGATCAACCTGAGGCTGATAGGCCAGATGGAGTATACCGGAACCAGTGTGGGTTAGGAAATCCCGCAGCTCCCGGCCGATTACTTCCTGACGCTCAAGCCTGGCCTTCATATCCGAGTCGAAGAAAGCGTATCGTTCCCGGTCCGTCCTCTCGATGTAATCAATGGCAATAGACAGTTGGGTGAACACCTCGTCAGCGTTGTCATGCGACGAGGTCAATTCCAAAATCCCAATTTTCACTATCATGTGCTGGCTTACACCCACGGTGTCCAAAGGCTGGTCTGAAGCCTTGATGACTTGTTGGGCTAAGGTTTCAAGTTCAGTTGTTGACTGATAATCCTTGACAAGCAGGACAAAACGATGAGTAGCAAACTGAAACAACTCCGTTCCAGCCTGGTTAAAGTTCTGCAGGCGCTGGACAAACTCTAACAAGACTTGATCGCCGATGTGGAAGCCGTAGGTAGAGTTGATTGCACTAAGATTGCTGCAGTGGATGGCCAAAACCGCCTTTTTCTTGCCATCAGGTTGTTTATCAGAACTCAGTTCCCGCAGCTCATTGGTTAAGGCCTGCTCTAGATTCGCCTTGTTCGGCAGGCCAGTCAAAGAGTTGTAGTAAGCAAGTTTCATCAATTCTTTATTGCGCCTGTAATTCATCATGACAATATGGATTAGACCGATAAAGAATACAGAAAGGGCAAATAGGCCTAACAGCGATGCCTGCATAATCAAGCGGTTTGTATGGCTTAAGGATTGACTGATAATCAGTGTGCCAAACCGTTGATCCCCCAGGTAAATGGGAACATAGACTTCATAGGCTTACCCATTATGGTGGTGTGAATTATCTACCGCTGAGTATGTCTGGCCTGCCAGGATCGCTGACCGCAGTTCTGGGTCCTGAATTTGGCGGCCGAGCACTCTGGCATCGGTACTGGCGATGACCGTCAGGCTCCCATCGATAAAACAGACATGATCAACCAGTTCCAACTCATCGAACTCTTCGAGCAGGCGCTGTACCCTAAAGGCTTCCAGGATGCTTTCAACCCTTTCTGCACTCACGCCAAGTTGTACAAAACGGCCGCCATCCAGGCGAAAGTATCCATATTTATAGAGATCACCTGACTCTGAATCGGGCCGAATATCCTCAACCAGACTGACCCGATCACTGATCAGAAAACTGTGGACAGGGTGGCCTGGCAAAGCTGTCCAACCAACATAATGGGCGCGATTTGAGTACTCAACCACTCCCTGAGAATTATAGAAGTAAATTTCATCAACACCAAGCATTTCCGCCAACTCGCTAACCGCTTCGTTGGTCAAGTCCTGGGAGTAAAGTGCTGTAGCTTTACTTGCTGTCAATATTTTGTCCGCCATCAAATCGTTAATTATCTCATAGGCTTGAGCGGCTTTGGTCAGGCTGTGCGAGTAATTTGCGGCATAGTTGATCGATTGTGTCTCCAGCATTTGAAAAAAATAGCCTCTTATAGCACGGATCAAGAGGTAATCTGTAATCAGGAATACAACCGCTACAACGACTATAACGATGACATACGTTCGCAGGCTAACAGATCTTGCCCTTTTTTCAAGACTCACAGAACACACCCCCCTGTGGTCGCTGGCAAATCGCAACAAGCAACGAGTCATTGTTCAATTTTCGTCACTAAATTTCATTTTCCTGTAGAAAAACGACAAAGGAAGTGGTATTCAGAATTGAAAAAAGCTGCTGAAATCCAATGGTTTCCAGCAGCCATGGTGGCAAAGATCATAAACTCTGTGGTACAGCTGCTTTTCTATTCCTCAACAGGCGCCAACAAAAAGTCATCAAGAGTTCCCCAGGCACCGGGACCGCATTTGACTGATGCCCCTACAACGATTGTGCCTGATTCCACCTGAATATCACCAATGATCGGATTTCTGAAGCGCCTCCAACCGTCGATATCAGTATCAGCCCGGTAGGTTTTGCCATCAGCTATTGCATAGATGTAGATCTCCTGATCGTTAGCATCCCCGCCCTGGAGAAAGAGACTGAAATTGTACCTTCCGGGCGGCAAGTTTATAACCTCTTGCTCAACAGTAAAATGCACATTGTTACGGGAATAGAAATGCAGCGATTTGGTGCCGCTGTGGGCATCGGCCATCTTGTCTAAAATGCCCAATTCTGTGGTTACATTGTTGATATTAGTGATCCTCCACATGCTCAAATCCGAATCCTCAAAGCTAGGATTGTCGATGTAGTTCCTCTCAATAATAGACAGCTTGCACAAGGCAGTAACGGTTTGACTCTGTGCAATTACTGTACCGTAGACAAGATAGTCCTGCGGCCCTGCCTTGGATATGGATTCCAGATCGAGATTGTCCCATGCTACTTCCATCTCTTTGACACTGCTGTCATTAAAAATCACTGTCACAGTCTTGGGCAAGATAATGGGATCGCCAATTCTGACTCTTACCTCAAGCTCTTTGACAGCATCGATGTACAGTTCAGTATCTGCGCCTGAGTCCACATAATCGAAAACTTTTAACGATGCCAATGGCCTGCCGGTAAAGTCAAACATGGCTTGGTTATCCCATGCGCTTCCACCATAGTAAACCCCAGCATCATCCGGATCATACGAGGCAGCAAAGCTGCTCGCCCAACCAGAGCCATAGCGCTCCCACAGCTCAAATCGCTCTGCATAGGAGTTGCCGGGCACAGGAATCCAGGCTGGTTCCCAGTAGAACACACCAATGCCTGCCTCACCCACATCGACAACTGCTTGAATACAGTCTCTGATGGCGTTGGCCTGGCCTTGGACGGTAATCGGATAGGGTTTAACCACGTAAGATTCCTCGGAAATAGTGTTGCCGAAACTATCGCCGTTCTCATATGTATAAGCATATGATACTTCGGCCACCATCACCTTTTTACCGAAACTGTCAGCAATATCTTTCAACACAGTAGTGAGGTTGGCCAAAGTTCCATGCCAATATGGATAATATGAACTGGCAAGAATATCGTAATCAACATTGAAGTTGTTGAGAATCATCCCATATCGGTGGTATTCAGCCAAACCCCGTTCGGGATTGGTAAAATGAACAGCAATCAGAATATGTTTGTTGAATTGTTCGCTGACTTCCCTAACAGCACGGCAGCCAGCATTCATGAGCTTTGTGATATTGATCCAGTTGCGCTCGCCGCTCATCCCGGTTGTGGTTTCATTGCCAATCTGGACAATGCCGATGTCAATACCTTCAGCCAGCATCGCAGTAAGGGCATCTTTGGTAAATTCATAGAGGGCGTCTGCTTTATCATCGATGGGCAAATCAGCCCATGCTTTGGGAGCCTGTTGTTTTGAGGGATCAGCCCAGAAATCGGAGTAATGGAAGTTAACGCACAACTTCAGCCCTTGGTTCACTGCCCGTCTGCCAATGGCAATAGCCGTGTTGACATCGTTATTCCCTCCTCCGTAGGGATTGCCATGTTCATCGTAGGGATCGTTCCAAACTCTCACCCTGATGTAATTGATACCATGCTCTTTCAAGGTTTGGAAAACATCCTGCACTTCACCTTTGGTGTTATAAAAAACCACACCACTGTTTTCCAATGCAATAACACTGGATATGTCCACACCTTTGATAAAATCCTCAGGGATTCCCTCCACCTTTTTGACAAAGATGCCCGGCCGAGTACTGGATTCGGCAAAAATCCAGCCGCCAAAGGGAATACCCAGCATTAACAACACTGTCATCACACTGACCTTGGCAAGTGCTTTTTTGTTCACAAACTTGACCTCCTATTCCTTAACTGTGGAAGCACCTAAAGATGTGATCAGATACTTTTGGAAAGTAACAAAGAAAATGATAAACGGAATTGCGACCAGCAGTGAACCGGCTGCAAAATTGGTAAATTCATTCTTCTTGTCTGTAATAAAGCTGAACAAACCCAATGCCAGCGTTTGCTTATGTGCTGATCTTAGCACCAGTTTTGGAAAAATAAAATCCATCCATGGTCCAGTAAAACTGGCAATAGCCAAAAACGTCAGAATCGGTCTGGCCACCGGCATAATAATCATCAGCCAAGTCTTGAAATGGCTGGCCCCGTCAATGATCGCCGCTTCATCAAGACTTCGAGGGATGGTATCAAGGTAACTTTTCACCAGCCATGTATTATAGGGGACATTGCCGGCAACATACACCAGTACCAGTCCCCATAATGTGTCATGCCCTCCGATGCGCAGCAAAATGACATAAATAGCAGCCATACCCACAAACGAGGGAAATATCTGCAGAATCAGCAAGGCCGTCATCAGGCTTTTTCTCAAAGTAAAACGGAACCGGGAAAACACATAAGCGCCCAAGGACGCAATCAACACGGTGCTGATACTTGTGGCGAGGGCGATGATTAATGTGTTCTTAAACCAGATTGGATAATTCGTGCTCGTAAATAAATGACGAAAATGCTCCAAAGTCACTCCATCCCCAAAAGGAATGATGTTCAGCGAGGCAATAGAGTTGCCGGGAGAAAAGGCTGCGCTGATCACATAAACGACAGGATAGAGGACAAAAATCGAGGTGATCGTTAAGAATACAAGCACAATCACAGCATTAATCTTCGTTCTTGCCTTTGGGTTCACCTACAATTCCCCCTCTCTAAATGACCGTGTCCGTCTCAGATTGATCATGGCAATGGGAGCCAAAACAAGGAAAACCATGACTGCCAATACTGATGCATAGTGGTATTTCATGAGATTAACCGTCAGTTTATAGATCCAGGTGATCAGAATATCCGTGCCCCCAGAGCTGGTCAAGGTTGAATCTTTGACCACGGGGCCGCCTCCGGTAAGGAAGAAGATAGCACCAAAATTGTTTACATTATGGGTAAAAGACATGATGATTAACGGTGCTGTTTGATAGAGAACAATTGGCAGAATGATTTTCCAAAACAGCTGTATTTTACCAGCCCCGTCAATTTCAGCAGCTTCATAGACATCCTGAGAAATGGCAGTCATGCTCCCCAGAGTTAACAGCATGAAATAGGGAAAGCCCGCCCACAAATTGATCATCACCGCAGTAAACTTTGCCAGCCGCGGATCCCCCAGCCAAGGTATGGGTTTGGCAATCACTCCCAAAGTAAACAAGGTCCGATTCAGTGTGCCAAAGGTGCCGTTGAGGAGATTTTGCCATACTAACATACTGATTACTGAGGGAATTGCATAAGGCAAAATAAACAGGATCCGGAAAAACCCCGCTATTCTCATCCGGCTTTCCTTGAGGACCACCGCTGTTAGCATACCTCCGAAATAGCATGTAGCTGTAGCCAACACCGCCCAGGTGAGCGTCCACAAAGCGACCCTTACCAGGGCTCCCGTCCAAGTGGTATGACCGCCGAAAAGTGTCTTGAAGTTCTCGAGCCCTACCCAGTCTACCGTGTTATTGGGCGGGATATGCCCAGGCGATGAGTAGTTGGTAAAGGCCACACAGGCCGAAAACACCAGCGGAATGAAAACAAAGAAAAGAATCAAGCCAATGCTCGGTGCAAGGCCAATCATTGGTAACGCCCGGTTAATCCCTTCTCTAAGACCGATAGGCGATCGCCTTGATTGATCGGATTCAGCCACCGCACTGCGTACTGAAATGATATAAAAACCAATAAAGATGAAAATCAAAGCTAAGACTATAATGCCATCAATAAGCATGAACATGGAATGAGGCCGCTGTCTGATAGGCAGATGGGGTTGTGGTTCTCCCAAAGTGATTAGGTTCCCCAAGACCACAGTAATCTTCGGAAGATATGCGATAAAGACAACCTCGATCGCAGCAAAAAACAAACCCTTGAGGTATTGTTTCAAATATAACACATGCCCTAAACCCATAAACAAGATCGAACTAATCAGCACCTTATTTTTGGTAGAATCACGGCGCTGCTGCGGTTTGATACTGATTGAGGCTCCCAATACGGCACCTCCTTCAATGCTTGTTCCCAAAGACCCACATCAGGAATTTATATCAAGGGAGGAGGTATCCCAAATGATACCTCCTCACTGACACCATCGCAAGCTCGGAATATTGTACCTACATCACTGCAGAATAGCTAGATTGGCGGCATCCAGTTCAGCCTGAATGTCAGCACCATCCCAAATGTTGGCGCTGGCAGCATTCATGGCATCCCAATAGGCTCCCATCTGCGGAATGGATGGCATCGGGAATGCATATGACAGCTGTTTCAAAAACCCGTCAATATATGGGCTTTCCACATCGAGCGGAATAGCCGGCAGGGTTCCGGTTATGTCAAAGCGTAATCTCTGCATTTCCTCAGAAACCAGGAACCTGGCAAAAAGCTCGGCTTCTTCTTGATTGTTGGTGTAGGCCGAAACAAACATGGCTCGTGTTCCGGAAAATGATGCTACTGGCTGATCATTGCCAGGCAGAGCCGGCAGTGGGGCCACACCGAAGTCTACTCCCGCCTTTTCGAAATTGGCAACATTCCAAAGCCCCGTGATATACATGGCAGCTTGACCGCTGGCAAACACACTGTCACATATTGAAGTGGTCAAATCCGCAGCTGGAACATCAAGGATCTCCCGCAAGCCTTGGAAAAACTTCATGCCCTCAACCGATGCAGGCGAGTTGATGTTTGTATTCAACGTGTCAGTTCCGTCAGGCCCAAAGAGGCGGTTTCCATGACTGGTTGTAAAAATAATAGTGTAATAGCCGTTACCCACATCCATTATGAACCCATATTTACCGGGATTAGCCTTGTTGAACTCAACACAGAATGCTTTGAGTTCTTCCCATGTTGTGGGCACTTGCTCCAGGGAGATGAGAGCTTTGTTGTAGAATAGGGCGTAAGTTTCTGCTGATACCGGATATCCGTACATGATTCCATCATAGGTCAAGGCAGTCCGACATGATTCCAAAACTTGAGCGCCGGTTACGTCCGCGTCAACTGTAGGCAAAACATGGCCGCCTACCACCAGCTCACCGAGTTTGTCGTGGGGTGCTGCAAACAAGTCGGGGCCTATTCCCGCAGGCCCGTCCCAGGCAATCTGACCAGATGAATCGCCAAGCTCAACATTGACATACTCGACCTTGATGTGTGGGTAAAGCTTGTTGAACGCTTCCCCAGCCTGCTTAATGAACTCGTCGGGGCCTCCGGTCGATTCCCAGACTACGAGTGTGACATCTTTAGCCTGGATTGCAGCAGAAACGGTGAGAATCAAACCCAACACACACGCCAAAGCCAAAACCCTTCTCATCACTTAACCCCCTCATTGTTTTGATTACTATTTACTAACAAAATTATATCTTCTTTAATAGACTGTTGTCAATCTGGATTAATTGCCTGAATACTGGCGCAAAACAAACCGGCTCTGGAAATATATATGTCCCAGAGCCGGTTTTCAACACTAAAGTGTGCTAATTACCGATGCCTGCCCAACGTTTTAGTGTCTGTGCTTCCAGAGCGTAGCTGTCGTTTGAATAACAAGTAACCCCAATATTGATCAAAAAAGCGAGCATTTTGGTTAATGCTCGCCTAGATGTTTCTAGTAGCCAATACCTCCAGCGCAGGTGTTCTATCCCCATCACAGGAGATCATTCTTGGCCCTTCAATAAACCGGAGATTGAAGTCAAGTTTGCGATATAACTCAACTATGCGAGTTGTAGCTTGATTCGACAAGACAACCGGCCCTTCATGTTTAGCCAGCCACTCTGCCAGACGCACCTGATCATCCCATCTAAAACTGTCTTTTGCATACTGGGTAAAGACCGCATCATATGGCGGGTCTGCATAAACAAAATCTTCACCAGATAAATCAAGGGATTCAAAATCCAAACTGGTAAACTGCCAGCTGCTAAACAGTTCTTGATACTCTGCAAAGTCCCGCACATAATTGATCCTTTCATACCTGCCAAATGGTACGTTGAACTCACCTTTTTTGTTAAACCGGCATAGGCCGTTGTACCCCGTTCTATTAAGGAAGTAAAACAGCTCTGCTGCTTCCTTTGTTTTGTGCTGCCCTGTTCGAATCAGTTTGTTGAACCTAGCCCGGTAGAAGTAGTAGAGAGCCTTGTTGTTTTCCATGGCAAGGTCAATTATAAGGCCTTTCTTGACCTGTTTGTAAAAATTGATCAGATGGATGTTGATATCATTTGCCAGGGCCATTGTGGGTTGGAGGTGTATAGACACTGCTAATCCACCGCAGAAGGGTTCAACCAACCGCCGATTGCTAAAACGGCTCCAGATGGGCTGAATATGCTCAACCAGCCATCTCTTTCCCCCAGCCCATTTCAGTATAGGCCTTAAAGGTACTTGCTCAACTATGGCAATTCCAGACTGTACCACCATATCAATACTCCTTTGCATGCATGTTTGTTCTACATTACTATCGCTGTTCCCTCCAGGTATAGCGCTGGAATTGCCAGAATATGTAGGGAGACTGCACCCGATGGCATGGTTCTCTGCTCCGGGCTGTTAGCCATGTAAATTACAGCCGTTTCTCGATCAGGTTCTGAACACTACAACCGGAACCAAACAACAATTCGCTGCAGCTCGTCAGCCATTTGCCGCAGTTTTTCAGAAGAAGTTGCGATCTGTTCAACCGAAGCCGATTGTTCTTCAGTGATCGCGGCGATTTCTTCGCTACCGCTGCCAAGCTGTTCGATGTCGACTGCCATTCCTTGCACCTTTTCAGTAATAGTCGATACCTGGGCAATGATCTGTTGTACTATTTGGCCGCTTTCTTTGATGATGCAGGTACTGGATTCCGCATCCTTTACTCCCTCTTCCATATCGTTTACAGTACGAACGGCGACCTTTTGAATGTCGTCAACCAGAGCTGTGATTTCACGAGCTGCTTGTGCTGATTGTTCTGCCAAAGCCCGCACTTCGTCAGCCACCACGGCGAACCCCCGGCCGTGCTCACCAGCACGGGCAGCCTCTATAGCGGCGTTCAAAGCCAGCAACTCTGTTTGGCTGGTAATATGGGTGATCACCTCGACGATCTTGCTGATTTCTTGGGACCGCTCTCCGAGTTCCTTTACCACGTGGGACAAATCGGCCATCCGCTCCCCCAGCCCTTCACTGGTCTGCATCGCGTGCTCGATAGCGCTAGTACCGGATTGGGCCTTGCTTCCCATCTTCTCAGCTTCTGCAGCTATATCCTGCGCGCTAGTATTCAAACTTTCGACGTTCGAGGCAAACTCATTGGTGCTGCTTGCTACCTCCTCGATTGAAGCTGCTGTTTCCTCAGTCGCCGCTGAAGTTTCTTGACTGGCAATAGCTAAAGAAGTGGCCGATTCCACAATCTGACTGATGGTTTCCCGCAGTTTCCCCTGCACTGTGCTCAAGGCATGGAATACTTGGCCAATCTCGTCATGGATCTTGTAGGAAATAGCTCCGGTAAAATCCCCATCGCCAAGCCTTGTTGCTTCGACTACTAGCGTGTTTAAAGGCTTTAGCAAAACGGTCAACAAACCAAAGAGACAAACAGCTGTTATCGCAGCTGAGATACCAGCCAAGATGTACGCATTGCGCTGTGCAATTGACATGGCAGCTAAAACCTCACTCCGATCCCTGACTCCTTTTAAAAACCCGATCACTTTGCCCTGGAAGTCCCTCAGCGGGTAAAGCAGGATCGAACTTCGGCTATCTTCTGAGATATAATACTGGGAAATGCCCTGCTGCAACTCTCGCACCAGTTCATCGCGGATTGGCCAGTGGTCTGCTTGCTGAGTTCCTGCCAATAGCCCAGACGCATCGGCAGCATATTCATCCCAGGCTACTGAGGATGAACCAAGCTGGTAGATGAAATACTCACCTCCCAGTTCCTCCTGTAGGGAAATGAGAAATGGCAGCCCGAAATCTCCACCATACTCAACCGAACCGATGTGCTGGCCTTGATAGAAAACCGGGGCGACAACGCGCAGTCCGTAACCGCCCCGACCTTCTTCCAATCCGGCAGTAATTGTCCGAGTCTGATTAGCTACATTTACCGTGTGTCTAAAATCCTGGAGACTATCGCCGTACCGCTCCGGCTGATGTAGCCGCAAAAATGAGGTGGAATCAGGTAGGTGAAACTGCATCTGGGCATATTGATCCATAACCTTTTCATATCCCGGAAGCAGTTGTTCCAAAAGTGCCTGTCGATCTCGCTCGGCAAACAAGCGCTGTACTTCTGTATTGTACGCCACACTCAAAGTTATCGCCTGTGTTGCTTCAATCTGGTCCACCAGCTTGGCAGCAATGACCTCTTCGATCAGCTTAAGCTCATTGAGTTCACCATTCTGAATGATCTCCAGCGATTGCCGACTCATGAAAGCGACAGTGCCAAACAGCACCAAAATAGCCACTACGCTAACTCCCAAAGAGAGTTTCATCCGAATTGACATAATGATCCCCCTTTCTGTTGTCCAGACTTAGAATTTTTACACTAACTTGCTAAAACTGGTAAACCACCGTCGATATTAGCACAAAGATCCAACTCAGATGCGACTTAATACTCATTTGAAGGTCCTCCTGTGTTAATAAAGATAGTTGCATATGCAATCATTGTTCATGCAACCATTTCATACACAACAATAAGGCTAACTAATAGGACTCTAGGACTTCGTTTTCTCAATAAACTCCGTACCACGAAAAACAGATACCAATTTATACGCTTGTGCAATAAAGGCTTTTATTGCTTCTGAATCAAGGGCTTTGAAACCACAGCCCGCTTTTGAGCAGGGAGTCATTTTCTCAATTAAGGCCTTGCCCTGGGCGGTGGCAGATATGAGACACTTTTTGGTTTCCTCGTGATAGATTTTGGCCACTAGCCCATCTGCCTCCAGCGATTCCAAAGCGGGAGCGAATTCATTCTTAGGGCGGGCAGTAAGCCTTGCGATGTCTATCATGGTTGTTTCACCAAATCTTACTATAGTCCACAACACCTGAAGTTCCAAGAGTGACAACCCCAGGCGGACTGCATGTTTGGATAGGCAATAATTGATTTCATTGGATACCAAGAATGATGCAAAAGACAACTCAAACAGATCTACTGGAAAAACCACCCAAATCCCCCCTCTCTTGCTGAAGCCATCCTATTCCTGCAATGCCTCCCCGATCATCTTTAAAGCCTTTACAAGACGGGACAGGTACGCTTCACCTTCTATGTCTGCCGATAATTTCATAAGCAATCTCAACAGTGTTTCCTGTTCCTCAGTGGTTAGTTTGGCAAAGGCTTCTCGAAAAACAGAATGAGTCCGATGAGCGCTACCTAAGCTTTTCCTGATTCTATTCCCTTCCTCCGTAAGTTCGAAAGTATAAGAGCGTCGATCGATACCGGCTTTTCGGACCACTAAACCATTTTCTTCCAGTGAGTAAATACATTTTGAAATAGTGCCTTTATCTCTGTGAAGTCTTCTGGCAACTTCAGAAACCGTGCTTGAGTCAAAAAGCCAGATAACCCATAGGACTTGTTCTTCTGTTACTGTCAACCCTTGGTCGGATGCGGCTTTAGCCCAATAATCGTAAATGTTGTCCCACAATAAACGCAAGCACATAACTACGGTCAGATACTCTGTTTCCTTAGAACCATTCAATTTTAGCCCTCCTGCAACTTCTAGGATACTTACATCTGCGGGCATGACTTTGCGTTCGACATATGGCAAAATTATCCTGCAAATTATTAGATAAATCAAATTGTGCTTTTTATTACAAGATGTTAGATAAAGCTTTGTTAGGGTTTACGTCTGGTAAGCTTAAAGTCAAGCTGTTGGGTGTGGAGGACGGTGTCAACTTGTTGTAGGATAAGCCAATCATTGATCTTCCTTTTGGTATAGACCCTAGAAAGGAAAATAACCGTTTTGAACACCTCTCAGACAATCAAATGCTGGAACCACTTTGCCAAATCTCAGCATTGTTAGACGATTCGCTCACATGTTACACCAATTGCACTGCCACAGTGTTGGAAACGCGATTGTACTCCTCAAGGCCGACTGCCTGGTCCAGAAGATAGGCATAGTCTTCATCACGCTTGTTGAAAAAGTAGGTTCTCTTAAACGACAGATGGCCAAATTGCAGCTACGCATCCCTTTTGCCGTCACGCCGTTCAATCAGAAACCCCTTTTTGGTTCTACCTTTCTTATCCTCGACAATCGCTTGATCCAATAGCTTCAAATAGGCTTTTGTCATATCCAGAATGAAGTTCTGTGAGATTGGAGTCAGAGTAGTTTGTATCTCTTCCAATGTTAGCACCTTGTCCTGACCAAAAAATCCAGTAACTTCGCTGATGAATTTTTCAACGATTTGTTGTAAAATATTAATCACAAGAGATCACTCCTTTGGTTAGGATTTTGACGATTCTATTTTACCAAAAGGATGAT
>DUVS01000007.1 GCA_012840925.1 Bacillota bacterium
AATAACGGTAAAGGTCCCCAGAGTGAAGAACATGATCAGCTTCATTGGTCCGGACAGCCCGAACTCAGCTCCAGTGATGACAATGGGGTGGATTGAACGCCACCATCTGGCGGAAAAAAAGACCAGTGGCACATTGATGAAAGCAATAATACCGTAAACTGCGGCAAATTTTCGCCTGCTTTCACTAAACCCGCCGCTTTGGAGCATAATGTAGGCCAGATACATAAACCACATCACTACCGTAGTGGTCAAGCGGGGATCCCATGTCCACCAGGTATTCCAGATAGGCCTTGCCCACAATGGCCCCGTGAGCAGTACGCCAGTAATGAAGACTGTACCGATTTCCGCTGAAGCCAGCGCAAGATGATTGCTGATGGAATCCCGCTTGATCAAGTAACGGATACTGAAACCAAATACCACAACAAATGCCAGCATCCCAATCCAAGCGCATGAAACATGGATGTAAAACACTTTTTGCACAACACCCATTGTCTTCTCAATTGGGGCATAGACAAAAATTACAAACAAGTTTATTGGCATCAGCCCAATCAACAGCCAGAACACCAGCTGCTTAATAGTCTTGAACATGGAATTAACCCTCCAGGACATAATCAAATAGAATGAGCGGTACTACTGTATATATCAAATCAAAACAGAGCAGTAAGTATATCCAGCCCCACATAGATGCTCCGGTCTGCTGAATTGCGGCTGTACTGCTCAGGATCGAACCTATTAAAACAGGTACCAGTAATGGAAAGAGCAGCAAAGGAAACAACAACCTGGTACCTGCCAGCTGCACAGTGATCCCATTAATCAGCGTGCCAACTGCTGCCAGTCCCCAGCTGCCCAAGAGCAAGGACAAGAGCAACAGTCCAAAATGGTTAGGCCCAGCAGCCTGAACATCAATCAAAATCCATGCCAGAGGCACAATTACTGCGGCCAACAACACTAATGTAGTCAGATTGGCCAGCACTTTTGCTAAGAAAACACAGCCCCGGTCACCGACAGCCAACAACAATGCGCTGATGGTATCATTTTCTTTTTCGTTGGCAAAAGATCGCTGCAAGCTTAGGGTTGAAGTAAAGAAAATACTGATCCATAAAACCGCCGCGAAAGCCTTGTCCACTGCCACATCCGTCAGCTGAAAGGCAAAACTGAAGATTACCACCAGCATTATGCCAAAGATGATCGTCGACAGCAGACTGTCAGCAGTGCGCAGTTCTGTAAGGAAATCTTTTTTATAGATCAACCAGAGTTTCAATCCGTATCCAGTCACCTCAAGGCCCCTTCTTCCATCTTCCCATTCATCAGTTTAATCTCCCGGTAAACCAGCCCTTCCAAAAAGCTGTGTTCGTGAGTGACTATAATTTGCAGTGCTGCAGACTGGTATTCTTGGATTATTTCCCGCAGCAGTCTTTGGCCTTCAAGGTCTAACCCGGTAAAAGGCTCATCATACAGAAGCAGCCGCGGTGCTCCAATTAACACCCGGGCAAGCGCCAACCGCTGCTGCATCCCCCGTGATAATACACCAACCGGTTCATATCGATGCAGCCACAATCCTGTTAGTTTCAACAACTCCCGGCCTTTGTCAGCTGACCAGCAGCCGTAAAGCCTGGCAAAAAACTCTAGATTATCAACGACAGATAATGCTTCGTACAACATGGGCTTGTGGGACATGTAACCGATCTGGCCGTGATCTAGCCCGTATGATTGCCGGTTCCACAGTACTTCACCGGAAGATTTTGGCATTAGGCCTGCAATTATCCTCAAAAGTGTTGTTTTTCCAGCCCCATTGTGGCCGGAAACCACAATGATGTCTCCCGTTGAAGCAGAAAAAGAAATGTCCTTCAGGATGGCTTTATTCTGAATCTGTTTGCACAATCTGTTCACAATTAACTGATCTTTCATCATCTTGACCTATCTTTCCCCCACCATAACCGGGCTTGCGACAGCATAACCGCAACCATGCCAAGATAAATCAGCCCCGCACCGGTCCAAATCCATCTCACCAATGGAAACAGCTGTACATGCACTTGGGCATGCTCATGATCCCAACCTGCCAAATTGACATAGAGATCCTCTCTAAACGTGCTGAAAATCCCAATATCGGTTGCCGGCTGCCGCAGATCTTGTCCAAAAGTCTTGGTAACGGTAACTTCACCACGATGTTGCTTAGCATCAGAGACTTGCAGTGTGGTGCTTACTTGATAATCAAAATTGCCCCATTTTACATCCAGGCCAGAATACTCAAGCCGATACCCGCCAATTGCAATTGAATCTCCAGCAGCTGCAGTCACATATACTTCTTGATTAAACAACGACGACCCTGCCACACCCACCATAATTACCACGATCCCCAAGTGAGCCAGATAGGCACCGGCCCGCCTGACCAGCCGTCTGAGAAAGCCTGGCTGGCGATCATGTATGTTTTCGGCCACATACAGGTAAAAACCTTGCAAGTGGGTGCATCCGGCAAAAGTGCCGATTGCCAGGATCAGCCCCATTAAACTGTGTTCTAAATGAATCAGTGCTGTGATCAAGGTAATCAATGCTGCCGTTACGGGAACTGCCAGTCTTTGCCCTACCTGCCGCCAGGAAGCCCCACTCCAGTCCAATACAGGAGCAAACCCCATCAGGACAATCATCACCAGGAACAGCGGTACTGCAACTTGATTATAGTAGCCCTGATCAAGGGCAATCTCCCGGGACAGCAATAATCTTGTCAACAACGGCGCCAAGGTCCCTAACAGCACCCCAATCAAGATCAGCAGCAGGATTACATTGCTAAAAGTAATCATTCGCCCTTTGCCGGTCCAGCTGTATGCATCTGTGCTCAGTCCGGTTTCATCAACCAACAGTCGGCGGCGCATGATCAATAAATAGCCGCTGAATCCAATCAACAAAACCAGAAACCCGAGAAAAAACCAGCCTAACAGCCCTCCTGTAAAGGCGTGGACAGAATCGAGAATACCACTGCGAGTCAGGAAAGTACCAAAGATCGTCAGCACGAAAGTAGCCACGATCAAAGTTGAACACCACAGGTTCTTTTGCTTGCCCGGCGGCAGCACATAACCGTGAAGCAAAGCCGTGGCGGTCAACCACGGAAATAAAGAAGCATTTTCCACCGGATCCCACGCCCAGTAGCCACCCCAGCCCAATTCGGTATAGGCCCATTGACCGCCGGTAACAATTCCGGCTGTCAGCATTGTCCATGCAAACAAAACCCAAGGCTGAGACAGCTCCAGCCAAGGCATGCTTTTACTGCGGCAAATCAGCTTGACAATGACGATCGCAAATGGTACTAAAAAGCAGCTAAACCCAAGAAATAGAATCGGCGGGTGGACCACCATTCCAATACTCTGCAGCATAGGATTAAGCCCGCTGCCATTGGATGGCACATATTCCAGAGTTCTAAATGGCGAAGTCACAAACAGCAACAACATCAAGAAAAAAATTCTGACTGCATGGACAACTATTGAAAGTTTCAGATCCAATCGATGAGTGCGATACCGCGGCAACGAATGAATAATAACTGCAAGTCCTGATAAAATCAGCAGCCACAACAGCAGGGAACCTTCTTGCCCAGCCCACAGAGCACTGATCTTGTAGATCAGCGGCAATTGTCGATCCGAATGATTAGCAACATATGCCAAACTGAAATCATTGGATAAAAAGGCTCGCACTAAAACAGCGGTGACGCTGGTTACGGCAATTACCGACAAAATTGCTGCCCGGCGCGCGCCAGACTTGCTTTGGAGAACCAAAATAACTGCCCAAATACTGAAAACCAAAGCAATGTATAATAGTACAGTCCCGATGTGAGGCATTGCCATTACTCGCCTTCTTCATATTTTGACGGACATTGGAACATTAATTTACTCACCACAAATTCTCGATTCTGGTTCAACTGTCCTTCCACAATTACCTCTTGGGCATGGCTGAAGTTATCGGGCAGAACACCTTCATAGATGACATCAAGCCGGTGTTCTCCATCTATCAGAGCGAAGCTCAGTAATGGAACTTCAGGGATGTACTCAACGCTGCCCTGGTCCACTTTCCCTTTAAGCCGCAGCTTTTGGTTGCTCGATTCCATCGCTGATACTTCCGCCAAAGTATAGTAATATGCCGCAGAATTCTCTAAACCTTTGTAAGCTAAAAACGCTAGTAATAAGATTGGCAGAGTCATCAACAGCAGAAAGCGTATTTTCTTGTTCATATCATTACCTCACCCAAACCTTCTTCAAAGTAAGAAGGAAAGCGCGAAATCGACGCTTTCCTTCCACAAGTACGCTCCATGATATGGCAAATCACCTTTTATGTGCATCCTCATGGCATGGCTTGCATTCCATTTTACCAATCGTGTCGTCTTTATGGCAAGACAAGCAAGATTCGCTTTCAGCAGACATTTTGTAAGCAGGAACAAAAGTTCCGGCTAATGTTTGATTCATATAGAGAGCTGCTTGAGCCGCCACATCACCGGTAAGCTGCGCACAACGGGGTCCTCTTTCGCTGGATTTCTTTCCAGATGCCTTGACCCAATTGGAAATTGATGAGTGGCAAAGGGGATTACCAGCAACACTCTTCGCTTCATCCCACAGCGGCAAAGCTGTTTCGCTGTACCAACCGAACAACTCATTGATAATTGCAGTTCCTGCCGGATTACGGCCATAAACCAGAGAAACAACAGCTGCGGCACCATTGACTGCTCCGCAAAGAGTGGCCCAGCCTACTCCGCCGCCTCTACCGAAGTAAAGCAGCTCACCGGGAACTTGATTAAACGGCTCACCCAACACATCAAGCAATGCCTTGAAAGCACCTTCGGCACATCCGACACCTTGGCTATAGTAATCTTTACCAAGCTGCCTTACCTTCTCCACATCAAGTGGTTTGTTGAAGTACTCGAGCCACGGATAAGCCGGTAAACCACTGGCTTCGGCTTCAGCTTTGGGAACAAACAAACCTAATCCTGCACTTGCCAAAGCAACTCCGGCAGCAACTCCTCCCGCATTGACTAAGAATTCCCTTCTAGTCAAAAGTTTCTTTTCCTCTGACATATGCTACACCTCCAAATTTATGTATCCCGTGTTTGTGCTTATTATCACTATTCTTTATTGCGCTCGGCTTTCCTCCCGCTTTGAATAAATTCTGTTAGAAGTTTCACATTCGACAGCTAAAATTTAGAGCCACCTATTCAGACTGTTTACTTCTCCGCATACGCCTTCTAAAAACAATCCTGGCGATCAAGACGCTTAGCTCAAACAGCAGCAGCATTGGCCCTGCCATTAGTATTTGGGAAATCACATCGGGCGGGGTTAAAATGGCAGCTATTACGAAAATCACAACTACGACCATTTTTCGTGATCGCACTAGCACCTGAGGCTTGAGAACACCGATGGATGTTAACAACAGCACTGCGATTGGGAGTTGAAAGATGAGGCCAAAAGGTAGAACAATGCCAACCACAAAAGAAACATAGCTTCCGATCGAAATCAGCGGCCGCAAGGACTCTGTCCCAAACTCCATGAAGAATCGATATGCAATGGGCACAATCACCTGATAGGCAAAGATAAATCCGGCTGCCAAGAACAAAATCATGACAGGAATGACCATTAACAACATCCGTTTTTCTTTTGCATTTAAGGCTGGCAGCACAAATCTCGCAAGCTGGGCTAAAATCACGGGGCTGGCAATAACCACACCCAGGATCAATGCCACCTCTAGATGCGCGAAAAAAGCTTCTCCAGGATACAAGTAAACTAGTTCTCCAGGAATCGCATGCAAGTATTCCACTGTTGCTCCTGAATAGTAAAACCCGATCAGCACACCAATGACAAGTGCACAGATGATAACGATCAGTCTATATCGCAATTCTGTCAAATGGCCGACCAAAGTCATGCGTTCTTGCTGTGGACGCCGTCTTCTAATAAGCATGAATCATCTACCTTACCCCAGTTATCGCCTTAATTGCTCTCCTTGGTTTGAGAAGGGTTATCGTCCAGATCATCTTGCAGGCCTTTCGTTGCTCTTTTGAACTCACGTAACCCGTTACCAATGGCTCGTCCCATCTCTGGCAATTTTGATGGCCCAAATATAATCAATACAATGACCAGAATTAGAATCAGTTCACCGAACCCGATTTTACCCAAGAATTCCACCCCCTGACTGTGCGAAAATTGTAACAAACTCATCTATCCCCAGCCTAACATTAAAAATCACTCAAGTCAAGACGGTCACAGATATGGGAGAATAGAAACAACTACCATGGCTACATCCAATGCAACCAGGTAGTTGTATTATGATCAATCAGAACATGCTCGTTCCCTATTCTCAGCTAACTCTCAACCAAAAGGAGAATCGGACAACTAGCGTTGAACTCTGGCATTGCCTGCCCAAATGCTCCAAACCTGGGCTTCATCAGCCGGCTGTGCATAGTCAGTCAAGAAGGTTGTAGCCATGGCACCTGTGGCCCAG
>DUVS01000008.1 GCA_012840925.1 Bacillota bacterium
GATCAAACTCTCCAATGAAAATTTGTCCTGTCTGTTTCTGTCTAAAGCACCGGATCTGCATCCGGTACACGACAGGGTTGAACGTTAACGTTCTCCGCACTTCTGCTGTTTAGTTTTCAAAGTCCACCGAAAGTTATTGCGCCACTCATGAGCGCAACACTTTAAGCATAGCACGTACTGAACCACTTGTCAACAATCAATCTTTCCGATTCATCTGTGCCCTCGATTGTGAAGCCGCCAGCGCCTATCTCCTGGCGGCAAGATATATCTTAGCACCATCTATAAGCTCTGTCAAGGGGTTGATAATCCTAATTCCCAGGTTTCGGCCAGAGGGTTGCTTCCGTCCCATCCGCCGAACATGATCATGCTGTCCCGGCCACCGTGATACACCAACCCGTAGTAGATGCGGCCTAAAGGTACTTTCACATCAATTAACTTCCACTCGGTACTGTCCCACTCGATCATCTCATTGCGGCCGCCGTAAGCTACACCGTGGGCAACTATCTTCTGTCTGACAGGATCATAAACCATTCCGTGCCTGGCTCTGGCAAATGATTCATCCTCAGCAAGCAGTTTCCATCCTGCCCCATCCCAGGCCCACGTATCACCGAGCGGCTCGCCGTTGGACGCGCGCCCTCCGAAGAGCAGCACCGTTTTTCTAGCTGCATCGTAAACCATGGCACCCCGAGAACGGCCTGACGGGCCTGAATTGGACACCAGCCGCCACTTTTCACCGTCCCATTCCCAAGTATCTCCCATATCCCGGGGAATGCCTCCAAACAAGACGACTACACCCCGGTCAGGGTCATATGCCATACTGTGCCTGCCCCGGGGTTTCGGGCCATTTTCGGCTGCCAGCTTCCATTCAATGCCGTCCCATTCCCAGGTATCGCTGCAGAAAGTCCCGTCGTTGCCTCCAAAGAGGACAACTACCTGACGCTTGCTGTCGTAAACCATACTGTGGCCTAACCGCGGCGAAGGGCCTGTGTCGGCCACCTTTTTCCACTCCCCGCCGTCCCTATTCCCAGGTATCACCGTAGAGAATTCCCTCTCGCTCGCGCCCGGTAATGCCCCCGAACATGACGATAACACCGCGGGTGCTGTCGTACATCATCCCGGGGCTGTGGCGCGGCGGTGGGCCGGCGGTACTCAGCATGATCCAGCCTGGTTCACCGGCTGAATCACCTGAGACTGGATTAGTATCGCTAAAATGATGAAAACTATCTTTGCCTGCCGCATTGTAAATCCCCTCGGAGGCCTAGTCATCATCTTTGGCAGCGAGATGGGCGGCGGCTACTACTTTATCATCTTCCCCGAGTTTCATCAGAATTACACCTTGAGTAGCCCTTCCAAGACGGGAAATGTCTGCTACTGACATCCGGATCATGATCCCTTCAAGGGAGATCAACATGACTTCATTATTTTCATGCACCATCTTGGCGCCTACGATGCGACCAGTTTTCGCGGTTCTGTTCAGGGTCTTGATTCCCTTGCCGCCGCGGTTGGTGATGCGGTAATCTTCAATGCTGGTGCGTTTTCCATAGCCATTTTCCGTCACAACCAACAGATCATCTCCGTTGGCAACCACATCCATGCTTACCACATAATCCTCTTTCTCCAGGGTAATTCCCTTGACTCCTCGGGCATTGCGGCCCATCGGTCTGACCAGCTTTTCAGAAAAGCGAATCGACTGCCCTTCTCCGGTAATCAGGACAATCTCCTGATTTCCGTCGGTCAGCCTGACACTGACAACTTCATCGTCATCTGCCAGAACAATACCGATCAATCCCGCCCGGGGACTGTCGTATTCGGTCAAGGCTGTCTTTTTCACAATTCCGTTCTTGGTTGCCATGATCAAGTACTGATCATCCGAGTATTCACTAATGGGAATCGTGGCTTCAATCCGCTCTCCCGGTTCTAAATGAATAAGGTTGACCACAGCCACACCACGGGCGTTGCGTCCTGCTTCGGGGATTTCGTGCCCTTTGAGCCGGTGCACCCGCCCCTTATTGGTAAAGAACAGCACATAATTATGGGTGCTGGTGACAAACAGCTGTTCAACAAAATCCTCGTTTTTGTTGGATATTGCCGTAATACCTCTGCCACCCCGGCGTTGGCTGCGATAGGTGTCTACCGGCAGCCGCTTAATGTAGCCTTGATGTGTCAGAGTAACGATCAAGTCCTCTTCAGCGATCAAATCTTCAACATCAAGGTTTGAATCGTCCCTGACAATTTTTGTCCGTCTTGGATCACCGAAGCGTTCCTTGAGTTCCAGCAACTCTTCTTTGATTATATTGTAAATCAGGTTAATATCGCCCAGGATCGTTCTTAAGCGTTGGATGGTCTGCTGCAGCTGAGCGTATTCTGCTTCAATTTTCTCCCGCTCCAAACCAGTCAATCTGCGCAGCTGCATATCGAGGATGGCTACTGCCTGGCGTTCGGTCAGTTCAAACCGGCTCATTAAAGTTTCCTTAGCCACCTGATCATTAGATGATTTGCGGATGATGTTAATGATCTCATCGATATGATCAAGGGCAATCAACAACCCTGCCCGGATATGGGCATCGTTTTCCGCTTTGTCCAATTCAAACTTGCAGCGCCGGATGATAACATCTTTTTGATGCTCTACATAGTAGTGCAGCATTTCTTTAAGATTCAACACTTTTGGTTCATCATCCACCAACGCCAGCATAATTACGCCAAATGTATCCTGCAGCTGGGTGTGCTTGTACAATTGATTCAAGATCACCCGGGCGTTGGCATCTCGGCGAAGTTCAATCACGATTCGCATTCCGGATCGGTCTGACTCGTCTCTTAAATCAGTAATCCCATCAATCTTCTTATCTCTGACCAAATCAGCAATCTTCTCAATCAGCTTCGCTTTATTGACGTTATACGGCAGCTCGGAAACTATGATCTGCTGCTTGCCGTTGTTTAATTGCTCAATTTGGCTTTTTCCCCGCACAACAATGCGACCCTTGCCGGTTTCGTAAGCAACCTTAATCCCGTCTCTGCCTAGAATTAAGCCTCCGGTTGGAAAATCAGGGCCTTTGATTACCTGGGCTAAATCTTTAATTGTTACATCAGGATTGTCGATCAACAGAATAATCCCGTCGATCACTTCGCCCAAGTTGTGAGGAGGAATGTTTGTGGCCATACCTACAGCAATACCTGATGTCCCATTTACAATCAGGTTTGGGAAACGGCTGGGCAGGACCGCCGGCTGGTCAACTGTCTCGTCGTAGTTGGGGACGAAATTGACTGTATCTTTGTCAATATCCCGAAGCATCTCCGTGGCCAAACGGGACAGCCGAGCTTCTGTGTAACGCATGGCAGCAGGAGGGTCACCATCGACACTGCCAAAGTTCCCGTGCCCGTCAACCAATGGATAGCGGTATGAAAAGTCTTGTGCCATGCGGACCATTGCATCATAGATCGCCGCATCGCCATGGGGGTGGAATTTACCCATGACTTCACCCACGATTCCGGCGGACTTTCTATGGGGCCGGTCATAGCGGAGGCCCATTTCACCCATACTGTAGATGATTCTCCGCTGTACGGGTTTCATGCCATCGCGCACATCCGGCAAAGCTCTTTCCACAATGACACTCATGGCATAGTTGATATATGAGGTTTTCATCTCATCTACCAGTTTGATCGGAACAATTTTTCCGTCACGAAAATCCAGGCTCATCCTTCATGACTCCTTCTAGACATCCAAGTTAGTAACCAGTTTGGCGTTTTCTTCGATGAAGTTGCGCCGCGGTTCCACGTTTTCACCCATTAGCGTTGTAAAGATTTCATCTGCGGCAATTGCATCCTCCATGCGCAACTGCAGAATGACTCTAGTATCCGGGTTCATGGTTGTGTCCCATAACTGCTCTTTATCCATTTCTCCAAGACCCTTGTACCGCTGGATTGTGATCCCAACACGTCCAATTTTGGCCAGCAGTTTGTCCAACTCGTCATCGGAATAACAGTAATGCACATCCCTGCGCTGCTTAACCATATATAATGGCGGCTGGGCAATATAGACATGGCCAAATTCCAACAACGGGCGCATATAGCGGTAAAAGAAAGTCAACAACAAGGTGCGGATATGGGCACCGTCCACGTCTGCGTCAGTCATGATGATGATCTTGTTATAGCGCAGTTTGGACAGATCAAATTCTTCCGAAACACCGGTTCCAAAGGCGGTGATCATGGCCCTGATCTCGTTGTTGCTCAGAATCTTGTCCAGCCTTGCCTTTTCCACATTCAAAATCTTACCCCGAAGAGGTAGAATAGCCTGAAAACGGCGATCCCTTCCTTGCTTGGCAGTGCCTCCGGCCGAATCTCCCTCTACGATAAAGAGCTCACACACTCGTGGATCAGTCAAACTGCAATCAGCCAACTTGCCCGGCAGCGAAGAAATCTCCAAGGCTGTTTTGCGCCTGGTCAGTTCCCTAGCTTTTCGGGCAGCTTCACGGGCTCTGGCGGCAGCAATACACTTTTCAACAATCTTTTTCGCTGGACCGGGGTGTTCTTCCAGATAGATTGCCAGTTGTTCGTTGATTATCGATTCCACAATACCTCTGACATCACTGTTCCCCAGCTTTGTCTTGGTCTGCCCTTCAAATTGGGGTTCAGTCAATTTAATACTGATGATCGCGGTCAAACCTTCCCGGACGTCTTCTCCGCTCAAGTTTTCATCATTTTGCTTGAGTAGGTTGTGTTTGCGGGCATAGTCATTAAGAGTACGGGTTAAGGCTGATCTGAACCCACTTAAGTGAGTCCCGCCTTCATGGGTATTAATGTTATTGGCAAATGTAAGGATTGTTTCACTGTAGCCATCGGTATACTGCATGGCTACTTCCAACTCGTATTCTTTCGATTCATCAATGTAGATCACATCGTGGAAAGTATTCTTATTGCGGTTCAAATGCTTGACAAACTCGATAATTCCACCGTCATAGAAATAGGTGTTCTGACGGTTAGTCCGATGATCAATAAAAGCGATTCTCACACCTTTATTGAGAAAAGCCAGTTCCCGCAAGCGGTATGTTATGGTGTCCGGATCAAATTCTGTGGTTTCAAAAATGGTTGCATCCGGCATGAAGGTAATCTGCGTACCCCGCTGGTCGGTTTGGCCCAGCCTTTGCAGATCTGACTGCGGTACACCGTAATGATATCTTTGGTGATAGTGGTAACCTTCAGTAAAAACATTGACTTCCAGCCACTCTGACAAGGCATTGACAACCGAAACTCCCACACCGTGCAAACCACCAGACACTTTATAACCACCGTCTTGCTGGCCAAATTTGCCTCCGGCGTGTAATTTGGTCAATACTGTCTCTACCGCGGACTTTCCCGTTTTTTCCACAATGCCTACAGGAATGCCCCGGCCGTTGTCTGTTATCCTGGCTGATCCGTCAGGCAGAATCTCAACGCAGATATAATCGCAGAAACCGGCAAGAGCTTCGTCAATACTGTTATCCACCACTTCAACTATGAGGTGGTGCAAACCGCTCGTGTCGGTGCTGCCAATATACATTCCAGGCCTGCGCCTGACGGCTTCCAGACCTTCCAGCACTTGAATTTTATCTGCAGTATAATTTGATGTGTTGGTGTTATTTTTCAATATTACATCTACTCCCTGCACATAATCAGTTTGTTAAGCCTACACATAGCTATTGTAACATAAATTGCCATCAATCACCAAAGCCAGACATCCTTTTCCCCAAGGTCCGCGATGATATTGGCGATAGATAAACCTGATCATTGGTAACAACGATCGAACTGGGTGAAGCAGTCAGTCGGTTGACAAATCCCTCATCTGCTGCAATCCGTATAAACTCCTCTAGGATCTCTGAGTTGGATCTCGCACTCAGGTCTATGATCGCTACAATCTCTTTTGCTAACACCGTTACATCCTGGCCAATATGCAAGAACATGTAATCAACGCCCTTCCTGTACTTGTCCGGCATTTACTTGGAACACCTTTGCATCCACCGCTAAGTCAGGTTCAAAATCAGATATGTTGGTAGTAGTGATAACAGTTTGAATTTTCTTCGTCAATAGCTTTAGTAAAAAGTGTTTGCGCTGCTGGTCAAGCTCAGACGTGACATCATCCAGCAAGATGGTAGGAAAACTACCTGTCTCTGACTTCATATACTCCAACTCAGCCAGGCGGCAGGCTAAGACTGCAGTTCTTTGCTGTCCCTGGCTGCCAAAGGTCTTGACATCCAAACCGTCGATGAGAAACTGGAAATCATCACGATGCGGGCCTACCAAAGAGTACCCGCGCCGAAGCTCAAGAGATCTTGCTGAAACCAATGCCTCAGAAAACTTACGCTTGATCGACTGGTAATCATAGTCGGTGTCCTGGTGATCGGCCGCAAAAAAAGGAACATAGCGAAGGGTTAACTCTTCTTTGCCATCACTAATTTGGCGGTGCATCAGTCTGCTTAAGAGCCCTAGTTTATGAATCATAGTTGCCCTGATTGCCATTAACCGGCTTCCCAGCTCAATCAGCTGCTGATCCCAGATCTCAAGCATTTTCGGATCCTGATTCTCAAAAGCAATGGTTTTCATCAGCGAATTGCGGTGCTGCAAAACCTTGTAGTAATCCAGTAGTAAACTGCGATATCCAGCACTTACCTGAGATATCTCCCAGTCAAGAAATCTCCTGCGTTCACCAGGAGACCCCTTCACCAAGTATAGATCATCGGGAGTGAACAAAACCACATTAAAGACTCCAACAAACTGCCTGTGGGGTAGATCCTTTTTGTTGAAGCGAAACCGCTTTGGCCCATCGCGCCTGAGGACTAGCTCCAGAGTATGTGTCGCTTCTGTGGTTACTTGTCCCGACACTAGACTGTAGCTTTGATCATGGGCGATCATGTCGCTGTCTCTGGCAGCCCTGAATGATCGGCCCATGGCCAGAAGATAGATGGCTTCTAAGATATTGGTCTTGCCTTGAGCATTATTGCCGACAAGAATATTAACCGATGGATCCAACGTCAAATCTAAAGTCCTGTAATTACGAAAATTTAATAATCTCAATTCCCGGATTAACATTTCAGATTACCTTGAATGTTCGATTACCTACCGTCACGATGTCGTTACGATGCACTTTTTTACTGCGTCTAGTTTCAACTGTACCGTTGAGGAGAACCTGGCCACTTTGAATCAAATGCTTGGCCTCTCCCCCGGTTGCGGCGGCGCTTGCCCATTTAAGCAGCTGATCCAGTTGAATCGATTCTGTTTTTATTTCGATTGTTTCCATGATTTTCCTCCTGGTTAATTGAGACGGATCGGCATTAATATATATTTTTGATTCTGATCATGATCTCCTTTCATCAATGCCTGGCGCAGATCCGAATTGAAATGAAACAGAATCTGCTCCGCATCAACAGCTTTGAGCATATCCAGGATATACCTGGCGGAAAAAGCAGCTTCCCCATTCTCGCCTTCATGTTCCACATTGATGATTTCTTTGCTCTTGCCCTTGCTTGACGAAGGGGTTCTGATCTCCAGCACACCGTTGGCAGCGTCAAAGATAACGATTTGACTTCCGTCATCACTGTCGATCAAAGCTGCCCTTTCCACGGCTGCTATCAAGATCTGGCGGCTAATCGAAATGCGTATTGGTTCTTCTTGTGGAAAGAGGTTCTTATACTTAGGAAACCGATCATCTATCAGCCTGGTAGTGATTTTAGTGTTCCCATATTCAAAGATCACATGTTTCGTGTTGAAGGCAATCTTGATTTCCGAATCATCATTTGGCAGGCTCCGTTGCAATTCTTGAAGTGTTTTCATGGGAATCAACAGTTGTGTATCAGGCAGCTGCTGTTCGATCTGGATTGCATCATAGGCAAGCCGGTTGATATCAGTAGCAGCAAAGTGCAGCATTTGCTCGGAAATTTCAAACAACACGCCGTTGACAAATGGCCGGCGATCGTCTTTACCGCAGGCAAAAATCGTATTCCTAATCAGAGTCAATAATTGCTTGGCCGGCAGCGTAAAAACCAAATCCTCGATTTCAGGCAATTGAGGGAAATCCTCTGGAGGCAGTGTTGTTAGGGTAAATTCCACCGAACCGGCTGTGATCATAAGCTGCTGATCCGTCAGTTCAAAGATAATAGGCTCTTGGGGTAACGTACGGACCAATGCTGCTAACAATTTGCCGTCAACTACAGCTTGATCTGCTTTGCTGACATGTGCTGGTAATTCAGATCGAATGCCGAGTTCGAGGTTTGTAGCAGTTAAAGTGACCTGATTGTCACCAGCCATGATATGAATACCTTTGAGGACAGGAATGTTGTCCTGAGCAGCAACTGCTTTTTCTACCAAAGAAACTACAGGCAGTAAGTCAGTAAGAGAGCATTGAAAATGCATATTTATTCCTCCTGTGGAAATTTATACAAACAGTGAGTAGGTACTATTGAATAAGTTTATAGATAGTAGTAATAATAGTAGGCCATGTTGCTTATGTGGATAAGCCGTGTGATGATTGCCAAAGGGGGCTTTAGCCACAATAACAACTTGTGGTTAAAACAGAAATGTTATCAACATATTCCAGATCGACAAAAATCGAATTTTTTCTATTCACATGTAATCAACATGGCTGTGAAGAGGTTATCCCCAATTAATCATGAATGCTGTGATCACGAACGCTGGATCAGATCGATCAATTCTTTGACAGTCAGCTGTAATGATGGGTCCCGTTTCATATCGTTCGTGATCTTTTCGCAAGCATGCATAACCGTTGTGTGATCTCTCCCGCCGAATTCCTCACCGATTTTAGGCAGGGAGTTTTCCGTCAACTCTCTGGCAAGATACATGGCTACCTGTCGCGGATAGGCAATTGATCTGGTCCGTTTTTTTGCCTTCATTTCTGTCACTTTGATTCCATAATGATTGGCAACTACTTGTTGAATTAAATCGATGGTAATCGGTTTTTGCCTTTGGGTACCAATGATGTCTTTCAAAGCTTCCACAGCGATTTCCTGGGTGATCGGCGTCCTATGCAGGTTTGCATAAGCGACAACACGGACAAAAGCCCCTTCCAATTCACGGATGTTGGATTGAACGTGGTTGGCGATGTAGGATAAAACGTTCGAAGGGGCATCAATCTCCTCCAGCTCAGCTTTCTTTCTTAAGATAGCAATCCGGGTTTCCAGATCCGGCGGCTGAATATCGGTGGTTAAGCCCCATTCAAATCTGCTCCGCAGGCGTTCTTCTAATGTAGGAATTTCTTTAGGAGGGCGATCAGACGAAATGATCAGCTGCTTATTAGCTTCGTATAAAGCATTAAAGGTATGGAAAAACTCTTCCTGCGTTGACTCCTTGCCGGCCACGAACTGAATGTCGTCAATCAGCAGAATGTCGGCATTGCGGTATTTGGCCCTGAACTCAACCATGGATTTGTTTCCGATTGCTTTGATCAGATCATTGGTAAATGCCTCTGAAGTAATGTAGATTACAGTTATATCAGGGTTGCTTTCCAGGGCGTAATGACCGATGGCGTGCATCAGGTGGGTTTTACCCAGCCCCACTCCCCCATAAAGGAACAAAGGATTGTACGCCTTGGCAGGGGCTTCCGCTACTGCAAGGGCAGCAGCGTGAGCAAAACGGTTGGAATTGCCAACAACAAACGTATCAAAGGTATACTTGGGATTCAAAAAAGTAGTTTGTGCTTGCTGTTTATTTCTGACACCGGTGGATGGTGTCGGTTTTTGTGGCAAATTTTCCGGTTGTTGATTGATTGAAGGGCTGTTCACCTCGAAACGAAGTTCCAGATCTTCATTTAAAAGATGACGCAGTGTTTTGCGTAAAGCAACAGTATAACGAGCTTCCACCCAGTCGCGAGTAAATTCGTTTGGAACCTCAATGTAGAGCACATTTCCCTCTAAGCGGTTTGGCTTGGTGTCTTTTAACCATGTTTCAAATGATGTCCTGGCGACTTCAGTCGCCATTAAAGCCAAAACTTCGTTCCAAATACTCATCAACTGGTCCATTACTTCTTCCTCCTGACCTATGGTTCTCATATTCATTCTTGATCTAATCCACAGGATCCTGCTTCCATAAAAGATTTAACCCACAACATGAGTTGGGGATAACTTGGCTGTGAATCAAAAAATGATGTTTTACACATAATCCACGGGAGCAAAACCGCACGTAGAAGAACTGATCTGGATAATTGTTCACAGTATCAACAGGATATCCACAAATTGATCATCAACAAGAGTTTTAAACTTATCCATGTTCGATACCCACATCATCCACAGAACAATCCACAGGGGACAAGGTAAAAACAGATCTGCGCAAAGCAGGATGTAGTCTAGTTTTATAGGTTTTTATCATATTTTACCAGTTAGAGAATATGCACAAAGGCTTAAAAATGCTTTTATCCACAGGTTTGTCTACAGGATGTGAATAAAAATTGCTGGGGTTACCTGCCGATCTATAGATTCTAACAAAATATTAAAGAATTACCAACATACTTGTGGACAAACTATTATGGATAGTGTGGATAAATGTTCGTCATGTTTTTGCGGTTGACATCACTGTTTAAAATGCGTTAAAATAAGGCAGGTGTCTCTCTGTGATGGTAGTGGAAGGAGGTTGTGATGATGAAACGGACTTTTCAACCTAATAGAAGAAAGCGGAAAAAGAATCATGGCTTTTTAGTACGAATGAGGACCAAAGCTGGCCGCCGAGTATTGGCACGGCGCAGGAAAAAGGGCAGAAAAATCTTAAGTGCATAAAAGCTGTGACCCGGAAACGGGTCTTCCTTTTACCGTAAAAGAAACAGGAATGGAGGATCTGTGGTACTTATGGAGAACGAAAATCGTATGCGATGCCGGAGAGATTTTCTCAGAGTATACCAGCATGGGTCAGTACGATTTGGTCGTTATCTCGTGATGCACCTTCTTCCTGTATCAGAAAGTCCAACTAAGGTTGGGATCTCTGTCAGTAGAAAAGTAGGCAATGCTGTGATTCGCAACCGGATCAAGCGTAGGCTGCGGGAGATCATGCGTTTAAACTGGCAGAGCATACCGGAACAGCACTATCTGGTGGTTAGCGCCAAAGTTAAAAGCAGAGATGCGAGTTATCGGGAACTGGAGACAGATTTTAATCGGCTGTTAAAGGGATAGACAAGGGGCGAGGAGAATATGAATGCGATCGCGAAACTGGTATTGAAAGTTCCCTTGTTGATCATAGGTTTCTACCAGAGGTTGATTTCACCCCTGCTGCCGAACAGATGTCGTTTTACACCTTCATGTTCAGAATATACCAAACAAGCAATCATGCGTTATGGATTTAAGGGGTTATGGCTGGGACTGCGCCGCATCCTGCACTGCCATCCTTGGCATCCGGGTGGCTATGATCCTGTTCCGTAACCGATATTAAGGGGGACATTGGATTTGACTTGGCTTGCGAACGGGTTACGATGGATTTTTGATTTTATCGTGGGATTCTCCAACAGCTATGGAATCGCGATTATTTTGGTTACAATACCAATTAGATTAGTCATGCTGCCGCTCACAATCAAACAGGCAAAAAGCATGCAAGTGATGAAGGAGATCCAACCAAAACTTGAAGAGCTGCAGAAGAAATACAAGGATAATCCCCAGGAATTACAGGCCAGAACCTTGAAACTGTACCAGGAATATAAATATAATCCCTTAGGTGGATGCCTGCCGCTACTGCTTCAACTGCCGATTTTATGGGCATTTTTTCAAGTTTTGCGTGAATTGCCGCAAAGCGAAGCAGCACAGTTTTTCTATTTGAACCTGACTGAACCGGATCCTTTCTATGTGCTGCCGCTTCTGTCCGTGCTGACCCAGTTTATATCGATTAAGCAAACCACGGCAGATTCCTCGCAACAGGGAATGATGCTGTTTATGCCCTTCTTTATCGGGTTGATCAGTATCCGGCTGCCTGCCGGTTTGGTATTGTACTGGGTGGTAGGAAACATTTTCTCTATTGTACAGCAGGCATGGATTAGCAAAAGGTTTCCAACTGCGCCACAAGGAGGACAAGTTAAATGAGATCGGTAGAGATAATCGCACGTTCCGTTGAGGAAGCTATTGATGAGGGTTTGGAAAAATTGGGTGCGAATCGGGATGAAGTGGAGATTACGGTCCTGGATGAAGGAAATAAAGGATTGTTCGGGATTCTTGGGGCAAAACAAGCAAAGGTAAGGCTGGAGTTTAAGGTTAATACGAAGTACAAAAGCCAGGCAGCGAAAGAGTATCTGCAGGAAGTGCTGCGCCTGATGAAGGTTGAAGCGGACATTCATGTGGAGATCGTCGATGAAGAAAACATCCGCCTGGCAGTGTACGGTGAGAATCTAGGATTATTAATCGGCAGGCGGGGACAAACTTTAGATGCCCTTCAATACCTGGTCAGCATGGCTGCCAACCGTGAAGGCAGCAATTGGGTTAGGATCATAATGGATGTGGAAGGATATCGCAGTCGCCGAGAAAATACTCTCAAGTCCCTGGCACATAGACTTGCTGCCAAGGCAATTGACAGCGGCAGAAGAGTGGCCCTTGATCCGATGACAGCTCTAGAGCGGAGAATAATCCACACGGAGTTGCAAGCCAACCCTGATGTGGAGACCCACAGCGAGGGACGAGAACCATACCGGAGAGTAATTATTGTTCCGAAGAAATAAACGAGCGTGCCGCTGGTACGCTTCTTTTTTTATAGAAGAAGAATTAGGAAACGGTGAGAAAAAAGATGTTCAACGATACTATAGCAGCTATTGCCACCGCCATGGGGGAAGCCGGAATCGGTATCATCCGCCTTAGCGGGGGCGAGGCAATCAGCATCGCTGATCAAGTTTTCAGAGCCAAAAACCGGAAAAAGCTGGCTAACCAAGGCGGATTTACAGTTCGCTATGGCAAGATTGTGGACTCCGAGGAGAACGTTATTGACGAAGCGTTGGCAGTAATCATGCGGGGGCCCCATTCCTATACAGGCGAGAATGTAGTAGAATTGCAGTGCCATGGCGGCGTGGTTGTAATGCGAAAAATCCTTGATTTGGTGCTCTCTTTGGGAGCACGTCTGGCTGAACCGGGTGAGTTTACCAAACGGGCATTCCTAAACGGTCGTCTTGATCTGTCTCAGGCAGAGGCTGTGATTGACATTATCCGATCCAAGACCGATCGCAGTCTGGATTTGGCGGTGCAGCAGCTGGAAGGGAGCTTAAGCAGGCGGATTCAGTCGATCAGGGAAAGCCTGTATGATCTGGTGGTGCAAGTAAATGCAGTGATTGACTTTCCAGAAGATGATATTCCGGAAATCGACTCCGAGAACATGTTGGCTGTACTGACAACTGCAATCGACGAAATCACGAAGCTGATTGATACCGCAGATAACGGCAAAGTCCTCCGGGAAGGAATCAAGACTGTGATTACCGGCAAACCCAACGTGGGGAAATCAAGCTTGCTCAACCGTCTGCTGGACGAGAACCGGGCTTTGGTCACCGACATTCCCGGTACAACCCGTGATACCATTGAAGAAGTGCTCAACATCAACGGGATTCCGTTTCGGCTGGTTGACACAGCGGGAATCCGCCACTCAGCTGATCGCATTGAACAGTTGGGTGTGGAGAGAGCGATGGAGTTTATCAATGAGGCAGATCTGATTTTGCATGTCCTGGATATCAGCCGAGAGCTCGAGGAGGAAGATAAACAGCTTTTAGCCCAGTTGGCAGGTAGGAAGCGGCTGTTGGTGATCAATAAAACTGATCTGCCGCGACAATGGGATGGACAGGCCTACTTGATTGAGAAAGGATACATCGATCAAAGTGTTCCAGCAGTGGAAATATCGTTAACAGGGGACAGCCTTGATCCGTTACTGGAACAGATTGTCGGATTGGTGATGGAAGGTTTGGTCCAGATCGAGCGGGAGAACGCTATCATTACCAGAAGCCGGCATAAACAGGCTTTGGTTGAGGCAAAAGCCGATCTGCAGCAGGCTATGGAGACCTTTAACCAAGAGCTGCCTTTAGACTTAATTTCTATCGGGCTGCATGGAGCACTGGAACATCTCGGGGAGATTACCGGAGAGACGGTGCGTGAAAATATTATCGATAGGATCTTTGCACAATTCTGTATTGGAAAGTAGGAGCAGCATGGGTAAGGAGTATGCAGTAATCGTGGTTGGCGGTGGCCATGCCGGTTGTGAAGCTGCTCTGGCAGCTGCCCGGCTTGGGTGTAAAACGCTTTTGATCACCATGAATTTAGATACAATCGCACAGATGTCCTGTAATCCAGCTATTGGAGGGCCAGCAGCCAAGAGTCACCTGGTCAGGGAGATCGATGCTTTGGGCGGCCAGATGGCTAAAGTGATCGATCAGACTTATTTAAACATCCGGATGCTCAATTTAAGCCGGGGGCCGGCTGTTCATGCCTTGAGAGCTCAAGCTGACAAAGTGAAATACCGGGCTGTGATGACCAAAACGTTGGAATCAGAGCTAAATTTGAGTGTACGCCAAGGTGTGGTTACCAAGATTTTAGTGGACGATGGCGTAGTATATGGAGTCCAATTAAAAACCGGCACGAAAACCACTAGTGATACCGTGATTTTGGCTACCGGTACGTTTTTACGGGGTGAGGTAGTCATAGGCCCGGTGCGGTATCCAGGCGGGCGCCAAGGCGAGCCAAGTGCCGAAGAGCTTTCTCAAAGCTTGATTGGCTCCGGCTTAAAACTGAGCCGTTTTCAGACAGCGACTCCCCCTCGTGTTCATGCCGACAGCGTTGACTATGAGAAGCTGACTTGTCAGAGAGGTTCAGACACGCCGCTGCGGTTTTCTTTCGATACACCTTTGGTTGCCCGGGAACAGATTCCCTGTTGGTATACGCGAACAACACCCGATACGATCAAGGTGATCCGGGAGAACATTCATCTTTCTCCGATTCAGACCGGAGCTATCCAAACCAAAGGGCCGCGCTATTGCCCGTCAATAGATCGAAAAGTCTTGCGTTTCCCAGACAAGACTGATCATCAAATATTTCTAGAACCAGAAGGTGAGTATACTAAAGAGCTGTATTGTTTAGGTCTGACCACCAGTATGCCAGAGGAGATCCAGCTGAAAATCCTGCGTTCGATTCCCGGACTGGAGCAGGCCGAAATCATGCGTACTGGTTACGCCGTTGAGTATGATTATATTCTACCGGACCAGGTTTACCCCACTTTGGAATCAAAGCTGATCCAGGGGTTGTTTACCGCCGGCCAGATCAACGGCACTTCGGGGTATGAGGAAGCAGCAGCCCAGGGATTGATCGCCGGCATCAATGCCGCCCACAAGGTAAAAGGCAATCCAAGTTTGATTCTCTCCCGATCCCAGGCTTACATCGGCGTTTTGATCGATGACTTGGTCACCAAAGGAACGGAGGAGCCTTACCGGATGATGACATCCCGGGCGGAATACCGCTTGATACTGCGGCAGGACAATGCCGACCTGCGGTTGCGGGAAATTGGGTACAAGGTTGGTTTGATTGATGAAGCACGTTATCAAAAACTGGTGACAAAGAAACAGGCGATCCAGGATACTCTCCAGTGGCTGCAGCAGGTGCAGGTATCACCAACAGCGGAGGTCCGTGATTATTTGATTCAGTTAGGCTCGGGCGATCTGAAGAAAGCAGTAACTCTTCATGAGATTCTGCAAAGGCCAGAGGTCCAATTCAGAGACTTATGTTTCTTCGCCTCCTTGCCGGAACTGGATCCGGAAGTGATCGAACAGGTTGAGATTGAATGCAAGTTCAAAGGCTATATTGAACGGCAGCTTAAACAGATTGAGCAGTTTAACAAACTGGAAGGTATCGCCATCCCTGAAGACATTGATTATCATCAGATCCAAGGTTTACGCACGGAAGCCAGAGAGCGACTGACAGCCATCAAACCTGCCTCCTTAGGCCAGGCAGCCCGGATTTCCGGTGTGTCTCCTGCAGATATCAATGTCTTGCTGGTTGTTCTGAAGGGAGACAGGCAGCATGTATCAGCATAGCCAATCTAGATATGACATCATTGTAGTTGGAGCAGGCCATGCAGGGTGTGAAGCTGCTTTAGCTGCTGCCAAAATGGGTCAGCAAGTCCTGCTTTTAACCATAAATCTCGACAATGTGGGCCTTATGCCCTGCAACCCTTCTTTGGGGGGGCCGGCCAAAGCACATCTTATCAGGGAGATTGATGCCCTTGGCGGTGCCATGGCTAAGGTGGCAGATGCCACTTTAATGCAGATGCGCAGGCTGAATACCCGCAAAGGGCCGGCAGTTCAAGCCTTGAGGGCACAGATCGACCGTAAGTTGTATCAGCGTAAAATGAAAAATCTGGTGGAGACAACTCCAAATCTCTATTTAAAGGAAGGCACTGTTACAGACTTGCTGATCAAAAACAACCGGGTTTACGGGGTTATTATTGGCAACACTAAAGTAGAAGCAAAAGCAGTGATTTTGGCTACAGGCACCTATTTACGTTCTCAAATTTTTATCGGAGAAGAATCATGTCCTTCGGGGCCGCAGGGACAGCATCCTGCGGTAGCATTGGGAAATGCTCTGGAGAAGTGGTTGCCGTTGGTGAGATTCAAAACAGGCACCCCCGCACGAGTCAATCTCCGCTCCATCGATTACGACAAAATGATCAAACAGCCGGGCAACGAATTCCTGCAGGGTTTTTCGTTCGAGACCAAAGGCCTGCAGATTGAACAGGCACCTTGTTGGTTGACATACACCAATGAAAAGACCCACCAGATAGTAAGGGATAATTTGCACCGGGCAGCCCTTTACACAGGAGCCATCACTGGAGTCGGGCCCAGATATTGCCCCTCGATTGAAAGCAAAGTTGTGGAATTTCCCGATCGCGATCGCCACCAGGTGTTTGTGGAACCAGAAGGTTGGGACACTTCTGAAGGCTATTTGAGTGGTTTATCCAGCTCGTTGCCGGCTGATGCCCAGCGAGCACTGATCCGTACCGTACCCGGATTAGAAAATGTAGAAATAATGCGGATTGGATATGCCATTGAATATGATTGTCTTGATCCAACCTTATTGAACAGTTACTTACAGGTGAAAGGCTATCAAGGGTTATTCACAGCTGGCCAGATCAATGGCACTTCGGGGTATGAGGAAGCGGCAGCCCAAGGATTAATCGCAGGGATTAATACAGCTTTGTATTTGCGCGAAGAGGACCTGATCACCGTTGACCGTTCACAAGCGTACATCGGTGTGCTGATTGACGATTTGGTCATTAAGGGCACCAAAGAGCCCTATCGCTTAATGACATCCCATGCAGAATACCGTCTTAACCTACGGGTTGACAACGCCGATCAAAGGTTGACCCCCTTAGGCTACAAACTAGGGTTGATCTCGGAAGAGCGATATCGTGAATTCGAACGGAAATGGGAACAGATCGAGCAGGAAATCGACCGTTTGGAAAAATACAGCATTGGTTCAACTAAAGAAACGAACCAAATCTTGGAAGAGATGGGGACCGCACCAATCAAGCATGGGTTTACCCTGGCAGAGCTGCTGCGGCGCCCGGAAGTCAGTTATCAGGACTTGGGCCGTCTTGCTGATTTGCCCGAACTTGATCCACAGGTTGTGGAAGAAGTAGAAATCGCTATCAAGTATCGTGGCTATCTTGAAAAACAGAAGGCAGCCATCGACCGGTTCCACAAACTGGAGCATAGGAAGCTGCAGAACATCGAATATGACTTGGTACCTGGACTGTCGCGGCAAGCCAGGGAGAAACTGGCTCAGTTCAAGCCAATGACTTTGGGGCAGGCATCGCGAATCTCCGGCGTCACACCGGCTGATATCTCTGTACTGCTAGTTTATCTGGAAGGGAATGGCTGATGGATAGACAGAGTTTGCGTACTCATTTGATTAGAGGTTGTGCCCTGATGGAGATCGAGATTAACTCGCATCAGGTGGAGCAGTTGTTGAAATTTGCCGACATGGTCGAAACAGGAAATCAGCAGATGAATTTAACTCGGATTAGATCGGAAGCAGAGTTTGCTGTCAAGCATTTCGTTGATTGTCTGGCTGTGCAGAAGATCGGGTTTGAGTTCAAAGGCCGGGGGATTGATGTGGGAAGCGGCGCCGGATTTCCGGGAATCGTCATTGCCAGCTGCCTCACATCAGACTCGGTAGTTTTGATCGACTCACTGGAAAAGAGAGTTAGATTTTTGCGAGAAGTCAGTGAAGCGCTTCAACTTCGCCATGTCAGTTGTGTTCATGGCCGGGCCGAAGATCTGGCCAGGGATTCGCATTATCGGGAGCAGTTCCAATGGGCAGCTGCCCGGGCGGTAGCACCTTTACCAGTGCTTTTGGAATACTGTGTACCATTTTTATCAGTTGGCGGACATTTTATAGCTTTTAAGGGAAGCGGGTTTCCAGACGAACTGAAGGCTGCGGTTAACGCTATCAAACTACTCAATCTCAGTATAGTGGATCAGCATCGACTGCAATTGCCGTTTGAGATGGGCGAAAGATGGATCGTCAATTTCCGAAAGGAAGCAGCAACACCAAGCCAATACCCGAGAAAAGCAGGGATTCCCAGAAGAAAACCGCTGTGAAGCGAAACAGAAATTCGATTCACGGCGTTTTTTTATGGTTGTTTCTCCGATTAAATCTATTTCCCGGAAGGAACAGGAATGCTCTTACCGAATAATAACCTATGATATAACTTGGATTAATAGGTTGGTGATAAAGTGAAACTAACAGATCTGCTGCGGTCGAAACAAAAATCACCGAACAGGGTAGGGGTATCGGTTACACAGGCAGACAACATACCCAACTTCGTAGAAGACGATGTCCAATCCCTACCAATTAGCAGGATCGAGCCAAATCCATTTCAGCCAAGGATCAGCTTTGATCCGGAACCATTGCAGGAGTTAGCTGAGTCTATAGCCACACACGGCTTGTTGCATCCCATCATCGTCAGATTGGTGGATCAAAGATATCAGTTGGTTACGGGAGAACGGAGATTACGAGCATGCAAGTTGCTGGGCTGGACTACAATTCCCGCCGTAGTCAAGATCATGGATGACCGCACTGCGGCTGAAATGGCTTTGATTGAGAATTTGCAGCGTCGCGATCTCCATTTTCTTGAGGAAGCAGAGGGATACCAAAAACTGATTGCTGAATTCGAGTTAACCCAAGAAGAGTTGGCTAAACGGATTGGCAAAAGTCAATCGTCTATAGCCAACCGGCTGCGATTATTAAGACTGGATCCAGACATTCGGAGCATTATTTCCCGGGAAATGATTAGTGAACGGCACGCGAGAGCATTACTGCAGCTGGAATCCTCTCAGGAACAAATGGAAGTTTTAGGGATAATCACCGCTCAAAGTTTAAGTGTGCGGGAAACGGAGGAATTGATCAGGAAAAAGCTTCAACAAAAAGCTGCTCCGAGCAAGCAAAATCGAAAAATTGTGATCAAAGATATCCGTTTGTTTACAAATGGTGTGAAAGAGTTGACTAGATCGCTTACCAACAGCGGCCTACAGGTGACTTACAAAGAAGACGAGGATGAGGGGTTCTATCGGGTAACGGTCACGATCAAAAAGCCAGAGGGGAGGGACTAATGATGGGTAAGATTATTTCTATTGTCAATCAAAAAGGTGGAGTTGGCAAAAGTACGACGGCTGTAAATCTAGGGGCATACCTGGCGTTAGCCGGCAAACAAGTTCTCTTGGTTGACATTGATCCTCAAGGTAATGCCTCCAGCGGTGTGGGTGTGGACAAGGGAAAGATTGAGCGCTGCATGTATTCTGTGTTGATCGAAGGGGAGCGGATTGACCGCATTATCCTGAATACTGAAATTGACGGATTCTATGTTGCGCCTGCCACCATTGAGCTTGCTGGAGCAGAGATAGAACTGGTATCAACTTTGTCGAGAGAGTTTCGTCTCAAACGGGCTCTGGATCAGGTTGTCCATAAATATGACTACATCATTATAGACGCACCCCCATCATTAGGATTGCTAACCATTAATGGTCTGACTGCTTCACATTCGGTAATTGTCCCAATCCAGTGTGAATACTATGCTTTGGAAGGTTTAAGCCAGTTGGTAAGCACTATTGCCATGGTACAGGAGCATTTAAACCCCGACCTGACTTGGGAAGGCGTAGTAATGACGATGTATGATGTCCGGACCAACTTGTCCCATCAGGTGATCCAGGACGTGAAAAATTATTTCCAACGACAGGTAAAAGTCTATGAGTCCATAATTCCCCGGAATGTAAAATTGAGTGAAGCACCAAGCTTTGGAAAACCGATTGCCTTGTATGATGACAAATCAAAAGGCGCGCTAGCCTATGAAAGTTTAGCCCAGGAGGTGCTTAATTCTTGAGTAGACAGGCTTTAGGCAAAGGGTTGCGCTCTTTGATCCCCCAAGGCGACCCCATTAACCGCAGTTTGGTCAGTCAGATTGAACTGGATAAGATCACCGCCAACCCGTTTCAACCCCGCAAGCAGTTTGATCAGGAAAAACTGGAGCAATTGGCGGAGTCAATTAAAAATCACGGCGTCTTGGAACCGATTATTGTCCGTAGAGCTGGTGACGAGTATCAGATTATAGTTGGTGAAAGGCGTTGGCGCGCTTGTCAGTTGGCAGGGTTAAAAACGATTCCTGCAGTAGTCAAAGAACTGTCTGATCGGGAAATGACAGAAGTAGCTCTGATTGAGAATCTCCAGCGGGAAGATCTCAATGCCATTGAAGAAGCAGAAGGATATCAAATCTTGATTGAGGAATTCTCTCTGACACAGGAAGAAGTTGCCCAATCGGTTGGCAAGAAGCGGTCATCGATTGCCAATGCTCTGCGCCTGTTAACATTAGAACCGCAGATTAAAAGAATGGTGGCAGAAGGTAGATTAAGCCGCGGGCATGCCAAAGTGCTTTTAGGAGTCGAATCAGGCAAGCTACGGCATAGTTTGGCCCAGAGGGTGGTTGAAGAAGACCTTAGTGTACGGCAGTTGGAAAAACTGGTACAGAATAAGCCTAAACAGGGAGTGCTTAAGAAACAAAATGCAGATCCGCAGGTGCAAGTGGTACAGGATGAACTGCAGCGTTTGTTGGGCACCAGAGTGCGTCTTACATATAAACGGGGTAAAGGCAAAATCGAAATCGAATATTACTCAGACGAAGAATTGGAGCGGATCATAGAGTTAATGCGAGGTTAAAACGTCTGGAGGTAATCGCATGTTCGGCGGGAATGGAAAGTCCTGTAACTGGAAAATCGGAGACCAGATTACGTTTGCCGTTGAATCAGGTTTGTTCGAAGGGGTCTTTACCAGTGAAGTAGTGGGGATTAATCCCCGCCAGGGGTTGATCCAAATTCAGTTTCCCATGGTCGAGGGGAGATTGGTATTGCTGCCCGTTGGCACAACCGTTACCATCAGACAGGAGGGGCTGCCTGAGCCGCAAAACAGATTCATAGTGATCGAACGGGTTGGAGGAGAAAAACGTTCATTGGTATTGAAACATACCGATTTCGAGATCAACAGGTTAGTGTACCTCACGCCCCCGAAAGACAGGCAGTTAATCAGTGTTTGTTCGGGGAAAGGTGGAGCTGGCAAGACAACGCTGGCCATCAATCTGGCATATGCCCTGGCTGAATGGAACTACAAAACATGTATCTTTGATGCTGCTTTAGGTACGGCCAACGTGGATGTGCTTTTGGATTTAGCACCTCGTTATCATCTCGGGCATTTGATTGCCGGCAAACGCGGTTTAATGGATATTCTCACTGAAGTACGGCCAAGGATGTATGTTGTTCCCGGATGTTCCGGCGTCCAACTGCTGACAGAACTGACCATTTATGAGTACAATCTCCTGGCCAGCGAGATCCAGCAGCTGTTCGATTATTTTGACGTAATTATCATAGATACCAGTTCTGGAATTACTGCCAGTACCACCAACTTTATATTGGCGTCTCAGGGCGGATATTTGATCACCACTCCGGAACCCCACGCAATTACAGATACTTATGCTCTGCTAAAGACGTTGGTAACCCAAAGAAAGCGACCGGTTAATCTAAATCTTGTAGTTAACCGGGTTTATTATCGTTCGGAAGCGAAGAATACTGCGGATAAACTGCAGTTTGCAGCCCGGAAATTCCTTAATTTTGAACTGGGCTATGCAGGATTCATTTTTGACGATACCCGGGTGCGGGAAGCAAACATGCAGCAAAAGCCAGTTTTGGAACTGGAACCTTCAGCCCTTGCCAGTCAGGGTTTGCGGGCAATTGCCGATAAGTTTCACGAAAAGGATGCCGGAGTCAGAAACAGGAGCCCTGGAAGTATACTGGATCGGATCAAACAAATCAGCAAAAGAGCTTAGGAAAAGATTAAGAGCTTAATGTTCCACGTGGAACATTAAGCTCTGTTTACGCTAACATCACGTACACTCATTAACAGACCATTGGTAATTACTTCACTCATCCGCATCACCAGACTGAGCCTGGTGTTTTGAAGCACAAAGTACTCCATCATACCTCCGACATTGACAATACCGATGATATGATAATCTCCAATCTCAGGGAGAGCTTTATTCACACCAGTGCCTGGCTTTAAGGGGCCTGATTTGAGAGATATATAACCAACATTTTCCGACTTGCCGAGGCAGGCGTCGACTGCCAAAACCACAGAATCTGGATGTTTGGTTCTGATCCTGGTTACAAAGTGCTCGAGGTTCAGGGCGTGTACTGGTTCATCAAGACAGCCATAAACAGTGATGTTAGGAGGTAGGTGTTTGAGGAGCGTAGTACCAATTAATGGGCCTAAAGAATCTCCTGTTGAGCGATCGGTACCAACGCAAACAACCACTAAGTGACGTTCTTCGGTTATCTGGGCAATAGAGAGAGCCAGGGTCTCTGCGGCAAATGGATCATCCATGTGAAGTCTAACAATATGATCACGGTTGCGATCAATGATAGGAGCTCCCTCCCCTCAGGAGTAGTGATCTTTTCACTAATATACGCCGCAATCCATCATAATATGTATTGCCGGACATATTTTTCACTGGGAGGGGGGGATCCTGTGGCCTGGAAAATCGCTTCCTTATATATAGCATCAGTTATCGGAGCTGGTTTTGCATCGGGACAGGAGCTGGTGCAGTTCTTTGCCCGATTTGGTGGTCTTGCCTATTTGGGTGTGGGGTTGACAACGTTAGGCCTAAGCCTTTGTGGGGGCCAAACACTCTACAAATGCGTAAGTTGGGGCTTAAGTGATTACAACCAATTAATTAGAAGGTTGAACAACCATCTGGCGCCGTATTTTGATCTGGCTTATACAGCATTTCTGATTCTGGGTACAGCCATTATGCTCGCCGGCACCGAAATCGTCATTGTTGAAATAGCTCAAATCAGCGGTGGGATGTATTTAACTGCGTTTTTGGTGTTGATTCCGCTCTTGATTGGGCCTGGCGGCATCTTGAAATTGAATGGATATATGGTTCCCGTCATGATCCTCTTGATTGGATATGTTGCTGTCAGTACGATCATCGAGGGTAAGTTCATGTTTCCACCGGGGATGGTGGAGGCCGTACCCTATGGAGTCCTGTACGCTGGATATAACTATGGCTTTGCGCTGGCCGTATTTGCAGGGATTGGCGGGGTGACCAGCAGCAGCAAATCAGCAAAATCCGGTGGTTGGATCGGCGGTCTGATCCTGGGGGTTTTGATTGCCCTCGTAATCACAGCTCTATTTGCCAGCCCGCCGGCAATCATGGATGCGCCAATCCCGATGCTGGCTCTGGCTCAGCGGATGAGCCCGACGATGGGCAAGCTGTATGGTTTAGTGATTTGGATGGCCATGTATACCACAGCCTTAGCCCACGGATTGGCGGTGACGCAGCGGCTGCATCGCCTGGTGTTTTCCCATTGGTGGAAGACAGCCGGACTTGTTCTAGGGGTAGTGCTGCTCATTGCCAGGTTGGGCTTTGTACCTTTACTTAGTTTTACTTATCCGATCTTTGGCATAGTGGGCTTGTACTTACTTTATCAAGTAATGCGGCGGTGAATGCCACACTGACACTTGCAGACGGGCACCGAGGAGGATAGCGATGACAATAGATTCTTCAATGTACGAACAAGGAGTTGTTTTACTGGAACAGGGGGCATTCGATCAGGCAGAGCAGTGTTTCCGGGCTGCGATTCAAGCAGAGCCGGGGCACGCCCGGGCGTGGAATAAGCTTGGTGTATTATACGTCCATCGACGCGATCTGCAGCAGGCTGCAGAGTGTTTTCAAACTGCCATTGACTATGACCCTGAGCTGGCAGCGGCATACAGCAACCTGGGCAATGTTTATTTTGAACAGGGGGATTTTGAAACCGCTTTAGTGGTCTATCACCGGGCAATTGAAATTGATCCCGAGTGTGCCACAGCCTACCACAATCTTGGTGTTTTATACAAGAAGCAGGGAAATATTAACGAAGGCATTAAGTATTTAAAAAAGGCGTCCAAGCTATACCGCCGCCGTCCGTGGCAGGGCCGTCAGCCTCCCAAGCTCACCGGTGTCAGGACAATCCTGTGGCTGATCATTATTGGACTGCTGTTTTTTGTTTTGCTGCAGCACAGATAAGGGCAAAACCCCAGCACTGGTCCAGGGTGGTGCCAGGGTTTCCCTTTAGTGGCGCTTGATCGGCCTCCAGATGAGAATAACGGTTTTCTTCCTAGCCTTCAAGATCGGGTCAATTAAGGCCTTAAGCAGGTTAAACATGTCATTCCCCCGTTTACGGTATTTGTACCTCGTAATCGGCTTTGTGTTGTATGTTATGAAGGAGATCTATTTTTGGTGACAAATTGTTATAGTGAAAGAGGGAATCAAAGGCAGAGGAGGTTTTTCAGTGGCTGCAAAAACACCGCTCTATGAGCATCATGTAAACTTAGGTGCCAAGATGACGGAATATGCGGGCTTTTTGATGCCGCTCCAGTATACCAGCATTGTAGCAGAGCATCAAATTGTCCGCAGCGATGTAGGGCTATTTGATCTGACCCACATGGGTGAGATTTTCGTTACAGGTACGCAAGCCGAACAATTCTTAAACTATGTGACCACGAACAATGTTGCCAAATTGACACCTGGAGCCATCCAGTACAGCTTTTTAACTACTGAAACCGGTGGTGTCATTGACGATATTTTGATTTATCGTGTACCTGAAGGATTCTATCTTGTGGTGAATGCCGCAAACAAGGAGAAAGACTATCAATGGCTGCTGTCTCACGCGCCGGAAGGTGCCACAGTTACAGATCTTTCTCCATTGACAGCGTTATTAGCCGTTCAAGGGCCTAATGCACTGCCAGTGACAGAAAAGGCTGTGGAAGCAAAGTTTGCCGAGATTCCATATTACCATTTTGTAGATTTGCCTTATCGAGGTGAACGAATCCGGGTTTCTCGAACTGGTTATACTGGTGAAGACGGATTTGAGATCTATATGCCGCTGCATATTGCTCCGCTATTATGGGAACAGCTTTTAGCTGTTGGCAAACCCTATGGCATTCAACCAATCGGCCTGGGCGCAAGAGATACGCTCCGTTTGGAAATGCGGATGCCCCTTTATGGTAATGAGCTTACGGAGAACGATACACCTTTGCATGCAGGGTTGGGCAGATTTGTCGATTTTGACAAGGGGGATTTCATTGGCCGAGAAGCATTAATTGAGCAGAAGTCGGCGGGAGTCGACCGGAAGCTGGTGGGTTTTGTCCTGAAGGAAAAAGGAATTCCCCGGCACGGATATAACATTATCAGAGAAGGAGAGATTATAGGGCGCGTGACCAGCGGAACAATGTCTCCAATAACCCAAAAGGGAATCGGCCTGGGTTATGTTGACAGTGTCCATGCCAAGATTGGCAGCATAATTGAGATTGAAATACGCAGGCAGATGATGCCTGCTGAAATCATTAAAGGCAGGTTTGTCACTAATAAGTAATCTAAAGGCAGGAGGTTGTTGAGAGCATGGAAGTCAGAAAAGGATTACTGTACAGCAAAGATCACGAGTGGGTACAAGAAGTCAGTGAATCAGTAGTCAGGGTGGGGATCAGCGCATATGCACAGGACCAGCTGGGAGACATCGTGTACATCGAACTGCCCGAAATTGATGCTGAAGTGGCCAAAGGCGAGTCCTTTACAGTGGTTGAGTCAGTAAAAGCCGCCTCAGACGTCTTCTCACCCGTGTCAGGAAAAATTGTGGCCGTAAATGAAAAATTAGAGGACAGTCCAGAATTGATCAATGAATCGCCATATGATGAGGGATGGATTATTGAAGTTAAGAGTGACGAACTGGAACTGTCAGACTTAATGACAGCTGAGGAGTATGCCCGGTATATAGAGGAGGTATGATCGTGCCTTACATACCCAATACACCGGAAGAACAGCAGCAGATGCTCAAATCCCTGGGCATGAGCAAGCTGGCGGAATTATTTGCCGATATTCCCGATCATTTACAACTAAAACGGCCGCTGGATCTACCAGAACCTCTTGCTGAACATCAACTGCTGCGCTATATGGGCCAACTTGCAGAAAAAAATGTGAACTTGGATCGCTGTATCTCCTTTCTGGGAGCAGGAGCATATGATCATATCGTACCTGCGGTAGTCTCGCACATAATCAACAGGGGAGAGTTTCTGACGGCGTATACGCCATACCAGGCGGAAGTGAGTCAAGGTGTGCTTCAGTCGATTTTTGAATTTCAAACCTTGATCGCCAACCTGACTAACATGGAAGCGGCCAATGCTTCCATGTATGACGGAGCTACTGCTTTGGCAGAGGCAGCTTTGATGTCCTGCAATGTTACGAACCGTCGCAAGGTGGCTGCAGCGGCAAATCTTGATCCCCGATGGCTGGAAATTCTGCAGGTATACTTGGAAAGCCAAAATATTGAGCTGATAAACATTGCCTATGATCCTGTCACAGGATTAGTTGACCTGGAAGCGGTTGAACCAAAACTCGGAGCAGAGCTGGCCTGCATGATCGTGAGCCAGCCAAGCTTTTTTGGATCGGTGGATGATGTCGATCGGGTTGCGCAGTGGATCAAATCTTATCAAGGGCTTTTGGTAATGGCGGTAGACCCCATTAGTCTGGGCATTCTCAAGGCACCGGGGGAATACGGCGCTGATATTGTAGTGGGCGATGCCGGGTGCTTGGGAAATCCCATCAGCTTTGGCGGGCCTAGCGTGGGGTTTTTTGCCGTGACTGGCATGAAACTGATTCGGAGAATGCCCGGGAGAATCGTAGGCCAGACAACCGACCGTGATGGAAATATTGGTTATGTTTTAACACTGCAAGCCCGTGAGCAGCATATCAGGCGGGAAAAAGCCACTTCGAACATCTGTACCAACCAGGCCTTGAATGCCCTGACGGCTACGATTTATCTGGCATTATTAGGCCCGCAAGGTATCAAGCAGGTAGCATACCAGTGCCTCCAGAAAACTGCCTACTTGCGCAGGAAGCTTGAAGCTGCAGGGTTCAAGCTTAGATTCAATGCACCTGTGTTCAAGGAATTTGTGATCCAGGCAGATTGGGATTGGGAAGAGATCAATCAAAGACTGTTGGAGCACGGCTATCTAGGTGGTTTTCCACTGAAACTGGCAGATCCCAATTTGTCTGATTGTACCTTGATTGCAGTAACGGAAGCTCGAACCAAAGCGGAAATGGATCGATTTGTGGATTTGTTAAGGGGGTGGCGGTAATGTTACTGTTAGATCTGTCGGTTCCTGGGCGGCAAGGCTATGCCCTGCCTAAGCTTGATGTGGAAGAAACACCAATCGAAGAACTGATTCCCGAAACTTACCTCAGAAAAAGTGAATTGGGGCTGCCGGAACTTACCGAACCTGAGGTAGTCCGGTATTTCACCCAGCTGTCCCGGAAAAATCACGGTGTAGATGTGGGATTTTATCCACTTGGATCCTGCACCATGAAGTACAACCCCAGGGTAAATGAAAACATTGCAGCCATGCCTGGATTCAGCAGAATTCACCCCCGGCAGCCGGAAAACACAGTCCAAGGGGCACTGCAGTTAATGTACGAACTGGACCGCTACTTGGCTGAAATTGCCGGACTGGCCAAAACCTCGCTGCAGCCGGCTGCAGGAGCGCATGGGGAACTGACAGGGCTTTTGATTATCAAAGCCTACCATGAGTTTAACGGCGAAGCTGAACAACGCCGTGAGATTATTATCCCCGATTCAGCCCACGGCACGAACCCTGCAAGTGCTCAGATGGCTGGGTTTATTGCCCGGGAAATATCGTCTGACCCACGGGGCGGAGTTGATGTGGAAGCTTTACGGGCGATGGTTGGGCCGCAAACTGCCGGTTTGATGCTGACCAACCCCAATACCCTGGGCCTATTTGATGAGAACATCGAAACTATTGCCAAGATTATCCATGACGCTGGAGGCCTGTTGTATTACGACGGTGCCAATGCCAACGCCATCCTGGGGATTGTCAGGCCGGGCGATACAGGCTTCGATATAGTCCATTTCAATTTGCACAAGACGTTTTCCACACCTCATGGAGGTGGCGGGCCAGGTTCAGGGCCGATTGTGGTCAGCAATAAGCTTGTTGACTTTCTGCCCGATCCCATCGTGGAATACACTGATGGCAGGTATCATCTGGCCAGGCCCAAGCATAGTATTGGGCCGGTTAAGGCATTTTACGGCAACTTTGGTGTCATGGTCAAAGCCTATGCCTATATCCGTCATTTAGGGGCAGAAGGGTTAAGGGCAGTCAGTGAAAATGCCGTGCTTAACGCTAATTATGTGTTGAATCAGCTGAAACAGGATTACCACCTGCCATATGACCGCCTTTGCATGCATGAGTTTGTTTTGTCAGGCAAATGGCAGAAAGAGCTGGGAGTCTCCACTTTGGACATTGCCAAACGCCTCTTGGATTACGGAGTGCATGCACCTACCATCTATTTCCCTTTGATCGTAGAAGAGGCGATCATGGTGGAACCAACGGAAACAGAATCAAAAGCGACATTGGATGCGTTTATTGAAGCCATGCAGAATATTGCTGAAGAAGTAAGAACTAATCCGGAACGGATAAAATCAGCACCATGCCAAACACCGGTAAAACGGCTTGATGAAACGAAAGCAGCACGCAGTCCGGTTCTTACAAGAAAACTTTAACTTATAAATAAGAACGCCCCCGAAAATTTGATTCGGGGGCGTATAGTTTAGTAACTTTGTTGCGTCTGAAACCTCAGCAAAAGTTATGTCTAAGCGCTGTTAACTGCATTTAGCGATAGCGGTCTCTCAAAATCGTAATGTTTGCTTCTTGTTCCAGACGATACAGATAATGGCCTAGATATTCGCTGGCAAGGAATTTGATCAAAGTATCCTCTATTTCGTCCCATTGTTCTTCCAAATTTGCTTCTTTGGCAGCACGCTTATCAGTTACCAAAACGACATGCCAGCCATAAGCAGTCTCAACCTTATCAAACTGATTGATACCCAAGCTCAAACTCAGGTCTTCAAAGGCGGGTACCATTTCGCCTTTGGCAAAGTAACCTAAATCTCCACCAAAGCTGCTGGTTTGTGTGTCGTTTGAATAGGTTTTGGCCAACTCCGCGAAATCTGCTCCTTCTTTCAGCTGCTTAAGCAGATTATCTGCTTCGGCTTCGGTCTTGACAAGAATATGACTAGCCCGTACCGATTCCTGCTGATTAAAGTAATCGCGGTTTTCCTCGAAAAATTGAGTTACCTGATCAGGGGTGACCTCTGTCTCCTGTAGAGCACATTGATAGAGAATATACTCTAGTTCCAAAAGCTCAATGAATGAATCCTGATTCAGTCTCCGTTCTTCCAGATAGTAGAGAAAATTGGTTTCTCCACCTAACTGATACATAATCTCGGCAATGTTCTGCGCCAAGTATGCTTCCATTTCTAGCGGATCCACAGTAATACCTAAAGCCTTCTGCTTCTGCGTCACCAATTCTTTAAAGATCATATGAGCTAGAACAAAAGTGCCAACTTCCTGTTCCATGGTCTCATAAAACTCAGACAGAGTAATCTTGCGGTCATTGATTATGGCAACAACCTCATCATCAGTTATATCAGCCGCAAAAACCGGAATGCTGGTCGCTAACAGAATCAAGATCAATACGATGGGCAGTCTGTGAAATTTCAAAGAAACATCTTCCTCTCTAACCTATTTGAAGTCGTTAGTACACTATTCGTGATCAGTGGGTAAAAACCTGCCAGTACTGGGAATATATTTTTGAAACCCCAAGTTCAATCAGCTATAATGGACATGGAGGGATTGGGATGTACAATATAGGAGAGATCCTGCGCCTGAGAAAGAAGCATCCCTGCGGCGGTGATCAGTGGGAAGTGCTGAAAGCAGGAGTAGACATGCGGTTGAAATGCTTGACTTGCGAGCGGGTGATCCTCATTCCCAGGGTTAAACTGGAAAAACAGGTCAAAGAGGTAACAGCACCAGCAGCAGGGTCCGACAGTGTCACAGAGAATTGAACTGCACCCTTGTTCCCGGATCGCATATACTACTATGTGATCGCTTATGAAAGGGGATATCAATGATGGCACGGATTCGCAAGTTCTTTGCAGGCGGCTGCACGCCTTTGGGGTTTTACTCGCTTTTTGACCAGATTATTGGCAAACAGGCTTATCGAATCTATATCCTTAAAGGTGGCCCCGGTACGGGGAAATCGACCTTGATGGCCGGCATTGCTGCTGAAATTTCAGCCTTGGGTTATGATTTGGAGCAGTTTCACTGTGCCTCTGACATCGATTCTCTGGATGGGATAGCCATACCTGCACTGAAATCGGCTGTAGTGGACGGCACAGCCCCTCACATTATTGATCCCAAGTACCCGGGCTGCGTTGAAAGAGTAATCAACCTCGGTGAATTCTGGGATCACCGTGGAATTGGCGCCCAACGGGAGAAAATCATTGAGTTGACCGACCAGAACAAGGCCTGCTACCTGCGGGTGTATCGTTACCTTAGGGCAGCCAAGGAACTTCATGATGATACCTATGAACTAAACAGCAGCTTAACGGATCTCAATCAGATAAATCAAATCGCGAACGATTTGATCGAGGATATCTTTCCGGATCATGATCATCCGAGGCAAGTGGGAAAGCTGAGGAAGCTGTTCGCTTCGGCATATACTCCTCAAGGTCAAGTCAATGAACTCCACAGCATTATGGAAGATTTTTCTGCTCAGTATATTATCAAAGGAGAACCTGGCACCGGCAGAGATTCCATTCTGGATCGAATCGCCAACCATGCCTCGGCCAAAGGCTATGATGTGGAAGCTTACCCTTGCCCTCTCAGTCCAGAGCGGTTTGATCACCTGGCCCTGCCCCAATTGGGTGTGGCTGTTGTTTCATCCCATGCGCCCCACATTTATGAGCACAGTAAGGCGAGAGTAATCAATCTTAATGATTACCTGGATCAAGCCGAACGGAGCACGTATCAATATGTTTTACACAAGAATTTTGTGCTCTTTGATGAGCTGATCAATCTAGCTCTGAAGCAGCTGCGCAGAGCAAAAGCAATTCACGATGATTTAGAGCAGAAATACATTCCGTTTATGGACTACAGTAAACTGGAACGGGTTAAGGAGGAAATCCTCACCGATATCTTGACATTCATAAGGTAAAGGGGCAAATTCCAAACAGGAGAGGTTGGGTCTTTGGCATGGAAATTGGAATCGTGGGCTTGGCAAATGTGGGCAAATCGACATTGTTTAACGCTCTGACGCAGGCTGATGTACCAGCCTTGAACTATCCGTTTTGCACGATTGAGCCGAATGTGGGTGTGGTCATGATCCCAGATCAGCGCCTTTTGGCTGTAGCCGATCTGGTGCAGCCAGAAAAGGTGACCGGCTCGGTGATCAAGTTTGTCGATATTGCCGGCCTGGTACGGGGAGCCAGCAAAGGCGAAGGTTTGGGGAACCAGTTTCTGGCCCAGATCCGCGAAGTGGACGCCATTATTCATCTGATTCGCACCTTCAGGAATCCGAATGTGAGCTCTGTCGAGGGAGAAGTGGATCCTTTAAGGGATTTGGAAATCGTGGAAACCGAACTGATGCTGGCTGATTTACAAACGCTGGAGAACCGCATGGAGCGAGTGAGCCGGTTGCTGAAAACCGGCGAGAAGAAGTATCGGGAGCAGCTGACGGTGTTGGAGGAAGCCCACCACCATCTCAATCAGGGCAGAGTTGATGCCCTCAACCCGGACAAGTTCCCCCCAGATCTACGGCTGTTATCCACAAAGCCGGTGGTTTACGTACTCAATGTGGACGAGGATCAGCTGATGGATCCGGGAACGATTGAGTCATTTGAGATAATCAAGACCAGGGCTGCAGCTAGAAACAGTGAAGTAATCCTACTCTGTGCCGCCGTGGAAGCAGAACTTGCCAAGCTCGATTCCGACGAAGCCCAGGAATATTTCCAGGAGTTTGGGCTTCAGGAGTCGGGATTACACCGGATTATCAAGGCAGGATATCGCTTGCTGGACTTAGTTACATTCTATACGATCAAGGGTGTTGAGACCCGATCTTGGTTGGTTCCCCGTGGAACATTGGCACCTCAGGCGGCAGGGAAAGTCCATTCTGACATGGAACGGGGATTCATCAAGGCAGAAGTTGTGGCTGCGGACAAGCTGATCGGCTGCGGCTCTTTTGCCAAAGCGAAAGAACAAGGCGCTGTGCGGCTGGAAGGTAAAGAATATGTGGTCCAGGATGGCGATGTGATTTTATTTCATTTCAATGTTTGACTTATCTAAATTTGTAGTGGTATAATAAAACATGCCCTGCCCCGGGGTGAACCGGGGCCGTTAGTCCAGAGGGAGGAGGTGAGCCGACGGTGCGTGCCTATGAATTGATGTTGTTGCTTAACCCACAGCTGGAAGAAGAAGCAGTGGAAGCTGTGATTCAAAAAACCACAGAAATCGTAACATCACGAAATGGTGAAATCGAGAATATTGACCGCTGGGGTAAGCGCAAACTCGCCTACGAGGTACAAGATCTCACCGAAGGCTTCTATGTGGTAATCCGCTTCAAAGCAGATAACGAAGCGACTACTGAAGTCGATCGTGTGCTTAAGATTACCGAGGAAGTACTTCGTTTTCTGCTCGTTCGTACTGATAAAGAATGAGCAAAGGAGTGATCAACGGTGTTGAATCGCATAATCCTTATTGGGCGGTTGGTCGCAGATCCTCAGTTGCGCTACACACAGAGCGGAGTTGCGGTTACATCTTTTACCATCGCTGTCGATCGATCGTTTAGTTCACAAAATGGAGAACGGGAAACGGATTTTATTGACATAGTCACCTGGCGCAAGCTGGCAGAAACTTGTGCCAATCATCTCAACAAAGGCCGTTTGGTGGCAGTTGAAGGAAGGTTGCAAATCCGTTCCTACGATGATCGTGATGGCATCCGCCGCAAAGCTGCGGAAGTAGTGGCTGATCAAGTACAGTTCCTTGATTGGCCCAGCCGTGAATCAGAACCAACAGACCTGCCCGAATCAGGATTTGATGATGTTCCATTTTAATCAAACAGATTTGGAGGCTGGATAAATGGTCAGAGAAAAAGGCCGCAGAGGCAGGAAGAAGGTCTGTGCCTTTTGTGTTGATAAAATTGCGCAGGTCGATTACAAAGATGTCGGCCGGTTGCGGAAATATGTAACTGAACGAGGCAAGATCTTACCTCGGCGAATTTCCGGAAACTGCGCGATTCATCAACGGCAATTGACAGGCGCCATAAAACGGGCCCGTCAAATGGCATTGATGCCATATACAGTAGAGTAACGGAGGAGCAGCACAGCTGCTCCTTTTTTTACCGCAGGAACGGGCGGCAGGACTAAACCTTAAGATGCAGAAGTACAGTATGAGTTATGATTAGGCGGGACGGTGAAGGTTCTTTGAAAACTCGTGCAGTAACCGAAGGAGCGATGTCGGCTGTAATAATTGTCCTTTTGAGCTGCTTCAATTTCACGTTTGGTTTTGTCGGCCCTCTGATTCCCATACCACTGGCCATGGTTGTCTACCGCCATGGATTAAAAGCCGGTATGGCAGTTTCATTTGTTTCAGCGGCAGTTACCTCACTAATCCTTGCATCACCAATCATTGGCCTTGATTTGATGATCATCGGCATTCTGGGAATTGCCATCGGATTAGCTGTCAAAGAAGGTTTCAGTTTCACCTACATCTTTATCGTTGGTGTGGGGGCGTCAGTTATTGCGTCAGTTTTGCGATTGTTCACCTTTTCGCTGATAGCTGGCTATAGCCTGATAGAAGAATTTGCAGTATTATGGGAAGGTGTTAGCCAGCAGGTGCTTGAGTTTTGGCAAGCTGCGGACATGCCCACGGAGATCATGGCTCAATATACAGAGCTGATAACCAACATGCCCACACTGTTCCAGATGCTGCTGCCCGTATCGGTTCTGATTTACGGTATCTTTGAGACTGTCATTTGTTTGTTGGGATTGGGTATTGTGTTTAGGCGCTTTGGCGTGTCGCTGCCGCGGATACCCCGGTTCATCCACTGGAAACTGCCTTGGTACTTCGTTTGGGGATTTATTGCCTGTAAAGCAATGGCAATTATCCTTGCTTATTTTCCCAGTCACATTGTCCAAGTCATCGTACTTAATCTGGATTTGTTCTTTTCAGGAGCATTCTTTATTCAAGGTTTGGCGATTATGTGGTTTTTCATGACCCAGGCGGAGATCAGCAAGGTAGTAAGGGTTTTGATTACCGCCGTGGCTTTGGTAACAGGAAATGTGTTGGTTTATTACATCCTCACCATGTTGGGAGTCATGGACACCTGGTTTGACATTCGCAAACTCAATAACGCAGGCAAAGGGGGTTACTAAGATGGAGGTTATCCTTCAGCAAGATGTAAAAGGTTTGGGGAAAAAGGGAGATGTGGTTAACGTTGCCGATGGTTATGGGCGTAATTTCCTATTACCCCGGGGCTTGGCAGTTCCAGCCACGGCTGGCAATCTTAGACAGGTAGATCTGGAAAAAGAAACTCAGAAGCAGAAGCGAGAGCGGGAGCTGAAAGAGGCAGAGGAAGTAGCAGCAAGGCTGCAAGGCCAGAAACTACAGATTACCACCAAAGTTGGTGAATCGGGCAAACTGTTTGGTTCCATCACCAGTCAAGAGATTGCCGAAAGGCTGCAGCGTCAATATAAGGTTGAAATTGACAAGAGGAAAATTGACCTGGAAGAGCCAATCAAGAGCGTAGGAAAGCATCCGGTCAAGATTCGGATCCACCCGAAGGTACAGGTGGAAATAATTGTTCAAGTCACAGAAGGTTAAGGAGATACGCATGTTTGGGGAATCGAAAAACAACAGCCTGGATCGGATCAATGCCGATCAACGCAGTATTAATCACAAAATATCCGCTCTGTTTGAACTCCTGAGTGAGCTCCATGGTTCAGAACAGTTGATTCTCAAAGCCGGTAAGCTCGATGCCCTACAGCTGATGGATTCCAGCAAGGTTACGGAAAGGCTGGTGGCTCTGGAACGACTGGTTTATGAAGACCCCACCATTGATCAAGACTATGCAGAGGCAGATCTGGATGAGGTTATCAAAGAACTGGAAGACAATATAGCTCACATGATAGCCAAACAGACAGTCGAAAAAGAATTGGATGCTAAAGTTGCTGCCCTGATGCAAAAGCGCCATCAGGAATATCTGCAGGAAATACAGGCGGAAGTACTCAAACAGGAATTAGGAGCAGATAATGCCCAAACATTAAGGAAGTATGCGCAACTGGAAATGCTGGAGCAAAAGAAGTTGGCTGCGTCAGCCATGGATCTGATGCGGCCGGCGAAACTGTCTCAAATTGTGGGGCAGCGCAGTGCCTTGAACGCATTGGTGACAAAGCTCAGCTCACCCTTTCCACAGCATATCATCATCTACGGCCCGCCGGGAGTTGGCAAAACAACGGCAGCCCGCCTGGCCTTGGATTATGCGAAAACCCGCCCCTATACGCCGTTTGCTGAGGACGCACCGTTTGTTGAAGTGGATGGTACCACTCTGCGCTGGGATCCACGGGAAGTAACGAATCCGCTATTAGGTTCGGTGCATGATCCTATCTATCAAGGCGCCAGGCGTGATTTGGCAGATGGGGCTATCCCTGAGCCAAAACTGGGCCTGGTGACAAAAGCCCATGGCGGGGTGCTGTTTATCGATGAAATCGGTGAGCTGGACCCGTTGCTCCAAAACAAGCTTTTGAAGGTTCTGGAAGATAAGCGGGTGATGTTTGAATCGGCATATTTTGATCCCGATGATCCACGGGTGCCGAAATGGATTCGGAAGTTGTTCACCGATGGTGCGCCTGCGGATTTAATCCTCATCGGGGCCACCACCAAAGACCCAAGTGAAATAAATCCGGCACTGAGATCTCGCTGTGCCGAGATCTTTTTTGATCCGCTGTCGGAAAAAGACATCGAATTGATCGTGGGCTCGGCAGCTGAACGCTTAGGCATCGACCTTGAACACGAACTGTGCAGGATGATTGCGGAATATACGATTGAGGGCCGGCAGGCAGTGAGATTGCTGGCCGATGCCTACAGCGCTGCCCTCTTTCGCCATTGTGAAAAGGACGAAGACCCAACCAGCCTGGAAATCACAAAGGCAGATCTGCTGTCAGTAATTCAGGCAGCCCGGCTAATCCCGATGAATCACACCAGAGCATCCAAGCAGCCGGAAATTGGCCAGGTTTTCGGGCTGGGTGTTGCCGGCTTCCTGGGCTCTGTGATTGAAATCGAGGCAGTGGCATTTCCTGCGGCCCAAAAGGGTAAAGGTGTAGTCCGGTTCAATGATACTGCCGGAAGTATGGCTAAAGACAGTGTTTTCAATGCCGCTTCTGTGTTCAGGATGTTAACCGGGAAAGAACTGAGCGATTATGATATCCATGTGAATGTGGTCGGTGGAGGGAATATCGACGGGCCCTCGGCTGGAGTGGCTGTTTTGTTGGCAATTTATTCTGCCGTTAAACAAGTACCTATGCCTCAAGATATCGCCATTACCGGTGAGATATCGATACGCGGCAAGATTAAACCGGTTGGAGGCATCCCCGAAAAAATCTATGGCGCTAAAAGAGCAGGTATCCGCCGGGTCTATATTCCGAAAGCCAATTTGGACGGCATTGTAAACCGCGATTACGGCCTGGAGATTATTGGTGTGGCCCATGTCAATGAACTGATGGCCCATTTTTTTCCAAACTCGCTGCTGGGAAGTGAGGTGGGATAAATGGAGTTGTTGGGAGTGATCGGCAATCCCATTGCCCACTCTCTATCTCCGGTTATGCACAATACAGCTTTGGCAGCTGCCGGGAAGAAAGCAGTCTATCTACCCTTTTTGGTGAAACATGAAGAACTCGCTCAAGCCATTTACGGAGCCCAGGCTTTAGGGTTCACAGGCCTTAATGTAACGATACCTTTTAAGGAGCAGGTCCTGCCTTACCTTACCGAGCTAACTCCTGAGGCAGAGGTGATCAAATCGGTAAACACAATTGCTTTCATCGCGGATCGGATTGTGGGGCACACCACTGATGGGATCGGCTTTATTGCAGCTGCCAAACATGAATTGAATTTTGATTTCATCAGGAAAACCGTGCTGGTCATTGGCGCCGGCGGTGCAGCCAGGGCCATCGTTGCCCAGCTTTTGGCACACCAATGCCGTGTTTACATCACCAACCGGACTGATCACCGGGCCCGGGCCCTTCTTACCCTTGGAGATAACGCTCGAGAGCAAATGACAGTTGTGCCAATGCAGCTGGAAAGCTTAAGGGAAATCATGGATCAAGTGGAAGTAGTGATCAATACTACTTCTGTGGGCATGGCTAAACCAGCAGCACCAACTTCCAGCAACTCACAGGATCAAACCCAGGTACCTATACCAGCCGAGTTGTTATTACCGCAGCATCTTGTCATTGATATCATCTATAATCCAAAACAGACCTTGTTTTTGGAGATGGCCAGCCAAAGGGGCTGCCGCATCCAAAATGGTGTGGGAATGCTGGTTTGGCAGGCTGTTAAAGCGTGGGAATTCTGGTGGGGTATCACTCCACCTCTCGACAAAATGTATCAGGCTGTGAAAGCCTCACTATCATAAGCGTTGATGCTTAAAGACAGTGAGGCTTTTTGCTGAGGTTATTGCGGGATGAAACTCTGATCATATGTTCACGCCAGCAGCTGGGCGCCTTCGCTGGCATTGAAAACGTAGATCCGGGGCTGTAAGCCTGTCTGGTGCGGATAATGTTCCAGTACAACAGCCTTAAGCTGGTCAATAGAGTGATCAGCAACCAGAGATACGGTGCACCCTCCAAACCCGGCACCGGTCATCCGCGAACCATAGGTTCCTGGAACACTTTGGGCCAACTCAACCAGAAGGTCCAGTTCTTTACAGCTTACCTCGTAGTCATCCCTGAGGCTGGTATGGGATTGGTTCATCAGCTGCCCAAACTCTTGCAGCTTGCCTGCGGCCAGGAATTTTACCGCATCAAGAACCCGTTGATTTTCCGTAATCACGTGCCGTGCCCGTTTGCGTAAATCGAGCGGTAGCTTTTCAACTAAATCGAGGTTCATGACACTGACATCACGTAACGCCCTGATGTGGGGTAAGTCCTTTTTCAGCTCTTCTACCGCTTTTTCACACTGGCTGCGCCGGAGATTGTACTCGGAACTGACCAGGCCCCGCTTGACTCCGCTGTCAATTACCACAACGCTGGCCTGGTTTACTGCAAAAGGCGCCGGCACTAAATCATAGTCCAGCGATCGGCAGTCCAGAAACAGCACATGCCCTTGTTTTCCCAGCATGGATATGAACTGATCCATAATGCCGCAGTTAACGCCCACGAACTCATTTTCAGCTCGCTGAGCCAGTTTGATCAGTTCCACCGCTCCGGTGTCCAAACCATTGAGACTACGGATCAGTAAAGCACTGCCCACTTCCAGGGCCGCGGATGAGGACAAACCTGCCCCTTGAGGAACATTCCCGGTCAGGACGATATTCATACCCTTTAGTGGTGTGAATTCAAGGAATTTGGCGCAAACACCGCGGATATAATTGGTCCAGGTAGCAGCGGTGCTGCGTTCCAGATCCTGAAGGGAGAACCGGTCACCGCTTTGAAAATCCAAGGAATAGAGATGGACCTCCTGATCGTTTCTCAGTGATCCAGCAAGCATGATTTGGGCATCAATTGCCATTGGCAGCACATAGCCGTCGTTGTAGTCGGTATGTTCACCGATAAGGTTCACTCGTCCCGGAGCTCTGACCACAATCGGTTCATCAGCGATGGGGAAGCGGCGGCGAAAAGCCTCAGCCATTTCACGGGCATTCATTTTTTTACACCTCGCAATCGGTCGGCCTGTTCTTCAGGGCTCATGTCGGTAATGAACGTACCGGCACCGGATTCGACACCGGCCAGATACTTCAGTTTGGTCTCGGTACGGTTAAACGGGTAGAATTCAAAGTGAAAATGATACTCGGGATAATCGCCCTTGGTTGGGGTTTGATGTAATACCATAATGTACGGAAGGGTAAAGCCGAACAGCTGATCGTACCGGGTAATAAGTTCTTTGAGCAGATACGCCAGATCAGTCCTTTCTTGATCGGTCAAATCAGGCAGTGAACCAACATGGCGTTTGGCAATCAGATGGACTTCATATGGAAAACGGGCATAAAAGGGTACCAGCGCCGTAAAAGAGTCGTTGTCACAGACGATTCTCACCTGGTCGGCATACTCCCGTTTGAGAATATCGCAGTAAAGGCAAGTGCCATGCTTGGCATAGTGCTGTTTTGCCGCAGTAAGCTCTTGTTTTGGTATTGGTGGAATAAAAGGAAGAGCATAAATCTGTCCATGGGGGTGGTGTAAGGTTACACCCACCGCTTCGCCGCGGTTCTCGAAAATAAAGACATACTCGATACCCGGTTTGGATCCCAGTTCCTGGTAGCGATCTGTCCAGACTTGAATCAGGTTATGAATATGCCCGGCGGTAGCTTCGCCCAAGGTCATGTGATGGTTGGGAGAATAACAAATGACTTCGCAAATACCCTCTGCTGGAGCAACCGGATATAAATCGGAGGATGCTACATCCATTCCCGGCGGCGGTGTCTTCAAAGAAGGAAATTTGTTTTCAAATACCACAATCTCATAATCCTCAGCAGGGATTTCAGTTGGAAACGCACCAGGCCTGGTCGGACACAGGGGACAAAACTCTTTCGGTGGTTTAAAGGTTCGATGCTGACGATGGGTGGCAACAATTACCCATTGCATCAGTTGAGGATTCCAGCGCAGTTCAGACATGGTTTATTTCTCCTTTTTCTTGGTAAAAGTATAGAAGATAATGTAACGGCCATCTTCTTTTTTCTTGACGGTCTTCTGCATTTTTGTCTTTTTCATTTGCTAGCCCCCTTTACTTCGCATGTCTTAACTTAAGTTCAGGATTGCGATCAGCTTGAGGTGATATTTTTAGCTTTCTTCTACATAGTATTTAGTGGTTCCTTCAAGAAAATGCCAACAACTAACAGGAGCAGAGCGTGTCAAATCCGAATAATGCTAGAGGTACACAAATAGCGGGAATGAAACGAAACAGGTATTCAGTGAAGTGTAGAGGGAGGATAATTGATGTCTAGGTTGCGTGTAGGGGTTATTTTCGGCGGCCGGTCCGGAGAACATGAGGTTTCATTGATGTCTGCAAAGTCCGTGATCTCTGCCCTTGATCCCCAAAAATATGAAATCATACCCCTGGCCATTGATCAAAGTGGCAGATGGCTCCTGCCCAATGAAGCGGTTAAAGTGCTCGATGCAGCAGTGGTGCCAAAGTTGTCAGTTGACAACCCTGTGATGGAATCCGGGCAGCTGCCTTTGGTTCCCGATCCTAATGCCAAGACACCTTTTTTGGATGTGATCTTTCCTGTCCTCCACGGCCCCCATGGTGAAGACGGGACAATCCAGGGGCTGTTGGAGCTGGCCAATATTGCTTATGTGGGAGCCGGCGTGTTGGGTTCGGCCGTTTCCATGGATAAAGCTATGATGCGCACAGTCTTTGCCCAGGCGGGTCTGCCTGTGGTTAAATGGGAGACAATTATTCGCAGTCACTGGGAACGGGATCCAAACCAGATCATTGCCCTGATCGAAACGGAAATTGGTTATCCGTGCTTTGTCAAACCGGCCAATCTCGGTTCCAGTGTGGGTATCACTAAAGCACGCAGCCGTGAGCAGCTCATCGAGGCTGTCACCTTGGCCTGTGAATTTGATCGCCGGGTGGTTGTGGAGGAGGCGCTGAACAGGCCCCGGGAAATCGAGTGCAGTGTACTGGGGAATGATGATCCCATCGTATCGGTCCCTGGAGAAATAATTCCCGGGAATGAGTTTTATGATTATGAAGATAAATACATCAACGACAGATCACAGCTGGTTATTCCAGCCGAAGTCACCCCCGAGCAAAGACGGCTGCTGGAAGAGTGTTCCATTAAGGCTTTCAAGGCGGTAGACTGCGCTGGTATGGCGAGGGTGGATTTCTTCATTACCGAGTATCAAGAAGTGATTATCAATGAAATCAACACTATTCCAGGTTTTACCAGGATTTCGATGTATCCGAAACTGTGGGAGGCATCAGGGATTGGCTACCGTGAGCTTTTGGATCGCCTGATCGAACTAGCCCTGGAGCGCCACGAAGATCGAAAACGCCGGCGCATTTCATTCAAGCCTTGACCGACCAGTTGTAAATTGGATAGAGGACATTCCAGAGCCGGTACTGCCAAGGCCGGTAGATTAAATCAAACTCACCCAGATAGGTGTAGGGTTCGACCGGGAAACTGAACAGACGAGTATCTAAACTCGTCTGTTTGGTTGTTAGCAGCGTATCGATGATCTCGTAATTTTTGTAGCCTGCTTTAGCGGCCCACTCCATGATTGCCAGGTGCAAAAAAGACTCGGGATACAAACCCAGGTGACGCTGCCGGTAAACAGTATACAGGCTGTAGCAAGTACTGCCGAAGGTGATCAAGAGGCTGGTGCCGATGACATAGTTTTTTTGCTTGACTAGAAAGAGGTACACCCCATATTCCTGCAGTAAATCCCACATCCGCTGGTAATAACTGAAGGTCCGGACTTTGATTTCTGTAAGCTCACTGTACTCCAACAGCAGCGCATAAAAGATTTTCAGTCTATCCATGGACGAGCTCCATTCCACGCTGAGTCTGTTGGCTTTGCCCACATTCTTGATTAACGTAATGTGGGATCGGTTCTGGTAAGGCAGGTGAATCCGGTAAACCTGGGTCAACTGAAGGCTTTTCTGGGGATGAACCTTATCGACCTGCTTGAAGCCTAGTTGAAGCAATTTTTGGTGAGCCCGGCTTGCCAGCCGGGGCAGCGCCGGGTCAATCTTGAGAAAGACGGCATTGACAGATTGGGCAAGGGCTGAGATTTTCCCGAAGAGGAACTCAAGCAGACGGTCATCATCAAAGTACATTACCGGGCCCCGGGGAGCATAAAGCAAGGAATAGTCATTGTACAACTGATGATTCAGCAAAGTAACTGCGGCAACAACGCGGACCTTTTCGTACACGATCAGCCGCAGCGGCTGCCAGCCAAAAGTCTTTTTCAGTTCTCCCCAGGGATAGGATTGAAACAGGTGGCCGTAAGGATGGGTTAAAATGTGGTTGTCGTAATCGTGATCCTGTTGGTCTATAATCCTGCAGGTAAACATATTCCCGCCTCCTCCCCACATTTTATGCAACAGGAATTGAGCAGGCTAATGTGGTATTAGTATCCAGGAGGATTCACCATGCAAATCAACAATCTGACCAAGTATTACGGCGATCAGCTGGTGTTTACTGAACTTACGGCAACAATCAACCCAGGGGACCATATTGGCCTGGTGGGAGCTAACGGAGTAGGGAAGACTACTCTGCTTAGGATCTTGACTGGTGAGATACTCCATGACGATGGTGAAATCATAAAACCGCCAAATTACCGCATTGGTTATCTGCAGCAGCTTCTGCCGGATGCGGATCTGACGCTAAAACAGTATTTAACGCAGCCTTTTGCTGGATTAATGGAAGTGCAGAGGCAGATGCGGTGGTTGGAGCAGGAAATGGCAAAGGCCAGCGCTGAACAGGTTTTTGCTGAGCTTGAAGCTACTATGAGCCAGTATGCTGATTTGCAGCAGCGGTGGGAAACAGAAGGCGGTTATACATACCATGCTCAGATTAACAGTGTGGTTTTGGGATTAGGTTTGACCCTTGAAGATCTGGTCAAACCGTTAACAGCCTTAAGCGGCGGCCAACGAGTCAGGGCACAGCTGGCGCGGTTACTGTTAGAAGCTCCGGATCTGCTGCTTTTGGATGAACCTTCAAACCATTTAGATTTAGAGGCCTTGGAATGGCTGGAAGAATTCCTGCAAAGATACCCGAAAGCAATAGTCGTCGTATCCCACGACCGCTATTTCCTGGATCGGTTTGCCACCAGGATCTGGGAATTGGCCGATCATCGTCTTTATCAGTTTAGAGGCAACTTCGCGGCTTATCAAATCCAGCGCGAAGAACGGATAGCCCAGGCCCGCAAACAGGCGCAGAAACAGCAGGAGGAGATTGACAAAATCCAAGCGTTTATCAGCAAGTTTGGCGCCGGGACCCGGGCGGCTCAGGCAAAAAGCCGGGCTAAAAAGCTGGACAAACTGGAGCCCGTTGTGCTAAGCCAGGAACCTGAAAACATGGAGTTCAAGTTCAGGCCAAAGCGCAAAAGCGGTGTTAAGGTGGTGGAGTTCAGCGACATCACGAAGGAGTACGATCGGGTAGTTCTCGATCGGGTATGCGGCTGCATCAGGCGAGGGGATCGGACCGCCTTGCTTGGAGCCAATGGTTCAGGTAAATCAACCTTGTTGAAGATCCTTGCCGGGCGCCTTGACTGCACCGGTGAGATCAAATGGGGTGTCAATGTAGATGTGGGGTATTTTGACCAGGAAATGGAGTTTGAACACAACGAGACGGTCCTCCATGAGCTCTATTTAACGTATGATCTAGACTATGGCCAGCTGCGCAGCGTCTTGGCACGATTCTTATTCAGAGGAGAACAAGTGTTTCAACCTGTGAGCGTGCTGAGCGGAGGTGAACGCAACCGGCTTCTGCTTGCTAAACTGTTTCTCGCCGCACCAAACTTCTTGCTGCTGGACGAACCTACCAATCACTTGGATATATACGCCCGCACAGCACTGGCCCAATCCCTCAGTGAATTTACCGGAACAATGCTCTTTGTGACTCATGATCGTTATTTGGTTGATTTATTGGCTACTAAAATCTGGATCCTGGACGGGGGTCAGATCACCGAGTTTGCAGGTAATTACTCACAATATCGTGAATACTTAAGAGCCCGGAAGATTCAAGGCCAAAAACTGGATCAAAAGGCCGAAAAATCGCTAAAACCTAAAGTTGAATCCCGAAAAAAGGATCCGGAGTTGCAGAAGCGGCAGCAGCAGCTGGAATTGGAGATCATCAGCTGTGAAGAGAAAAAAGAGGAACTGGAAACGCTGCTGTCCCAGCCGGAGCTGTATCAGGATCCTGAGAGAATAAAGCAGATCAACCAGGACTATCAGGCGTTGACTGCAAGGCTTGAAGCTTATTACCAACAATGGGAATTGCTTGTTGATGCAATTCAAACGAAGGATGATGGGTAATGTCATCGCGTTCAGATAGTTTTATCATCAAAGGCTTGGAAAAACAGCCGCTGCAGATACCGGTAGAGCTGCTGATTGCCCAAAAAGCCCTGGGAATAACGGCCGTGATGGTCTGGATCAACATGGCCATGTTTGAGCAGCAGCACCAACCGGTGAACGTTGCCCTGATCAGCGAGGCCATGAATATCAGTGGAGCGGAAGTCAATAAAGCTTTAGCCTGTTTGGCGGACCACGGATGGATTGTTGACGAAGGCAGTGAAATTAGATTGGCCATTCCTGAACTGAAACCAGTTGATCCCGATGTGGAATTGTTGGATCCACTGCAGAAGGGATTTGAGTGGTTGATCAACTTCTGGACCAACCGAGTGGGAGTACCCACCCCCGAAGATATGCAAAAATTAATGTTTTGGGTGGAACAAAAAGGGATGTCCCATGAGGTCATAGCCGTGGCTATTGAAGAAATGTGCAATTCCATCGACAACCCCCACATGGGATATCTGGAAGGAATACTGCGGCATTGGATTATGGAAGGAGTCACTACCTATCAGCAGCTGCTTGATAAACCTTATTTGGCCAAAGTATTGAATCAATCCCGTTTAGAGTCACAAATCCATCCTGAGTCAGAACGAAAGTGGAAGGAGTTATTCCCCGATGAGTTCGATTCCTAAGTCAGTAGCGGCATTGCCAGTGGACATTGAAGCTGAAAAGCGAGTATTGGGCATTCTGGTCAAGTATCCGCAAGAGATTGACAATGTTGTGGAGAAACTGCGCCCTGAGCATTTTTACTATCCCGAACACCGTAAGATCTATGAAACGATCTGGAGTCTATATACAGAATCCGGCCGCATTTCCTACACCCAAATCTACAATCAATTACGGAAAACCAAGGCTGTGGCCAATCCTGCGGAAGTATTGATGGGGTTAACAGAGGCCATAGTGGCCATCAGCGAGCTGGAGCCCAGTGTGGAAGTGCTGCGGCTGAAAGCTGGCTTGAGGCGGATCATGGAGGCATCCTGGGCGATTGAAAGCCTGGTGATCAATGAAGAAGGGCAGGATTTGGCGGAGATTCAAGCCCGGGCTCAAGAGCTGATTTTTGCAGCAACCGAATCCATGCTTGATGGCGAATCTGATGCTAAATCTTTGTTGGAGGTACTCAACAAATGCTATCTGAAACTGGTGGAGAGGCGTCAAGGTCTGGAGAACGCATACGGCCTTTCGGTGCGGTTTCCTTCCGTTGATGCCATGACTACCGGGTTCAAGAAAAAGGATTTGATCATCCTGGCTGCAAGGCCCAGCATGGGGAAAACTGCCTTTGCCTTAAACATGGTTGTCAATGTTGCCAAGCGCAATATCCCCACCTTGATTTTCAGCCTGGAGATGGATGATGAACAGATTGGCGATCGGATTGTCTTGTCTGAGTTTTTTCGCTACAAAGAAGAGGGAGATTTTGAGATTACAGCAGCTGAGTATCAAACCCGCCTCAGTGATCAACAATTTGTCCGGGCTCAAAGTGTGTTTAACGAGCTGTATCAGCTGCCCGTCACCATTGTAGACCGAAGAGGTTTGACCTGTGCTGAAATCAGAGCCATGGCCCGTAAGGTTAAGGCCAACCAGCCGGATTTGGGCTTGATTGTCATTGACTACCTGCAGTTGATTCGGCCGCCAAGCCACAGTTCGGGGCGGAACTGGGCACTGGTAGTAGGCGAGATGGTGCGGGAACTGCGGGATTTAGCCGGGGAACTGGATGTGCCTATTATCCTGATCTCACAGCTGAACCGGGGAGTTGAGAGTCGTATCGACAAACGACCCTTGATGTCAGACCTCCGGGATTCCGGCAATATTGAGGAATTTGCAGATGTTGTGATGTTCTTGTACCGCCATGACTATTATCATCCGGAAGAAGCGGCAGCTGAAGGTACTCAAGGTGAAGTGGAAATCATTTTCGCCAAGCAGAGAAAAGGGCCAACCGGGACGGTGAAACTGAAGTTCGTTAAGGAGTACACACGCTTTATTGATGAATATGTACAGTAGGCGGTGAGAACCATGGGGTTGTTTGAAGAACTGGAGCGGATGCGGTTAAAGTTTATAGCCGTGTGTGAACAGCTCTTGAGCAAAGGCTTCATTACTGAGGAGCAGTTTGATCAGATACTGGTCCTCTTGGATAACTTGGACGAATATGATCAACAATACATTAATCAGAAGTTGAACGAACTGACCAACGGCAGATTGGATTTGCTGTTTTGGGAGCAAGATCCGATTTAGGCCCCAGCCCTGCGGGAAGGAAGTTTTATTGTGGATTACAATCAACTAGTCAGCCCACGGACAGTAAAAGCTTTGATGCAGCAATATCAGATTCGCTTCAAAAAGCGTTTCGGCCAGAACTTTCTTGTGGACCGCAACATCCTGCAGAAAATTGTGGCCAGCGCCGGGCTGCAGCCAGATCAGTTTGTATTGGAAATCGGAACGGGATTGGGTACATTAACCTATGCCTTGGCCCAAAAGTGCCGGCAGGTGATCACCATTGAGATTGATCCTGATTTGGTGACTGTCTTTCAAGAGAATCAAAAGCTGGATAACGTCCGCTTGGTTGCTGGTGATGCTCTCAAACTTGATTGGGAACAGCTTTTAAAGGATCAAAGCTGGAACGGAGAGCGGGTGAGCCTGGTAGCAAACCTGCCATATTACCTGACCTCGCCGCTGTTGATCAAAGCCCTTGAGGGAGACCTCATTTTTGACCCGATTGTGGTGATGGTGCAGAAAGAAGTCGCCGAACGGATTCGGGCCTCCCCCGGGACTAAGGACTATGGTTTATTGACTCTGGTGATCCAGTATTATGCCGATGTTAAAATCATAGCCAAGGTTCCTAAAACGGTGTTTGTCCCACCTCCCGAGGTAGAATCAGCAGTCATCAGATTGAGTCCTCGCCCGCCGCTTTGGCAGGTGGAGCGGGAGTCTCTGTTTGCAGTAATCCGGGCTGCATTTTCCCAGCGGCGCAAGACACTGAAAAATACACTGCATGATTTGTGTCAAGACTGGGGTGTCCCGGATCAACAGCTTGACCATATTCTCCATGAACTGAACCTGCCTCCCACAGTCCGGGGAGAGGCGCTTTCGCTAGATCAGTTTTGTGAGCTGGCCAACAAATTGTTAGCCTGTAAGAAGTAGTGCTTTCCTATTTTGTGTGAGGAAAGCACTACTTTTTTTCAGTTTCATAAACTGTATATCAGCGGAGGTGTCCACATGAAAAAGGTTAGCGTGGGTGATATGGTCACGCGCCGTTCTTACGGCCAAGACATTGTGTTTTATGTTCGGCGCATCCTTGGCACCGATCCGCCTATTGCCCAGTTGATCGGTGTCAATGTCCGTCTCTTTGCTGACAGTCCGCTGGATGATCTGATTGTCCTCGATTACCGGACTAAAGCGAGCGGCTCATCGGGATTAAAATCGATCATCTCCCAGATTATGCTGCAGCGGACCAAGCCAATACCACAGCAGAACTACCGGTTGGAAGTAGTAAAGTCTGATTATGTACCTGTACCGGGCAAAGTGCTGCACGTGGATGGGGAAGAACACTATCTTAATCAATGCCTGGCCTTATACCGCAATCTCAATGTCCCCGTCATTGGGCTGCATATTCCGGAGGCGGAACAACCGAAAAAGATTAGGCAGGTATTGGAGAAGTACCAACCAGATATCCTGGTGATCACAGGGCATGATGGATTACTGCGCAAGCAGAGCAACCGGGATTTTTTGATAAATTACCGCTCAAGCCAATACTTCGTGGAAACTGTGAAGCAAGCTCGTCTTTATGACTCCAATCGTGACGGGCTGGCAATTATTGCCGGCGCCTGTCAAAGCCATTTTGAATCGTTGATCGAGGCCGGAGCAAATTTTGCCAGTGCCCCTGAACGGGTTATGATCCACTGTTATGATCCGGTTTTTGTCGCGGAAAAATTGGCCTACACACCTTTTACCCAGGTGGTTAATCTGCCTGAGCTGTTTTATACCACCATCAGCGGTAAAGATGGCATTGGAGGTATTGAAACCCGCGGCAAGCTGAGGCAGGGTTTCCCTCGGATTGAGTCATGGCTGCCCACAGAGTCCTATACTTGACAAAAACTGGAGAAAAAAAGCACGAAAATGTAAATTTCCACCTTGACACAGGCTTTGGTTCTTGATACAATATTTTGTTTGACAAGCACTGGACACTGTAGTATAATTAACTTAGCACACTTCAAAAGGAAGGTGAAGGTGAGCATAGTGCCAACAAATACCAATCCTTTGGAGCAGATTAAGCTCAACCTGGATGCTTGTGTTGGTAAGAAGATCAGACTCAAGGCAAACAAAGGACGTAAGAAAGTTGTGGAAGCAGAAGGCATCCTTGAGAACACTTACCCTAACATCTTCGTGATTAGGTTGGATAAATCCAGTGCTATCAAAAGGCTTTCTTACACGTATGCAGACATTTTGACTCAGACTGTTGAACTGACTGTTGACAATCACCGGATTGGAGTCGCCGCTTGTGGCACAGCTGAAGGTATGTAACAAACTGTATTAAAAAGCATCGTTAAGCATCACCGATCGAAAACGGTGCTTTTTTTTTATGCCCGTTCATAGTTTTTCTATTGAGAGGGCGTGAAAGCATGCTGGGCAGAAAGAAAAACTTCAAGTTGGGGGCACGGGTTCTCAAACTGGGATCCCGCGGCAGTGATGTGGGCCAGCTGCAGCAAAGGTTGAAGGATTTTGGTTATGAACCGGGTCCGGTTGATCATATTTTTGGCTATTTGACTCAAGAAGCGCTCCAGTTTTTTCAGCGCGATTACCGGCTTAAAATCGACGGCATTGCCGGTGAGGAAGTGTTTGCCTTGCTTAACCAGGCAAAACTGCCCATCACCCGCCGGGTGCATGTTGTCCAACCGGGCGAAACCTTAAGCAGTATTGCCGGACAATACCACGTGGGCCCCGAAGCCTTTTTTGATCATCACAAAAAGGACATATACCCGGGCCAGCAGCTGATTTTCTATGACCGGGAAGTGTGGGGAGTGCTGGGAGAGGGCATTCAGGCCCAAGAATCCTTCGCTGTCAATCAAGAACTGATGACCGGGGTGTTTTTTTCCATGAACCCAGAACAGGGAGTCCCCCGTTTCGTCCAGGCCATCAAGTGCCCAAAGATTGCCCAGATTGTATTTGACGATGCTGAACAGCTGATCAGCATCCACACCATCTTGACCAGGCGGAAAATGCGGAAAAGTTTCCTCCAGTTATGTCGGGAACTTGTGGCCAAAGCAGATGGGATTTGGCTTGGGTGGGAGCACATTTCCCGGGTTGACGGCTACCGGTATTTTAAGCTTTTACGTGCTGTAAAAAGACAGATCGGAGCCCGCCGCCTGATTATCACCCTAACCTGGGAAATGCCCCGCTGGAACCTTCTCGGCGGCATAGACTTTGCTGCGGTCAGCAGAATTGTGGACCAGGTTGTGGTGAAACTGCCGCTGCCGGAATGGAACAATCCAATTCTGGACAAAAGTCGGTATGAGCAGGCGCTCCACCGGATGCTGAATTATGTGCCGGCATACAAAATTCTATTGGCGGTACCGGTTTATGCGTTAATGTGGAATCAGGCAGAACCTGACACCTGGCAGCGGCTCAGTTATGGCGAAGCCATGGCCAGAACTTTCCGCCACGGGGCACGGCTGGAGGCAGACAGTCAGGGCAAATCCTTTTACCGGTTTTTTCATCAACAAGCGGAGTGGCTGTTAAGGATCTCATCTTTGGAACAGTTGAATCAAATCCTGGCCTTGGCCAATCGTTACAATCTAGCCGGCATTGTCATCGACCGCATCGGTGAGGAAGATCAGCGGTTCTGGGCCAGGATCCGGAACCACTTCAGCATCAACAGAAATCTGTAAAGGTTGTCACTTTGCAACTCAGCTTTGGTTACTTTGTAACATCTTTTTGGACGATGTGTCATATATATAACTGAATTGTGGCGTAAGCACAAGGGGTAAACATAAGGGGTAAATACAAGGGGGGAACAAAATGAGTCTCAACATAAAAGAAGAAGTTTTACATGTGGAGAGTCTGGTAGGTGAGAATTCAGCCCAAGCGGTACTCCAGACAACACTGGATCTGTCAGGATCAGCTCCCAGTATCGGCAGGATCGTCTGGATCAAACCAACAGCCATAGTCAGCGATGCAGCGGCAGCCACAGATAAAGTCAATTTAGAGGGGTACATTGATCTGAAACTAGTCTATGTTGCGGAAGACTTCGATGGTGAACCGCCAAATTATCAAGTGGTCTCATACCGTCAGGCAATTACCTTCAGCGATTATGTAGAGGTCATTGGTGCGGAAGAAGGGATGCTGGTCCAAGCCAAGGCCGAGCTTTTGGGCCTGGAATGGGCGCTGAAGTCCGACCAGAGGACAGTGGACGTAGATGTACTGGTGCAGTTCTCTGCAAGGGTAAAAAAGCAGCATTGCATTCAAGCCGTCACAAATGCCAGCGTCAAGCCACCAAAGAAACTGGCAGTCGAAGAAGGTGTTTTTACGATCCAATCCATGTTGAAGACCGCCACTACTGCATTGAGTGTGGAGCGAGAGTTGGCAGTGGAAACGGAAGATCAGATCAAATTTGTTTTGAACGCACAAGTCAAACCTCGGATCGAAGCGACTCAAGTTGAACAAAACCAGATTACCCTATCCGGCAATCTTGATCTGCATCTAATCTATCTGAATGAAGAGAGTCATATTCAATCCTGGGCCTATCCAAGAGCATTCCCATTCACGGTCAGTGTTCCAAACGATACCAAGACTGCAGAAATTGCCGTGAGGCCAGAAGTCATGGCTGATCTGAAAGTAGACGCAAATCTGGCAAACAACAGCTTTTCTCTAGCCGGCGATCTGCGGTTTAAACTGGATCTGTATGAGTCGAAACAAATCCGGATTGTTAATGCCTTGACCGGATCCGGAGGTCTGGTCGTTGAAAGCCGGACCGAAACCGTGATGCTTGATAATGTAGTGAATGAGAAAAGCCAACAAGCGGCAGCCCAAGGTGTCATCGAACTGACCAGTAATTATCCGCCGATCAGAGAAATTGTTGTTTCTGAAGGCAAAGTGGTCAACGTGGATTACCGTGTCGACGATGATAAAGTCTTTGTTGAAGGGGCAATCAGTATCGATGTCACATATCTTGCCCATACAGAAGACGAACATAAACCGTTGTACAGGGCGTCCTTCAGCAATGCGGTGCCGTTTCAACAGGTGATTGCCATTGGCGGGGTTCAGCCGGGCATGGTTGCGGAGCTGGACATTGATGTTGTGCAGATTAATCTCGATCTTATCAACCGGGAGACCATTGAGGCAGATATTACCTACCGGAGCCAGCTGAAGGTGATTGAGCCAGTGCAGCGAGATATTGTGGTTGAGGCCGTGGAAGTGCCGCCGCTGGAAGAAGATCCGCCTACGATCACCTATGTATTCGTCCATGAGACTGATACCTTATGGAAATTGTCACGGCAGTATCATACCTCTTTGGAGGCGATCCTTGAGGCCAACTCATGGCTGCGGGAGCGGGAGCCGATGCGGCTTCTGCCGGGAGATAAACTCTGCATCCCCCGGAAGACCTTGACGGCATAGGCTTTGAATAACGGAAATGGGTCGCACCGACCCATTTTAATTTGCCAAAAAAGGGCAATACTATGACGGCACAAGTCTGACTAACAGAGGAGGTAATTAAATGCTGGCATTGCTGGCAGCAGCTGTTTCCGGTGTTGCCATGGCAATTCAAGGTTCATTAAACACGGCTTTGAGCAAAAAAATTGGCCTTGTGCCGGGAACCTTTATCGTCCATCTGGTGGGAACCGGGTTCGCCCTCGTGCTGCTGTTGTTTGGCGTGGGCAAATCACAGTGGGAGATGCTAAAGCAGGTGCCCTGGTATAATTTCATTGGCGGGATTCTTGGTGTGGGAATTGTGTATGGAGTGATGGTAAGTATTGAGAAAACCGGAGTGGCAGCGGCGACTACTGCCATTATTGTCGGTCAGGTATCCATGGCTGCTCTTGTTGATCATCTGGGTTTGTTTGGCCTGGAGCCGATTCCATTTAACTGGTGGAAAGGGATCGGGATTGGATTAATGGCTGTAAGTGCCTGGCTGCTTTTACACCGGTGAAAAACGATCCACCAATAAATGCAGGAAAATTCACCCACATGCTGAATAATTGTAACGTAATGGGGTGAATACATGCGGTCAATTGTGGTCAAAGCCCATGGCAAGATCAACCTAAGCCTGGATGTGATCGGGCGCTACAGCAATGGTTATCATCAGATTCGCAGTGTGATGCAGTCGATTAGTCTCGCAGACAAACTAACGGTTGTGAGGACAGATACGGGGCTGGACTTACAGACTAGCATCAACATGGCGCCAACCCATGAAAACTTGGCCTATCAAGCGGCGGAGCTGTTTTTCAAAGCGGCGCAGCTTAGATGGGGCGCGAAGATCTTATTGGAAAAGAACCTGCCGATAGCAGCAGGTCTAGCTGGGGGCAGTGCTGATGCAGCTGCCGTATTATGGGCATTGAATCAGCTGTATCAAGCCCCGTTTAGTTTGCCTGAGCTTAAGAAACTAGCTGTGCAGCTAGGTGCCGATGTAGCCTTTTGCCTTCAAGGGGGAACCTTGTTAGCGGAAGGTATCGGGGATCAACTCACTGAACTCCCACCAATTGGCCATTTTGAATTCGTCCTGGTAAAGCCCAATCCTGCAATCAGTACAAGAGCAGTTTATCAAGCCTTGAACCCAAGTACTTTCGGTGATCGCTATACCAGCAGACTTGTTCAAGCACTGCAGGAGGGACAAGATATAACTTGTTGTTTTGGCAACGCCTTGGAATCAATCAGCACAGAGTTGGTTCCGGAGATTGGCTTATGGCGGGAACGACTGGTACAAGCCGGAGCGAAAGCCAGTTTCATGTCCGGCAGCGGCCCGACAGTGGTCGGCGTTTTCACTTCATCAAAGTTGGCCGAAGGGTTTGTTCAGCTTTGGCAGGGTCAGTGCTGGATGACGATCACTCAACCATGGACTGTCGGGATCTCAGTTGTAAAGGAATAGAGGTGGCACATTAATGCAAGTCGATGCGATAGTCCTTGCAGGTGCGAAAAACGATGGTAAATTACAGGAAGTCAGTTCCAGCCCTTACGAAGCGCTAATCCTGATCAATGACAAGCCGATGGTGAGCTATGTAGTTGAGGCTCTGAGAAACTCGGCCCAGGTAAACAGGATTGTTGTGGTCGGCTATGCCGAGTTTAAGGAGTACATGGATGACGGTGTCGTTTTGCTGGAATGCGGCCAGTCTCTGGTGGAAAACATTGAAATTGGCATGGACTATCTGGGGGCGGAAAATCATGTGCTGGTTGTGACTTCCGATATTCCCATGCTGACTTCTGCAGCAGTTGATGATTTCCTTACCCGCTGCCGGGACCATACTCAAGATTTGTTTTATCCGATTGTCAGCAAGGAAGTGAATGAAGCTGTCTACCCTGGTGTGGGGCGGACATATGTGAAGATAAAAGATGGTACATTTACAGGCGGTAATATGGTGTTGGTTGCACCCAAATTTATCCAAGAATCCCAGCAAGTGATTCATCGAGTGGTAGCGCTGCGGAAAAAACCGTTTGAGATTGTCAAACTACTGGGTTTCCGAATCCTGATCAAGTTTATTTTCCGCTGTCTTACCATTGCGGAGGTTGAACGAAGAGTCAAGCATCTTTTTGGAATCAATGCCAAAGCGGTTATTACCTCGTATCCTCAGATCGGCACCGATGTGGACAAACCCAGTGATTGGGAGCTGGCTCAAAGGATCCTAAGCCAGCAGTAAAGTCAGGAGGTGGGCTATGCGCCGGAGTCACCGCATTGCAATTATAACCAAAATTCTTAGTGAGCATCCCCATCAGCTGTTCTCCTTATCCGATTTCGCCCAGATGTTTGGAGCAGCAAAGTCAACCCTCAGTGAAGACCTGGCAGTGATCAAAGAAGCGTTTGCCGAGAAGGAGCTGGGAAAGGTTGAAACGCTGCCCGGAGCGGCCGGGGGAGTGCGGTATGTGCCAAAGTTATCCCGCACTGAGTTGTTCACACGCATTGATCGGCTCTGCCAGAAGCTTTCGGACCCCGGACGAATTCTTCCTGGCGGATTTCTTTATCTAAGTGACCTGACTTCTGATCCCGTAGTGATTCGTGAGATTGGTGAAATATTTGCCGCGTATTTCGCCGGTTTGGATCCTCAGTATATCGTAACGGTGGAGACAAGCGGAATTCCATTGGCATTAGCCACGGCCCATTACTTGAATGTCCCCATGGTGGTTGTGCGCCGGATCTCACAAGTCAGTGAGGGTTCTGTTGTTACGGTCAACTATGTTGCCGGATCTTCACAGCGGATCCAGACCATGTCCCTTGCCCGGAGAGCTTTGCCTGTCGGTTCGCGGGTGCTGCTGGTGGATGATTTCATGCGGGCTGGAGGCACACTGCGGGGACTGGCAGAGCTAATGGCAGAATTTGAGTCGCAAGTGGTGGGGACCGGCGTTCTAATCGAAATGGAACAACCCTCAGCGAAGCTGGTGGAGGATTATGTGTCCTTTATCAGTCTGGAGCAGATTGATTCAACCAATCAGGTTGTCAAAGCAGAACCTGCCCCTTGGATTAAGCCCTAGCGCCCAGCAGGGCTTTTCTTTTTGGCAGCAAAAGACAGAAAATTGCAAAATCATACAACCCTTCTGCAGGCTCAATCTGGCTGTAAACATTATCACATTATTACTTAACATTTATCCATTTATTTTTTCCAGTCTGGGTGTTAAGATACAGTTGCAATAATCAATTTACCTGGTAACCTTTTCCGCAACCGCACAGAGCTGAACACCTCCGGAGAAACAAAAGGAGTATATTCGATGAAATTCAAGGTCGAAAAACTTGCTCGATATCAGCGCCTGCAAGAACCGGTAACTGCAGCCATGCCAATTCCCAAGGCTGCTCTGAGGGATGCTGCTGATGTACAAGTCTACTGTGGTGAACAGCTATTACCAACCCAGTCACGCATCACAGCTGTTTGGCCTGATGGCAGTATCAAATGGCTGTTGATTAATTTTCTCGCTGATCTTCCTGCCAACAGTGCTCAGGAATTTGAGCTTCGGTTTACAAAGTCCACAGCACAACCTCTGGTTCCTGTATTGGTTGCAGAACATGAGCACCGCTTGCAGCTTCGCACCGGAGATCTGGTGGTTACCCTTGCGGATCCAGCTGACGGAGGGCTCTTTCACGAGGCAGTCTACAAAGGCTGGCGTCTTGATCACCGCAGTATGGCAGAACTTGGGGTCTTGAAGGATGGGCAAAGATATTATACGGTTATTACAAAACCAGGATGGTCTATGATTGAATCCGGGCCGGTCCGGGCAGTATTGGAGGCTTCGGGTACACACCTGAACGCTGACGGAGCCAAAGTCCTGGATTTTTTGGTACGGATTTATGCTTTTGCCGGGAAACCATGGCTGTGGATTGATTACCAAGTGATTAATCGAAGTGAAGCCGATCTTGAACTTTCAGGATTAGGCTGGCATCTTAACCTCAATCCCCATGCAGCGCCGGTCCGGACTGCTGTGGCAGTGTCGAACTACAGAACCACTATCAGATCGAGTGAAGCGGGAGATGCTTTAGAGCACAAAATTGACGCCGAACAGATCCTATATGAACCTAACGAGCAGATCCCGGAAACTCTTTACGGTACTTTTTGGGCAGATTGGAACGGTGCTCAAGGTGGAGTTGCCGTCACAATTTACCAGGCACACCAAAACTTTCCAAAACGATTGGCAGCAGCGAAGACCGGGCTCGATGTGGAGTTACGTTTCGACAAACCTTTGCGGACGGGGATTTCCGGGCCTTTTGCCAAGAATTTCCAGAATGGTTGGGAAAACGAATTCATTGGTGCGAAGCCGTTTTTCGTGGCTGAAGGGTTAACCTTTATCAACTGCGGCAGCGATTTGATTTACGCCGGTGCTATGCTCTATTCCTTTACTGGAAACGAAAAACCACTGCAGTGGGCCAAAACCCTGGCCCAGCAGTATGTCAATGCCCGAGATCCCGTTACCAAACTGGGCGCTTTTCAATACAGTCAATCCCGTAATCAAGCCGGGCCACCGGACGATCCCGACAACATTCAATATGCCTGGCAGACATCAGGTGATCGGGCTCAGCGTCAGTTTGGCCATGAATTCGGTGATCTCGCCCTGGAGGGCAGATTCCTTCATAAAGAACACGATGAAATCTATGGCAAGAATGCCATTATCCAACTGCAGATTGCTGAAATGCTAGAGGATGCGGGACAGGAATTTCTAAGCTGGACCCATGAAGGGCTGCGGGCGTTTGCTCAGTATGCTTATAACATGGAAGAGAGCACAGTAAAACCAATGTGGAGCGATGGCACCGATCTGTCCGGCTATCAGCTGAAGCGTTCAGGATATTACGGAGAACAGGGAACAGTTCTGCTGCCAAGGCGAGCCGGAAGCATTTACCTCTTATCATTTGCCCTGGGCTATCGCCTCACTCAGGATCCCTTGCTCTGGAAGGTTGCACGGCGGGTAGCCATGGATCATCAATTGGGGGATCTGGGTGTTCAGCCGGGAGAAGAGATGGATCTGAACATGGCCACACCCAATGCAGATCCGGTAGCCTTGTTCAGCCTGTTGGATATTTATCGTGGGACACATGAAACAGCTTATTTGGAACTTGCCTGCCGCATCGGAGACAACATCATTGGCCAGTACTTCAATGAAGGGTTCTTTGCGGGCAAAAACAATATCTATGCTCCAACTGATTCTGAGGAAGCTTTTGCCTTGATCGCGCTGGAGACAGCTGTTCGTGGTGATTGGGATGCAGTGCCCCGGTATAACTCAGGGCGGGGCTTTATTCACGGCAACTATGACGGTTACGGCAGAACCTACGATAAAGTAGTATTTTGGCAGCAGGCCAAATAGAGGGTTACTGCTTCTCACGGGTCAGCTGCTTGCGGTACTCCGCTGGAGCCATCCGCTTGTGTTTCTTAAAGGTCTTGGAAAAGTGCAGTGGATCTTGATACCCCACTGAACGGGCGATTTGTGAAATGGTCAGATTCGGCTGCTGCATCAGATTGACAGCATGCTGAATGCGGATTTTGGTCAGATATTGCTGTGGTGAGAGATTCAGTTTCTCCTTAAAGATCATAAACAGGTATGAGCGGCTGACTCCGGCATGGGCAGCTATTTCCGCAATGGAAATATCGTGGCTGTAATGATTTTCAATAAACCTGAGAGCCTGCTCCAAGATCAGATCTTTATTACCGCTGTAATCAGCAGTGGCACTGACATACCCGGCTTCAACCTGGTTGTTGATCAAGGCAGAGATCAGAGTATAAAGTAAGCCAAGGGCTTTAATCTCACTACCAATCACCAGAGAGTCGGTCTGGAGCATCTCTTGGAATATGTCTTTGATTTGCTCTCTGTTGGTGCAGTTGATAATAGGAGATTCGGGATTGATCTGCATCATACGGAGATATGTATCGGCCATCGAACCTTGAAAGACGACCCAGTAATAAGCCCAAGGATCATTGGCATCAGCAATGTAGTGGTGCAAAACATTCGGTGTGATTACAAAGATCTGGCCGGGGCCTAAGTGATATTGCTCATTGTTGATATACAGCATGCCACGGCCGCTTTCAATGTAGGTTATCAAATAATGATTTCTGATAGCCGGCCCATAAGAGTGGCCGGGCCGGCACATTTCATGGCCGCAGTGGTTGATCACCAAGGCATTGTCCGCCGTTTGCCCGTTGGTTGTTTCCATGTTCTTAAAATAAACGTATTTGATTTTACGCATTTTGATCACCTGAAAACAGTATACCTTATTCTCGTTATTTTGCCACCGGTATTCTGCAGCATGAAGGAGGGACTAGATTGGATAGCATTTATAAATTCAGTGTACATAGTGGAAATATCGAACCAAATGCAACACTGGTAATTGAATCCGACAAAGGAACCGAAACCTCATTCTTATGTTTCAGGGCTAATTCAGGTATGGAGATCTATATTAAATCGATTACCATTGAATACCAATAAAAAAACGACCATACTCCCTGATGGCTCAATGTCATCAGGGAGTTTTTAAGTGGGAAAAATAGTATAAAAATCACTAGGATTATTACAATACCTTTTCTGTTATGTTTGCTATAATCAAAGCAAATGTATACGCAAAACATGAGGAGGGTCATGATGCAGGTACTACAGGCAATTTCGCAAGCACTGCAAAGAGGAGATGTTAACGGCGTCAGGCAGGGTATTGCCACGGCCCTGGGCGAAGGGATTGAGCCCAAACGGATCCTGGAAGAAGGCATGCTGTCAGCCATGGACATTATTGGCGTCAAATTCAAGAACAACGAGATTTTTGTACCTGAAGTTCTGATTGCAGCCAGAGCCATGAATGCGGGAATGGAAGCATTGAAACCGAAACTGGTCGAAGCAGGCATAAAACCTATTGGCAAAGTAGTGATCGGCACGGTTAAAGGCGACCTCCATGACATTGGCAAAAACATGGTGCGGATGATGATGGAAGGAGCCGGCTTCGAGGTTGTCGATCTGGGCATTGATGTCGCGGCAGAGAGATTTGTTGAGGCGGTTCAAGAACACCAGCCGGACATCCTGGGCATGTCTGCCCTGCTGACGACAACCATGGGTGAAATGAAAGCGGTTATTGATGCTGTTGCTGACGCTGGATTAAGGGATCAGGTCAAAATTATGGTTGGAGGAGCGCCGCTAACCCAGAGTTTCGCCGATCAGATTGGTGCGGATGTTTATTGCAAAAATGCAGCTGAAGCTGCAAGTGCAGCAAAACAACTAGTCCTTTAGCTGTAAGCAAAGGCCTTGAGGAGGGAGACTATGAAGCCTATTGAGCGAGTTACTTTAACCCTGCAGCACAAAGAAGCAGATCGTATTCCGGTCTATCCATTGATGTGCGGTGTCGCCAGGAAACTGGTTGGTGCACCTTATCCCCGTTGGAGTACAGATATGGATGTTTGTGCTGAAGCATATGAAAAGGTAACCGAGGAATTTGATCTGGACATTATCTGTACCCTGATCGATCTGTCGGTGGAAGCAGCCGATTTTGGCCAACCGATCATTTACCCGGAAAACGAAGCAGCCCATCCGGACTTTCACAATTACATGCTGAAGAGTATTGCTGATATCAATGCTTTACAGCCAATCAAGTTCAAAGATTCGGTCAGAATGAAGGGCATGGTCAAGCTCTGTGATCGTTTGATGAAGAGCAAAGGCGCTGAAGTTCCGGTAGTAGCCTTTGTCTTTGGCCCCTTAGGAGTTTTAAGCATGATGCGCGGGCAGGCCAATCTATTTATGGACATTCTTGATGATCCCGACGCTGTCAAAAACGGTGTAGCAGCCGTGACCGAGACTTTGCTGGAGTATATCGATGCTTTGGCTGCTACGGGTGTCCCAGCTGTTATGCTGGATACTCTGTTTGCATCCCAGTCGATCATGAGAAAGTCCATGTGGCTGGAATTTGAAGGCCCGTACGTGAAACGCATTGCGGAGCGGATTCGGGAGCATGGCGCTCAGGTGATGATTCACAACTGCGGCAATGGCATATACTTTGATGCCCAGATTGAGGCCATGCAGCCAACTGCCATATCATTCCTCCATCTTCCCGATGACTGTCAATCACCACAGGAATTAAAAGAGAAATATGGTTCAAAAGTGACTTTGATCGGCCGTATCCCTCCCACCTGGCTGTTGACTTGCACTCAGGAGGATTTAGAAGAAGAATGCCGCAGGGAGATCGATGACTACAAAGCAGGCGGCGGGTTTATTCTGGCAACCGGCTGTGAGTATCCTGCCAATTTAGGTTTTGAACATGCCAGAACAATGGTCAGGATGGCAAAGGAATATGGAAAGTATTGACATGGAGAATACCCTGAGCTTGAATTCGGAGGTCGGGTACCAGCTGCCCCGGGAGATCATTTTACGGGCTATTGGTTATCAGAACCCCGATAGCGCCGGAGAGGAGATCAATGATCTTATTACGGAGTATCTGGGATTGGCAATAATAGCAGCAGATCCGAAAGCAATATACCGCAGTACATCCTTCAGGCTTGTTGGGGATGATCAGGTTGAGCTTCTGGACGGGCAGATTCTCACCAGTGAAATGTTGTATCAGACTATAGCCGAGTGTGAGGGGATAATCATCGGTCTGGTGACACTGGGGAGCAAGACCGATGCTGCCATCGCCGCCGTGTCCCAAGAAGACGCTTTCTGCGGCTATCTGACAGATGTGATCAGTTCCTTGTTGGTGGAAATTTTGGCCCACAAGTTCTGGCAGTACCTAGTTTCGGAGTTAGGCAGCCAGGGCTATAGAGCGACCAGTTTCGTCTCTCCCGGAGCGATCAAGTTTCCACTGCCGGAACAGAAGCGGATCTTTCAGTTCCTCCAACCGGAGCGAATCGGAGTTACCCTTACCGAGTCATGCTTGATGGAACCATCAAAATCACTGACGGTGATCTTGGGTTACGGCAAACAGATTGAGCCAGCAAAATACAGTCACGACTGTTCAACTTGCGATATGAAGGATTGCTTGATTAGAGGAATCCATATAGATTTGGCAGAATCAAATGCTGGGTACTAAAGAGCCCAGCATTTTAATTGTGGAATCAATTGAGCAGAGTATACGCTTTGGATTGCAGAAGGCAGGTGTCAACCATGGAGTTGGAAATCAAATTGAGGATGCAAAACAGGGTAGAAACAATCCTATGCCCGCCCGGCGCAAACCTGTTAGAGTTGCTGCATCAGTATGGATACAGTGTGTACAGTCCCTGCGGAGGCAAGGGCAGGTGCGGAAAATGCTTGGTTAGGGTAAGTGGTAGTGCCGTCGAGTTGACGGATCCGGAAAGGCAGCATCTTACCCAGGCTCAAATTGAAGACGGCATCCGCCTGGCCTGTCAGCTCAAAGTCACCGGCAATCTGGAGATTGACTTGTCACCCACTGATCAACTGGTAATCCTTGCTGATGATTCTGGCGGTGATGTTCAGCTGAACCCCCATGTCAGGCAGGAGGAGATTCGCCTAGAACAACCGCGCATTGACCAACAGGACGATTATTGGCAGCGGATTCAGCAACAGCTGGGACGCAAAGAAATTGCATCCCAGGCATTATGCCGTTTGGGAGAATTAGAGCAAAAACTGGATCTGCTGGTAACTTTCAGCGACGGCAAAGTACTGGATATTGACGATCCTCAAGCAGTTGCAGCCAAGTCAGGATATTATGGGCTTGCTGTTGATATCGGTACCACCACAATAGTACTTTATCTTCTCAATCTGACCAACGGGGCACAAGTGGGTGTCCATGCCTTTGCCAATCCCCAAAGTCGTTACGGCGGTGATGTGATCACAAGGATCGACTATACAATCAACCGCGCTGATGGTGTTCAAAAACTGCAGGACACTCTGTTGGAGTCCCTTAATCAGGGGATTCAGCATCTGGTTCGCAAACACGGCATTGATACCACCAAGATTTACCACGCTGTCTTTGTTGGCAACACTGTAATGCTCCACACACTTCTTGGGGTGAATGCGGCCAGCATTGCCAATGCCCCCTATGTCCCCATTTTCACCGATGGGATGGAGTTTTCCGCCCGGGAGCTGGGTTTGGGGATCCATCCTGACGGGATTGTGGAATTACTACCCTGTGTGTCAGGTTATGTGGGCGCGGATATCATTGCGGATCTGCTGGCTGCCGATTTCGAATCCAACCAATGGCGGTTGCTCGTAGATATTGGCACTAATGGGGAGATCATTTTGGGGAACAAAGAAAAGATGTTCGCCTGTTCCGCTGCAGCAGGGCCGGCGTTCGAAGGTGCTAATATTGCCTTCGGCATGAGCGGCATACCCGGAGCCATTGCCAGTTATCAGCTGGAGAGCAGTGGTGAGATTCGCTATCAGGCCATTGCCAATCAAGAACCCCAAGGAATTTGCGGCTCCGGGTTGGTGGATATCATTGCGTCTTTGTACTCCCGAGGCTTTCTCAGCTCCACCGGTGCATTTCAAACAGGATTGTCAATAACTGAGTATCAGGGACAACCGGCGTACCGGGTTGTTCCGGGCAAAGAGATCTTCCTGACCCAAAAGGATGTGCGGGAATACCAGCTGGCTGCCGGTGCAATTGCTGCCGGAATTCAGGTATTAATGAGCGAAGCCGCCATCACAGAAACAGCCATTGACCGGCTCTACCTTGCGGGCGGGTTTGGCAATTATATAAATCCTGAGAGCGCAGCCGTTTTAGGCTTGCTACCCCAAAGTCTGCTGACAAAGGTGGTGAAACTGGGCAATGGCGCCGGGGCTGGTGCCAAGCATTATTTGCTTGATCGCAGCGCCAGGGCGAGAGTTGACAAATTAAAGCAGAGGATTAAGTATGTTGAGCTGTCAGCGAGGGCTGATTTCCAAGAGCATTTTATGGGTGCCATGCTTTTTCCTGAGATCAGAGCTTAATAGCTTCGCTAATTGATTAAGCTCTTTATAAATTGACAATCAGATTACCAAAACATCTCGATTTATTACAATACAGCACAGATATAATATCTTATACTGAAACTGATTCGCGTTACAGCAATAACAGACTGAGAACCAAAAGCACCAGGAGGGAATCAAATGACCAAGAAACGTTTTCTGTTCTTGTTTGTACTACTGATGGCGTTGGGGTTGTCTGGTTGTTTTTCTTTTTTCTCAAAAACCCCTTATCTCAAAGTAGTTCCTGAATCAGTAGTTTTGAATCTGGCGACTGGAGAAACTGAGGTTGAATTGACTGCAGAGGTTGTGGATCTGATTACCGATGAGCAAATTACCTGGGAAATTGCAGATGCAGCAGTTGCCACACTTAGTGAAGAAACAGGTGCTCAAGTAAAGGTTGTTGCTCAGGCGGTCGGCGAAACAACAATCACCGTGAGCTGCGGTGAGCTTGAACCTGTGACCGTCTCTGTCAAGGTTGTTCACGATGAAAAGGCGCTGCCGCTGGTGATTGATTTTGCCGAAGCCGAGAGAAGCACTTTTTTTACCGCTGAATATACCCATGCACCGAATATGGCTGATGAACCATTGTGTGGAATATTAAGCAGTGGTTCAAAGATCCAGATCAATGCCGGAGTGTTTTCGATGAACGGTGCCCGTTGGGCGATTGGTGCTCCCTCCACTTATCTGGAAGGTGGTATCAAAACGACAAAAGAGGACAGTAAAACGGTCGGTTATTTGGATTTGTCCAAACCATATGCAATAACTATCGAGTTTGGCGAGGCTGTCAGTGAACCGAGTGGATTCTTCCAGATCATGGTTGACAACAACACCACCACAGAAGCAAATTCGATTCATGGCATGGCTAGCAGTATTTACCAGATTAATGTCAGCGATATTAAATCTAACGATACTCTTGTGATCAAATCAGATCTTGGGACTGCAGCCTCATTTATCCAGTTTAGGACCAACAGCGGCGCTCAGGTTAATATCAAGCGGATCAGCATTGACTATCAGTAATCGAGGATCAACTTACAAAATAGCTGATATCCAAACACGCAGGAGGGGTAATGAATGAACAGGAAGCTGTTGACCGTTGTGATGATCGTAGTATTGATGGCCGGGTTAACCAGCGTTGGCGCTGCCAGCTCGCTAACCTTTCGAGATTGTCTTTGATGTGGATTTTGACACATTTTTCAGCCCGGAATATGCTCATCATCCCGGCAATGCAGAAGAACCGTTGTTTGTAATGCTGGCTAAATGGACCGGAACCTTTATTGAAGATGGAAAGATGATCATGAGTGAAGGGTCACGCTGGGCCTTCGGCATGCCTTTTGCTTACCAGGAAGCCAAAACATCGATGTGGGACTTTGAAACAGTAGGCTGCCTGGACTTGTCCAAACCCTATGTGATCACTGTTGAGTTTGGTGAGTTTGGACCGCAAGAGGGAGGCATTTTCCAAGTCTTCGTAGATAACAATAATACTAAAGAGATTGATTCGCCTCACCAAATGAAATCCAACATTTTTACCATTGACGCACCACTGCTCAAATCAAATCAGGTGCTGGAGATCAGGAGTGATGTAGGTACCGAAACTTCATTCTTGACCTTCAGAGCCAGCAGCGGTACCAGACTGACAATCAAGAAAATCACAATTGCTTATCAATAAGAGTACTTAGGAAGTAAAGGAAGATTTCACCGCTGGTGAGATCTTCCTTATCTAATTTTCTTGTTGATCTCAGCTGCTCATTTTGCTATACTAGTTATGGACATTGGGGTGTGGCCAAGCGGTTAAGGCACTGGACTCTGACTCCAGGATCACTGGTTCGAATCCAGTCACCCCTGCCATTTTTATGCTCACCTCAGTTTTGGGGGGAGTTTTTTATTTTGGGGCAAAATGTTAATGATTAAGTTGTCTTTGGCAGGGAAATGGATTTTTCATCACGAAGGATTGAGGTGTTCAGGGAAAATATACTTGCGAAGGAGGGAGAATAATTGGTCACCAGCGCAATTGTCTTAGCGGCCGGACAAGGGCAGCGGATGAAATCTGAGCTCCCCAAACCACTTCACCAGGTTTGTGGAATCCCAATGGTCAAGTTAGTTGTGGATAATATCCGGGCTGCTGGAATTGAACAGATCTATCTGGTAATTGGACACGGTGGCGAACAAGTCCGTGAAGCTGTACCCGGCGTCAACTATGTGGTCCAGGCTGAACAGCTGGGGACCGGCCATGCCGTGGATCAGTGCCGGGAAATGATGGCCGATGTGAATGGACCTGTATTGGTCGCTTGCGCTGATACACCACTTTTCAGGGCTGAGACATTCAAGGATCTGTTGGCCGCTCACAAAGATCAAAAAGCAGCTGCCACCGTGGTTACTGCTAAAGTAGAGGATCCCACCGGGTACGGCAGGGTGATCCGCAATGCTGCCGGCTATGTAGAACAGATCGTGGAGGAGAAAGACGCTTCACCGGCTCAAAAACAGATTAAAGAGATTAATACCGGAACATTTTGTTTTGATAGCAAGTTATTATTTCAATACTTAACAGAAATAACGCCTGATAATGCTCAAGGAGAGTACTATCTTCCTGATGTCATAGCGGCGCTTGTCCGTGATGGGCAGACAGTTGGCGCATATTGTCTGCTGAATGCTGAAGAGGCCATGGGTGTCAATGATCGGATTCGGTTGTTCCAGGCAGATCAGGTCCTCAGACGCCGCATTTGCCATGAGCATATGCTCAGCGGTGTAACCATCATTAATCCGGATCAGACTTATATTGACCTGGATTGTGAAATCGGACGCGATACGATCATCTATCCAAATACATATATCCAAAAAGGCTCTAGAATCGGGGAAAATTGTCTGGTAGGGCCTAATGTCCGGTTAGACGGAGCAGTTCTGGCAGATCATGTTACTATAGAACAGGCAGTGGTTCTTGAAGGCAAGATCGGCAGTCATACTACGGTTGGTCCGTTTGCTTATATTCGACCGGGCACTGTCATTGGTTCTCACTGCCGCATTGGTGATTTTGTGGAAATTAAGAACAGCCAGGTGGCAGATCAAAGTAAGGTTCCGCATTTGACCTATGTTGGCGATGCTATTGTTGGTTCTCATGTCAATATCGGCTGCGGTACGATTACCTGCAATTATGACGGTAAGCATAAGCACCAGACCATAATTGAAGATAATTGTTTCATTGGCAGCAATGTCAATTTGGTTGCTCCAGTCAAGCTCAACAAGGGAGCATATGTAGCAGCTGGTTCTACGGTGACCAAGGATGTGCCGGAGTACAGTCTGGCTATAGCCAGAGCAAGGCAGGTAAATAAAGAGGGATGGAATAAATTGGAGGGCTAGCAAGTGAGAGTTAGTCACTGTGACAAAAAGTTAAAAATTCTTACCGGGAATGCCAACCCTGAGTTGGCCAGGAGTATTGCCGCCTGTTTGGGAGTAGAATTGGGCTTGGCTGAGGTAGGCCGGTTCAAAGATGGCGAAATCAGCATCAAGATCTTGGAAACAGTGCGCGGGCATGAGGTTTTTATCATTCAACCCACCCATAAGCCTACAGATACCCATCTGATGGAGCTCCTGCTTTTGATCGATGCTTGCAGGCGGGCTTCAGCCAAGATGGTTGCTGCAGTAGTTCCTTATTATGGTTATGCCCGTCAGGATCGGAAAACCCAACCTCGTGATTCCATTGGCGCTAAACTGGTTGCCAATTTGTTAACCGCAGCCGGTGCCGATAGAGTGGTTACCATGGATCTGCATGCGGATCAGATTCAAGGTTTCTTCGATATTCCGGTGGATAACTTAAGGGCGATGCCGATTATTGAGAAGTACCTGAAATCCAAAGAGCTGGACAATTACATTGTCGTTGCCCCTGATGTGGGTGGAGTTGTGCGGGCCCGCAAGTTGGCCAACCGCCTGAACTGCCCCATGGCTATTGTAGACAAACGCCGGCCTGCGGCCAATGTGTCTCAGGTGATGAATATTATCGGTGATGTGAAAGGGAAAACGTGCGTATTGTTTGATGATATGATCGACACGGGCGGGACGATTATCCACAGTGCGGAAGCTTTGGTTGAAAACGGAGCCACAGAAGTCTACGCCTGCTGTACTCATGCAGTCTTTTCCGGTCAAGCGCCCCAGCTTTTGCAGGAGAGCGTAATCCAGGAAGTAATAGCGACTGATACGATCAATATCTCGCCTGAGAAGAAGTTCCCCAAGTTGACTGTATTATCGGTTGCAGATCTGTTTGCAGAAGCGATTAGAAGGATCTTTGAGGAACTACCTGTCAGCAGGCTGTTTGACTAAGTTTTGGCAAGGGTGTTATAATATATTACATGTGACAAGGAGTGGCGAAAGGAGGAGATAGGATGTCGAGCTATCAACTTAATGCTGAACCACGCACTGTCTTCGGCTCGAACGCAGTAAAAAAATTACGCCGCGACAAATTGGTTCCTGCCCAAATCTATGGCCAGGGAAAACCAAATCTCAATTTAGTTCTTGCTGCTGGAGATGTCGAAAAAGCAATTCAGTCCCCAGAGCCCTTGCTGCAGATTAATGTGGGTAGTGAAAAAAGGACTGTTCTGATCAAGGATGTGCATCGTGACCCGGTTAAAGGCACACTTCAGCATATCGATTTTTACGAGGTAGCTATGGATCGGCCTGTTGATACGACCGTTGGTGTAGTGCTGACAGGCGAAGGCGAACGGGAATCAGATGGTGGGATTGTCAATCTGGTAGTGAGGGAATTGGCGATTTCCTGCTTACCTACTCAAATTCCAGAACATATTGCTGTTGACATTTCCAAAATGACCATCGGGGATACCCTGCTGATTAAGGATTTACAGGTTCCTGATGGAATCACCATTAACCATGAGCCCGATGAGGTTGTGGTTTCTGTTGCTACTCCAGTTCGAGTTAGTGCTGAAACCGAGGAAGCCGAAGCAGAAGCTGCTGAAGGGCAAGAACCTGAACAGGAACAGGCACCAGAAGCTGCTGGAGACGCTGCTGGGGAAGACGCTTGATTTAGGGACAGATCCCAAGGTAAGAGCATATATTTGGAACAGAAGCGAAAGAATGCATGCTTAGCTATGCGTTCTTTCGCAACTGTGGAGGCTTAACCAGTGAAGCTGATTGTAGGATTAGGTAATCCAGGGGAAAGATACGAACAGACAAGGCATAACGCGGGTTTTTGGGTTGTGGATGCCCTTGCCCAGAGATTGAAGATTGGCTTAAATAGTAAAAAACTTCAGTCAATTATCGCTGAAGGGCATTATAACCGCAAAAAGATCGTTTTGGCCAAACCGCAGACCTATATGAATCTGAGTGGTCTTGCAGTCCGGCAATTGGTTGACTACTGGCAGGTCGGGCTGGAAGACTTATTGGTGATCCATGATGATCTTGATCTGCCTGCATACCGCATTCGTTTGAAGCGCGGCGGCGGCAGCGGCGGCCACCGGGGGGTGGCCAGCATCATTCACAACCTAGAATCGGAAAATTTTGCCCGCCTCAAAATTGGTATTGGCCGGCCAGCAGAATCAATACCGGTTGAAGATTTTGTTCTGTCCAAGCTTTCCACTGACGAACAGAAGTCTTACCAGGAAGTGGTGCAAAGGTGTGCTGAGGCGGCAGCGGTTTGGGTCAGCTCAGGTATTGAGCAGGCGATGAGTCAATATAATAGTACTGACAACGGCGGTCAGAAGCGTAGTTAGGCACTGTGAAATGGGGAGATAGAATTTGTCGTTACAAGGATTAGTCAATCTGATCAGCCAGTCGCAGGATTTCAGCCGTGTGCGGGAAAGGGTGGCCAAAGGCGAAAAACAGTTGGTCCTGGGGCTGTCGGGTTCACAGCGAAGCCTTTTAACTGCGGCTCTGGCATACGATCGGGCAGTGACGCTGTTTATTGGCTACAATCAATACCAAGTGGAGACGATTGGCCAAGATTTACACAATTTGCTGCCAAATCGGAATATACAGGTATTTACCCCTCATGAGCTGCTGCCCCATGAGGAAGCGATCATCGATTGGGAACTGCGGAAAAGCCGGTTGGAGGTTATCAAATCGATCCACCAGCCCGGTAGTATTATTTGTGCTTCCATTCAAGCTTTGACCGAAGCGTTGATTGATCCCGATTGGTTTTTCCAGCAACGCATAACGATAGACATGAACAGCACGTTTGATCTGGAAGAACTGACTAAACAACTGCTGATCCTCGGCTATGAACGGGTCGATATGGTGGAAGGATACGGGCAGTTTAGTATCCGCGGCGGCATTATCGATATTTATGATTATACTTCGGAACATCCGGTACGGATCGAGCTCTTTGATGATGAAGTCGACTCGATTCGCATTTTCAACATTGAAAACCAGCGTTCGATTGACAACATCTCGGAGATAACTATTTATCCTGCCAGAGATCGCTTGTTTGTGGCTGAAGATATGGAAGCTGTTACTGATCAAATTTGGCAGGATGCCCAAGAGCAGAGTGAACGACTAATCAAAACCGGCCTCAATCAGGAGGCAGACAGTTTACTGGCTAAAACAGCTCATCACTTAGAATTGATGGATAACGGCAATTACTTTCCTGGAATTGACCAGTATCTGCCCTATAACACCAGGCTTTATACCCTGATTGATTATTTGCCCCAGGACAGCTTGATTATTGTCAGTGAACCAGCACGGGTCAAAGAACACCAGAAGTTGTTTTTGCAGGATGTTGGTGAGACAATTGCCGGCTTGCTGGCTAAGGGCAGAATCCTGCCTCGGATGGCAGAGCTGTTTGTCGATTGGAGCGAATTGTGGTCCAAAGTCCAAAAACACAAACGTTCCGTATACCTCTCAGTTTTGGACAAGCGGATCCCGGAGATGGATGCACTGGCCACCTACCAAATGGAGGCTAAGTCAGCACCCCATTTTCATACGGATCTGGACGGATTGATCAAGCGAATCCAGCATTACCGCAAGCAGTATTACCGCATATTGATTATTGTGTCAACTGAGGAGCGGGGAGACAAGCTTGTTGAGTTTCTTAAAGAACATGATATCCCCGCCCAATATACCGATCAGGTTGATGACAAGTTAAAAGCTGGAAACTGCATTGTCACCAGAGGCGGCCTGGAGACGGGGCTGGAATACTCTGGGTTTAAGCTGCTGGTTCTCACGGAGCTGGAGATCTATGGCAAGCGCCGGGCCAAACGGCGGGTTAACCGTACTGAGGCTCAAGTGAGGCTGACCGAAACCGATCTGAAACCTGGGGACTACGTGGTCCATGTTAATCACGGTATCGGCCAGTATTTAGGCATTGAAACCCTGGAAGTGCAAAAGACACACAAGGATTATCTGCTGATCAGATTTGCCGGCAAGGACCGCCTCTATGTGCCCACAGATCAAATAGGGCTGCTCCAGCGGTATGTTGGCCTTAACGAAGAACCGCCCAAGCTGTCGAAACTGGGCGGCGGCGAGTGGGCCCGGGTCAAAAACCGGGTCAAAGAATCAGTCCAGGATCTGGCAGAAGGGCTGATTAAGCTGTATGCCGAGCGGGAAACGGTTGAAGGCTTCCCGTTCCCGGAGGATACACCGTGGCAGGCTCAATTTGAAGACGAGTTTCCCTATGAAGAAACTCCAGACCAGGTTCGGGCTATTGAAGAAGTAAAACGGGATATGGAAGGCAAAAAACCGATGGACCGTCTGCTGTGCGGCGATGTTGGTTACGGTAAGACTGAAGTGGCCATTCGGGCTGCTTTTAAAGCTATCAGCGCCGGTAAGCAGGTGGCAGTGCTGGTGCCCACGACGATTCTGGCCCAGCAGCATGCCAGGACTTTCCAGGAGCGGTTTGAAAACTACCCGGTGAATATCGGGGTTTTGTCCCGGTTTCAGTCGGCGGCTGAACAAACCCGGATCATCAAGGGCTTGAAATCGGGTACGGTGGATTTGGTCATCGGTACGCATCGGCTGCTGTCAAAAGATGTAACTTACCGTGATTTGGGTTTGGTGGTCGTCGATGAAGAGCAGCGTTTTGGCGTAGCCCAAAAAGAGAAACTGAAAGAACTTGCCCGGAATGTGGATGTGCTCACTCTGTCCGCAACGCCCATTCCCCGCACCCTGCACATGGCTTTGGTGGGAGTGCGGGATATGAGCTTGATAGAAACACCGCCGGAGGATCGGTTCCCCATCCGTACTTATGTGCTGGAATGGGATGATCAAACCATTGCCCAGGCAATCCACAGAGAACTGGGGCGCCAGGGTCAGGTATACTTTGTCTATAACCGCGTCCAAGGCATTGATACCATGTTCCTGCGCCTGCAGGATCTGGTTCCCGAGGCGAGAATCGCCGTGGCTCACGGCCAGATGGATGAGAACCGGCTGGAACGGGTGATGCTCGATTTCTACCATGGCGAATATGATATTCTGTTGTGCACCACCATCATCGAAACGGGCATGGATATAGGCAATGTCAATACCCTGGTGGTCTACGATGCAGACCGGCTGGGATTGGCCCAACTATATCAACTGCGAGGCAGAGTCGGCCGGACAAATCGTGTAGCTTATGCGTATTTTACCTATCGAAGGGATAAAATACTGACAGAAGATGCCGAAAAGCGATTGCAGGCAATCAAAGAGTTTTCCGAGCTAGGTTCGGGGATCAAAATCGCCATGCGGGATCTGGAGATCCGGGGAGCCGGGAATATTCTCGGCCCGGAGCAGCACGGATTCATTACTTCAGTAGGTTTTGAGCTCTACTGTAAACTTCTGGAAGAGGCGATTGAGAAGCTGAAGGGAAAAGTCAAACAGCAGATTCCCGATCCGGTGTTGGACTTGCAGGTAGATGCTTATATTGGCGATCGCTATGTACAGGATTCAAAACAGAAGGTGGAACTGTACAAGAAGCTGGCAGCTGTCCAGACTTTGGAAGATGCAGATGAACTGGCCTTTGAGATTGAGGATCGGTTCGGAGAACTTCCGGATCCAGTCCGCAATCTGATTCTGGTAACCCGGATTAAGGTATTAGCCCGTCAAGCTGGTGTGGCCAGCATCTTTTTGGAAAAGAACATGTTTGTGATCAGATCCCTGCCCGGTATTATCAGGGATCGGGAGAAATATGCCGCTGTGGTGCGGCAGTTCCGGGGGCAGGTTGGTTATGTGCCCGGGCGCAGCCCACAGGTGAAAATCAAGATGAGGGGGTTGTCTGACTACGAAGCTCTGCTGTTGCTGCAGAAGGTTTTGCAGAGCCTGTTGTGAATCCGTTTAGCTGGGAAAAATGAATAAAAATAGCACCAAGGTTATATACTAACATTGAACTTACCCAACATAAAGGAGGGGTGTGGCTCTTGAAAGCTACAGGAATAGTCAGACGCATAGACGATCTAGGACGAGTGGTAATTCCCAAAGAAATCAGGAGAACGCTACGGATTCGCGAGGGCGATCCTCTCGAGATATTTGTTGATCGTGAAGGCGAAGTTATCTTAAAGAAATACTCCCCCATCGGTGAATTAGGTGATTTTGCCCAGGAATACACTGATTCATTGTTTGAGACGACTGGACACATAGCACTTATTGCAGACCGGGACGCAATTGTAGCTGTTGCCGGTGCTTCCAAGAAACAATGGATCGACAAACCGGTTACGGAAACAATCGAAAAAGCGATGGAAACCCGCAGGACCATGGTAGTTACCAGAAATGATGTGGCTAATCTGGAAGACAACTGGGACTTTGAATCCCAAGTCATTGCTCCTATCATTGCTGAAGGAGATCCTATTGGAGTAGTCATCTTAGCCACTAAAGATGTGGATACGCAAATGGGGGATCTAGAAATAAAGCTGGCTGAAACAGCCGCCGGGTTCTTGGCAAAACAGATGGAACAATGAAAGGCAGAGGGCAAGTTGACTCCTGGCCATAACCTGAAGGCCCTTGGTTATGGATTAGGAGTCTTTTTTGCTGCATCCCAGAGCAGATCCATCTCTTCCATGCTCATACTGTGCAGATCTTTTCCCTGGAGTTCGGCTTGTTGTTCGATATATTTAAACCGCTGCACGAATTTATTCGTTGTGCTATTCAAAGCTTGTTCAGGATTGATATCCAGATAGCGGCAGATATTAACCAGGCTGAAGAACAGATCGCCCATCTCAGCCTCCATTTCGGCACGATCTTGGAATTGGACCGATTGTTTAAATTCCTTCAGTTCTTCCTCCAGTTTGGCCATAGCACCGTCAATATGCTCCCATTGGAAGCCTACCTTGGCCGCTTTGGCCTGGATTCGCTCGGCCCGGAGCAGGGCAGGCAGCTGTTTCGGGACTCCATCGAGCACAGATTGTCTGTCTTGAGCGACCCGTTCCTGCTTTTTGATGGCTTCCCAGTTGACCAGCACCTCTTGTACGGAATCAACCTCTGTATCAGCAAACACATGAGGATGGCGGCGAATCATCTTTTCGCAAATTGCTGAGATCACATCGTCCATGGTAAAATTACCTGTTTCCGCGGCGATCTGGGCATGGAAGACGATCTGCAGTAACAGATCACCCAATTCTTCTGCCAGAGCCGGAAAGTTATTTTGGTCAATAGCGTCGATTACTTCGTATGCTTCTTCAATCAAATATCGAGTCAAACTGTCATGGGTCTGTTCCCGATCCCAGGGGCAGCCTTGTTCGCTGCGCAATTTGGCCATAATTTCAAGCAAAGACTGGAATGTATAATCTGACATGAAAAAGCTACCTCCATATTAAATAAGCCTGCTTGCGCAGGCTATAAGTTACTTCTGTACGGCTTCCTTCAGAGACTTACCGGGTTTGAAGGCCGGCACAGTCTTGGGAGGAATTTTAATCTTGGCTTTGGTTGCAGGGTTAACACCTTGTCTGCCTTTACGTTGCCGCACTTCAAATGTGCCAAATCCAACGAGAGTTACTTTTTCTTTGTTGGCCAGTGCCTCTTGAATCACGGAAAAAGTAGCCTCAACAGCACTGCTTGCAGCCTTCTTTGTTAGGTTTGCTTGTTTAGCGACTGCATTAATCAGATCACTCTTATTCACAGTTTAACCCCCTTGAGGTAAGATAATTCACTTGTATATTCTGTGAGCAAGCGCACTATTCCTGCTAAATTGGTAAATTTTCCCATAAAAGTTTATTTTAAGCGGGTTTGGAATAATGGTCACCCAAAATTAACAAGCTAATACAGAACATTCTACCTAATATATGCTCGACCGACAGGAGTGAACGATTTTGAGGTTTTCGCAGGGATATAGGCTTGTAGCTGGTTTGATCCTGATATTGATCGCTGTAGTGATCGTCATGGTGAGCTGGAGCGGCAGCCGGGATGATATTGCCCGGGAGATGAAACAAGAACCACAGATTACGGTCTACTTCAATGACACGGGCGAAAAGCGAAGCATGGGACTAGAGGAATATCTGCAGGGAGTAGTGGCTGGCGAGATGTTCCCCGATTGGCCTGTGGAGGCATACGGTGCACAGGCGATTTTTGCCCGCAGTTTCACTTTGGCATTGATCGCCGAAGGCGGGTTGAAGGAGAAATATGGAGCGGACATCTCCACTAACATTGAAGAAGCACAGGCATACAATCCTGGTGCCATCACACCTGAGATCAAGCAGGCAGTGGAAAACACCAGAGGCCAAGTCCTAACCTATGAGGACCGCTATGTGAAAGGCTGGTTTCACGCCTATTCTGGCGGGATTACAACAACAGCAAAAGAGGGTTTGAACTATCAAGAGGCCGAACCGCCGTACATCAAAAGCGTGGATCTAGGTGAGAACGAATATGCTCCGGAAGATGTGCGCAGTTGGGAAGCGAAATACACTTTGGCTGAGCTTCAAGGACTCCTGGCAGAGAAAGGAATCAACGTTGGGCAGATTCAGGATTTGAAGATCACCAAACGAGGCCCCACCGATCGGATCACCGAAATACAGGTTGTGGGGACGGACGGTACCGATACCATTCACGGTGCTGACTTCCGCATTGCCGTGGATTCCACCAAAATGCGCTCAACCCTGGTTACCGACTGGGAGGTAGCTGAAGGTGTGCTCACAATCCGTGGTACCGGGTATGGCCATGGGGTTGGCTTAAGCCAGTGGGATGCATTCAAAATGGCCAAGGAAGGCAAATCACCGCAAGAGATCGCGACTGCTTTCTTTAAAGGTGTGGAGATTAAGAAGTTGTATGACTAAGCAGAAATTGATTCTATTTTACCGGTCGCATGCATAGATTGTACCAAACAAATCGGGAGGTACAATCATATGGATGAAAGAAAATATCCAGCCGGGGCAACCAGGCATCAAGTGGTGTTGGTACAGCGGGAACGCTTGAATGTGGACGGCGTGGTTAATGTAGAAAGCTTCGATGACCGGGAAATAGCCTTGGATACCGAAGAAGGCGGTTTGTTCGTCCGCGGTGAAGATCTGCACATCAGTGAACTGAATCTGGAGACTGGCAACTTGATCGTCAGGGGATACATCAAGGCTATTGAATACACCAAAGACTCATTTGGGCAAAAAGGCAAAGGCTTTCTGGCAAAATTGTTTCGATGATTCACATCTCCAATGCCAAATGCATACAATGTGAGGGTAAGGTGAAAACACATCCTTTGGGGGTGAAGTCATGGATTCACTGAGTACCCAGCTGTATGCATTTGCCTTTACAATGGCTGCCGGTGCTTCCATGGGGTTTGTGTTTGACTTGTACCGTCTGCTGCGTTCCTGGCTGAGGCCGGGTGCGATTGCTACGTTTATCATGGATCTCTTCTTTTGGGTGATCATTGTACCAATGGCAGCAATATATTTACTAATCGCCAATTGGGGGGAACTGCGCCTGTATGTCCTCATTGGCATCTGTTTAGGTTTAGCCTTCTATTATTTATTGATCAGCAGGACTGTGTTTCGCATTGCGATTAGCTTTACCCATCTTGTGAGCCTGGTGATCAGCTTTTTTTGTCAACTGGTATTTGCCATCCTAGTCTGGCCGATGAAGCTAGTTCAGGATTTGCTGCTGACAATCTCTGCCATACGCCGCCGCCGTCGATCCTTCCAGTTTAGTTCAGGATGGCGTTGGCGTGGTTTGGATTGGCGTCAAATGCGCTGGCCCAGATTTGGCAGGGGCAGCCTGAGATGGCAGGCATTCAGGTTCCTTCCCTTTTGGCGCAAATAACAATTTTGTAGATGCTGGAAGGAAAAAGCTGGCTGTCACAGAATTCTCCTCAGTAGAGGAGAGATGGTACAATGGCTAAGCGCCGCCGAAAGAAGAGAATCAAGCTCACCAGCATTCTGGCCTTATGTCTCCTGCTCTGGCTGGGATACACATTTGGCAAAGGTTTTGTCATACATCATCGTCTCAAACAGAAGATAGCACAGCTCAACAATGAGATCCAGGCTTTTGAACTGCGAAACGCCGAGATTCGCCGGGAAATAGAACGCCACAGTTCCTATGAATACATTGAACGGGTTGCCAGAGAAGAGCTGGGCTTGGTCAAGCCGGGAGAAATGCGGTTTATTATTTCCGAATCCAAGGATGAGTAAAGCCTCTTGATGATTCGCACGGCCGATTGACACAAAATTTTTGATAATGTATAATATGAACATGACCGCGGCCCTGCGGTAAATCTCAAGAGGAGGAATTTATTTACGTATGTCAATCGATGTCGGCAGCATTGTCGAGGGGAAAGTAACAGGGATCACCAGCTTTGGTGCATTTGTTGAACTTGAAAACGGAAAGACCGGTCTAGTGCACATCTCAGAGGTTGCTGATACCTACGTCAGAGACATTAACGATTTTCTTAAAGAACAAGATAGTGTCAGGGTTAAAGTGATCAACATCACTGATGGCAAGATTGGTCTCTCAATCAAACAAGCAAATCCTAAACCCTCAGACGGCAGCAATTCTCATTACAGCAGGTCGAGACGGAAAGCCGCATCAAGTGCAAGTAATTTTGAAGAACGCCTGGCACGCTTCCTCAAAGACAGTGAGGAAAGGCAGCAAGCGCTGAGAAAAAGCTTAGACTCGAAACGGGGAGGCAGGGGCGCGAGATAGAATATCCTGATTTATACTAATGATAATAACATACATCCCTTCGGGGATGTTTTTGTATCATTTGGAGGTAGAACAATGAAAAACAAATGGGAGCAAATGACTGAAGCAGATCACCGAATCATAGCCAATCAATTGGGGCGTGAACCCCGGGGTGTGCTGGGAATTGCCAGGCGCTGTGAATATGGTTATCCTCAGGTGATCGTCAACCGGCCGATCATCAGCCAGACAGAAGAGGTGACTGTGTTTCCCACATCGCTGTGGCTGACATGCCCATATCTGTGTAAACTGATCAGTAAGCTGGAAAGCACCGGCCTGATTGCATCGCTGCAGGAAAGAATAGCCGAGGATCAGGAATTTGCCGAACTGGTGAAACAGGATCACGAGGCTCACGCCCAATTTCGGGCAAATCTGGTCCCAGATGAAGTGCTGGAGTCTTTGGCCAAGAAATACCCCAATGAGTATCAGGTCATAATCACCACAGGGGTAGGTGGAACCAGATCACCTGACGGTGTCAAGTGCCTTCATGCCCATTTCGCTGATTTTCTGGTAACTGGGTCGAATCAAATTGGTTCTGCAGTGTTCGAGCTTTTAGATGCCGATCTGCACTGTTCCTCAGCAGATTGCCGGTTAGAGAACTGATCCGGGCATGGCTCAATGGACTGGGGGGGATTCTGTGTACGCTGTCATCGACATTGGCACCAACTCTGTCCGGCTGTTAATCGCAGAACGCGAGTTGACGAAGGAGGGCAGCTTTTACCGGCCTGTAGCTGCCCGACTGAAGATTACCAGACTGGGGCAGAATGTAAATGCTTCGGGGCTTTTGGATGAAGGAGCGATAGCCAGGACTTGCCAGGTTTTGAGGGAGTATCAGCACGAATTGAACAAATTCCCAGTGGATAATCTAGTAGTGACTGCTACCAGCGCTGTTCGGGACGGAGCCAACCGGGAAGAGTTTTTGGCCAAAGTCAAGAGCCTAACCGGATGGGATGTGCAAGTCCTGACAGGGGAGCAAGAGGCGGCTGCCTCGTTTGTGGGGGCCACAAAAACACTGCAAGGCCTGGGTTTTGCCCTCAGCCCGGAGGTGCTGGTTCTGGATATTGGCGGTGGCAGCACAGAGCTCACCTGCGGAACAGCCGATGGCAAGATTGTCGCCGGCGGTTCAATTCAGGCAGGCGCAGTCCGCATGACCGAGTTGGGTATCACCAGGCATCCCGTCAGCAACGGCGAACTGAAACAGCTGCAGCAAATGATTAGGTCAAGGGTGGCTGAATTAGTATCAGCGCTGCCGGGTGGTAAGGGGAAACGGGCTTTGGTTGGTGTGGGCGGCACGATTACGACCTTGGCTGCATTGGAGCTTAAATTGACCGTTTATGATTGGGCTAAAATTACGGGAATGAGTTTAACCAAGGGTTGTGTCGAATATTGGCTGCGGTATCTTGCCGGGCTGAATCTGGCTGAGCGGGCTGTACTGCCAGGTATGAGTGAAGGTAGAGGAGAAATCATCGTTGCCGGAGCAGCTATCTGTAATGTGGTTATGGATTTATTGGCAGTGGATCAGCTGATGGTCAGCGACGGGGATCTGATGCAGGGGATGCTGTACCTGCGAGCCCCAGCTTATTGACAAGAACCTGACTCCATTATATAATTAACGTTGTGATTTAGGTGTGCCGGGGTGGCGGAATAGGTAGACGCTACGGACTTAAAATCCGTTGGGTGTTTCGCCCGTGCGGGTTCGATTCCCGCCTCCGGCACCAATTTATTTATAATATATATTACCTGGCGGCATGCTGGAACAGGCTGCAATGGACAGCCACTGGATTCCGGTACGGCTGCTTTTTTATTTTTAGATGCAAATGTGAAATATGTAACGATGCAGTTAAAAGCCCATTTGTTCATTGACAGGTCAGCGGCTAGCTGTTACAATAGATCAATGTTAATACAAAACATAATATTCAAGTTGCACACTTGCCAGAATAACAATCTGGAGGTTTCATAAATGAGTGATCATGCTGTTACAAAAATGCATAATGCAAATACTGATCCTGTACTGGATGAAGATATCTTGCTGAAAGTGGAGGATCTGCACACCTACCTTGCCACGGAAGCCGGATTGGTCAAGGCGGTAAATGGTGTAGATTTTACAATCAAAAAAGAAGAGGTTTTGGGTGTGGTAGGAGAAAGCGGATGCGGCAAAAGCATTACGGCTTTGTCCATCATGCAGCTGCTGCCTCAGCCTCACGGCAAAATCCACAAAGGTAAAATTCTGTTTCGCAACCGCAGCGGCCAGGTGATCGATCTTGCCGGGCAGGATCCTACCGGGGCGGTGATGCGTACAATTCGCGGCAATGAAATTGCCATGATCTTTCAGGAGCCCATGACATCGCTGAACCCAGTTTATACTGTCGGTTATCAAATTGTGGAAGCGATCATGCTGCATCAACAAGTCACCAAGAAACAAGCATGGCAAATGGCTGAGGAGATGTTGGCCAAGGTAGGGATCCCCAGCCCCAAACAAAGGGTAAACGAGTATCCTTACCAGATGAGCGGTGGCATGCGGCAGCGGGTGATGATTGCCATGGCCCTTTGCTGCAATCCAAGCCTTTTGATTGCCGACGAGCCTACCACGGCTTTGGATGTGACCATTCAAGCTCAGATTCTCGATTTGATGATGAGCCTGCAAGAAGAATTCAAAATGTCAATCATGATGATTACCCACAACCTCGGCGTGGTTGGAAGAATCTGCGATAATGTTGCCGTGATGTATATGGGCAAAATAGTAGAGTACACGGACGTTCGCACACTTTATCACAATCCAGCCCACCCTTACACAGTGGGGTTGTTCAATTCCATTCCCAAGCTGGGTGAGAACAAAAAGAGGCTGGAACCGATTAAGGGTGTTGTACCGGATCCAATTCACCTGCCAAAAGGATGCAGTTTTAAGGACAGATGCCCTATGGCAACGGAACAATGCAATCAAGAGCCGCCCCTTGTCGAAGTCGGCGATCATCATTTTGTCCGCTGCTGGCATCCGGTGCAAATAGGTAAGAGAAAGGAACAGGCTAATGGTTAAACCTAAAGAGAGAGAATTGCTCTTGGACGTACGTGGCTTAAAGAAATATTTCCCCATTACCAAAGGCCTTTTCCGCAAGACAGTCGGCTGGGTAAAGGCTGTGGATGGTGTTGATTTAAAAGTATACAAAGGCGAAACCGTTGGTTTGGTTGGCGAGAGCGGCTGCGGCAAGACGACAGTTGGTTTAAGCTTGATGCAATTAATCCAACCTACTAGTGGAAAAATACTGTTCAATCACAATGGGGAATGGACCGAGGTCAATGCCAAGACTATCAAAGGATTACGTTCGGAGATCCAGATGATCTTTCAGGATCCCTATTCATCGCTTAACCCAAGAATGCGGATCTGCGACATTATCGCCGAACCATTGGAAGCTAATGGTGTCAAGAACAAATCTGAGCGCTATGACAGAGTGGAAAGCTTGTTGAAAGCGGTAGGCTTGGGTTCACACCATATGCGGCGTTATCCCCACGAGTTCAGCGGCGGGCAGAGACAGAGGATTGGCATTGCCCGGGCTTTGTCGGTAAACCCTTCATTGGTGATCTGTGATGAACCGGTGTCTGCTTTGGACGTTTCGGTTCAGGCACAGGTGTTGAATTTGCTTGAGGACTTACAGGCCCAATACGGGCTGACCTATTTGTTTGTGGCTCACGATCTGTCGGTTGTGCAGCATATCAGTGACCGGATTGCCGTAATGTATCTGGGCAGAGTGGTGGAAATGGGTAATGTAGATCAACTGTTTGCCCATCCAAAACATCCATATACGGAAGCACTGTTATCGGCAATTCCCAGCCCCAATCCGGATGAAAAGGGCAGCAAGATTGTCCTCAAGGGTGATGTGCCCAGCCCGGCCAATCCACCAGAAGGATGTGCCTTCCATCCCAGGTGTCCGTATGCCACCGAGCTTTGCCGGCAAAAACGCCCTCAACTGACTGAGGCTGAAGATGGCCATGAGGTAGCCTGTCACCGGTGGCAAGAGCTGAGTCTTAAGGGAGTTTCCATCAGTAATACTGCTTAAACTGCTGCAATTTAAGTGCCAGTAAACACAGGAAGATCAATAGTCATTAGCAAACTTGGAGGGACGGAAATGAATTCAAAACTGAAAACTTTGTTGGTATTGGCGTTAGTAGTGGCTGTTGGTGCTGGCGTCTATGCATACTTGAGGTCAAGGGATCAAGGTGAAACCCCTGATGAAGGCCAGGCTCCCGCTACTGATCTGAAAACCTTCGTCTATGTTTCCATTGGCGAACCAGACACACTGGATCCGGCTTATGCCTACGATACAGCCAGTGGAGAGATTATTCACCAGCTCTATGATACCCTGTTTGATTACGAAGGCTCATCCTTAGAAAAACTTGTGCCCAGATTGGCAGCACAAGTGCCAAGTATCGAAAACGGATTGATCTCAGAGGATGGCAAGACCATCAAAGTGCCGATCCGCAAAGGTGTCAAATTCCACAACGGCAATGAACTGACGCCTGAAGATGTAGAATACACCTTCGAACGGAACATGATTTCAGATCCGGTGGGAGGCCCGATCTGGATGTTCTTTGAACCTCTCTTGGGTGTGCAAACCATGGAGCAGTTGATCGCCATGGTCGGCGGTTCTAGTGATTACACAGATATCAATGATGTTGATCCTGCCATCAGGCGCCAGGTATTCGACATGATCGATGCTGCCGTAGAGGTGGAAGGTGATGCTGTAGTCTTTAACTTGGCTGCTCCCTATCCACCATTTCTGCAAATTCTGGCCAAAGGAGGCAGCTGGTCTTCGATCCTCGACAAAGAATGGATGATTGCTAATGGGGATTGGGATGGCAATCCTGATACTTGGGCCAAGTGGCACGATCCGGCTAAGGAAGAGATGACTTTGTATGAGAAAGCCAATGGTACCGGTCCGTTCAAGCTTCAGGCCTGGGATCGCAGCGGTGGGCAAATCGTCTTGAAACGTTTTGACGACTACTACAGAGGTCCGGCTGAGCTGGAAACTGTATTCGTCAAATACATTGAAGAATACAACACACGGCTGCTGATGCTGCAAAGCGGCGATGCTGATGCCATTTACGCTGATGTGCAGTATCTGGATCAACTGCGGGGTGTTGAAGGTGTGAAGGTCGTTGAAAACCTGGAGCAGATCGCCAATACCACCTTGCTGTATAACTTTACCATTCCTTATGAGGGCAATGAAGATATCGTAGGCAGTGGGCAATTGGACGGCAACGGCATTCCCAGCGACTTCTTTTCAGATATCAACATCCGCAGAGCATTTAACTACGCTTTCGACTATGAAAGGTATCTCAAGGAAGTAGCCAATGGAGCAGGCCAAATTGCCAAAGGCTTTATTCCTGCGGCTCTCCCGTTTTCAAACAAGGACGGGGAATGGTTTACCCACGATCTGGAAAAGGCAGAGCAGTTTTTCAAGCAGGCCTTTAATGGTGAGGTTTGGGACAAAGGATTCAAGTTAACCCTCTTGTACAACAGCGGCAACAACGCCCGGAAGACTGCTGCGGAGATTTTGGAATACAACATTGAGTCAATCAATCCAAAGTTCCAGATTGATGTCCAGGGTATGCAGTGGGCTACCTACTTGAGCAAACTTGATCAAGGTTCACTACCGGTATTCTTCATGGGCTGGTTGATGGATTTCCCCGATGCACACAACTTTGTTGACGCTTATTTAAGATCAACCGGTGCCTTTGCCGGTTACTGCGGTGAAGGTTTGGTTGAACTGGCAAGGGCGGAGTTTGACGACCTGATTGCCCAGGCAATGCAGGCGCCAACAACCGAGCAGCGGGAAGCTCTCTATAGAGAAATCAACCGCAAGGCTTTCGAGTATGCAGTTGCCTTGCCTTATATCGAACCGGCTGATCACCGTGTGATGCGGACTTGGGTGCAAGGGTTTACTCACAATCCGGCCTACAGCGCCAAGTATGATTTCTACAGTTTGTCGAAAAAGGTTGCTGACCAATCGTGAGTTTGGAATCAGTAAACCACAGCACGAATCGGTGGGGTCACCACAGAGGTGATCCCGCCGGATGTGAATTTAGAGTCGAGGAGTATCTGACATGTTAACTTATATTGCCAGACGCTTATTGTTTCTCCCTATTGTGCTGATCGGAGTTACCCTTTTGATCTTCCTGGCCATGTCGTTTTTGACACCAGCTCAGTTAGTAAGCGCCTACATTAAGAGCCCTGAGGAGCTGAAGAACCAGAGTGTGAGCGAGCTGGTTGTCAAATACGGCTTGGATCAGCCTGTTTGGAAACGCTATTTCAGCTGGATGCAGAATGTCCTCAAAGGGGATCTGGGATACTCAGTTTCAGCTAATATGTATGTGGCGGAAGCAATAGCCAAGCGCTTTCCTGCTACATTGGAATTAGCCTTGTTTGCTGTAATACCAGTCATCTGTGGCGGTATTTGGTTAGGAACGGTTTCAGCAAAAAATCATAATCGGCCGTTGGACCATGTCTCCCGGATTTTTGCCATTGTGGGCTGGTCTTTACCCGACTTTGTCTTTGGACTGATAATTCTATTAATCTTTTATGGATTGCTGAGATGGTTCCCGCCGGGGAGGCTGTCAGTTTGGGCAGACAGTGTCGTCTTAAGCGGCAATTTTATCCAATATACAGGGATGAATACCATCGATGCCCTGCTTAACGGGCGCTTCGATATTTTCCTTGATGCCCTGCGGCACCTGGTTGCGCCGACAATTACCCTGGCCTATCTCTGGTGGGCCTATATTCTGCGGATTACCCGCTCCAGCATGCTGGACATTTTCAGCAAAGACTATGTGCGGACTGCCCGTGCTAAAGGCTTGATGGAAAAGCTGGTGGTAAACCGCCATGTGCGCCGCAATGCTTTAATCCCCGTGGTCACGGTTGTAGGCAGCATGATTCTTGGCTTGTTGAGCGGGGTTGTGATCGTAGAGACTGTATTTGATTACAAAGGGATTGGGCTTTTGATTGCCAAAGGTGCCGAGCGGATGGACTACACCTTGATTTTAGGGACAAGCCTCTTTTATGGAGTACTGCTGGTTATGACAAACCTGATTGTCGATGTCTTGTACGCCGTAATTGACCCCCGGGTTAGATTGGAGTGATTGCCGATGATTATTAAAAAACTGATCCGCAACCGCATATCGTTAATTGGTTTAGTGATTCTGTTTGGTTTTATCCTGGTTGCCATTTTAGCGCCGGTGCTTGCTCCAATTCCCGAAGAACTGCTGAAAATGGATCCCAACCGCGATCCGTACCGGATTCCTCGCTATGGGTTTAGCAGTACACCGAGGCCGCCCAGCACAGAGCATCCCATGGGGTTGACTGAAGGCCAGCTGGATATTTTCCACGGGATTGTCTGGGGCACCCGTACTGCCTTCAAAGTGGGCCTGATCGTGGTTTCCGTCTCTTGTTTGATTGGAATTATCATCGGTTCAGTCAGCGCCTATATTGGCGGTAAGTTTGACGAAATCGTGATGCGCTTTGTTGATATTTTCATGAGCTTTCCCTTTTTGATTGCTGCGATTGTCATCACTAGTGTCCTGGGGAAAGGCTTGAGAAACGTGATGATCGCCATGATCCTGTTTCGTTGGACCGGTTATGCCCGGCTGATCCGCGGCAATGTCCTTCAGGTTAAGCAGGACGAATATGTGATGGCAGCCAGGGCGGCAGGTGTTAGCCACATCAAGATCCTGCTGCGGCATATCCTGCCCAACACTATTTTTCCTGTAATTATTCAAGCTTCGATGAACATGGGCTCGATTGTAGTCACGGCATCAAGCTTAAGCTTCTTGGGCTTAGGTGCTCAAGAAGGTTATGCCGACTGGGGCCAGATGATCAGCTATGCCCGGAACTGGATTTTAGGAGCCCCGGGAAATCCAATGGCGTATTGGTATACGGTTGTCTACCCGGGGCTGGCAATAGTGCTGTTTGTCTTGTCCTGGAATCTGATTGGCGATGCTTTCCGCGATATTATGGATCCTAAGCTGCAGGGGTAAAGAATTGGACTCATGCGAAAAATTTAACATTTAGATCCTCCAAAATACAAAGGTGTGAAACTGCTAAACACGAAAGTGAATCTGTTAGATTTTGCAGTATCGATCAAACGAGATTGGAGGAATTAAATGTCGAGACGGATGAGCTTTGTGTTGTTGCTGGTTTTGGCCATGATGAGCGGTTGCCTGGGTGCTATCGACGATGAGCAAGCAATTGATCAGACGCTGGATATGTGGCAAAACTCTTTTCGGACGAACGAAAAGGATTTCTTGGCCACTATGACCGACTTGGTGCAGATGTCCGCGCTGGACGATGAATTACTCGACGTAGTGTATATTGGTACCAAACAATCATTTGCAATCTGGTTTGCCCAGATTGGTCCAGACCAGATCCGGCTGGAGGATCGGGAAGTGACAAGAACCGGAAAAGAAGCTGTTGTGAATACCAGGTTTCTCTGGAGCAGAGAAGATGAAGAAGGTGAAGATGAATTCCTGTTTAGGATGGTAAAACAAGGAAACAAATGGCTGATTCGGGAATTAGTGGTTTTGGACGCTATGGGTAAGGCATAGGTAAAGCCAGACTTCGGTCTGGCTTTTTTGTTGCAGCAGGGGTTCTGTAGGCTTTGGAGAAGCAGTTACAAAGGATAGAGAAAATATGAGTGCAGGAAAGGGTTAATGAACAATGCCGAAACCTCTATTATTAAAAACGATCGATATCAGCAAAGCAGGTTTGCGTAACAAAATGTTGATCGGAGATCTGGACGGCGATGGCCGCAGGGAGCTGTTGATGGTGCAGGGTGACGGAGGGATTGACGACCGATATATTCCCCACCAA
>DUVS01000009.1 GCA_012840925.1 Bacillota bacterium
GGAAGAACGCTGGAATGTCTTATGGTGGAGCAAAAAGTAGAATGGGGGGATCTCGATGAAAGCATTGCTGGTCATTGACATGCTCAAGGATTTTATTGATGACGACGGTGTGCTCACAACCGGCGATGCCGGAAAAGCAATCATCGGTTTTATCAAGAAGAAGATTGATGAATTCAGAGAGCAGGGTTATCCAATCATTTTTGTTTGTGATAATCACGAACCAGATGACAAGGAGTTCGAGATGTTCGCGCCTCACTGCATTGCTGAAACTCCAGGCAGTCAGACTATAGACGAGCTACAGGTTCGCAAAGAAGATAAAGTAATAAAAAAGCGGCGCTACAGTGCGTTTTTCAGTACCGAACTAGACCTTTATTTGCGAGAAAAAGAGGTCGATGAAATCTATCTAGTGGGAGTAAATACCAACATTTGTGTTCTCTACACCGCAGCTGATGCCATAAATCTAAACTACCGGGTCAACATCTATGAGAAAGGTGTCGCTTCATTTGATGAGAGCGCCCATCGTTTCGCCTTAAAAGAGGCGAAGAACACATTGGGATGCAGCATAGTGTAGCTTACGATAAGACACGGGTAGACACGGGACGGTTCCATGTCGCGTCCTATGTCACACCTGGCTTGCACTAGACAGCAGAAAAAGTCGGGCACAGCCCTCCGATGCATTCTAAAATGAATCCAGGCCGGGGAGGAGTATTCAGCATGAGTGGGTGGATAGCGGGTATCCAAAACGCAATTGAGTATATCGAGGATCATCTGACCGAGGAAATAAGCATTGAAGATATTGCTGCAGAGGCATTTGTTTCAGCATTTCATTTCCAGAGGATCTTCACTGCATTGTGCGGCTTTACCGTAGGAGAATATATTAGAAACCGCAGGCTTAGCATGGCAGCCCAAGAACTTTCCAGAACAGATACCAAGGTAATCGATGTCGCCGTGAAGTATGGTTATGATTCTCCGGACAGTTTTACCCGTGCGTTCACCAAGTTTCATGGTATTCCTCCTTCAGCGGCTAAATTAAAGGGTGCAACCCTGAAGTTGTTCGCACCAGTCAAGATTAAACTGATATTGGAGGGTGGTACAATGCTGGAGTACAAAATTGTTGAAAAGGCGCAGTTCACTGTGATGGGCAGATCACGAAAATTCAACATCGAGACTAGCAATGAAGAGATTCCCAAGTTTTGGCAGGAACATATGCAGAGTGGCGACAGCGAAATAGTCTGCGGGATGTATGGAATCTGCATCGATAGTGATGGTAAGGAATTCGATTATCTAATTGCTGATAACTACTTGCCATGGAATGAAATTCCTGAGGGGTACGAAACCAGAGTGATTCCTGCCGGAACTTGGGCAGTATTTCCTTGCCGAGGTGCTCTGCCAAAATCACTGCAGGATGTCAACACCAAAATTTGGAGTGAGTGGCTGCCAAGCTGCAAGGAATACAAGCTTGCTGGTAACTATAACGTTGAATTGTATACTCCACCCCAAGGCAACCCGGATGATTACTACTGCGAGATTTGGATACCTGTACAAAAAATCTAGATAATGAAATGGCTGGCACTATCACCAGTTAATCACTCATTGATGATCAAAACATCCTATGTTACGATAAGTGCGTTAGCTGGGGGTTTGCATGTCCCAGTTGCGCACTTATAATTCATAGGAGGTCTAGAGTATGTCAGGTATTCCCTTAATCATTGCCTTTGTTGTGGCAATTGGACTCATGATTTTCTCAATTACCAGATTGAGAATTCATCCCTTCTTATCCATCATGACGGTGTCCCTGCTTTTTGGTCTGGTAGCAGGAATCCCTCTTGCTGATATCCCTGGAGTTATTGGTACAGGATTCAGCAACACTTTTAAGAGTATCGGAATCGTCATTATCTTTGGTGCATTGATCGGTACTTTGTTGGAAAAGAGCGGTGCTGCCTTGAAAATGGCTGACACCGTGGTCCGTTGGGTAGGTAAGCGAAACCCTGAATTGGCTATGTTGATCATGGGGTGGATCGTGTCCATTCCGGTCTTCTGCGACAGTGGTTTTGTCATCTTGAACCCCATTAGAAAAGCTTTGGTCAAACGGACAATGAAATCATCAGTGGCCTGTACTGTCGCCCTTTCGATGGGTCTTTACATCGCCCACTGCTTCATTCCGCCTACACCAGGCCCGATTGCGGCTGCCAACACCTTGTTCCAGGGGCTTGGTCAGGAGACAAATCTGCTGCTCGTGATTCTCATGGGCGTCCAGGCTTCAATCTTGCCTTTAATTGCCAGCTATATCTTTGCAAAATTTATTGGCAAGAAGGTGCGAGCCAACGATGAGGCAGATCTAGATGGCGAAGTAACTCAGACTTATGAAGAATTGGTGGCTGGTTACGGTAAACTGCCAAATGCTGTGATGTCCTTTGCTCCAATTGTAGTGCCTATTCTATTGATGGCCTTATCGTCTGCCTTAGCGATGGCCCGTATCCAAAGCCCTGTCGTTACCTTCTTGGGAACACCGATTATCGCCATTGCTGTAGGTGTCATCCTGGCCCTCTTCCCGCTGGCAAGCCAGAAGAAGATGGGTGATTTTCAGGAACTCACCAACCGCACTTTGGAAGTAACAGGTCCGATTCTCTTCATTACCGCTGCAGGTGGCGTACTAGGCAATGTTATTGCTTCCACCTCCATGGTTGATTTCATTAAGCAAAATGCCCAAACCATCTCGCTGTTAGGCCTGATGTTCCCATTCTTGCTGTCGGCCATCCTGAAGACTGCACAAGGTTCATCAACAGTGGCTCTGGTGACCACCGCCGGTATCGTGGCACCCATGCTGTCCACTATCGGACTGGGCACGCCAGCCCTGGCAGCATTGACGGTTATCGCCATCGGTGCTGGTGCCATGACAGTTTCGCATGCTAATGACAGTTACTTCTGGGTAGTCACCAATTTTGGTGGGATGAAAGTAGAAGACGGTTACAAAACCCAAACTTTGGGCACATTGGTGGTAGGGCTTGCTTCGTTGATCAATGTTTACCTGATCTACTTCTTTATTCGCTAGAACAGGTTACGATATTTCCGTCTAAACGGGAATGCGAATCTAAAACCTGGTGAGCCTACAAGCTAAAGAAGCGCCAAAGCATCGTCTGATGCTTTGGCGTTGCCTATCACACTGATAAGGAGGGAACTCTCCTTGAGTCTGCGAACAGATGCGGAAAAAGTCATCGATGCAGCGATTGCTGCTGCCCTTCCTGATACAGCTGTCAAAAGGGCTTTGGGCGGCGAGGATTTCCGTGATGGAAAACTGGTGCTTGTGGCCATTGGCAAAGCTGCCTGGTCCATGTCACAAGCCGCTTGTGAGCTGCTGGGAGACAGAATCAGTGAGGGAGTGGTGATCACCAAGTACGGCCATGCCCAAGGGGATCTGCCTAACATCCGGATCTATGAAGCTGGACATCCAATCCCGGATGCCAATTCGTTTTTTGCTACAGAAGAGGCGATCAAACTGGTTCAGAATCTTACCGCAGAAGATATCGTCTTGTTTCTGATCTCCGGTGGGGGTTCGGCTTTGTTTGAAAAACCATTGGTTGCGGAAGAAGTACTTAAGGATGTGACCGAACAACTTCTGGCCTGTGGAGCCAGTATTACTGAAATCAATACGATCCGCAAGCGTTTGTCGGCAGTTAAAGGGGGCAAATTTGCCAAGTTGTGCGAACCGGCGCAGGTTTTTTCTGTTGTCCTTTCAGACGTGATCGGCGATCCCCTTGACATGATCGCTTCCGGACCAGCTTATCCTGACAGTTCCACAAGTGAAGAGGCTCTAGCGATTGTCCAGAAATATCGGCTGACATTTTCAGACGAAGTAATGAGGCTGTTGCGTGTCGAACCTCCTGCTTCGCTGGAAAATGTCACTACTAAAATAACAGGAAGTGTGAAACAGCTATGTATGGCGGCGGAGAAAGCCTGCCGTGAATTGGGCTATAAACCTGTAATTTTGACCACCAGCCTTACCTGCCAGGCAAGGGAAGCAGGCAGTTTCTTGGCGGCAATTGCCCAGTATCATAGCGATACTGATCAGCCATTGGCTTTTATCGTAGGTGGTGAGACTGTAGTTCATGTGAAAGGAAAGGGTAAAGGAGGCCGCAATCAAGAACTAGCCCTGGCTGCAGCCGAAGGTATTGCCGGATTGGAACAGGTGGCAGTGTTTTCTGTTGGTTCAGATGGAACCGACGGCCCTACAGACGCCGCAGGTGGCTATGTGGATAACCATACCAAACAAAGACTTAGTGAAAAGGGGATCAGTATCTTTGCCACTTTGGAAAACAACGACGCCTACCACGCCTTACAGGCCGTGGATGGACTGATCCTCACCGGTCCAACTGGCACCAATGTGAATGACCTATCGGTTCTGCTGATCAAAAGGTAATCGGATCTAGCTGGGAATTCTTAAGTGGCTCAAGTGTAACAATTTGGTGTATTGAATATAATCCAACTCAAAACATAAGTTCGACTTGTGAATTGATGAACTTTGTTGACAAAAGTAGGAGTTTATAGGAAAATGTAGGTGTTTGTGGTATTTTGTAGGAACGAATGCTCCTGAGTAGTTTGAAGGGAAACCTATAGTTTTGTTTATCGGAATAATAACTATTATCGCAATAGCCGTGCTTCAAGCATAATTGAGCCAAAAATGATCCATCGTTTGGTAATGGTAGGTTCATATTTCCTCGTTTTCAACTTTGGTTTTTGCCCAAAATTAATAACCGAGTAAGAATGTAATTAATAAGAAGAACAGATGAGTTAGCACTACATGAGTGCTAGCATAAGGGGGGGATGGATTGGAGATCTGCATCCAATAGAGTGCATCTGCTAATGGAGAAACGAAAAAGGCAAACGTTCCGAAAGGGGCGGACGCAAAGCCACGGGTCTAACGTTATTGTTGACAACAATAACCATGATAGCCGGGTTGCCGTTCTAGGCGCAGTAAAGCCTGCAAGCCTTTTTCGCTTTTTAAGCAGAAAAGGGCTTTTTCTTTTAAGTGATCGATAGCAGCTTCGACAGGTCAATATCAAAAGGAGTGAAACAAATTACCAAAATGCAGGTTAAGGATCAATTTCGGGTTGATGGTCAATACGTAGTTTTTTCACTTGGAAATGAGAAGTACGGTATAGGAATATCTTCAGTGAAGGAGATCATTAAATGGGAGAAAATAACTAGACTCCCCCAGATTGGTGATGAGATCAAGGGTGTCATAAAACTTCGGGATGAAATAGTCCCTGTGATATCACTTCGCAACCATTTCGGGTTGCCTGAAGTCGACAACATGGAGTGTACAAGGATTATTATTCTTGAGGAAGATGCCATATTGTTGGGAATAATTGTCGATCGTGTTGATGAGGTTGTCACTGTACCAGAACAAACAATTGAACTACCATCTGGAATACCAGGTATTAGGAGTGATGTGATTCAAGGTATTGCCAAATTTGACGATTGGTTACTTATTCTTATTGACATTAAATGCTTATTTGTTTTAGGCGTGATCGAGCCGTTACACAGTTCACACATTGATGAAACAATCACTGCTATTGACGGGGAGGTAAAATGATGCTAAAGATGCGGAGTATTGCCATGAAAATTGCCGTTTGGGCAGGTTGTTTGATTTTTGTAATGTGTGTCGGGCTGGGAATACTGTCTTACAGTTATGGTTCCTATGCAGTTACTGCAGAGGTTGAGCTAGCCCTTAAGATGCAAGCAGAGAAAGCTAGTGAGTACTTGGAGAGTCGATTCGAAACGCATTTGAATGGATTAGAAATAATCGCAGCAAGGCCAGAGATGCAGGGTATGGATTGGGGAACACAACTAACAATTCTCAATGCTGAACTAAAACGTTCATCCGCGTTTGTTGCGCTTGGTGTAGTTGATGGCACTGGAGCTGCGCGGTATACTGATGGTTCCACCGCGGAATTGGGCGATCGTGATTATGTTATTAACGCTTTCAACGGGAATTCGGTTGTATCCGATATCATTACAAGTCGTGTTGACAATAGCTTAGTTATTATGTACGCCGTTCCGATTCGTAAAGATAACCAAGTAGTCGGTGTATTGCTCGGGAGGAGAGATGGTACGGTGCTCAGTGACATAACAGATAGATTAGGCTTTGGTGCCCAAGGCTGGGCGTACATTATTGGTAGTGATGGTACGTTTTATGCCTATCCTGATAGACAAGTGGTTTTGCATCAAGAGAATATTTTCGACCAGTCAAGTAGATTTATTACAGCAGGACGTGCAATATTGTCTTTCGGTCTTGGGCAAAATGGTGTGATTAGATACAAACTCGATGATGGTGCGACGAGAATAGTCGGTCTGGCACCCGTCCCCTCTACGGGCTGGACTATTGGTGTCGGGGCAATGGAAGATGATATACTTGGCAATGTCAACAAACTTCGAATTTTCCTGTTCTGGATCGCACTTGCTTTTATTGTACTAGGTATAGTAGTGTCTGTTCTGATTGGTAAGCAGCTAGCTAGGCCTCTGAAAAAAGTCCAGGATGTGATCGAAGCTGTTGCTGATGGTGATCTGACTACGAATGTGACAGTTGAATCACGCGATGAAGTTGGTAGGGTCACCAGGGCTCTGAATGCAACTGTTGAAAGAATGCGTAATGTTATCGGCCTGGTGGCACAAACAGCCAATGATATGGCTGGTATTAGTGAACAGATGGCAGCAGCGTCGGAAGAAGTCTCATCATCTGTAGAAGAAGTAGCCAGTACCACTAATCAGTTTTCCAGTACTCTGGATTCAATGAATGCTAATGCGCAGAACATGAGTCATACGGTGCAGGATGCATCCAACAAAGCATACGAGGGAGAAAAAGCGATTGAAGAGATTATCAAGCAAATGCATATGTTGCGCGACAATACACAGCAGCTAGCCAATGATGTATCGAATTTGGGCTCTCTTTCTAGTGAAATAGGAAATATCGTGAATATGATTAGTGCAATAGCGGACCAAACAAACCTGTTAGCATTGAATGCTGCAATAGAAGCTGCCCGAGCAGGCGAACACGGTCTAGGGTTTGCGGTTGTTGCTGATGAAGTTAGGAAGCTGGCAGAGGAATCTGCCAAGGCAACTTCCGAAGTAAGGTCGCTCATCACGCAGATTCAGAATGGTATATCGGTGGCTGTCAATGGTATGAACAACAGCGCTAGTGAGGCTGAGCAAGCACTAGAGAGTGTAGACAGAAGCGGTAAGTTGCTGCATAATATTCTCGGGATGGTAGAAAATATAGCGGGACAGATACAAGCGATCTCTAGTGGCCTTAAGGAAATAAATGATGGCGGTCACGAGATAGCTTGTGCGACACAGGAACAAGCAGCATCGATGGAACAAGTGGCCAGTTCGGCTCAGGAATTAACTGAGATTGGCGTTCGATTGAGAGAGTTAGTTGAGCATTTCAAAGTAGAGAACTAACCAAGTAGTAACCAAGTAGTAACCGAGTTGTTCTCTAGCTAAGCATTTAAACAAATTTCTATCAACATACGTGACTGGTGCGGTTAGTATCATTTCACAATTGGATATCGCCATAGACTACTGTGGAAGAGCGACAAAAGCCTTGTTTTGGGGTTAAGAGTGTGGCATTACACCGAAACAGGGCTTTTTCTAGTATGTTTAAAGAGGATGAACTATGTCAGTGGTGAACTTAGGATTTGAGAGTTATTTCTAGGAAACGGCAGATAAGCTTAGACGAAATTCCAAAGATTGAGGAGCCAATTGGCCCGCCAATAGTGTTCGCGGAGCTGATATTAAAAGTACGATCATCGATTGGGGAGGGAATTGCATCAATGTGGATCTTATTTGCATTTGGTGCTGCGATCTTTGCGGGATTGACGGCTATCCTGTCCAAAATTGGGATCAAAAATACCGATTCCAATGTGGCGACAGCCATCAGGACAGTTGTTGTTCTTCTTTTTTCGTGGCTGATGGTAATAATCGTCGGTTCACAGCACACACTTGCGGATGTTAGTGGCAGGACTTTACTGTTTCTCATCTTGTCGGGTCTGGCAACAGGCGCTTCTTGGCTTTGTTATTTTAAAGCCCTGCAGATCGGAGACGTGAACAAGGTAACACCTATTGATAAATCAAGTACCGTGTTAACCATGATTCTGGCCTTCATCTTTTTGGGAGAGCAAATCACACTGATTAAGGCCATAGCCGTGATTCTGATTGGCGGGGGCACCTATCTGATGGTACATAAGAAAAAGAGTACAGAGAACACAGAGGGTACAGAAAACACAGAAGGTACAGAGCACACCAATTCTCAAAACAATTTATGGATTATCTACGCCTTTGGTGCTGCTGTTTTCGCAAGCTTAACTGCTATCCTTGGAAAGGTCGGGATTGAGCGGATTGAATCCAATTTAGGAACCGCGATCCGAACGATTGTTGTTTTGATTCTGGCGTGGCTGATCGTCTTCGCATCGAAAAAGCATCGGACGATAAAAAGCATCGATGGGAGAAGCTGGATCTTTCTGGTTTTGTCCGGTTTTGCTACCGGAGGTTCCTGGCTATGCTACTACAGGGCTCTCCAGACTGGGCCGGCCAGTGTCGTCGTACCCATTGACAAGCTGAGCATCGTCTTTACAATCGCCTTTTCATATTTCGTCCTCAAAGAAAAACTGACAGCGAAGTCTGTGGTTGGCTTAGCCTTGATTGTAGCCGGGACATTGTCATTGCTGCTTTAACTAAGCTTTGAAATAGTTGCAGAGTAAGTGCTGCGAGCAGGTGCCTTTCGGCACCTTTTTTTGGCTGCTCCTGGACCAGTTTAAACTCTTGCGCAGGATTAGTCAGGTTCATGGCGAAAAAACACGATACCAAAAGTTACCCTAGTTTCGAATATGTTTATAGGAGGAAGAATGATGAGCGAGGTATTCCAAAAGGCCAAGGCTTTTATCTACAAAAATGCACGGCCATTGGATCTTTTCCGGTGGCAGTATCACTTTGAAGGTGGCAGCAAAGATGCGGTGATCAATGCATTGGCGTATTACCAGAATGAAGATGGAGGATTCGGGCATGGCCTCGAACCGGATGCCTGGAACCCCAAATCCTCACCGATGCAAACTTGGGCTGCCACTGAAATAATCCGAGAAATTGACTTATCCGACTGCTCACACAGCATGATCAAAGGGATCCTGCGTTATCTCTCAAGCGGCAAGCATTTTAACGGAGAATACTGGCATAACATCATACCGAGCAATAACGATTATCCCCATGCGCCGTGGTGGCATGCCTCCAGTAATCAAAAGTGGCATGATGACTACAATCCCACCGCTTGCCTGGCAGGTTTCATCATTAGACATGCAGACAAGAACAGTACACTTTACAATCTTGGCTGCCGAATAGCTAAAGAGGCTGTCAGTACATATTTCAAACATGGGCTTCTTGATAACATGCACACGGTTTCATGCTATATCCGCTTGATGCAATATGCCCAAGAGGCTGGTGCCAACGATGTTCTTGACCTTGATGCCTTGCGATCAAAGCTGATCGAACAGGTTTCCTACAGCATAACCAAGGACACCAGTCGGTGGAACCGCTCTTATGTGTGCAAGCCGTCACAGTTTTTCAGTTCACCTGAAAGTGTCTTTTACCCCAGTAATAAGGAAACAGCTGAGTTTGAGTGCGAGTTTATAGTAAATACTCAACTTGAAGATGGTTCATGGAACATCACATGGCAATGGGATGCTTATCCGGAGGAGTGGGCAGTCGCAAAGAACTGGTGGAAGTCTCAGATTATCATCGGCAACTTACTTTATCTTAAAGAGTTTAAACGGATTTAAAACTGGCAGATGGAGGGTTGGCAATGTTGAAAAAAAGTGATATTCATATGCGCGATCCGTTTGTTTTGCCCATAGCACAGCAAGGGAAGTATTACCTGTATGGCACTACTGATGAAAACTGTTGGGTAGGCCCTTTTGTCGGTTTTGATGTTTTTGAAAGCGAAGACCTGGAGAATTGGGCCGGACCGTTTGCCGCATTTCGGCCTCCTGAAGGCTTTTGGGCCGATCGCAATTTCTGGGCGCCAGAAGTGTTTCGATACCAAGGCAAATACTTCATGTTCGCTTCATTCAAGGCAGAAGGTGTATGCCGAGGGACTCAAATTCTGGTAGCAGACGACCCCAAAGGACCGTTTTTGCCTCACAGCGACGGTCCAGTAACACCGAGAGACTGGGAGTGTTTGGACGGTACCTTCTATGTGGATCAAAACCAACATCCATGGATGATTTTTTGCCATGAATGGGTTCAAGCCGTGGATGGAGAGATTCATGCTGTCAGATTATCTGATGATCTCCAAACCGCTGTGGGTGATCCAGTATTGTTGTTCAGGGCTTCTGAAGCACCATGGGTACAATCTAGAAAACGGTCGTTCAATGGTGTGGAAAAGGATGGCTATGTAACAGACGGGCCCTTTATCTATAGGGCGTCCGACGGCAATCTGCTCATGCTGTGGTCCAGCATAGGTGCTAATGGATACACAATGGGTATTGCCAAATCCACGACCGGCAGCATAGTTGGACCCTGGCTCCAGATTCCTAAACCCATCTTTGAAAAGGATGGGGGGCACGGGATGATATTCAAAACGTTCGATAACAAGTTGATGATTACAGTCCATACCCCCAACAAGACGCCCTATGAACGTCCAATGTTCCTCGAAGTCCAGGAAAAAGATGGGACATTAGAGTTAGTTAAGGCTGGGGATCGTACCTAGATGGTGCTTCGATTATTGTCCACGGCAATGGGCAGGATATGATCAGCGATACGATTAATGACCGAAAAATGATTATCCACTGCGCGCCGGCGGTCTGGGCTATACTTAACCGCTTTAACCAAATACAGATTAACCTTATGCCCGGCCTTACACAAAAAACTAAGGAGGAAAGCCTATGTGCGGCATTATTGGCTATGTAGGAATGGAAAACGCTGTACCCGTTATTCTTGATGGACTGAAGCGGTTGGAATACCGCGGATATGACTCTGCCGGCATCGCGGTGTTAAATGAACAAGGTTTTGGCGTTGTTAAGCAAAAAGGGCGTCTGTCTTCGCTGGAAAAACTGATCGATCAGCATCCCATTGATGGCGTGATCGGCATTGGCCATACCCGCTGGGCTACCCATGGCGAACCGTCAGACATAAACTCCCATCCCCATCTGGGCAGTCAGCATAGAATTGCGATTGTGCACAACGGGATTATTGAAAACTACCAGCAGATCAAAGAACGTCTGCAGCAGAAAGGGATCAGCTTCGTCTCCCAAACTGACAGCGAGGTCATTGCCCAACTGGCTGAGTACTACTATACCGGCAACATTGTTGAAACCGTGATCAAGACGGCTAATGCGCTGGAGGGTTCTTTTGCGCTGGGGATAATGAGCCTTGATGAACCGGAAAAACTGATTGCTGTCAAACAAGACAATCCGTTGATTATCGGTGTGGCGGAGCACGGCAATTTTATCGCATCTGATGTACCGGCAATTCTTGCCCACACCAACAAGGTTTACTACTTGAACGACAAAGAGATTGCTGTGTTGACAGGATCTACGGTGGAGTTTTTCAACATGGACGGAGAACCGCTCCACAAGGAGTTGGAAGTCGTCAACTGGAGTCTGGATAGCGCTGAAAAGGGCGGCTACGAGCACTTTATGCTCAAAGAAATCATGGAACAGCCCAAGATCTTACAGGATACGATTCACTCCGCCCTTAGCGGTGATAATGCAAAGATTATTGAAAGCCTTGACATCGCGAAATACAAAAAGATAGTGATCACCGCCTGCGGTTCCGCTTATAACGCCGGGATGGTGGCCAGATATGTGTTTGAACAGTTGTGCCGGGTTAGTGTCGAGGTGGAATTGGCCAGTGAGTTTCGTTATAAGGATCCAATCATCGATCGGGACACCCTCGTGATTTTGGTTAGCCAATCTGGGGAAACGGCTGATACCATTGCGGCGATGCGGGAGGCGAAACGAAGAGGTGCTGTGACACTGTCGATCATCAACGTTGTGGGGAGCACAATTGCCAAGGAAGCTGATAACACCATTTATACCATGGCAGGCCCGGAGATTGCGGTAGCAACCACCAAGGCTTTTTCCGCCCAACTTGTGCTGCTTTACCTGTTGGCAATCGCATTTGCCAGAAAGCTTGGCCGGATATCCCCTGAAGTTGAGGCAAAATTAGTTGCTGATATAAAATCCATTCCGAACAAGGCAGCTGAAATTCTCGAACGGGTTGATTCAATCCAAAAATATGCCGCTTCTTGTGTCGGCTATAAGAGCATTTTCTTCATTGGCCGCAATATCGACTATGCTATCGCTCTAGAAGGGTCCTTGAAATTGAAAGAAATCTCCTATATCCACTCCGAAGCCTACGCAGGGGGAGAGCTCAAACATGGAACAATCTCTTTGATTGAGGATAACACAATGGTTGTGGCAATTTCCTGCTGCGAAAGGTTGTACGAAAAGATCTACAGCAATGTGGAGCAGGTGATCAGCCGCGGGGCCAAGGTGCTGATGATTGGCAACTGCATCAAAGCAGCGCCAGGTGAAAAACTTGAGGTAATTAAAATCCCAGCCATCAATGAGCTGTTTTCCCCGTCGCTGTCGGTAATTGTGCTGCAGTTGTTTGCCTATTATGTGGCGGCCAACAAAGGCCTGGATATTGATAAACCCCGCAATTTGGCCAAGAGCGTAACCGTGGAATGAAAGACCAATCATAAATTAAACTCCAAATGACATAGGATAAAAAGATTTTGCAGCTAATGCATAAAAACAACATACAACCAGACTACAAGGCCAACGGGAGGGTCTTTTGATGTCGATGATCTGCTGCTTCAAAAAAATCCCGGCAAATTTAGTCGAAGGCGATTTGACAGCTCTTGAGGAGTATATAGCTGAATTGGACATAGAAGAACTTGCGTTTAGCGATGATCCTGATGGATTATCGCTTGACAAGGCTTGGCACGGAGTTCACTTCTTGCTCACAGGAAGTTCAATGCCAACGGATGATTTGTTGTCGGACGTCATCATGGGAGGCACGGAAGTGGGCGATGATCTTGGTTATGGGCCGGCAAGATACCTGAAACCAGAAGAAGTTGCAGCCCTGGCGGAGGGATTGGGCAAGGTTACTCAGGAAGACCTCTACAACAAGTTTTCCCCAGACGGTATGACGGATGTTTATCCGGACATTTGGGACGAGGAGGATGCTTTTGAATACTTGCTGGATAATTTCTTTCAGCTGAGCGAATTCTTTATGGCAGCCGCAAAGGAATACTGCGCCATGTTGGTGTGTGTTGTGTAGCAGACAGGACGGAGATCTGGTGTTGAAGGATTGCGAATTATGAGGAGTTGACAATCATCCTATCCTCGAGTAAACTATAGATGCTATTTCCCAAACTGAATATTTCTTATCCAGAGAGGGGGAGGGACGGGCCCTATGAACCCCGGCAACCTGCAGTAGTGTAAGGTGCCAATTCCCGCAGGGAACCGAAGTAAGCCCTGGAAGATAAGAGTGATTTTGCCTTCCCGGTTTCTCTGGGAAGGCTATTTTTTTAAGGAGGGAAGCAGAAATGGATTTTCTGAAGAGAATAACCACCCGGTTTGTCCGGGATCGGATCCAGGAAACTACGTGGGAAAACTGTGCTTATATCAAACATCTCTATCAAGCCGAAAGGATCATAGCCCGGGGAGGGCCTCACAGTGCATTTGAGGGAATGTTGCTGGCAGGGTTGAAATCAAAATATCCCGTAGAATGTGACTGCATCTAAGATGAGTTAATGGATGGCAAGTACACAACGCCGGAAGAGTTTGCCCGTTTGCAGCAGCAGCGGGATCAACAAAGAGTAGATAAGCTTCTGACTGAGATCCAGCAAAGGAAACGCCACGAAGCGCATCAGTTGAACCAGTGGTTCCAAGCTGGAGGACAATAGAGTATTTCGTTTGACCGAGTCTTCGGTTCCTCGACTGGAAATAGCACGCCTGGTTAAACAAAACCCAAAAACCTTACACCCTGAGCCACAATCAAGCAGAGAAAAAACCCTGTGATTGTCGGCACTGCAAACGAGACCCAAGTCCATTTCCAGCTTTGGGTCTCTTTGTATATTGTCCAGAGAGTGGTACCGCAAGGCCAATGATTGAGTGAAAAGAGTATTGTACACACAGCCGTAAGCCAAGTCCAACCGTTGTCAACCAGCAATTTGTGCAGTTCGGCCAGATTATCCAGCTCCAGCATCGATCCGGTGGCCAGGTAGCTCATGATCAAAATTGGAATTACAGTTTCATTTGCGGGCAGTCCCAGAATAAAGGCCATCAGGATATAACCATCCAGGCCGATCAACCGGGCGAAGGGATCAAGAAAATCTGCACTATGGGCCAGTAAACTTTGACCGTTGACCAAAACATTGGCCATGATCCAGATTACAACACCGGCAGGTGCGGCGATAGCTACAGCGCGGCCGAGAACATATAAAGTCCGGTCAAGCAGTGAGCGGACGATTACTTTGCCAATTTGCGGCTTGCGATAGGGCGGCAGTTCCAGGATAAAGGATGAAGGGATTCCTTTGAGAAACGTAAGCGACAACAGCCTCGAGATAAGCAGTGTGATTACAACGCCTAATACTATGGAAGCCAGTACAAAAAAGGCAGCTGTAAGCGAGCCCAACACTCCGGCTGAGGCAGCTGTAAAGATCGATACTAAAGCAATGATTGTTGGAAAACGTCCATTGCAAGGTACAAAGTTATTGGTAATAACGGCAATTAGGCGCTCTCTAGGCGATTCGATGATCCTGCAGGCAGTCACTCCAGCAGCGTTGCAGCCAAACCCCATACACATCGTCAATGCTTGTTTGCCATGAGCACAGGCTTTCTTGAAATAGTAATCCAGGTTAAAAGCAACTCGCGGTAAATAACCAAGGTCTTCCAGCAGGGTGAAGATGGGGAAGAAGATGGCCATCGGCGGCAGCATCACAGACACAACCCACGCCAGTGTCCGGTAACTGCCAAGGACAACCAAATCATGTAGCCAGACAGGGTTTGGCAATCGCATTAAAAAACCAGAAAGCCGATCCTCTATCCAGAACAACCAATCAGCCAGCAGTGCTGATGGATAGTTGGCACCGGCGATGGTGATCCAAAAGACTAGGCCGAGCAGGGCCAGCATGATCGGAATCCCGAAGTGGCGTGATGTCAGTATATTATCCAGTTTGCGGTCAGTTTGGTGGGGTTCTGCTTGTCTGATGCTTACCACTTGGCGGGCAATCTCCTCTGCGGTTTGCACAATGCTGGCAATAAATTTGTCGTCCTCAGCCGCTGATTTTGCGACACTGCCGTCAGGTGCATGGCTGGCGGCAACTTGAATTGGTTTCAAGGTGATAGTGCCACTGACCATCTGCTCAATTGTGTCTTTGAGCTGCTCCAACCCTTTCTTGCTCCTGGCAACTGTCCCGACTACCGGGACTCCCAGCAAATCCTCAAGCTTTCTTAGATCTAGCTCAATGCCTTTGCGTTTCGCCTCATCGATCAGATTTACACATACAATTACTCTTGGTGTGATGGCCAAAATTTGCAGTACCAGGTTTAGATTGCGCTCCAAACATGTTGCATCAGTGACTACGACTGTGGCGTCTGGTTTGCTGTTACAGATGAAATCTCTTGCGATTTGTTCTTCCAGAGAACTGGCAAAAAGCGAATAGGTGCCCGGCAGGTCCACCAGCATAAAATTTCTACCGTTGTGCGTAAACCTGCCCAGGGCGTTAGCCACTGTTTTGCCGGGCCAGTTGCCGGTATGCTGGTTGAGGCCGGTCAAACTGTTGAAAATGGTGCTTTTTCCTGTATTGGGATTTCCGGCTAATGCTATGGTGATTGCCATATCTTCACCTGCTTTCGCTGACGAGCTCGATCATAATCTGACTGGCATCTTCAGCTCGAAGTGCGATTACCGCTCCCCTGAATTGATATGCAGTAGGATCCCCTGCCGGGCTTGTTTGGAGAGCTTTAACCAGTGTCTGATCAATCAATCCCAGATCCAGAAGCCTGCGGCGTGTGATTCCGTGTGATCGGATTTGACGAACCTTGCCCAGCTGGTTAGCGGGAAGCTGATTTAAGGAAATTAAGTTTTCGTTCATGGATTCGCGCTCCTTGCCATAAGTTAGTGGTGGGAAACTTTTCATTAATCTAGACTATGAATCAAAAGTGATTCTGGTTACACCAAAGCTTGCAAGGAGTGGAGGAAATGGGTGTTGATCAACAGTTTCACACGGTACGGGGATATCAGTTGTTGAATGCAGAGGGAAAGGTTTTGACTTCAGGTATGGAGGACTACTTGGAGATGATCTACCGCATTTGTCAGGAAACAGGCTTTGTACGGGTTAATCAGTTGGCTGAACGCCTGAATGTCCGGCCTTCTTCTGCCACGAAGGTTGTGCAGAGGTTGAGTGAACTAGGCCTGGTTGAGTACGAGAAATACGGTTCGATCAGTCTGTCGGAGCAGGGAAAACACCTGGGGGAATTCTTATTGTCCAGACACAAAACCATTCAGGAATTTCTGGGCAACTTAGGTATTACAGAAATGCTGCTGCAGGATACAGAATTAATTGAACATGACGTCAGCCATTCCACTCTGGAGTATATCAAATTGTTCAATCAGTTTTTCATGGATTATCCTGAGATCAAAAAGCGCTATCAACAGTACTTGGACCACAATTTGAAACAACGGAAGCTAAAAAAATGACTTAACCATATCGGTTAAGTCAAGGGTTTAGGGCTTAATCTCCAGCGATCGGTGAGAGTAAGTAGTAATAGATAAGTTTGGCGGTATTGGTTATTGCATCAACATGGGTCCGTTCGAAGGCATGGGAAGCATCGATCCCCGGTCCGATCAGGCCATGGATCAGATCGTGACCAGCCCGCAAAGCAGCACTGGCATCGGAACCATAGTTGGGGTAGATATCGACCTTGTAACTGAGATCATGTGCTTTGGCCAGTTCCACTAACCGCTGGCGCAAGTGGTGGTTGTACGGGCCTGTGGAATCCATGGCGCAAATACACACAGAGTATTCATCAGAGGCTTGACCATCACCGATTGCGCCCATGTCCACTGCAAGGTACTCCACGACCTCCGCGGGAACATTTGAGTTGCCGCCGTAGCCTACTTCTTCATGATTAGAAAAGAGAATATGAGTAGTATGAGGTAAACTAACGTTATTTTCCTTGATAACTTTGATCATATACAGCAGGATCCCTGCGCTAGCTTTATCATCAAGGTGCCGTGATTTGATGAATCCGCCGGGAGTGATTACCGTTCTTGGATCAAAAGCGACAAAGTCTCCGACACTAATCCCCAGCTTTTTGACATCATCCGCCGATTCCACCTTTTCATCAAGGCGGACTTCCATATTGTCGCTGTTGCGTTCAGCTGTTCCAGCATCTTTGTACACATGAACAGAGGTCTGGTGCATCAGAATCGTCCCGGTATAGACTTGATCAGCTGAAAAGATTTGGCAGTATTCTCCTTCAAGGTGGTTCCAGCGGCTGCCGCCAATTAATGATAGCTTTAACCTGCCATCAGATTTCACTTCTTTAACCATTGCTCCTAGAGTGTCCAAATGGGCGGTGATCATCCGCTGCTTGCTTGAGTCCTGTCCCGGCAGGGCTGTTAACAACCCGCCTTTGCGGTTGCGCCAACTAGGTAGACCCAGTTCGTTCAAATAAGCTTCGATCTGGCTTATTACTCGATCGGTGAAGCCGCTCGGGCTTGGCGTTTTAACCAAATCGCTGATGACCTCTATGATCGCTTTGCTGTCGAAATTGATTTCCATGTCATCACATCCTTTCCCATATTCATTGTTTGTTGGGAGGAAAATTCCTGCACGGGAAGGATAATTTCATCGAGCTCCATAACAATAATGTAGAGTCAAAACACAGCGGGGAGTAGTCAATAGTGCACAAATACCGATATGAAACCCATACACATACAGCAGAAGTAAGCAGATGTTCCTGGATCAGTGCTGTTGATCTGGTCCGCGTATATAAAAAGTTAGGTTTTGGCGGGGTGTGGATCACTGATCACTTTTTAAATGGAAATACGACTGTGCCGCGGAACCTGCCGTGGGAGGAGCAAGTCAGGTTGTTCTGCCGCGGATACTACAACGCATATTATGAGGGGCAGCGGATAGGTATTGACGTATTTTTCGGCTGGGAGTATTCTTTCCGGGGTACAGATTTGCTGACCTACGGACTGGAACCCAAATGGCTGCTGGCCCACCCGGAAGTGATCGAACTGCATATTAACGATTACTGTGATTTAGTACATGAGCACGGTGGCTTTATTGCCCATGCCCATCCGTTCAGGGAAGCAGATTATATTGACCTGATTCGTTTGCTGCCGCGGAAGGTGGATGCGGTTGAAGTGGTCAATACATGCCGGACTGACTTTGAAAACACAATGGCCGATCAATATGCCGACAACTATCAATTGCTGAAAATTGCAGGTTCAGACAACCACGTGGGAGTCTTATCCAGTTATGGGGGAATCGAAGTGGCCCACCGGGTAAGGCACGACCGGGAATTGATCGATGCAATCGAGGATGGGAACGCCAAGCTGTTTGTGATTTCGTTAGCTTAAAGGAGTGATCTTATGGATTGGCAGAAAGAGGTCGCAGAGGCAAGGACAGTTGCCTTGAGAGTTTTGAACTCGCTAGAACAGATTGAGAAGAAGTTAAACAGCGCCAGAAGATGGGGCATCTTTGATTTACTGGGAGGGGATCTTTTCACAAGCTTGATTAAGCACAGCAAAATGGATGATGCCCAAAGGATGCTAAAAGAAGTTCAGAACGATTTGCAGCTGCTGCAAAGGGAGCTTAAGGATATTAACATCCACTTTGTTGAAGATATCAGTACGTCTGGATTCCAGAAGTTCATGGATATTGTCTTTGACAATATCGTTTCAGATTGGCTGACCCAGAGCCGGATCAACAAAAGCCTTCAAGAAGTGGCCAGAGTGAAGGCTGCCGTCAATGAAGTACTGGTCACGCTAAATCGGATATAGTCTCACTTATGCAGAAAGCGTTGCGCAATATAATGATCATCTTGACAGCTCGGATCAACCGCAAGTATCCCCAGCTTAACATGGTTTCGGCGGCTTGACACTGTTTGGAATTCCGATAAAATTAAACTAAAACAACCAAGTTATGCGAGGGGAAAGGAGGGGTAGCCAATCGCATAAAAAAGGCATAGGAAAAGATCAAAGCACAAAATCATGCAAAGTAAAGAGGTGTACAGAACATGATCAAGATTACATCAGACAGTACGTGCGATCTTTCGCCAGAGCTGCTCTCAAGCTTGGATATCACTCTCTTGCCTCTGCACATTGTCGTTGATAATGAAAGTTATCGGGATGGTGTGGATATTACACCATTGGGTGTCGTGAATTTTGTAGAGAATGAGAAAAAACGTTGTCAGACTGCAGCCGTTAACACCTTTGAATACCAGGAGTTTTTTTCGCAGTTTGCTCCTCATTATGAAGCAGTAATTCATGTCAATATTGGTTCGCAGTTTTCTTCATGTCATCAAAATGCAAAATTGGCTGCAGAAGAGTTTGACAATGTTTATGTAGTTGATTCACAGAATCTGTCCACAGGCCAAGGCCATGTAGTGTATGAAGCCGCTTTACTGGCCGAAAACGGGCACTCGGCACCGGAGATTGTGGAAAAGCTTGAGGATATGATCCCCCGCATAGATGCCAGTTTTGTCATTGATAAGCTGGATTATCTTCACAAAGGCGGGCGTTGTTCCGGCCTGGAAGCATTTGGTGCCAGACTTTTGCAGATCAAGCCATGTATCGAAGTTTTAGAAGGCAAAATGATTGTTGGCAAGAAGTACCGGGGCAGTTTTGAACGCAGTCTGGAACAGTATGTCAAAGACAGACTGGCTGATCGGGATAACATTGATTACAGCAGAATCTTCATCACTCACTGTATGTGCCCTGACCAGGTAATTCAGAAAGTGAAAGATACAGTGAAAACATATGCCAACTTCGCAGAAATCATTATCACTAGTGCCGGCTGTACCATTACAACCCACTGCGGCCCGAATACCCTTGGCATTCTTTATAAGCGTATCGACAAAAAGCAGTTATAGGTTCGTGCTATGGGACAATGGGAACAGAAAGGATGTGACACCCATTGACACCAGTCAGCATTCTTGTGACTATTGATGCGAACTACATCGAACCTCTAAAGGTGATGCTCAAATCGATGTTTCTCAATAATCTTGAGGAACGCTTTCAAATTTTCTTGATGCATTCTAGATTGAATGATGATCAGGTTCACGGTATCGCAGGATTCGTGGAACGCAATGGCCATATTCTTTCGGAAGTGAAAATTGGTGAAGAATGTTTTTGTGATGCTCCTGTAGTCAAGCATTATACCAAAGAAATGTATTACCGGTTGTTGGCTTTTCGTTATCTCCCAACCGAACTGGATCGGATTTTGTACTTGGATCCTGATATTCTGGTTATAAATCCTATTCGCAGCCTTTATGATATTGATTTATCCGGGTGGCTGTATGCAGCAGCATATCATGACATCATTTTGGCTAGAGAAATCAACCGGCTGCGGTTTCCGGAATACAATATCAAAGCTTATTATAATTCGGGTGTCTTGTTGATGAATCTTGACCTTTTGCGGACAAGGGTGGATGAGGAAGAAATTTATGAGTTTGTGCGCAAGCATAAAAACACACTGATCCTTCCTGATCAAGACATCCTAAATTCCCTTTATTCTCAGGACATCAAAAAGCTAGATGAGCTTATATACAACTATGACGTGCGTTTCTACCGATATCGTCCAATTATTCCCAAAAAAAGGCTGACGATGGACAGCATCATCAATAACACAGTGATCCTGCATTTTTGCGGCAAGCGCAAACCATGGCACAAAAACTACACCGGAGCGTTCCATTCGCTGTATAAGCATTACCAGAAACTAGCCCTTGCCGTTGGGTAGTCACAAGAATTATGGGTGTAGGATGATCGGACCCCAAATGGTTAATCCTTTGGGGTCCGCTTTTAATTTAGATCAGTTTATCCTGCTGGATTCATGCGACGGGCATTCATTTCTACTGGCGAACCCGCAGCCGCCGCATCCAGGGCAGCGGTTATTTTTCATGTTCCGATATGATCTGAATCCAGCCCAGGAAATTACAGCCAGCAGTACAGCCCCTATGATGATGTTGCCCAACATAGCCTCAACTCCTTGAATCAGCTGCCAGGTTCAATGCCTGACGTTTGGCAGCTGTGCTCTTGATTTTAATAAACAGGAATATGCCCAAGACGGCTCCAATCACAATTGCTGCCGGCATACCTGGTGCTGGAGTTTTGTATAAGACCAGTGATCCGATTTGAGAAATCAGCATTGCCAATGTGTAACCAACACCGATTTGGAATAAAAGCCCTTTCCACAACCATTCTGATCCCAATTCACCTTTCATGGCTCCAATTGCGGCGAAGCAGGGAGGGGTGAAGAGGTTAAACACTAAAAAAGCGTAGGCGGTGACAGGGTTAAACAGCTGTGCCAATGAGCCGCCTGGCGTGCTCAGCACGCTTTCAGCAGCTGCGCCAAGCAAAATGGCCAAGGATGAAACAACATTCTCTTTGGCCACGAAGCCGGTGATCGCCGCAGCTCCCGGCTGCCAGCCAGACAAACCCAAAGGGGTGAGAACGACTTCCAGTACTGAGCCGATGGTTCCAAGCATGCTTTGACCCTGATCGGCAGCTGGCTGCAAGATCCAGTTGTATTCCTGCATCAGCCACACCAGAGTATTCATGACCAGGATAATGGTGGCAGCCTTATAGATAAAGGCCTTCGAATGCCTCAACATCTGGTTTACAGCATATTTCAAGCTTGGCTTTTTATATTCCGGAAGCTCTAATATGAATACTGAAGTGCTATCCCACAGGAAAAGCTTTTTCAGCAGCAATCCACCGATAACAATCACAAGAATTGCCAAAATATACATGCTTGGAGCTACCCAACTGGCGTTAGGGAAGAATACGGTTGCAAAGAGGGCAATTATCGGCAGTTTTGCGCCACAAGGCACATAGGGTGTAAGAATTGTGGTTATGCGTTTTTCATTCACATCTTCAATGGTGCGTGTTGCCATAACACCAGGGATGGCACAGCCAGAACCGACAATCATGGGGATGATCGATTTTCCGGATAAACCAATACGCTTGAAATGCCGGTCCATAATCAAGGCTACCCGGGCCATGTAACCGCTGTCTTCCAAAAGTGCCAGGCAAAAGAACAGCACCATGATTAAAGGCAGAAAACCGATTACAGCGCCTACACCAGCGACGACACCTTCCAAGATCAAGTTGTGCAGAAAGGGGTGAATATCAAGGGCTGACAGGAAATTATCAGCTGCTGTGGGAACAACTTCGCCAAACAGCGTTTCATTGAAGTAGTCGGAAAGGAAGCCCCCTAATCCTTCAATGGAAAAAGCATAAACCGCCCACATTACCAAAAAGAAAACAGGCAGTCCAATCCACTGATTGGCAAGAAAGCGATCGATTCGATCCGACCTACGGACCTGCTTTAAGTTGTCACCTTTGACAACAGATTTAGCAGCGATCTTTTCAACGAGCTTGTGCCGCTTAAGAATCTCTGCATCGCTAATGACGGGTATGGTCAGTTTCTGTGGCTGCTTAGCCACTCTTACCGCAGCTGCAAGCAGGGCAGGAAGCCCCTCAGCTTCTGTTGCGGTAATGGGGATAACAGGGCATCCCAGTTCCACTTCCAATTGTTCAATGTTGACTCGGTCTTTACGTTCTTGCACGATATCATATTTATTCAGGGCAATGACTACAGGGATGCCCAATTCCAATAGCTGTGTCGTCATAAACAAACTGCGTTCAAAATTGGCCCCGTCCACAATATTGATAATCACATCGGGATGCTGCTCAACTATAAAATCCCGGGTAATAGCTTCTTCAGATGTGTAGGGAGTGATAGAATAGGCACCGGGCAAATCAATGACTATGATTTCTGTATCAAAGGTATTATATTTGCGTTTCAGCTTTGCAGCCTTTTTTTCAACAGTCACACCGGACCAGTTGCCTGCGGATTCCGCCTTGCCTGTCAGCTCGTTGTAAAGAGTTGTTTTACCGCAGTTTGGATTTCCAGCAAGTGCTATGCGCATATCCCTTAAACCCTCCATATTGGTAATCAAAGCTGCGCCTGTTTACTATCTCGATGGGGATGATTTAGATTGTCATCTTCTATTGTCTGCTCAACGCTGCCCAGCTCAATGATCTGGGCCGTTTTGCGGTCAATGGCAAAGCGGCTGTCCTTGATCCGGACTAGGTAATTACCTGCCAATATAGAGATCAGCGTGACCTTTTCCCCCGGATAGCAACCGATGGAGTAGAGAAAGCGCTGCACTTTTTCCGTTCCCGCAACGTTGTTGATGATTCCTTCGCATCCTATTGCCATTTCTGATAAACGCATCAGCAAATGCCTTCCTTTCGTAAGTTGCTCGACTAGACGTTTAGTGGTGGACAGGTTGTTTTAGTGTGCGTATCATTTATCTATGAGAAAGATTATCATTTTCAAAAGGTGTTGTCAATATATATGCCGAGTAAATTTTTTAGCAGGGTTTGATCAAAATGTTACCGAAATTGCATACAGTTTGATATTGATATATGATAGAACACTTTGGAGGGTAGTATATGGAGGAGGATCAGAATGGCAGCCTTTGAAAACTGCAGCATCAGGTTTCCAGTGCAGCCGCCGTCTAGGGGCGCAAAACCGGTGCTCAAGAAAGGCGAACGATTTCAGCAGACAGACAAATTCAGTTTGTGGGGTTCTCATGACCCAGCCATTTTCCGCGATCCGGTAACCGAAAACTACTACACCTATTGTACCGGGGCTATTGCCCGCAGATCTCGGGATTTGGTTGTCTGGGAGAATATCGGCAAAGTGGTGGATGATCTGCCGCCAGAATCGGTTGACTGGGTTGGAGGTAATGCGATCTGGGCTCCGGATATCATTAAAGTGGGCAGCGAGTACCGGCTGTACTGTTCAAATTCTACCTGGGGAGTGCGCCGATCATGCATCTTTCTGGCTGTTGCCAACAATCCTGAAGGCCCGTTTGTCCCTCGGGGCATTGTCCTTAAGACCAGTGACCAACTGCCGGTGAATGCCATTGACGCCAATCCTATTATCGACCACACAACCGGCGAACAATATATGGCCTACGGGTCATTTTGGGGAGGCTGTCATATCCTAAAACTGGAACCGGCAACAGGGCTGGCAGCTGAAGCAGGGATAGGCAAATGCATTGCCCGGAGGCCCCAGTGGACCGATTGTGCCATTGAAGGGCCGTATATTATCTATAATCCCGACACTGGGTACTACTATCTATTTGTTTCGTATGGCTCATTATCCAGCGACTATAACATCAGAGTTGGCAGAAGCCGGTGTATAACCGGCCCATACCTTGATCACAACGGGAGAGACCTGACTGACTGCGAAGACTATACCAATGAAGTTGGGTACATGGTTGCCTGCGGTTATAGATTCAGCGGAAGCCCCGGGGTGATGGCTCCCGGGCACAACTCGGTTTTGCGGGATTTTGATGGGCAATGGTATTTAGTCTGCCATATCAGGGAGCACGATTTTTATACTCCACAGATCTCGACGATGCATATTTACAAGATGTTTTGGACCGATGATGGCTGGCCGGTGATCAATCCCCAGTGCTATGCAGGAGAGCAGACTCAGCCCATTGAACGGCAATGGATTGTTGGCAGATACGAACGGATCAAGCTTACTCCTGCAGTACCCCAGGGTGTCATTAATTCAGTACCAATGTTTTTGACCGAGGATGGCAAATTCAGCTGTTGTTCGCTCAGAGGTCGATGGGAGCAGATCGATACTGCCACCATTAAGATCGAGTATGGAAATGTTGAGGAAGTTTGTATCGTCACACCAGCCTGGGACTGGCAGCAAAATGAACCGACTCTCTGTATCACAGGTAAAGATCAGTTTGGAATTACTGTGTGGGGTAAAAAGATGTAGTATTGCAGCAATGCTGTGTCAGAAATCATTCGCAAAGAGGTGACAAGTTGATGCACGTGTTTGAGAAACTGAGTAAGAGCCTATCGGCAAAGGCTGCACGTAGATTGCATTTAAGCTTATGGGAGCGAATCATCACCAGACTGAACAGTTTCGCTTCCGACTGCGAAAAATGCGGCCAGTATCGGGATCAAGTTAGGCACTCTTTTCAAGATCTCGTCAACGCGAGTGGTGGTGAGCGTGAGCTCTCTAAAGCTATGATTAATGCTAATCAACGATTGAAAAATGAGATTGTAGGCCACTTGCACCACGGTCATGGACTAGTAGTTGAAGGTTATTATATAGCAACCTGTCTGCCTCTGGGAGTCTTGTTTGGTTTTGCACTCGGGTTGTTAGTGTTTAAGAATATTGCTCTCTGGATGCCACTCGGCCCTGCAATCGGTGCAATTATTGGTGCTGTCAGGGGTGCTTATGCGAAAAGTAAAGGTCTTACGATCTGACAGGGAGGTAGTAATTTGAGTGTTGCAGCAATTATCGGAGCTGGCATGATGGGTTCAGCCATGTGTATGCCTCTGTGTGACAATGGTCATGAGGTACGTTTGGTTGGCACGCACCTAGATCGAGAAATTATTGAAAGTGTTGTCAGGGAACGTTATCATCCCACATTAAAACGGAAATTGCCGGCGGCAATTGTGCCTATGCAAGTGGAAGAGGTGGCAGCAGCGGTTGCCGGTGCCGATCTGATCATCTGCGGCGTCAGCAGTTTTGGCGTGGAATGGTTTGCCCGGCATGTACTGCCCGTTATTCCAGACCAGACACCAGTTTTGGCTGTAACCAAGGGGCTTGTTGAAGGGAAAAACGGGGATTTGATTCCTTTTCCTCACAGGTGGGCCAAAGGTGTAAGAGCAGAGCAAGGGATTTCTTTTAACGCCATCGGTGGGCCTTGTACCAGTTATGAACTGGCGGATCGGCGCCATTCCCATGTTTATTTCTGCGGAGAAGATCAGGCTGTTTTGGAGAAACTGAAGGCCATATTGGCAACAGATTACTATCACATTTCCCTTTCCACAGATGTGGTAGGCATTGAGTCGGCTGTGGCCTTGAAAAATGCCTATGCCTTGGCAGTTACACTGGCGGTAGGTTTACAGCAGCTTGATGAGGGGCAGGAGTGCCAACTGGCCTACAATCCCCAGGCAGCCCTGTTTGGGCAAAGTGTGCGGGAAATGTCCGAACTGGTAAGAATTTTAGGCGGCAAACCGGATAGCGTATTAGCAGGGATCGCCGATCTGTATGTTACCATTTTTGGGGGGCGAACCCGCAAACTCGGGACCTTCCTGGGGCGGGGGTTGTCTTTTGCTGAGGCAATGGAGGAATTGTCAGGGGTGACCCTGGAATCTGTGGTGATTACCACGCGGATTGCCCGGGCTGTGCGCAAACAGGCTGCCCAGGGGCTTTTGAATATTGATGCTTTCCCGCTTTTGATCCACATTGACGAGGTGATTACTCAGGGAGCTGCGGTGAACATCCCGTGGCAGCAATTTGAGTCAACTGTTTATTTGTGATCCGCAATAAGGGCAGTAGTGAAAAGACGGATCAACCTGTGTAGAGCAACTGGGGCAGACGCTGATAGTTGGCTGTTCACTGCGGTGAATGTGCTCTTTTTCAATAACAATGGAATGGCCGGCTTCAATTTTGGAGCCGGTTTCCTGATCTAGTTCGCAGATCCGTTTACAGCAATGGGTCTGGATGTAATAACGCTTGTTCCAGCGCCACACCGGAATAAAAAAGATATGAAAGTAGTAGTAACTCTTGACAATCTCAAAACGGCCATATCTCTCGCAGACAGGACAGATAACGGCAGATTCGGTGCCTATTTGCTCGTTTTTATTTTGGATTCCAAAAATACCGATAAAGAACATCAATCCCACTCCTTATTACACCGAAGTCCCACAGGGATTATAACCCTGGGGTTTCCAAAATGCAATCCTTTTTGCGCTGGGGTTCCGAGATCCCAGCGGCATATTTAGAGGAATCTTATTCCAATAGGCAGAAATACTATGGCAAGTGGCAGACCCCATTGGTTCGATTGAGGCATGGTATCCTGCGCTGATGGAGCCATATGGGGTTGCTTTATGGCAGGATTGGAAGTAACTTAAAGAACATATGGGGGACAGTTATCATGAAATTGAACTACAAACGGACATTCTTGGTTGGACTTGCATTCATGTCGATCAGTGCTTTTTGGCAGCTGTATGACAGTATCATTCCCTTGATGCTGAAAAATACTTTTGGCCTTGGTGACACTTTGGCTGGTGGAATCATGGCTCTAGACAACATTCTCGCCCTGTTTTTGCTGCCTCTTTTCGGCACCCTTTCCGACCGGGTCGATACGCCAATTGGCAAGCGAATGCCGTTTGTCCTGGTGGGGACAGGAGTTACAGTCTTGGCCATGGTATGTCTGCCCATAGCGGACAATCTGACTAATTTGCCCTTGTTCATGAGTGTTTTGTTTGTTACCCTGTTGGCAGTCAGCGTGTACCGCTCGCCAGCGGTAGCATTAATGCCCGATGTTACGCCGCCGGCGCTGCGATCTAAGGCCAATGCAGTGATCAATCTGATGGGAGCTTTAGGTGCCGTGCTTGCTCTGGTCCTGATCCGCGTTCTGGTACCCGAAGGTGATCGGCCGGACTACATGCCGATCTTTGGTTTGGTGGCGGGTGTCATGGTGGTTGCAACTTTGGTCCTGTTTGCTACGATTAAAGAGAAAAAACTGGCGTCGGAGATGCAGGCCATGCAGGCTAGTGGTGAGGGAACACATCAAACTGATTCGGCAAACCAAGGCACTGGGGTAAAAGGACTGGCACCAGCAGTACGCCGCAGCTTAATTTGCTTGCTTTTGTCGGTATTTTTCTGGTTTATGGCATATAATGCTGTTACCACTGCTTTTTCTAAGTATGCTCAAGAGGTCTTGGGCATGGAGGGCGGCAAGTTCGCCAGCAGCCTTTTGGTGGCTACGATTGTGGCAGTTGTCGCTTTTATCCCGGTCGGTATTTTCGCAAGTAATCTGGGGCGCAAGAGAACAATCTTGTTTGGTGTGGCGCTGATGTTCGTAGGTTTCACAGCTGCGTTTTTCTTCACCAGCTATCATCCGGCAGTGAACATCCTGCTGGGACTGGTTGGTTTAGGTTGGGCAGCGATCAATGTCAATTCCTACCCCATGGTGGTGGAGATGGCCAAAGGTTCGGACATCGGCAAGTTCACCGGCTATTATTACACTTTTTCCATGTCGGGGCAAATAATCACCCCGGTTCTTTCCGGTGCATTTCTGGAGTATGTAGGCTACCGAACTCTGTTCCCGTATGCTGCCATTTTCATGCTGCTGGCCTGTTTAACCATGACCCAGGTCAAACATGGGGATCACAAACCTCTGCTGCCAAAGGACAAATTGGAAATGCTAGATGTAGGAGACTGATATGGGAACCGTCATCACTGGTCTGGTCATTGTCATGGGATTGGCCGGTTTGGTCATTGTTTTGATCAAACCAAATCGGAGACGGATTGTTAAGCCGCCAGCGCGGCTGTTTGCCCATCGGGGGCTGCACGGGCCAGGAGTGCCGGAAAACTCACTGCTTGCCTTTCAAAAGGCGAAGGCCCAAGGCTTGGCAGTGGAACTGGATGTGCAGATGACTAAAGACGGCAAGTTAGTGGTATTCCACGATGCCACCCTGGAGCGGATGTGCGGTGTGAAGGGAAGAGTAAGTCAACTGACCTACGGCGAACTGCAGCAGTATCGTTTGGCTGGCTCAGACGAACGGATTCCACTGCTTGATGAAGTTTTGGCTCTGTTAGGTGATTTACCTGTGATCTGTGAGATCAAACCCCACAACGGCAATTCCAATCCTGCCCTATGTGAGCTCGTTTGTGAAGCGCTTAAGGATTATCAGGGCGAGGTTTGGATTGAGTCCTTCAGTCCCTTTATTGTGCGCTGGTTCAGGGTACATCGGCCCGATATCATTCGCGGCCAGTTGTCCATGGACTTTATCGCCCGGCGTGAAGGGCTGCGGGCCTTTGAAGCTTTTCTAATGAAGCACTTACTCATCAATATCATGGGCCGCCCCGATTTTATCGGATACTACTACAATGATCAAGCCTTGGGTCTTAATCTCTGCCGCAAGTTGTTTCAGCCGATTTGCCTGGCCTGGACCGTTACGGATCCGGCTTTGTACGATCACTTGAGCCACAGATTTGATGGCTTTATTTTTGAAACAAAACCGCCAGATGCGGAGGAGTAAACTTGATTCAGTTTCTGATCAAGAGGTTTATCGCCAATCACGATCATGTGAGTGATCCCCGGGTACGGGAGGCCTATGGCGTCTTATCCGGTGTTTTAGGGATCATCTGCAATATTTTTTTGTTTGTGCTTAAGCTCGTTGTCGGCCTGGTAATCAATAGTATTGCTGTGCTGTCTGACGCCTTTAACAACCTGACCGACTTAAGTTCTTCAGTGATAGTCATTGTTGGCGCCAAGCTCAGCAATCGACCGCCGGATCACGAACATCCCCATGGCCATGGACGTTACGAGTATGTTGGGGCTTTGGTAATGGCTGTGATCATCGTTTTTGTGGGGCTGCAATTAATGCGCAGTTCTCTCGGAAAGATCATCCGCCCAGAGACTGTGCAGGCAACCACGATTACCCTGGCCTTGCTGGTAATTAGTGTCATTGTTAAGCTGTGGATGTATAACTACAATCGTCAGATCAGCCGGCTGATCAATTCCGGTGTTAACCGGGCTGCGGCTGTCGACAGCCTTAACGATGCTTTCGCTACCAGCTCGGTGGTGGTTGGGTTGATCGTTGGCCGCTTTGTCCCCGTTCCAGTGGATGGAATTATGGGGTTGCTGATTTCCTGCATGATCATCTATACCGGCTTTATTACGGGCAAACCGGCTGTGAGCCTTTTGCTTGGCCCCGGGCCTAACCCCGAGCTTGTTGCCGGGATCAATGCCATTCTTCAGGCAAGCAAGACTGTACTCAGCACTCATGATCTAAGACTCCATGACTACGGCCCGGGCAGAACAGTAGGCTCGATTCATGTGGTAGTGCGTGCAGACGCCCATGTTGGTGAGATCCATGACGAGATCGACCGGCTTGAACGCCAAATCCAAACCGAATTAGGAATCAATATGGTGATTCATACCGATCCCGAGGAACAAGTTTATGATCAAGAAACTTAGATTGGCGGGTTACAATCGCCAGAGATTTTGAGTACTGCCGTTTACGAGATTTGATGACAGTATTTTCTGGTGTTGTCAGTGAAGTAGCAATAGGATAAAATAGAGGTGATATTTCCAACCAGAGGAGAGGTTGAAGTGAAGCCTACCATGCAGGATGTGGCAGACCTTGCCCAGGTCTCTCGCGCCACCGTATCCCGGGTACTTGCCGACAGCCCCAACGTAAGTATGGACAAGCGCACCCTCGTCCTAGAGGCAGTAGAGAAGTTAGGTTATCAGCCGCACAAGAAACTGCGTCCCAGATACCAATTGTTACTTTGTATTGCTCCCGCGCAAAGAACAGATCCTTTCCACGAACATATTTTTGAGGGTATTCAAGATGCGATCCGCACTCATAAACTGAAGCTTAGCAAACTACAGCTGCAGGCAAACACATCCAAGCATTCCCACAAGCAGTTCCCACCATCAATGGCAAGAGCGATTTCAAAGGCACAAGGCTTGATATTTTTGGGTAACATACCAATGAGCGAACAGCAATATCTGCACTTATACCAGAACAAAATCCCGGCAGTGATCATTCATGGAATTGGCAATTCGCAGCTGTGCTCCTATATTGGCATTGATGAACGCCGGGCTATGATTGAGGTTGTCAACGAACTGACGCAGTTGGGCCACCGAAGAATCGCATATATCCATGGGCCGGAAGCTAATCTGGATCATCAAGAACGCCTGCGGGCATTCAAGCTCGGAGTGCTCAGCGCCCATTTGGCGGACAGTTTGAAGTTGATCGCCCTGGCAACCAGCTGGGATCAGCAGGGAGGATATGAGGCAGCCAGACGATTGTTGACAACCCACGCGCCTTCCGCTATCATTACAGCGAATGATCTAATTGCTTTGGGCGCATACAAGGCTGTCAAAGAAGCCGGGCTGCGGATTCCAGAGGATATCTCGGTCGTTGGCTTCGGGGATCTGGATTGTGCTAAAGATGCGGATCCACCCTTAAGCACCATTACGGTTCCCCTGCAATCCCTTGGCAAATGGGCAGTAGCCCTGCTTTACACCAAGATTGCCGATCGAGATCTGGCACCAGCCCGGTTGACTGTTCCAACCATTTATCGCAGCCGTCAGTCAACAGCCCAGACGAGTACCAGTATGAGGCCGAGGCTTAGGAACGAGGAGTAGTTTTAATGATTATAGCAAAGAAGCCTATCCGAGTTGTAGTGGGCATGTCGGGAGGAGTGGACTCCTCAGTGGCGGCCTTGCTTTTGAAACAACAGGGATATGATGTGATTGGCGTCTTTATGAAAAACTGGGATGAAACCGATGAAGCAGGTAACTGTACGGCCGATCTAGATTACCAGGATGTCCGCCGTGTCTGCGACCAAATCGGCATTCCTTACTATACGGTCAATTTTGAACAGGAATATTGGGATCGGGTATTTACCTATTTTCTTGACGAACACTCCCGAGGCCGTACGCCAAACCCTGATGTGATGTGCAATAAAGAGATCAAGTTCAAGGCATTCATGCAGAGGGCTTTGGAGCTGGAAGCCGATTATCTTGCCACGGGGCACTACGCTCAAATTCGCTGCCTGCCCAGGGATGACGGGCAGTTGGAGTATCAGCTGCTCAGAGGAGTGGATCAGAATAAAGATCAGACTTATTTTCTCTACACTTTGGGTCAGGAACAGCTGAGCAGAACGTTGTTTCCCATCGGGCATCTGACAAAGCAGCAAGTGCGGCAGCTGGCCGCTGAGAATCATCTGATCACAGCTGAGAAAAAAGATAGTACCGGCATCTGTTTTATCGGGGAACGGAAATTTAAGTCCTTTCTGAAGAACTATCTACCGGCCCAACCTGGCCCCATGATCGACATTGACCGGAATCAAATCATCGGCGAGCATGATGGTTTGATGTACTATACTTTAGGCCAGCGTAAAGGCTTGGGCATCGGTGGCGCTGGTGAACCGTGGTTCGTTGTAGGAAAGGATGTGGCGGCAAACGTCCTTTATGTGGCTCAAGGCCACCATCATCCAGCGTTGTCAAGCAAAGGGCTGATTGCCAAAGAACCACATTGGGTGAATGGTTTTCCGCCTCGAGATGCTGCCGAGGGGGAGTTTGCGTGTACAGCAAAGTTTCGCTATCGGCAGGCTGATCAAGACGTCACTGTGCTGGCAGAGGATGATCAGTGCCGGGTCAAGTTTGCCAAACCACAGCGAGCGATCACTCCTGGTCAAGCTGTAGTGTTTTATCAAGGAGAAGTCTGCTTGGGAGGAGCAACCATTGATCAGGTGATTCCATAGGAGGAACCATGAGTGATTATTGGAAGTGCGATTCTTAGTGTGCGGATTATTGGTGCTCAATCGTTAAAGGAAAAGCGGGGTATCCTGCTGAGTATGATCAGAAGGACGCGGAACAAGTACAATGTGGCCATTGCTGAAGTTGGGAGTCAGAATCTGTGGCAGCGGGCTGATATCGGCATTGCTGTGATCAGCAGCACAGTCAAACATGCCGAGATTCAGCTGCAAAACATAGTTCGGTTTATCGAAACTGAGCCGCGCCTGGAGATAGTCTCGCTGGAGACAGAAATTCTGTAGCTAAATAGCCCGACTCGGAATAGATCCAGTTGGGCTTTCTCATTCTACAGAGGGAGTGATCACTGTGCAGAGAACACAAGCCTTACTCTTGGACCCGTGCATCTTGGTTATCTTCGGGGCAACTGGCGATCTGGCCAGACGAAAGCTTTATCCGGCATTGTACAATCTGGCTCAGGACCAGCTTTTGCCTGACCGGTTTGCTGTAGTGGCAGTGGGCCGGCAGGCCAAATCACACGAGGATGCCAACGAAGACATGATTGAATCCATCAAAGCCTTTTCCAGGACCGAGTACACTGCCAGTGCGAAAGATCAGAAGTTACTAACATGCTTTCACTATTTTCAAATGGATTTTTACGATTCATCCGGCTATGCCAGGCTAAAATCGCTGCTGGATGCTATTGATCAACAGTGCAAAACTCAGGGCAATCGCGTTTTCTTCCTGGCGGTTGCTCCCGAGCATTTTGCTCCGATCGCCCTTGAGTTGAAAGCCCATGGAATGGCTCCCAATAGAGATTCATGGCAGCGGGTTGTGATTGAGAAGCCCTTTGGGCATGATCTCAAGTCAGCTCAGGAGTTGAATGGGGTGATCCGCAGCACATTTGCCGAGGAGCAGATCTACCGGATCGATCATTATCTTGGTAAGGAAATGGTTCAGAACCTGATGGTCCTGCGCTTTGCCAATACTTTGTTTGAACCGTTGTGGAACAATAAATACATTGATCATGTCCAGATCACTTTCGCCGAGACTGTCGGCGTTGAGGGGCGCGGGTCTTACTATGAAAAAGCTGGGGCTTTACGGGACATGGTGCAGAACCACATGCTCCAGCTGTTGACCTTAATTGCCATGGAACCGCCTGTGAATTTGGATACAGAATCAATCCGGGATGAAAAGGTGAAAGTACTCCGTTCGTTGAGAGTCAAGCCAGAAGGTGTAATCCGGGGACAATACGGGCCGGGAGTCGTAAATGACAGCCAAGTTATGCCATACAACCAAGAAGAACGGGTTGATCCCAATACCAATGTAGAGACTTTTGTTGCCTTGAAGGCACACGTGGAGAATTTCCGCTGGGCAGGAGTCCCTTTTTATATGCGTACCGGCAAACGGATGCCCAGGAAATACTCGGAGATTGTGATCAGCTTTAAGAAACTGCCGGGAGTATTGTATTTCAAGGATGAGAAACTTGATCCAAACCTGCTGGTTATTCGCGTTCAGCCGGATGCTGGAATCTTCTTTAAGTTCAATGCCAAAAAACCGGGAACAGAGCATACTATCGTTCCTGTCTCCATGGACTTCAGTGAAAGCTCGCTGGCAGGCTTTAACACGCCCGAGGCCTATGAGCGTCTGCTGTACGATGTGATGCGGGGAGAATCCACACTGTTCACCCGCTGGGACGAAGTAAAGTATGCCTGGCAGTTTGTCGACCAAATTGCCAAACATTGGAGAGCAGTCAATGTGCGTGCAATTACCTATCCGGCAGGCAGTTTCGGCCCGCCTCAGGCCGACTTTCTGATTCGCTCCGACGGGCGGGAATGGCATGAATATTAGATTATCAGGAGGAAATGTCATGAAAGTCTATGATGTATCAATGCCGATCCATCGGGAGATGGCGGTTTGGAAAGACAATCACAAGCGGCGTCCTGTCATCACGATCGAACGCGATTTTAATCCGGATGGCACAGGCAATCGGGTCACTCGAGTTGCCCTTGACATGCATACTGGTACCCATGTGGATGCACCACTGCACTTTTTGGCAGATGGTGATTCCATTGAACAGGTAACTTTAGATCGCTTGATCCGTCCAGTCAAGGTGCTTGATCTAACCGCAGTACGAGAGAAAATCACCCGCTCAGAGCTTGAAGATTACAGAATAAACCTCGGTGACTTTCTGCTGTTCAAAACAAGAAACTCATTCAGAGAAGAGTTCGACCATGATTTTGTCTATCTTGATCGGACAGGGGCTGCATATTTGGCCGAAAAAGGAATTGCCGGGGTAGGGATCGATGCCTTAGGCATTGAAAGAACCCAGGCGGATCATGCAACCCACAAACTCCTGTTAGGAAAGGGTATTGTAATCGTTGAAGGTCTCCGTTTGGGCGACATTCCCGCCGGTGATTACTTCATGGTGGCCGCGCCGCTGAAATTGCAGGGGGTGGAAGCTGCACCAGCCCGCGTCCTGCTGTTCGAACTGCCGCAAAACTGATGTGCAGCAGGTACTGGCCTAAGTTGATCGATAAACTGGAGCTGCGTGAAGCCAGCCTTTTTGTTTGCCGTACTTGAGAAAAATGTTGTAGAAATGGACCTCGTTAAGCAGCATCCTTTTGAACAAGTCACGGATGCGGTCATTATGGATGCACTGCTTGCTGGCTTCCGCATGCATCATGGCAGCCGCCTGCAGGCCTTGGAGAATGTCGCGGTACATTTGGTCATCGCACATATAATCGGTCCCCACAGGGGAGATCACAACTTCTGGCGGGCGTTTCGGCAGCGAAATACCATATTTCTGGCATTCCTGTTCCAGGATTTCAGCCTGATGATTGAGGAGATCCAACCCTTTATTGAGGATGACTTTAAAATCAAAATCATGGGTAATAGATAAGTACAGATTTGTTTTTCTGATGTTGTCATAGCGGTAGGTGAGATGATCCCAGAGATTGCCTGCGTCGGATGCTGTGATTTTATCGGGCACGTTGGCAGGCGTGTTCAGGTAGTATGGACCAATTTCAATCCATCCTTTGATCTTGAGATAGTTTAAAAGCAAGTCGATATAATCCAGGGTCAACTTCAGATTGCGGAGAAAAAAGGCGCGAATACCGTCGTTGGTGACGGATGTTCGGATGACTCGCAAAGTGTTTTCCAGATGTTCCTGCAAGAACCGCAGATTAGTGTGGCCAATCAGTTCGTCCCGGAACGATTCAGTATTCCCGGACCAGTTGGAAGGCAGGCGGTTGCGATCGGGGCTTCTCACCTGGTATTGTTCCATAATGGCCTCAAGATCGCGAATGGTTTTTCATTGGACTTAATCATCATCCCCAACACCCATTTCAGATCCAGATCTTTGGCCAGATGCTGGGCGGTCTGCTGGTATTCTAGAATCATGTATTTTGACATGGCTATATCCCACAAGTTAGCCGCTTCGCGAGTATCGATGAATTTCTGGCGTCCTTCGCGCTTGACAAAACGAGTCAGAATCATCGCTGATTACCTCCTTCACAACTAGTATGCACATCTGCCCAGTTTCGACTCTGTGTGAGGCTCAGGTTTCTCTTTCCCGTCCTGGTATTATTAGGTTGGAGCCGATATACAGGTAGAAAAGGATAATCGAGGTTTGACAGTCATATTTTGGAGGTATATACTACTGTTATGTTAAAATATTGTTGTGTGGGGCGGTAGCATGAAGACACTTATTGTTTATGGTTCAAGATATGGATGCACTCAGCGATGTGCCGGACTGCTAGAAGCGAGACTGGCAGGAGAGGTAACGCTGCATAACGTTTCCGAATCAGATGAAGTAGACTTGGATCAATTTGAACAAGTGGTGATCGGCACGCCGATCTACATGGGAAGAATTCTGCCCCAGGTCAGTCGGTTTTGTCAGCAGCATCATGATCAGCTTCTCCAGAAACCACTAGCTGTGTTTGTTTGCTGTGGATTTCCTGATAAGGCGGAAGCACAGCTGCATTCCGCATTTTCCCAAGAATTACTGGCGCATGCCCGGTTCAAGGACACGTTCGGGTATGCCCTCAACTTCGAAAAGATGAGCTTCCTGGACAGACTCATAGTTCGTATGGTGAGTAAAGAAAAATCAAGCCAGAGTCGAATTGACGAGGACAAGATTAATGCTTTGGCGGCTTTAATGAATGAAAAATAAATGGCCAGGGCGGTCAGGCCTTAGTGGGGAGTGGTAGTAATGTGGCGGACTATAGTTTTTATGTCATGCATGCTATTGATCGTGGGACAAGCGGTGGGAGCAGTGAGCACGACGGTCTCAGCCAGCCCCACAGAGTTAGGATTTGCTGATCCAAAGCTTTACCAGCAGGTCACTGCAGCATTGGCGCAGCAGGGCTTCGAACCTTCGCAGGATGCCTTGAGTGAGGTTCGCGAGTTATCATTGGCTAACTGTGGGATTACAAGTTTGGTGGGTTTAGAGCAGTTGACCAACTTGAGTACACTTGATCTGAGCTTTAACCCCATTAGGGACTTAGCGCCCCTGCGTTCGTTAACTCAGTTGGCAAGTTTAAATTTGCGGGAGACACTGGTGACAGATTTGACCCCCCTTGCGGAACTGACCAATCTGGAGTACCTCAACATACATTCTGTTCCCGTGGAATCGGTGGAACCAATTGCCAATCTGCGCAATCTGGAAACCCTGATTATGCGGAACGTCTATATTGGGACAGAAACCGAATTTTTGTCTGGCTTAACCAGGCTGAAGAGACTGAATTTGCGCAATACGGGTATAACCGACACTCAAGTACTGGCTGATTTGATGCAGCAAGGGGCTCTGCAAAATCAGCACCATCTGGGGGTCAGAGCCGAACTGGATTTGAGGGATAACCTTCTGCGTTCCACCAGCTATGCTGACGATTATGCGCCGATTCGGCGGTTTTGGACGAACATCTTCGACCGGCAGCCGGTAATACTTCCCGATGTGGCAGTACAGCAGGTAATGATCAATGAGTTCATGGCCTCAAACGGCTCGACCTTGCAGGACCGCTCCCGTGAATACCCTGACTGGATTGAATTGTACAACCCGCAGCCTTACAGTGTTGATCTGTCAGGGTATTATCTGTCAGATGATCCAGCAGATCCTTTCAAATGGAAATTTCCTGATGGGATCAGAATTCCAGCCGATGGGTACCGGTTGATCTTCGCCACCGGCAAAGACAGTGTGATCTTGGGAGATGTCCACACCAATTTCAGCCTGGCCAGTTCCGGTGAGCCGATTCTGCTGACCGATCCCAACGGTGTGCTGCAGGATTATGTACCGCCGCAAGAGCAGAGAAGGGATGTTTCCTACGGCCGCACCTCTGACGGCAGCGGTGCGTTTGCCTTTTTCTCGTTGCCGTCGCCAGGTTCGCCCAACTTGTCAGATCGAGTTTACACAGACAAGCTGAATCCACCGGATTTTTCTCATATACGAGGTTTCTATCGAGAACCATTTGACCTGGTCCTCAGCAGCAGAGATCCTGATGTGGCCATCTACTACACTTTGGATGGTTCGATACCCGATCAATCTTCCCTGGTTTATCAGGAACCGATCCGCATTGGGCCGGAAAACTATAAAACTACGCTGCTGTCCCACATCAAGACTTTTGGCCCGTTCAATCTGAACCGCATTGAAATGGATTATACCGGGCGCAAGCAGAGCCAGGCTTTCTTGCCGTGGACTCCGCAGAATGTGTTCCAGGGAATTGTGGTCCGGGCGGTGGCTTACAAAGAAGGGGCATTGGCCAGTGATGTCGAAACCCATACCTTCTTTGTTGATCCAAATATGTTTGAACGCTATACACTGCCGATAATTTCCATCGTCACTGACCCGAAGGGATTCTTCGATCCGGCGAACGGCATTTATGTTGCCGGTGTCCACTATTGGGATTGGAGGCCAGGCAGGCCTTGGCATAATCCCGGTAACTATACCCAGCGGGGAATGGCTTGGGAACGGCCGGTACATGTGGAGTTCTTTGAACCGGGTGGTGTGTTTGGATTTAAACTGAATATGGGGGCACGCATTCATGGAGGGATTACCAGATCCTGGCCTCAAAAAACACTGCGGCTGCATGCCCGCTCATCCTATGAGCCGCCGGGTTTAATTGAGTATCCAGTTTTCCCCAATCTGACCGCAAACGGTACAGGAGAACCATTGACAGTGTTCAAACGGATCTTGCTCCGCAATGGTGGTAATCACTGGAGCATTGATCTCTTTGCTGATGCATTAATGCACGAGTTGATATCCCATACCAAAGTGGATGTTATGGCCTATCGCCCGGCAATTGTATTCATCAACGGCGAATACTGGGGGATTCACAACATCCGCGAGCGTCTGGACCAGCATTACCTGGCTGCAAACTATAATCTTGATCCGAACAATGTGGTTATTACAACCCATTACGATGAACTGGATTACGGTAATCCAGGTGATGAACGGGACCTTCATAACATAGTAGCTTTTGTCCAGCAAAACAATATGGAGCAGGATGCTAACTACCAGTATATCAAAACCAAGATGGATATTGAGCAGTTCATCGACTACCAGGTTGCCCAGATCTTCTACAGCAATACCGACTGGCCTGGCAAGAACACTGCTGTCTGGCGTTATAAGACTGATCAATACAACCCCGATGCCCCTTACGGGCAGGATGGCAGATGGCGCTGGATGATGTTTGACACAGACTTCGGGTTCGGTTATGCTCATGGAACCGCAGGCGACTTCAATTCCTTGGAACACGCCACTGGTTCCCGGGGGCCACTGCTGCGGGGGCTTCTGCAGAACAGCACGTTCAGGCGTCAGTTCATCAATACATTCGCCGATCATCTCAACAGTTCGCTTACCTTGGAGCGGATTATTAGTCTGATCGATCAGATGGAAGCGGCTCTCGAACCGGAAATTGCGGAGCATCAGCAAAGATGGGGCAATCCCGGCAGAACGGTTGACGAGTGGAAGCAAAACGTCCATAAGATGCGGATCTGGGCGACTAATCGACATCAATATATCTGGAAAATGTTGGTCGATTTCTTTAAGTTACCCGGGACGGTTACCGTCACCTTGAACAGCGATTTGGAAGCGGGCTTGATCAGGGTCAACTCCATAGATATTGTACCGGAAACTCCCGGTATTATCGATCCGGAAGCATGGCACGGTATATACTTTCAAGGTGTTCCCATCCTAATTACAGCCATCCCCAAGCCTGGCTATGTTTTCCTGAGATGGGAAGGTAGTGTCAACAGTGATGAGCAAAGTATCGAGATTACACCAAACAAAGATCTGCAGTTGACAGCAGTATTCAGTAAATTGTAGTTCAAAACTTGCCGGTAGTTTAACGAGTGACCTGCCGGTACAGCAGCGGATGGGGGTGGGAAGCAGAGTAAAGGTCAGCTTCTGAAAACAACCGCTTGAGCTTGAATTACCAAGGGAGGTATTTGACCGTGAAAAAACACATCTTGGTTGTTGGATTGGTAGTGAGCCTGCTGTGCTTTGGCAGTACTGGCTTCGCATATGATCTGACAGAATTCGGACTGCAACCTGCAGAGGTCTATGATTTTGGCGGCAATACAGTCACTATCGTGTCCTGGACTGCGGAACGGATTAAAGACTACCTAACCAGTAATCCAGTGACGATAGGCCGGCTGGAGGAAGCGGAAGCGCTGTTCAACTGCAAAATTGAGTTCCTCCAAACCCGAGATATTCCTGCAACCAACTTCAACAGGTTACTGTCCGGCGAATCAGCATACGATCTATGGTTCACCCAAAGCCGTATTGGCTACTATGAGATTGTATCCTCCGGTGCTGCCTATCCAATTGGCGAAGAGCTGCCTGATGCCTATTACTCAGCTTTGTCGCCCTATGAGGAAGCCAGTGTTGAGCTTTTGGGCTATCAAGGCCACAACTACGGTATCGGCAAAATGCACTTTGGTTCAGGAGTGTGGAATACCGGTGGAATAGTCATGTTTTACAATAAAACCCTCCTAGAAGAGCTGGGAGTCGAGGATCCTTTTGAGCTGTATGCTGCTGACGAGTGGACCTGGGATAAAGCCACTGAGATTCTTGTCGCTGCTACACAAGATTTGGATGGCGACGGGACTTCTGATGTTTACGGTCTTACGGGTGTAGTGCCCTACAGCTTTGTCATCTCTAACGGCGGCAGTGTGACCGATGTGGATGAAAACGGCCGGATTGTCTTTACTCTTGACCGGGAAGAAGCCATTGAAGCCCTGGAACTCTACGTTGACTGGCATTTGAGGGGTTTGGTTGGCGGCAGTTTCCCGAACCGCACTGCTGCTTTCTACATGAGGTTCATCAGTGATGGTGCAAATTACCTGAACATGGAAGATGAGTGGTCGGTTGTGCCATTCCCCAGAGGGCCCCGGGCTGATCAATACTACTTCCCGGAGTGGTCACCAGAAACCACGGTTATACCGGCCAATGCTGAACAGCCTGAAGCTTTGGCTGCTCTGAAGGCATTCCTTTTCCGGCCGGATGATGTTACGTTAAATGAAGTCATAGCCAGAACTGTGCGGGATCAAAACGCTGCCCGGATTCTGATGCAGCTTCAGACAGATTGGGTACCAAAAGCCCGCTATCTGCATGAGATGTTTGGCGGTTCTATGGTAGAAGATGCACTGGCACAAATCCGCAGCGGCACCAAGACCCCAGCTGTGGCAGTTGCTGAGATAAAGCTGCAGGTGCAGGCTCTGCTGGATGATTTCCAGAATCAATAACCAATCATTAGTGCTGAAAAACCCTCTGCTTGTTCGGAGCAGAGGGTTTTTTCTTACTGTCTTTGAAACGACTTGACTTATGCATCCCGCAGCGCATCTACCACTGGCAGTTTCGCCGCAGAAATCGCAGGATACAAACCAAAAAGGGCTCCCAGGATCAAAGCAAGGGCACCGGAATAGGCAGCAGCCAAAGGATGGAATTGACCCAGATTTGGCATTGACTGATAGAAGAAGTCCTTTAGCAGGCCATCGATTATGTATCGATTTGATAAAACAGCACCAACAACACCTACAATCGCTCCAAAGAGTGCAAATACAAGTGATTCATATAACACCTGAACCACAATGGAGAGTTTTGATGCACCTAGCGCTTTGCGTAAACCGACTTCTCGGGTGCGTTCGACTACATTTACCATCATAATGCTCAAGATTCCCAGGGAACTGATGATGATGGCGATAAAGGCAAAGGCACCCAGGATCATAAACATCCTCATGATGGCTTGCGAAAACATCCGGCCCATGTCACCAAGGTACTCAGCGGATACCGTGTAATCATCGCGATTGAGAATCAACTGTGCGTCAGCAATGGCTTCATGTGCTGCTCCCGGTACTGATTTTAAGTAGACATTTCCGTAGTAGGAAGATACAGGAAACGCTTCCATTTCCGCTGTTCTGGCCCTGCTGCCCTGGGGAATTAGCATGGTCATTTCCTGGAAAAAGACCTGCAGCAATGGATCGAGCGGTTCGAAAACGCCTATGATTTCAAACGTGAGATATTCGTCACGGTATAGAGATTCCAGCTCAATCGTTTTACCCACAGCTGAATCGTTAGGGAACAACTGTTTGCTCACTTCAGTGGAGATCAATGCTACCTGGTTCTTCCGCTCATGATCCTGAACCGTGAAGGCGTGTCCGTCCAGAATGTTCAATTCCAAGGCAGAAATTGTGTTGGCTGACACTTCAGTGAGTCCCCTTACTTCGTAAAGAATGCCGTGAGCTCTCACGCGAGCATTCCACGCTGGTTCGACCGTAAAGATTGATTCAACATGATTGCTTTCTTGCTCCAAGCGCATTAGTTCCTCTTTGGACAGGCTTGTGCCTTCGATGCTCCTGACATTGTCATCAACAAAGATCTCTCTCTGCAGGGAAATGCGCATAATATTCTCGCCAAAGCGATTGAACACAGCATTAATACTGTCTTGAGCCTGCAGGTTCATGGTCAGGATGGTGGCCACTATCCATACCCCGAGGGCAATTTGAAGAATTGTCAACAACGAACGCAGCGGCCGTTTTTTGATCAATCTGATGGTAAATACAAACGAGTTCATCTGGACACCTCCATGGGTACCAAGTTATTCATTGCGCAATGCATCCACCGGGTTGATGATTGCTCCCTGATAAGCAGGATAGACTCCAAACAACAAGCTTACTAAAAGCCCCAACCCGCATCCGGCGGCTATGCCGGTAATGCCGAGGGGTACTTCTGTCATAATGAGTTTGCTGACAACCTCTTTCAACAGAACAAAGCTGAGCCCGGTGCCAACCACTGCTCCTGTAAGGCCGAGTAGAACAGCTTCAAGCAAAAACTGGCCGAAAACAGCGCTTTTGGTTGAACCGAGAGCCATTGACAGGCCGACAGATTTCGTCCGCCGCAGTACTCTGGCTAACATCAGGTTCAAAATATTGATCACGGCGATGATCAGGCCTAAGGATGCGAAAATGGCGACGATAATGTAGATGGCGTAATTGCTCTGTTCTATGGAAGTCATGGTTATGTACGAGTTGCTTACTACCGCCAAATCACCATATCTTTGCTTGATTTCAGCCTGAATAATCTCGGAGGCTTGGGCCAAATCGGTTCCTTTCTCTACACCGACGATAAAGGAGTTAAGGATCACCTCTTGATCCTGACTCACTGCATGATAAGGCATGGCCGTAAAAGGAGCAAAGGCCAGATAGCGGTTCATTCCCGGATAACTATATAGTTCCTCCTCTTCCTCAACGGGAGCCAAAACTCCGATTACGGTGAATGAAATCTCCTGTTCCTGGCCGGCAAGGACATGAATCGGAATGTTTTGGCCGATAGGATCAGTCTCACCGAAGATTCTGCCGGCCAATTGATCACTGAGCACGATGACGCGATTTCCATTAATGATATCATCGTCAACAAACAAGCTGCCTTTGGCAAGCTGATACTCTTTAAAATCAAAATAGCTGAGAGTGGTTCCGATAATGTCGATATATTCATACTGCGTACGTAATGACCACAGGTCTTGAATCATCATGCTTTTCGATTCCATTACGACATCAGATTCTGTTTGTTGCTCTGACTCAACTACTTCAATCTCCACTACTTCAACCATGGCATCCAGACTTCCGGTGCCAGCATCAATTTGGTTCGGAGCCACTGAACCAAGGTCTTCTTCTGCTCCATTATGGGTCAGCGACATCTCGACAGCATTTACCGGAACTCCAGTCGTGACTGCTGCACTTTGGGTGGAGACTATCCGGGTAACACCTTGTGATGATAGCCCAACTGGTCCTATAAATTCATACTGGCTGTCTGTGTCCGCTTCTGACTCTGGTTTTGGCAGCAGTGGGGAAGGGAATGCGCTCCTTAGCTCAGCAAAGACATGCATTCCCGAAGGAAGCGATTCCTGCAAAGCCTTCAACTCGCTGAGAGTAACCTGGAGTGGTTCTTGGGGCCGTTCCTGAACAGCTCTCAAAATTGGTTCTTGCCCCGTAGACATCGAGAAATTTGCAGCACTGTAAATTCTAAAGGTCCGGATCCATTCATCATCGTATGATGAGTAAACTTGAGCTCGGAAGTAGACGATCAGAACCAGGATTGACACGATTACCGCCACACCAAGTCCAATGGCAAAGACAATCAGGATTGATTCGAACAACCGCTTACGGCAGTGGCGCAGTGACCAAATAATGTTGTCAATAACTCCCATGGTTATCCTCCTCAGTAAACTAGTTCAGGGACTATAATGGACAATTCAAAACCGCATAAATCGAATAACTGCAGTAGACTGGTAAAATAGTCGCACCGATTATCCCTGAGATTGGTCTGCAGGCGAGCTAGTTCCAATTGGTGCTCTTTCAGTTTCAGTTCCGTTGTCAACCCTACATCGTACAGCTTGCGGCTGTTTTCCAGCTCAGCCTCCTCAGCTTGTAGATCCTCCTCAATATCCCGGTGCTGTGATTCCAAAGCCGCCAGTTTATCCAATAACTGGGTGATCTGAGTTTTAATATTCAACTCTACTTCTGCTAACTGCAGTTTGGCCTGGGCCAATTTCAGAGCATCTTTTTCAGCCTGGAGTGAAGGGGGATACAGTGTTTTACTGGCATTCAAACCAATAGACCAAGTAGGTGTCTGGGAGACATCAAAGTTCCAGTCCAGGTTCGCCGTAGCACTGAGACTCCATCCAGATGCTCTCTTTGTGGCCTCAAGCTGGCTTTCAGCATTCTGAACGGCGCTGATCGCCTGATTTCGTGTGCTGCTGGCAGCCAATGCCCATTCGATCAACTGGTTTTGATCATATTCCATCTGATACGCCTTTAGATCAACTACAGGTCGGAAATCCACAGCTGTTTCCATATTCAACAGGTGATTAAGCTTCTGGTTGTGCTGCGAGACCAAAAGCTGCGCATTGGCCAGTCGCTTTTCCGATTCATACAGCTGCTGCCTCATCTGGGAAATCTGGCCTTGATGGTCCGTAACCACAGCAGCCTGATAAGCTTCCTCAAGATAGGCCAACCTTAGCTCTTCCAAAGCAATCTTGTCCAGCTCTTTGGCTAGATTGATCAAGGTTGTGGCCACATTTACAACCAGCCCGTTATCAACTGCCAGCATCGACTGGACATCTGCTCGCCAAGTCGATTTAGGAGCAGCAAAAAAATCATATTTGAACTCAATGTTCAGGCTGCCGCCAAAATCCAGTTCCATGTCTTTAGCGTGTGCACTGACCCTACTCGTCAGTGTTGTGTGATCTCCAAGGGGCATGGCTAACATCATGTTACCAGTGGCTGGCTGGGACTGACCGTTTTTGATGCTCAAAGGAGTACTGCTGAAGTTAAGCGTCATCTCCTGATCCTTCAGCCTTTGCTCCTCTAAAACCAATTCATATTCCCACAATGACAGCTGGTATTGAGCGTTGCGTTCAAACGCTAGATCGACAGCGTCCCCAAGTGTGATGGAGATAGGGGTGGCACCAGTTGTCCAGGTGCAAAGGGCAAGTACAGAGATGATTGTCATTGCCACCCCGGACAAAAGTCTATTTCCCATCATCGACACCTCCGGACAAGTCCTGCACCATGCCGAGAGTAATGAGGAATTGATTCCGCATTTGGCTGTAGTTCCACAAAGCTTGAGTATAGGCATCTTCAGCTTTGGCCAGCTTTTCTTGCTGGGCAACCACAGCCTGGTTGCTGATCACCCCCGCGGCATATTTTGTCTCTTCTGCTTTTAGGCTCTGTTGTTCGAGCTCAAGTTCACGCTCTTTGGCCAAGACGTTGGCGGCAGCATTTTTGATCTTATTAAAATCATCGCGGATGCGGAAATACAGTGTTAGTTCGGCTTGTTTTAGCTTGATCTCAGCCTTTTCTTGCTCAACTTTAGCCTTCTCCAGTTCCACTCTGGGAGTATAGGGGTTGTCAGCTGCCTTGACTGCATCAATTGCCTTGGTTAAGGCCTCATTGGCTGTTTTCACGCCTTGGTCATGGTTGAGGGCTAATTGATAGGCCTGCTCCAACTCAAGATCAAAAGGCACAAAATCAACATTGATTTGATCTGTCAGCACAATGGTCATACCCAGTTCTAGGCCTAGAGTCCTCCCGAACTCCAGATATTTGGTATCCAAAGTGAACAAGGCACTTTCGTATGAATGCTCAGCGTCCAGAAGACTGTTGTTGATTCGCTGCAGATCCAATGTGGAGATCATTCCTGCTTCAAACCTTGCCTGATCGATCTCCAACTGGGTTTTGGCTCTCTCAAGAGCCTGGGCCTGGTTCTGTACAGAAGCTTCCTGCTGCAGCAGCTCATAGTATTTGGTTCTGACTTCAGTAACCAGATCTCGCCTGGCTGTACTGTAGTTTTGCTGAGCCTGTTCTAATTTAGTACGGGCAGTTTCGATCATATCCTCATCACCGACGAAGATGGCTCGATCCAGCTCTGCCTGGTCTTGCTCAAGGTCAATCTTTTTCAAATACAAGTCCAAGTTCTGTTTAAGTGCCATTGCAACAGCCTGTTCCAGACTCAACTCGATTGGGTCTTGCTCAGAAAGAGGCACCGCTTCGGTTTTGGCAGCAGCTAAGCTGCATGTTCCACCTACAGCCAAGATTACAAGCACCATCAGCAACAATGAGCGCTTCATACCCCGGACCTCCTTTGAGCTTGCTCCTGATGCGTAATTGGCGCATCGGAGATGATCTTGCCGTCTTGCAAGCGAACCAGCCGTTTACCAAATGAACTGATATGGGGATCATGGGTGACGATTACAATCGTGGTACCTTGTTGATTCAATTCGCACAACAGCTGCATGATCTCTTCACTTTGATCGGAAGCCAAGTTTCCTGTTGGTTCGTCTGCCAGCAGGAGTGTAGGTTGATTGGCTAGAGCTCTGGCAATGGCTACCCGCTGTTGTTCTCCGCCCGACAACTGGTTAGGGAAGTGCTTGAGGCGGTGGGACATGGCAACCAAGTCCAGCAATTCCTTGGCTCTTTTAATCCGTTCCGATTTCGGCCGTCGGGCATACGCCAGTGGGACCATGACATTTTCCAATGCATTCAATTCGGGAAACAAGTTGTAGCTTTGAAAAATGAATCCAAAGTGCCGGTTGCGGATTCGTGCCAGTTCCCGATCGCTCAGATTAGTGATGTCCACGTCTTCCAATAAATAGGTGCCATCCGTCGGTTGATCGAGAACACCCAGAATGTTTAAGAGTGTTGATTTACCGGATCCTGACGGGCCCATGATCGTGATAAACTCACCACGTTCAATAGACAGGTCGATATAATCCAATGCATTAATTTCAACCGCTCCCATGTAGTACTGCTTGCAGATTCCACGCAAATTGATCATAGTGCTCGGCCTCCTTCAGGTAGAATCTCAATTTCGTCCAGATGACGAAACTGATCGTAGGAATTAGTGATAACTTTGTCCCCAAGCTCAAGCCCGCTCAGAATCTGAATATTGTTTCCCTCGATTAAACCGAAACGGACATCTCTGCGAACTGCTTTGTTACCTTCGATCACGTAGACAAACAACTGCTGCCCGCTGGTGAGGTAGGTTCCTCTGGGTAGATATAAGCTGTTCCGGTAAATGCCCAGGTGGATATTTGCTGTTACACTGCTGTAGGGTCTAAACAGGGATGGATTGGTTTCCAGTTGCAGGTAGACATCAACCATGGCACCATCTTGAGTTTGCTGTGCTTTTGGTGCGATATAGGTCACCACAGCTGGAAAACGGTTCTGCCCGATCACAATTTCTGCGGGACTTCCCACCGAGAATCGCTCTGCTTGAGAAACACTGACTTGACATTTGACAAACTGTGTCGTCAAATCTGCTATAGTTAACAGCACACTTGCCTCCTGCACTTCCGCATCGATTTTGGTATTCAAGTTCAGGATTCTGCCGCTGATGGGAGCCGTAACAACCAGACTGGCAATTTTCTCAGTCAGGGATTCTAGTTCAGCCTCGAACTCAGCAACATTTTTTTCAGCTTGCTTCAGCGCATTTTCCTGCGTTCGGATCGTAGTTGCCAATTCTCGTTCAGCAGCCCGCAGGGATTGTTGGGCTGCGGTCACCGCCTGGGCGGCTTCGTCCAGGTTTACCTTCGCTACGGCACCATATTCATACAGCATAGCCTGGAGTTCGTAGTTGGCTTGTTTGGTGTTGAGATCCTGCTGGGCTTTGGCGACTTTTTCTTGAACCGTAATTAGTTCGTAAGCCTGGTCGTCCAGTAACTGTACCAGTGCTTGCCGGGATGCTTCCAGGTCAGCCAGAGCTTTGGCTTGGGCATCATATAGATTTTGTGAATAGAGTTGAAGCAAGGGGGTACCTTCGTTGACATCATCGCCTTCAGCCACTAGAATCTTGATAACGTTAGCAAGTGCCGGAGCTTTGATTTCAATTACTTGTTCAGGGGTGACCGTGCCACCGGTGGTGATCCTATCAATGAAATCCATCGTCCCCACTTCAGCATAAGTGTAGAAATTGAGAACAAACTCCTCTTCTTTGGGGAAGAAGTACCGGTAGGCTGCAAAGACAATTCCCGCCATGATAACTACAGTGAATATGTACAGTCCGAGACTTTTGGTTCTTGTTTGTTTTCTGCGTTTCTTTGGCTTATTAATGATGATTGGTTCAGTCACTGTGTTCCTCCTTTCAGCCGCCTTCCACTCCATGCAGGGAAGTGTTCTTTCCCTGGTGAAGTTATTTCAATGAGTTGATTTCAATATGATGCCCTTCTGTCAGTACTTAGTAATTGTTTACCGTTTTCCTGCAATAATTGTGAATTTTTTCTTTTCGCCACTATCTAGAGCCATTCGCTGGGAATGAACCAAGCTTGGGTGTGAATACTATGATAGTGCGAAAGGAAGCGATGCAAGTGGCAAAAAGATTCGTCTGGATCACCATTTCCAAGCATTATATCTTTGCCTTTGCAATCCTGATCGGGCTGGTTTATCTGCTGTCCCTTCCAGAGAGCTATCATCTGGCGGTGTTATCGCCAGCAGTCGTGTCAGCCCCCGTGAAGTATGATGTGGTAATCGATCCCGGACATGGAGGCATTGATTCAGGAGGTATCGGTGAGGGCAGTGTCTACGAGAAAGACATTGTCCTGGACATTGCCTTAAAATTGAGGGATTTTCTGGAGGTCAGAGGACTGACAGTCGCAATGACCCGCACCGGTGATACCGATGTCACTCATTTGGCAAGCATCAGGGGAACAAGGCATCAGCGGGATCTGAACGGAAGGTTTTTAGCCGTGCATGAGGGTACTGTTGGGATCAGCATTCATGCTAATGTGGCGAAAAGCCCGGATGAAAACGGTGCCATTGTTTTTTACATGCGGGACTCATATATCGACCAGATTTATGCTAATACGGTTTTGGAACAGCTGGAGCGGGTTCACCTTCTCAACCATCCTCGGCCGATTCCCCGGGGCAATCTGCTCTTGCTGAAGGCAAAGCCTCCGGTGCTGTTAGTGGAAGTCGGATTTCTGTCGAATGCCAATGATTTGGCGAAATTGGTAGATCCTCGGTTCAGGCAGGTCCTGGCTGAGGCAATAGGCCAAGGGATGATCAACTTCCTCAATTTTTACCGGTTGGAACAGTCAGAGTAAGCTCTGACAATTTCAATGACGATTTGATTCAAATCCGGAATGATTTTGGCGATGAAACTGTTGAAATCGTCAGGAGCGCTGGCATCGGCCTGGTCTGAGATGATGCGGATGATGCAATAAGGGATTTGGTTTAGGTATGCCACATGAGCGATAGCTGCGCCCTCCATTTCAGCGCAGAGGGCGTTAAATTTTTGATCAAGGTACTGCTTACGCTCGGTGCTGGCAATAAACTGGTCGCCGCTGACGATAATTCCTGAATGAGTGCACTTTGCCCCGAGGACTTTATGGGCACTAGCTGTGGCGATTTGCTGCAGCAATGAGTCCGCGGCGAAACAGCTTGTTTCAAGGCCCGGTACAGTACCGTGATCATAACCGAATACCGTGACATCAAAATCATGATGCATGGCATGAGTTGCAATGGCTACATCGCCGATTGCAGCCGCAGGCTTCACTCCGCCGGCGACACCGGTGTTGATGATGGCCGAAACTGAGAAGTGATCGATCAAGATTTGGGTGCACATGGCTGCGTTGACTTTGCCGATACCGCTTTGAACAACAACTACCGGGTGGTTGACAAGCTTGCCTTGATAAAAGGTCAGTCCGGCAACAGTTGTTTGGCAGCTGTGGGAAAGTTTTTCAATCAGTCCAGCCACTTCTTCTTTCATTGCACCAATAATACCGATTGCCATGCAAATCATCTCCAGGATGTGTATAATAGAGTTGATCATGTATAAGTTTACCAATTAAAACAGTTTAGTTCAACTGAATCTGGTATCAAGGGAGAGAATGCTATGAAACAGCTCACTTTTGAATTTAGCCATGCACTGCCGTTTGTCAATTCCCATGAGGTAGACAACCTTACTGAAGAGGTTTATTTAGCACATCAGCGTTTACACCAGAAAACCGGTGCCGGACGGGATTTCCTGGGCTGGGTGGAGCTGCCAAGCCAGTATGACCGTCAGGAATACGAGCGGATTAAGAATGCGGCTGCAGAAATCCGTGCCAATTCTGAGATATTCATTGTCATTGGGATCGGAGGCTCATACTTAGGCGCCCGGGCGGCCATAGAGTTATTGAGCCACGGGTTTACTAATCTGCTGCCGGCAGGGAAACGCCAAGGGCCACAGATCTTTTTTGCCGGCCAGAATCTCAGTGGCACTTACCTGCAGGAACTGCTGGGATTGATCGACGGAAAAGACGTTTCCATCAATGTCATTTCCAAATCCGGTACGACCACAGAACCGGCTTTAGCGTTCCGGGTCTTCCGGACTTATCTGGAGAAATGCTACGGCAAGGCAGAAGCAGCGAAACGGATCTATGTCACCACAGATCGTGAGAAAGGTGCGTTAAAAAAGCTTGCTGATGAGCAAGGCTATCAGACATTTGTAATTCCTGATGACATCGGCGGGCGTTTTTCGGTACTGACAGCTGTGGGGCTGCTGCCTATCGCTGTGGCCGGCATCGACACTGATGCCATCATGGCAGGGGCGGCGGAAGCGCAGCAGTGGTATGCAAATCCTATACTAAGTGACAATGGGGCATACCAGTATGCGGCCTTGCGGAACATCCTCTACCGCAAGGGCAAAACTGTGGAAATAATGGTGAACTATGAGCCAAAACTTCACTATTTCACCGAATGGTGGAAGCAGCTGTACGGTGAAAGCGAGGGTAAGGACCATAAAGGGATTTTCCCGGCGGGAGTTGATTTTTCCACCGATTTGCATTCATTGGGTCAGTATATTCAACAAGGTCTGCGCAATCTCTTCGAGACCGTAATCCAGGTTGAACAGCCGCAGTCAGACTTAACCATTCCTGATGATCCAGATGATTTGGATGGTCTGAATTTCCTCTCGGGCAAAGGTTTCAATTATGTCAACCAACAGGCCTGTCGCGGGACTTTGATGGCTCATGTGGACGGGGGCGTGCCAAATCTGGTGCTTTCCATTCCAGAGTTCACTCCAGCTTACTTCGGTGCCATGGTTTATTTCTTTGAAAAAGCCTGTGGTATAAGCGGTTATCTATTGGGAGTCAACCCCTTTGATCAACCAGGTGTGGAAGCATACAAGCAAAACATGTTTGCCCTTCTGGGTAAACCCGGATTTGAACAAAGACGGGAGTGGCTGCAGGGTAAAGGCAAATAAGGTTTCCAAGCTCCGCGTCGGAAAGGCTGGAGTGGTTGAATTATGCTGTTATGCTGGGAGGTCATAAGATGCCAAGAGGCATAGGGCTGATGGGTGGCCATGTCTGTATTGTGATTTTTCTATTCGTAAGCTTGACAGTTCCAGCTTCGGTTTTGGCCCAAGTCAATGCTGTTGCCACGTTCCCGGTTTTGGCGGACTTTGTGGCTGCTGTTGGAGGGGAGTTGGTTACCGTCAAGTCGCTGGTTCCCTTTGGCGGCGACCCCCATGGTTGGGAACCAACGCCCCAGGATGCACGCATGATCGCAGATGCAGATGTGGTTTTCTGCAACGGTTTGGGACTGGAAACCTGGGTGGAACGGCTTGTGCAGAATGCAGCCAATGACAGGGTGGTGATCGTGACCCTTGCGGAGGGGCTGCCGGCATTGCCTTATCACAGTGATGATGGTGCTCACAGCGATCACGAGCACAGCCATGGGAAATATGATCCCCACATGTGGCTGGATGTAACTTATGCCATGGCCTATGTGCAGCGGATTGCTGCCGTCCTTGGCGAGCTGGATCCGGATAACAGCACAGTCTATCACAAACAGGCAGAAAGTTACCTGCAAGAATTGGCTGAACTGGATCAATGGTTGCTTGATGTGACCGCTCAAATTCCTGATCAAAACCGTAAAATCATTACTTATCATCATGCCTTTGCCTACTTTGCGAAACGTTACGGGTTTGAGACGGAGGCGTATTTGGTACTGAACCCTGATCGGGAACCGAGTGCCGGAGATATGATGCAGTTAACCAAGTTGTTGGCTTCCCATCCTCGGAGAGTGATGTTTACAGAACCGCAGGTCAACATCGGAAAGCGTTATACTGAGGCAGCAGTTGACGAGGTAGGGGGTAAGCTGTTTACCCTGTATACCGGTAGCTTGACCGCAAGTGTGCCTACTTATATTGAGATGATGCGCCATAACGGCAAGGTCTTATTGGAGGCGTTACAGTGAGTTACGCAGTTGATGTTCAAGACTTGTCAGTTGCCTACGAATCGCAGGTTGTGTTGGATCGGATCACGTGGCAGGTTGAATCCGGCAGCATGGCAGCAGTGATTGGCCCAAACGGCGGCGGCAAATCGACTTTACTGAAGAGCTTGTTAAGTCTGGTGCCGCCGATCTCAGGCAGTGTGCAGATTTTTGGCCAGGATCCGAAAACGGCTAGAACTCAGGTTGCTTATCTGCCTCAGAGGGAAGAAGTGGATTGGAGTTTCCCCATCAGCTGCTTGGAAGTGGTACTGCAGGGCCGCTTGGTGCACCGCAAATGGTGGCAGCACCCGAACAGGCAGGACAGGGATCTTGCCATGGAAAGCCTGCGGACTGTGGGCATGGACCGCTTTGCCGTCCGTCCCATTGGCAGTCTCTCCGGGGGGCAGATCCAGCGGGTGTTCATTGCCAGAGCCCTTGCTCAAGCGGCCAAGCTGATCATTTTGGATGAGCCAGGGGCGGGGCTGGACGCTTCTGCCCAGCATCAGCTCTTGGATTTGTTTCTCGAATTGCAGAAGCTGGGCCATACAATTGTAATCTCAACTCATGATTTAAACTGTCTGGCTGCGGGCTTTGATACGGTGTTAGGCCTGGACCGGCAGGTAGTGCTCTTTGGCGCTCCCAGTGAGGTATTGGATGGTGAAAGGCTAACCAAGTTATTCGCCAAGCATTTTCCTGTAATCGGGCCGGAAGGGGAGGTGTCCATGCATGGGCTTGGAGTGGGTGACTGAACCATTTCAGTATGGATTTATGGTCAGAGCTTTTCTCGGCACATCATTGATTGCGGTTTTGGCGGCTATGATCGGTGTATTTATTGTTCTCAAAGGCCTGGCTTTTATCGGTGATGCCATCGCCCATGTTTCATTTGCTGGAATTGCCCTGGCCCTGCTGTTGGGATGGCCGCTGCATCTGGGGGCTTTTTTGTTGGCAAGTGTTACAGCCATAGGCATTACTCTGCTTAACCGGGCAGCCAAAGTGCGCCATGATACCGCCTTGGCGATCCTTTTCACCGGTGCCTTCGCTGCTGGTGTGATTATTATGGCCCGGATGCCCAGTTTTGGGGGAGACCTATCGGCTTTACTGCTGGGTTCAGTGTTGGGGATTCGCAGCCAGGAATTATGGCTAATAGGCGGAGCTGTGGTTGTGCTTGGCTTTATGTTGTGGCTGGCCTACCATCACCTGGTGTATGTGGCTTTTGACCCGGTGGGTGCAGAGGCAGCAGGATTGCCTGTCCTGGGATTGAACATCCTGTTGATGCTGATGCTCAGCACAGCAGTGGTGGTTTCGATCCAGAGTGTGGGTGTAATCCTGGTGATGGCCTTGTTGATCACACCGGCGGCAGCGGCAGGGATTTTCACCAGGAATCTGGTTAAGATGATGATCCTGGCTGGTGCTTTGGGTATTGCTGCTACCTGGGTTGGCCTTTATCTGGCATTTTACTATTCGCTGCCACCAGGTGCCACGATTGTGATCATGACCACTGTTGAGTTTGCAGCAGCCCTTGGTGTCAGAGAAGTGAAGCGCAAACTGGCAGCCAGCCTGAGAACGCCGGCATGACGCCGGATGGTTGGCTGGGTGCCGGGCGGGATGGTCAGAGACCCTGGAAGAATGAAATAAGGCAGGTTTTGCAGATGGAGCCAGATCTGGATGTTGAAGTTCTCCCGCATGAGCATGGGTTGATGATAAAAGAGATTATTTTTGGCAGATTGGGCTTGAGCAGGGGGCTCGTGCGGCGGATCCGCAGAGGAGGGCAAGTCAGTCTCAACGGGAAGCCTGCTTTTATTACCCAGCGTGTGCAAGCAGGAGACCGGATCAGGATTACCTTTAGCGACGAGCCTACCCTGATTCAGCCGCAGCCGATCCAACTGGATATTGTCTATGAGGATCAAAGCTTGGTAGCAATCAATAAGCCTGCCCACATGGCTGTACATCCAACAGCCACTTATCCTGACAGCACGTTGGCAAACGGACTGGCTTATCACTGGCAGTGCCAGGGTTTGGCTCGAAAAATCCGGCTGCTGCACCGCCTGGATCGCGATACTTCAGGCCTAATACTGGTTGCCAAAGAGCCGTACGCCTATCAGCAGCTGGTTAAGCAACTGCGGAACCGTTCTTTGAAACGGACATATCTGGCAATTGTCAACGGCCGGCTGGAAAACCAGCAAGGAGTAATCGATCAGCCTATCGGCCTGTCAGGCCAGGGGCATGGACTGAAGCGGGCAGTAATGGCAGAAGGAAAGCCGGCCCGCACTTATTATCGGGTTCTTGCTGAATACAAACATGGATCACTCTTGGAGCTGGAACTGGCTACCGGGCGTACCCACCAGATTAGAGTACACCTGGCCTGGATGGGGCACCCCATTGTCGGTGATCAAATGTATGCTGGATTGAACAGTGCAATCTACAGGCAAGCTTTACATGCATGGCGCCTGCGTTTTAACCACCCCCGCACCAACCAGCCCATGGAACTGAAAGCGCCCCTGCCTGAAGACATGCGAACTGTCTTGAAAGCCTACCAACAATGACTGTAATTATTATAATAGTATTTCTTGGACGCAACAGGAAATCAGTTTTAGAGTGCGAATATAAATAAAGAGGCAAAACCTGAGGAGGGGTAGCGTGAAAAAAGCAATATCTGTAATCATAGTCGCGGTAGTTCTGATTATTTCCGTTCCAGCAGCTGCATTCGAGCTAAGTGGTGGACTATGGTCTGTTACTGAACAGGATCTTATTCCCCCCAATCAGATTACCAATATTTACCGAATGGATCTGACTTTGGTGCAGATTGGGCCGCTGCGTTTGATGGGCAGTGGTCAATACGGTGGTAAACTGAACAATATCGCTGATTTTATGGATTTGGTGCGGGATGATTTGAATGAAGAGAGACTGGCAGAGTTAGATGATTTTTATCTCTTAGGCGGCTTGGCCGGCAAGGTCAGAGTAGATTGGCCGGTGTACAGCCAACTAGCTGTAATTACTAGTGTAGGGTATGATGCTATAGGCCATGTAGGCAAACAAGGTGACAATGTTGATGATATCACCAGCGGGCTTTATGGTGGCATTACTTACGGCGCTGGGCTCGGAGTCGAGATTGCTCCGGGGTTGAAGCTGGCGGGAATCTATGAATACACACCGTCGATTAAGAACCTGATTGGTGATAGTGACAGCGGCAGCATTCAGGCATTTGATATCAACATCGAGTATCAGATTCCGGTGGTGTTTGCTCGAGCAGGTTATCGTTTCCAATCCCTTAAACTCGACAACGCCAGTGGACATCGCCTCAGCGGCTTCTATGTCGGGGCTGGCATTCACTTCTAGAGATAAGTGATTAAAGCATAAACCGGAGGTTGCGGACCTCCGGTTTATTTGTCTGCAGATGGAATTGCTATGAAGTCCTTGATTCTCCATCCCAGATGATGACGGTAGTAACCAAACTGCATTCTTAGCGACAAACCGGTGCTGGTTTGCACTAAAAACACAACTTGATGATGATCCACATCGGCAGCAACTGCAGTCCATTCAATCTCTCCCTGGAGTTGCTGCAGAAAACTAATTGTAGGAACCTTGGCGCCAGCCTGGAGGTGATAGTCCAGCCAGGCCAGATCGAGATCGGTTAAGGCATTGGTTAGTTCACCAATGCACTGGTGCAATACCGGATCCTCAATTCGCTCAATAAATTGATACCCGGCCGGGATTTGCACGAACGATTGAATCAGCCAAGCTTCTCCTTGTTTGTGCCAAGTAATCTTAGCTTTGGAGTTGAGGATCTGGCCAACATAAATCTCGGCATAGACCGATGCAGTTGGCAGGTTAAGCTCCACTTCCACCAACTGGCTAGCTATGTGGTTGTCTGTTTCCGGCCAATTGACCAGATAATCAATAAACTGACGGCGATCGGGGAAGTCCTTGTCCAGCAGTAGATCCAACAGATCCCGGTCCCGGTCAGCAAGCGCCTGGCTGAATTCTCGAAGGGCATCAGTCAATTCGGCAAGGGCTGGATCCGTTTCCCCAGTCTTCGCTGTAGTGTCGGTCTGGGACGAAGTGGGATCGCTAGGCAGCTCGGGCGGCAGCTCGATCTCTGATTCGGTTGGAAGTTCAACTGGAGTATCAGGCTCGATCGGCTCCAGATCCACCATCGGCGGTGTGATTGGTACACCAACCTGATCAGAATCCTCACCTTGATCCTGATCTTCGTCTTGGACCTGGTCTTGGTCTAGATCTTGGTCTGGATCCGTAGGTTCCAGGCCGCTTTGATCCAATTCCCATTCTGCAGCTATGTCAGCTGGAGCATGATCTCCGAACCAGATCACAGGGTAGCTCTGATTCACGAGCAGCCATGTATAGGTAGAAAATGTGGATTGGCGTTCTTCAACCAATTCTCCGTTCATCTTGGGTACGTGTTCCTGAGGCAGGGTGATCTTGATCCGATACTCCTGGCCTAGTTTTTGGGTGAATTCCGGGAACCACTTTAAGCTTCGATTTAAGGTTTTATCCGGGAGCAGATCATAGTTGGGTAAAAAACCTTCGTAGCTTAGTTCCAAGGTTCCATTGGGTTGACCGGGTTCCATGCTGACAGTTACCACCGTCCTGCTGTGAGTCCGGTCAACTTCGTAGGTAGTCAGCCCCGGAATCCAAAGGGTTGTGACTTGGGCGTTGGGGAACAAAGCAAATTCAATCAATTCCAGATTTTCAGGCAGAGAAAAAAGGGCGTGGACCCGGATGAAGCCTTGTTCGGGAACGAAGAACACTTCAGCATAGTTCGGATCACCGGCATGCACCAAGCTGCCGGGTAATGTCATACATAGTATAACTGCGCAGATACAGCCTAGATGTCTCACCAATAAACCTCCTTCGATCCAATATTACATTTCTTGGATCGCTACGGGAATCCTCCCTACTGACCACCAACATCTGGCAATTATTGTTGACGAGATAGTTGTTTTTTTCCTCAGAACTTGATATAATACATCTGTGCACAAATTTGTGTACAGATACTGAGGGAGGTAGACTATGCATCCGTACATCGATCATGTCAATCCAAACCTAGGTGAATTGTTAACCAAAATCAGGCTCGACAAGTGTTTTGTCCGGGGTCAAGGTTGTTACCTGTATGATCAAGAGGGCAATACATATCTTGATTTGATTGCTGCTTATGGTGCTTTACCATTTGGTTTCAATCCACCTGAAATCTGGGAAGCCATTCGACAGGTAGAGGCTTCACAAGAGCCGAGTTCTGTGCAGCCGTCACTGTTAACGCCTGCCGGACAGTTGGCCAAGAGTCTATTGGCTGTCGCCCCCGGAATGGGTAAGGTGACTTTTGCCAACAGCGGAGCTGAAGCGGTTGAGGCCGCCATCAAACTGGCCCGTTCCAAGGCCGGGAAGCAGGGAATAATCTCCACAATCAACAGCTTTCACGGTAAAACGTTGGGCGCTCTTTCGGCTACAGGCAACGCAAGTTACCAGCGAGCTTTTGGCGCTCCTGTTGAAGGGTTCCGGTTTGTTCCATACGGAGACATTGACAGCTTGAAGCAATTGCTGGAAGCAGAGGCTCAAGAGATCGCAGCGGTGATCCTGGAGCCCATCCAGGGAGAAGGCGGCATCGTTGAACCTCCGCCTGGATATCTGACTCAGGTGCGCGACTTGTGTACCCGATATGAAGTGCTGTTGATTTTTGATGAGATTCAGACCGGGTTGGGCCGCACCGGACTGCTGTTTGCCAGCCAGGCTGAGGGTGTTATCCCGGATATTATGACCATAGCTAAAGCATTAGGTGGAGGGCTGGTCCCAATTGGGGCTATGTTGTGTACTGACGAAGTCTACACAGAAGAGTTTGCGGCCAAGCATTCTTCCACCTTTGCCGGTAATACGATAGCCTGCCGCGTTGGTTTGAGGGTGTTGGAACTCTTAACCAAGGACGAACAATGGCTGGTAAGGGAAGTGGCCCGGAAAGGTGAGCGTTTCAAGGAAGGTTTGGAAACCATTCAAGCTAAGTATCCGCAGATTATCAAAGGCGTCCGGGGCAGGGGTTTAATGCTGGGGCTGGATTTTGGCAGTACCAAAGCCCCTTATCCCGACAGTATGCTTGGGATTATGGCTGAGCAAAAAGGACTGACGCCGATTATCGCCAGCCACTTGTTAAATGTGGGGCGGGTGCGGGTTGCTCCGACCTTAAACGGTGCCAGTGTAATCCGAATCGAGCCACCGCTGGTGATTACTGATCAACAGATCGATTACGCGTTAGAGGCCATCGAGAGGACTACAGCCGTTCTGGCACTGCGCAATACGGCTGCTTTGACAAGGCATCTGGTTCCGGGAGATGTTAAGCTTGATTTTGATGGCGGCAAAGACTCCGAATCTGCAGATTTGCAGCTGCCGCCTGCGCCGCAGGCTCACAACCGGGATCTGTCAGCGGATGGAGATGGCCGGTTTGCCTTCATTATCCATCCTCTGAATCTGCAGAACTATGCTGAATATGATCAAAGCCTGAAAGCTTTCACGCATGAACAGTTGCTGGACTTGGCGGAACGCTGGACTGATCTGCTGGATCCGTTCGTCCTCTCTACCGTCCGGATTACTTCGCCAACAGGCAGCAGCGCAACTGGAGACTTTATCGTTGTACCTTATACTGCGGCTGAACTTGTCGAGATGCCGAGGGAGAAGGCGGAAGCGAAAATTATCCAAGCTGTGGAGCTGGCAGAAGAGCGGGGAGCAAGAATCGTAGGGCTGGGAGCTTATACTTCCGTAGTAACGGGAGGTGGGCGATCGTTATTAAGGCATGTTTCCGTTCCATTGACAACAGGAAACAGTTTCACGGTTACTTCAGGTGTAGATGCGCTGCTCATCGGCGCAGAGAAGCTGGGGTTGACACTGAACGAAACCACTGCTGCCATTGTAGGAGCAGGTGGAGCCATAGGCAAAGCATCCGCCTTACTGCTGGCGGAGCGTGTGTCCAGGCTTGTCCTGATCGGAAACCCGCAGCGTCCTGAAAAGAACCGCTTGCGGATGCTCAGGGTGCTGGCAGAAATGTACCGGTACCTGAGGGAACAGCGAGCCAGAGGAGTGACATACGCATCTGGCAGTATTGGCGCCTATGTCAACAGCTTATCTGATCTACCATCTGTCGATGATCCCTTAAATGACTGGATCAGCTGCGTTGAAGATGAGCTGAAACGTCCCAATAGCCCAGTAACCATCACAGTTGACTTAAGGCAAAACTTGCCGCAGGCTGACTTGATTCTGGCAGCCACCAGCAGCACAGAAGCGTTGATTACTCCCGATATTATCAAAGCCGGCGCATTGATCTGTGATATGTCCCGGCCGGGAAATGTCAGTGCCGAAGTTCTGGAAAAGCGTCCTGATGTACTGGTGATCGATGGAGGCGTTATTGAACTGCCGGGGAAACCGGATCTAGGCTGGAACTTTGGTTTTGACAAAGGTTTAGCTTATGCCTGTATGTCCGAGACAATGATTCTTGCTCTGGAAAAGATCTATGCCAATACAAGTATTGGTGCAGACTTAAATTTGGAGTACATGAATCAACTGAAGGAATATGCCGCAGCCCATGGGTTTAAGCTGGCTGGTTTTCGCAGCTTTGACTTACCGCTGCCCGTCAGTGTATGGGAGCGGGTGGTAGCTGCCCGTAAATCTATAGTAAACAGCACCGAACCTGTGTCGATTTGACACAGGTTCTGTTTTTAAGGGTTTTGGTCATGTGATTTGTCTGAAGCCTGTACTGGTTTCAGTCCGGATGCTGCCCTTCCTGTACTGCATCGGTGATACGTTGGTAAACTGCTTAAACACCCTGCAGAAGTGGGTATGGCTTTCGTAACCTACTTGCTCGGAGATTTCGCTGACGGGCAAATCACTGGTGAGCAGCAAGTGCTGAGCAGCCTTGATCCGGGTGTTGTTCAAGTATTCAGTCAATGTCAAACCTGTTACTTGTTTAAACATCCGGCTGAGATAATAGGGGCTGATATAGAATTGATGTGCGATCTTGGCCAAGTTCAGTTTTTCCTGGTAGTTCTTCCGTATATATTGGATGATTTTGTGAATGGTGTGGTAGATCGGATTAAGATCATTGAAGTAATTCGGGGCGAGATCAAAGTTGAGTTGATTGGCAAACAACAGCAGCTCTGTGAGGAGAATCTGCTGGTATAGGTTTTTGTAGGGATGCTGCTGGATATATTCCGAGATCATTTTCTTCAACAGCCCTTCCACAAAATTTTGTTGGGAGACCGTGAGATGAATGACTTTGGCTTCATGATAAAAACAGCTCAGCAGCTCTTTGATTTGAGCGTCAGAAAGCATTTGCTCCAGCATTTCCTCAGTAAAATATACTACATAGCGGGCGTGAGAGCCGATATTGCTGTCTGCATCCGTCGTCCTGTGAATATACCCTTTGGAAATGAAGACCAGATCCCCCTGGTGGACATGGTATATCTGATCTTCAATGAAATAAAAACGATCCCCTGATACCAGATAATATATCTCGTAATGCTCGTGTTCATGTTTACGAGGCATCGAGTATGAAGTGTCCAGTTTGTTATACAACACTGCAAATCTGACCCCACTCATAGAAATCCCCCCTGTCGTGCATTCCAATTCTATCATAAATCAATCCGCATGGCAAAAAATGTTGAATGTGTTAGCATTTGGCAAAAGAAGTAAAGAAACTTAGCTATCCTTGCGCTATAATAATAAACGATTAGATGTCCCTAACTAGAAATTAACAGGAATTTAAGATCAATTGTCGAATGATGAAGTGGGAACTAGTTTTTCAGCCCAATGTAGGCAGAGAAGGGGTAGATTAGGACATGAACAAGAGATTTGCTCCGTGGTCAGTAGTCATTATTTGTTTTATACTTGCCATCTCTGGTCTGATTTTTGCCCAAGACAATTCCAACGGTACGCAGAATCATGCCAGCCTGGACACGGGTTTTGATCTTCAGGCTGAAGAAGATTCAGCTGATATGGCAGATTACATAGAAGATGATACCGATTCTGCGCTGGGAGCTATTACTGCCTATATTCGGGAGCGGAACTACCATGAATACCTTGCTCAGTATTCAGAAGCAGGCAGACCCGACGTGGAGATTATTATTCCTGCTGTTGAATATTCAAGTTCCGACACGGAGTTGGAGATTGTATCCGGGTTAGGTGGTTATCAGGAAGAAATTCTGATCACCAATGAGTCCGGGTATGTAGAGTGGACTTTTGAAGTTGAACAGGCTGGGTTGTACAATGTTTGCCTTGAATATTATCCGTTGCCGGGGCGTGGGGTAGATATTGAACGTGAGCTTTGGATCAATGGGGAGCGTCCCTTCAACAACGCCCAGTACCTGAAGTTTTACCGGGTATGGGGAGATGAAGGCGATTTTATTGTCGATTCATTAGGCAATCAGATTCGGGCCCGCCAGGTTGAAAAACCACTGTGGATCAAGGAGGCGATCCGAGATCCGATCGGTTATGTCCAGGAACCCTACCTGTTCTATTTTAAAGAGGGCACCAACACGATGCGCCTGGTGTCGCGGATGGAACCGATGGCCATTGCTGAAATCAAGCTCTACCAGTACCCTCGGATTCCAACTTATGCCGAGGTGAAGCAGGGGTATGAGGAAAAAGGTTTGAAAACTCTTGAGGGCATCGAGCTGAGAATCGAGGGACAGAATAGCACTGTCCGTTCGTCTCCCACATTATTCCCAGTATCTGATCATGGTGATCCGACGGTTCTACCGTACCACCATGCGGAAATCCGCCTCAATTCCATCGGAGGCCACCGCTGGACTCAACCGGGGCAGTGGATTCGCTGGGAAGTTGATGTTCCGGAAGCGGGATTATACAAGATTGCCATTAAGGCAAAACAAAACCAGAAGGTTGGTGCTTTTAGCACCCGCCGGTTGTATATCAACGGTGAAATTCCTTTTGCCGAGGTTTCGACCATTCCTTTCTATTATTCTACTTACTACCAAATGAATGTCATTGGCGACCCGGTTACTCAAGAACCATACCTGTTCTACTTCCCTGCCGGCAAGAATGAGATAACACTTGAGGTGGCTTTGGGCGATGTAGCCGATGTGCTTAGCCTTACCGAAGAGCATCTCTATGAGTTGAATACGATCTACCGGCGGATCATCATGATTACTACAGGTAATCCTGATCCAATGCGTACTTATGAATTGGACAAAAGAATCCCGGAAGTCATCGAGCAAATTGGTTTACAAGCACAGATTTACCGGGATCTGGTAGAGCAGTTTGTTGCTGAAACTGGAATGGAGGGGGAACATACCCAGGCCTTGACTCAGATGGCTTTTATCCTCCAGAGGATGTATGACGATACCGATCGGATTCCTCGCCTGTTATCCGAGTTTAGGGATAATCTGGGTTCTTTAGGCCAGTGGGTTGCCCAAATGAAGGAGCAGCCGCTGCAGATTGATTTTTTGATGGTGGCCTCGCAGGAAAGAAAAATGCCGCGGGCAGAGCCAACTATCTGGCAATCGTTCCTCCATGAAATCAAAGCGATTATAGCTTCGTTTTACCGCAACTATGATATGGTAGGCAATATTGGCGATGCGGAAGCCATTGATCAAACCCGGGAGCCTTTGACAGTGTGGATTGGTTCCGGGCGAGACCAGGCTCAGATTTTGAAACAGTTAATCGATAACGAATTCAGCCCGCAAACCGGGATTCCTGTGAAACTGCAGTTGGTTCCCAACTTGAGTCAGCTTTTGATTCAAGCTGCCATTGCCAAGACCGCGCCGGATGTTGCCATCGGTATGCATACTCAGGACCCGGTGAATTTTGGAATGCGGGGAGCCTTGTATAATCTTGCTCAGTTTGAGGATTTCGATGATGTGATGCAGGACTTCATGGTCAGCTCATATGTTCCCTATACTTTCAGGGACAATGTTTGGGCTGTCGCTGCCCAGCAGTCATTTCCTGTCATGTTCTATCGCAAAGATATTCTCGCAGAACTAGGCCTGGAAGTGCCTCAAACCTGGGATGATGTTTACCGCATCCTGCCGATTCTGCAGAAGAATGGTATGTCCATAGGAATCAAACCGTCAATCTTCTATACACTGCTTTATCAGCGGGGAGAATTGGTCTACAAGCCCGACGGTGTGGAAACCAATCTTGATTCTGAGGTTGCCATTCAGACCTTTACCGAGTTGACTGAGCTGTTCAGCTTGTACGGACTCTTAGTCACATTCGATACTCATAACAGATTCCGGTTTGGCGAGATGCCGATCGTGATCGAGGATTATGGATTGTACAACCGCTTGGCTGTCTTTGCCCCTGAACTGCGGGGAGAATGGGGATTTGCTATGGTCCCCGGGACACTGCAGCCTGATGGTACCATTAATCGGACCGTAGTAGGAGTCATGGAAGGGAATCCCATGTCGGTTGACCTGGCAGGAATTCAAGGGCCGGCAACAGGCATACTCTCCACAGCTTCTGATCCGGAAGCAGCCTGGGAATTCGTGAAATGGTGGATCAGCGCTCCTACACAGATCCAGTTTGGCCGTGAACTGGAAAACTTGATGGGCGCTGCAGCCCGCTACCCAACAGCGAACTTAGAGGCCTTTGCCCAACTGCCTTGGACTGCAGAGCAGCGTCAGATCCTGATGGATCAATGGCATTGGGTTGAAGGGTCATTGGAAGTGCCCGGCGGCTATTATATGGGCCGGATGTTTGACTGGGCCTTCAGGGCTGTTGTTGTATCCGACGATTTCAAATCGGCACGGGAGACCTTAATCAAATATAACATGGACATCAACTATGAATTGAGGCTGAAGAGACAGGAATTTGGCCTGGAGTTGGAATTGGATCAGATTCCAGAGGGGTATATCGATGTCTTTTGGTCACGGTTTACTCATATTAAGCGACGGGATCAGTATTGATAACTAACAATGGGGGAAGCAAAATGAGTTCAGTTGTGCGCAAGCAGTCCCAAGTTGGAGTAGAAACAAGGCCAGGCAGGCGCTCAGCACTGTTCAAAGAGATGGCTGCTCATAAAATCTGTTATCTCTTTCTGGCACCGTATGCGATCCTGTTCATCGTTTTCACAGTTGTGCCTGTGGTGATGGCGATCTTGCTCAGTTTTACTTACTTCAATATGCTGCAGCCGCCACAATGGATTGGATTGCATAACTACATCCGCTTGTTTTTGGAAGATGACATTTTCCTGATTGCTGTCAAGAACACTTTGGTCTATGCAACGATTACCGGGCCCGTCAGTTATCTGTTGTCCTTTGTAACAGCCTGGTTGATCAACGAACTCAAGCCAAAGGCGAGGGCGTTTCTGACCCTGTTATTTTATGCCCCGTCCATCTCAGGAAATGCTTATATGATCTGGCGGATAATCTTTAGCGGTGATACCTATGGAATCATCAACGGATTCCTGATGTACTGGGGCTTTATTGATGCACCGGTGCAGTGGCTGCTCAATCCAGATTATATTATGCCCCTTGTGATCTTGGTTGTATTGTGGATGAGCATGGGAACAGGATTCTTGGTGTTCATCGCCGGGCTGCAGGGAATCGATCCCCGGTTATATGAGGCTGGCGCTATTGACGGAGTGAGAAACCGGTGGCAGGAGCTGTGGTATTTGACTTTGCCGCAGATGCGGGGCTATCTGATGTTTGGTGCAATCATCACGATTACTTCGTCGTTTACTGTTGCCGGTGAGATCTCCAATCTGGTAGGCTTCCCCAGCACAGATTACGCTGCCCATACCATTGTGCAGCATTTGCAGGATTACGGCTCAATCCGCTTCGATATGGGCTATGCCTCTGCAATTGCCGTGATCTTGTTCTTTATGATGGTTGTAACGCAAAGGGTTGTTCAGAAGCTGCTGAACAAAGTCGGTGAATAGGAGGATGAGAAGATGGCATCGCGATTGAGTATTAGAAAAAGGCGTTTGGCGCGATCAACCGGTGGTGATCTGGTAATCATGATGTTTTTGCTGATCGGTGGGGCGTTTATGGTGATCCCCATGATCATGATTATCAGTAATGCATTCAAGCCGTTAAATGAGCTCTTCTTGTTTCCTCCTCGCCTGATCGTACGCAACCCGACAACGAAGAATTTCCATGATTTGATGGTGATGATGGCCCAGTCCTGGGTGCCGTTTGGCAGATACCTGCTGAATTCATTAATCATCGTGTTCTTCGGCACGTTGGGGAATGTGTTCTTTGGTTCGTTGGCGGCTTACGTAATCTCGATACGCAAAGTTCCGGGAACCAGATTTTTTATGGGAATAGTGATCTTGTCACTAATGTTTTCCTCAGAAGTCACCCGCATCCCTAACTATGTTACGATTGCGTGGTTGGGTTGGATCGACTCTCTGAGAGCGATCATTATTCCCCGGTGGTCGTCGTCGATGGGATTGTACTTGATGAAAAACTTCATGGATCACATGATCGACCGCTCACTTGTTGAAGCTGCTGAAATGGATGGAGCTAACGACTTCCGGATTTACTGGCAGATCGTAATGCCCAATGTCAAGCCGGCCTGGCTGACTATGATCATCTTGCTTTTCCAAGAACTGTGGCGGACACAGGGTGGGCATTACATTTACTCCGAGCAGCTTAAGACTTTGCCGTATGCTTTGAGCCAGATTACTCAGGGTGGCGTGGCCAGGCAGGGTGTGCAGGCTGCTGTTACCTTAGTGATGATGGTAATCCCCATCATCGTCTTCTTGGTCAACCAGAGCAAGATTGTCGATACAATGGGAACTTCAGGAATGGCAAACTAATCTTGGAGGACGGAGTGAGGAACTTGAAGTTATTTAAGACCTTTCTGTTTGTATGTATACTGATGGCCGTGGCATTCATGCCGGTGAGCGCAGTACCATACGAAACTTACACCTATGATTTCTGGAATAATCCTGTACCTTCTCCTCACGCTTATGTACCTATTCGAGTTGTGGATGGCCAAGAGTTGGGGATAGGTAGTTTCAGGACACCTCAGGATATTTTTGCCATTGATGACCAGATATACCTGGTTGATTCCGGAAACAATCGGATTGTCCACATGACCCGCGACTGGGAAGTGGTCAGGATCATTGACAGTTTCGATAACGAAGGCAACCGGGATACCTTCAAAAATCCCAGGGGTATTCATGTAACACCTGCGGGTGATCTGTATGTAGCCGATCGGGATAACAGCCGGATCGTGATCTTGGATCGGGATCTGAATCTGAAGCAGATCATTACTTCGCCTGTAGAGACACATGGTCAGTTGTTTACCAGTGATTTCCGCTTTAGGCCTGACAAACTTGGTGTCGATCAGTATGGATCAGTGTATGTGGTTTCGGCTGGTGTTTATGATGGGATTATGGAGTTTGACATCCATGGAGACTTCCAGGGATTTGTGGGAGCTCCGAGGGTGCATCCAACGTTGGCTGATTATATCTGGCGTTTGATTGGGACCAAGGCTCAAAAGGAGCGCATGAAATTATTCCTGCCGGTTGAACACAGCAATGTTCATGTGGATAGACGTGGGTTTATCTACGCAACAGCCATCGGGGGAGAGATCGGCCCGGAAGACAAGATTCGCCGGATCAACACCGCCGGTTCAGATCGCTTGATGCGGATACCCGGTTCGCCGCCGATAGGTGATTTCCCGGATGTCACCAGTTCAGTTTTTGTGGACGTTGTCAGCCGCGAATATGACAGCTATTCAATTTTGGATCGGACAAATGGCCGGATCTTCACATACAACGCAACAGGGCATCTGCTGTATGCGTTTGGTGCAATCGGGGAAGTCCAGGGGGCATTTTCCAATCCAGCGGGATTGGCTGAATTGGACCAGCATCTGCTTGTTGTTGATGCGATCAAGAATAGCATCACTGTATTTGCTCCCACAGAGTATCAGCAGTTAATCCACAATGCCATCGCCAACTATTCAATAGGAAACTATGATGCAGCCACCGAGTGCTGGTACCAGGTGTTGGAGCTGAACTCCAACTTCGATCTGGCCTATACCGGTATCGGCAATGCTTACTTCATGCAGGGCAATTATGCCGAGGCCATGCGCAACTTCAAGCTGGCCAACGATCGCCCTAATTATTCAGAAGCATTTCGCTTTTACCGCAAACAGGTACTGGAAGACTACTTCGGCTGGTTGATGGCTGCGGTCGTGATTATAGTCATCTATGTGCTGTTCTTTGCTACATCGAGAAAGAGTGAACAAAGTGTAGCTGAAGCAAAAGCTCAACAAGCGGCCACATATGATCAGGTCCGAACCTGGGAAGAAATGAAACGGCGGCCGCTCGGGATCCAGCTGAAGCGGATTGGATATGGACTGCAGTTTGCCCTAAAGGTCATAGTCAGTCCGCTGCAGGGTTTCTGGGATCTAAAATATGAGAAACGGGGTAATCTGCCTACTGCGGTTGTGCTGATCATTATGTTGGTTCTGTCTTACCTGGTGATGTATCAGTTCAGCGGGTTTATTTTCAACACCCGCAATCCCCGGTATCTGAACCTGGTATCTGAATCGGTGAGTATTCTGGTGCCGATTCTGATGTGGGTTACCATTAACTGGTCGTTGACAACACTGATGAATGGCAAAGGCTCCTATAAAGAAATTCTGATAGCCACGGCATATTCGTTTACACCACTGATTCTGGTATTGATACCGATGACCATCATCAGCAATTACTTGACTGCAGATGAGGGAGCGTTTTACTACCTGATTATGTCCATAGCCCTGGTATGGTCATTGATGCTGCTCTTCTTTGGTACCATGGTTGTTCATGAATACAGCCTTGGTGCCACTATCGGAGTCACCATCTTCATTTTGGTCGGAATGGGCATTACCATGTTTATCGCTTTGTTGTTTGTGGATATCGTTTTACAGTTATTTGCCTTCATTGGAGAAGTCTATCGCGAATTCGCCTTCAGGTTGTAGCAGGGAGGAAGCCATAATGAAAATGCTTAAGCAATCAGGGGTTTTAATCTTACTACTAGTGCTGTCCTTGTTTGCTGCTGTGGATGCTAGTGCAGCTGTGGAGATTAAAGGGTATGAATTTGTAACCGAAAACGAATATTTGAGCCTGTTTTTCAATCCCGAAACTGCTGAGGTAGCAGTTTATGATCAGCGTACTGAGCAGTTTTGGTTCACTAATCCCCAGAACCGGGCGAAGTTTGAAACCATTGCTCGCGGCGCAGCCAAGGATGCGCTGGCAGCCCAACTGCGGATCACATACTATGAGCCCGGCGACGTGATGCGGACAATGGACAGCTACAACGATAGTGTCAGTTATGGCCAGTTTGAAGTACAGCCTATCGATGGTGGAATTCGCGTTGAATTTGTCTTTGGCAAAGAGTGGGAAGACAAGTATTATTTGCCTCTCATAGTTGAAAAGGAATTATTTGAAACAGAGTTCTTCAGCAAACTGGATTCAAGTGCGCAGCGCACGATTTCCGGTTTGTATGCCCTGGTGGGAGTGGGTGAACCTGGAGAAGGTGAGACGGCCAATATTGCAGGCAAGTATGTGATTCAAGATGTTGGCGGAACTCTGGCATCACGGGATATGCGCGTGATTCATAATGTTTTTCTTGATCATGTAGTTAGCTATAAATCAAATCTGTCAGCACCTGGAGATGTGAAGCCGGAAGATGTGGAATCGTTTATTGATAAACCATTTTACATGCTCAAACAGCGGGAGCGGGATATGCTCAGCTGGGATAAAACCGCAGTGATTGATATTACTCGTTCGGTCGGTTTTGATCCTTTCGTCATTGGTGCAGGTTACGAGATTTATAATCTGGAAGCAGGAAAACCAAACATTTTGATCTTCAAAGTGCCTATTGAGTATCGCCTTGATGGCGAGAATTTGCTTGTCAATGTGGACACATCGGGGATCGAGTATCCTCTTAATGAAACCAACGCCGAAGGGAAAAAGGTAACCTACATTTTGACACAAATTGATGTACTGCCCTATTTCTCCGCAGGCGAAAGGGGTACCAACGGGTATATGTTTGTACCCGATGGCACCGGATCGATCATTTACTTTGACAATGGCAAGACACATTTCAACCCTTACACAAGGAGAGTCTACGATCAGGATCATGCCGTCAGCGTGCCCCCTATGAACGTTAATACCTATTTTAACATTTTTCCAGTTTTCGGAATCAAACATGAAGACAGGGCGTTGTTCGCTATTGTGGAAGCTGGTGCCACTATTTGCCGGTTGAATGCCGATATTTCCGGCAGAAGGATCTCGTACAATACGATTTATCCTTCATTTGCGATCTTTGAACGGACCACCTCGTCGCTGCAGGGCGATATGCCTGATATCCATGGAGCCTCAGCCCAGTGGGTTGTCAGCGGAGGCGGCTCCATCAATGTGTACCAGCCGAAGATGTATGATCAAGATATTCAAATCCGGTATGCATTCCTTGGGGAATCCCAGGCCGATTATGTCGGGATGGCCCACTACTATCAGGATTATCTGGTGAATAACGGAATGCTGCAAAAGCTTCAGCCTCATTCGGGGATTCCGTTGATGCTGGAGATTATTGGCGCCGTACAGGATCGGCGTCCCATATTGGGTGTTCCCAGGGATGTATTGGTACCGATGACTACCTTTGCCCAAGCCAGATCATTTGTATCTCAGCTGCATGCCAAAGGAATTACCAACCTCCATGTTGCCTACAATGGTTGGATGAAAAACGGCGTTAGCCATTATTATCCCGATACAGCGAGACTTGAGTCGAAGTTAGGGACTGAAGCAGAGTTTGTTGAACTGCACAAGCTGATCACCGCTAACGGCGGCAGCTTATACCCAGCAGTTAGTTTTCAACATGTCAAATATGATCGGATGTTTGATACATTCTTCTCCATCCGGGATGGTTCCCGATCGTTGGTCCGGACTATCGCCACCAGTGTTGATCCCGTGACTATGCTGCCGTTTTATATTCTCTCCCCGGCGAAACTGGACCAGCTGGTTGACAGTTATTTAGCTTCGCAAAAGCGCTACCAGCTTTCAGGTATTCATCTGTCTGACTTGGCCAGCCGGCTGTATGGTGATTACCGCAGAGACAGGGTAGTGCTGCGGGAAAATGCCATCGAGATCATAACACGACAGTTGTCTAAGATCACTGAGGGTTACGGGCTTAAGATTCAATCCAATGGGATTCATGCCTATGCTGTGCCTTATGTATCGAGCATTATCAATTTGCCGTTAGAGCACAGCGGTATTGATATCACGGATGAAGCGGTGCCATTCGTCCCGATTGTACTGCATGGATATATAGATTATGCCGGGGAACCGCTAAACCGGGTCGGCGATTACCGCGATTACATGTTGAAAATGATGGAACTGGGAGCTTATCCTTATTTCCAGGTATTTGGAACTGAAGCAAGCGTGCTGAAAGGCAGTCTCTATTCCGACTTTTACACCGGCGAATTCAGCAAGGCTGCGGAGGACATCGTCAGAGTATATCATGAATTGGACAGTGCGCTTAAATCCATCCAGGATCAGAGGATCATTGATCATCGGCAGCTCGAAGACCGAGTGTTCCTAACGGTGTACGAAAATGGTGTCCAGATTGTCATCAATTACAATCTGGAGTCGGTTGACATAGACGGAGAGCAGATCGCACCGAAGAGTTACCGAGTATTCGAGGGGGAGAAATAGATGAGCAGAAAGCGTAGGAGCCGTCTCAGTCTACGGACACGGGAAGCAATTAATGGGCATCTCTTTACCCTGCCATTTGTGATTGGGTTTATTCTGATGTTTCTATTCCCGTTCATTCAATCAATGATGTTCAGTCTCAGCAAACTGGAGATTAGTTCACAAGGGTATACACTGACCTGGACTGGATTGGAGAATTACCACAATGCCCTCTTTATCAATGCCGAGTATCCGCGGTTGTTGCTGGAAACGGCCGTGCAGATGCTCAGAGATGTTCCTTTGATCCTGGTGTTCAGTTTCTTTGCATCGATCTTGTTGAATCAGCAGTTTAAAGGCCGTTTGTTTGCTCGTGTTGTCTTTTTCCTTCCCGTCATTCTTTCGGCTGACATCATCCTACGCATGGAAAGTGCGGATTATATCTCTGCTTTTCTTGATGCGTCATTAGCTGAAGAAGCAGCGAGCCAAGGAACTTTAGGCACCATCTTCAGCCGGGGTCAGCTGGTCAGTTTGTTGATGTATATGAAGCTTCCACAGCAGCTGGTGACTTATATTGTCACCGGTTCGGAGCAAATTGCCACGATAATCCGTTCCTCAGGCGTGCAGATTTTGATCTTTTTGGCTGGTCTGCAGTCTATATCGCCTTCGTTGTTTGAAGTTGCCAAAATAGAGGGAGCGACTGGTTGGGAGTGTTTCTGGATGATCACTTTCCCAATGTTAAGTCCACTGATTGTCACCAATATCGTTTACAGCATAATAGATTTCTTTACAATTCCTTCAAACCCGTTGGTTGACTTTATTGAATCCAATATGTTTGGAGGGGCGGGATATGGAGTGGCTATGGCCATGAGCTGGCTTTACTTTGTCTTTATCGCTCTGTTCCTGCTGTTGACTGCCGGGTTGATTTCCCGCAGAGTAGTTTACATGGAGTAAGGCAGGGGGGATGATGTTATGAAACGCAAGTATGTGATAGGTTTTATAATCGGGATCCTCAGGTATCTGGTTATCGTCAGTATCTGTTATGTGATCCTAAGGCCACTGCTGGCCAAGATTGTGTCATCATTCATGATGGAACAGGACCTTTATGATCAAACTGTCAAATGGATTCCCCGTAACTTTACTTTGGAGAACTACCGGGCGATGTATGTGCACATGAAGTACTTGATTGCTTTGCGCAACTCCCTGGCCTTTTCCCTACTGATTGCTTTGCTGCAGTTGGCATCTTGTACTTTGGTAGGCTATGGTTTGGCCCGGTTCCGGTTCCGGGCTGCAAAACTGATTTTTGCCTTGGCTATTTTTACATTGATTGTACCGCCGCAGATTATCATTCTGCCATTGTATCTCAATTTCCGTTTCTTTTCGATTCCATTTGTTATGCCGAAGCCGGGCATTAATTTGTTGGACAGCATCTGGCCATTTGTATTCATGGCCGCCAGCGGTACAGGGTTTAACAATGGCTTGTTTATCTATATCATGCGCCAATTCTTTAAGAATTCACCAAAGTCTTTGGAAGAAGCGGCTTACATTGATGGTGCCAATGCCATGCAGACATTCGTGCGGGTAATGCTTCCAGGCGCGGTTCCGGCATTGGTAATCGTCTTTCTGTTTGCCTTTGTCTGGCAGTATAATGATTATTTCTTTACCGGAATGTACTGGTCCAAAGCTGTGCTGCTGTCCCATACCCTGGACGTTGCTGCTGCAAACTATGCATATTCATTGGGGACTCACTTCCGGGGCCATTATATTTCTCTGTTAAACAACACCGGAATGATTCTCTTTATTCTACCGTTGCTTGTCTTGTTCGGATTCACGCAGCGCTACTTCATTGAAAGCGTGGAGCGTACGGGCATAGTGGGATAATGTATCCTGCATCAAGGGGCGGAGGTGATATGACAGATCAAGACGTTCAGTATCTGTTAGAAACTTCGGAGTTTCAATTATCAAGGAGGTATTGATAATGAAAAAACGCATTTTGGTTGTTGGGTTAATCGTGGGTTTACTGGCCTTGGGCAGTACAGCACTGGCCTATGATCTGACCCAGTTTGGTCTGCAGCCAGCAGAAAACTATGACTTTGGCGGTGAGACTGTAACAATCATTTCTTGGACAAGCGAAAGAATGGCCAATTACTTTAACGATAACTTGCTGGTCCTGGGCCGTGTCCAAGAAGCAGAAGAGCTGTTTAACTGCAAGATCGACTTTATGCAAAACCGGGAAATTCCAGACATAAACTTTGCCCGGTTGTTATCAGGTGATTCAGTAAACGATTTATGGCATGTACAGAACAAGATCGGTTATTGGCAGTTGGTGGCCAACGATGCTCTGTATCCGATCTATGAGATCCTACCGGAGGGATATTATGACGCTTTTCCACCCGGTATCCTGGCAGTAGAAGAAGCTTTCAAATATAACGGCCAATATTGGGGTATTGGTACAGTTGAATACCGGCCAGTATTTGGTTACCAAAACGACTTGATTTTCGTAGCTTACAACAAGACCCTCTTTGAACGGGAAGGCTTGCCGGATCCATATGAGCTGTACTTAGCCGGAGAATGGACATGGGATGCCGCTACCGATATCGCAGTTAAGGCCACCAGAGATCTTGACGGCGATGGTGAAACGGATCAATGGGGTATTGTCGATGCTCGTCAATGGGATCTGGCTGTATCAAATGGTGCCAGCATGGTTCGCGTTGACGAAAACGGAAAAGTTGTCTTTACGGCAGATGAGCCTGCTTATCTGGAAGCGCTGGAGCAACATCGGGAGTGGTGGAGTGAACTGCAGGTTGCAATGCCCACCAACTCTTCGGGTGACTTGAAAAATGCCTTTATCAATGGCAATGCCGCTATGTGGTTCTACGCCGGTGCCTGGCAGCTGCCTGACCTGATGCCGATGACCGATGAATGGGTACTGGTACCTTATCCGAAAGGGCCAAGAGTTGATGAGCATCAATGGACAGTGCAGGCTATCAGCACCACTGTACTGCCGGTAAATGCCAAGAATCCAGAAGCTCTGATCGCCTTGAAGACTTTCCTGTGGCGGGAAGAGGATGCTCCACTAAACGATGTTCTGGCGACTCATGTCCGCAACCAGGAATCTGCTCAGGTGTTCCTCGAAGGCAACCGTGCCTGGTCCGGAAATGTTTCGAGGATGTTTGAATCATTCCAGGCAACCTTTGTTGATGATGTTCGCCAGGTATCTGCAGGCAGTCTGAGCCCGTCTGCAGCCATGGCCGCCTTAAAACCTGTAGTGCAGGCAAATCTTGACGATTTGTTCGGCCAATAATACCAGGTTGATCATACATGGTCACATTTAGGAGGGGGATGTTTCCCCCTCCTGAGGATTTCTTCAACTAAGCCAATGTTAGGGGTGGCGTGGTTTTGGAATCTATGTACATAAATGAACCCGTATTCCCAGACTACACCGTGAATATTGCCGACTTCGGTGCCGTTTGCGACGGGAGAACTTTGAACACCGATGCGATCAATGCAGCAATCGCTGCCTGTGCCGGCCAAGGCGGGGGAAGGGTGGTCATACCGCGGGGATTGTGGCTGACGGGGCCGATTATCCTCAAAAGTAATATCAACCTGCACTTGGAAACGGGCGCTTTGGTGTTGTTCACACCTGATTACGATCAGTATCCTTTACGAAAAGTGAATCTCAATGGCATTGAGCAGATCATGGTTACGCCACCGTTGTTTGGAGAGGGCTTGGATAATATTGCCATCACTGGCAGTGGAATCTTCGATGGTTCGGGACAGTACTGGCGGCCAGTTAAGAGAATGAAGTTGACCGAAAGGCAATGGCGCAAGTTGGTTGATTCCGGGGGTGTTGTGGATAGTGACGAAAGGATCTGGTGGCCGAATGCTGCCGCCATGCATGGTGCCAGGAAGCTTCGGGAATTAGCCAGCCGGAGAGCGCCGCTTGAGGATTATGAATCTGTCAGGGTGTTTCTGCGGCCGCGCCTGATGAACCTGGTTAACTGTAAGAACGTATTGATCGATGGCCCGATTTTTCAGAATTCGCCCATGTGGAACCTCCATCCTTTGTTATGCGAAAATATCATCATCCGCAATATTATGGTCCGCAATCTTTGGCATGCCCAAAACGGCGACGGTTTGGATCTTGAGTCCTGCCGCAACGTGCTTGTGGAAAACTCGATCTTCGATGTCGGCGATGATGCGATTTGTCTCAAGTCCGGCAAAGATGAGATTGGCCGCAAGATTGGTGTACCCACCGAGAATGTGATCATTCGTGATTGTAAAGTGTATCACGGCCATGGGGGTTTTGTAGTTGGCAGCGAGATGTCTGGTGGAGTAAGGAATGTGACTGTCACCAGATGTGAGTTTATTGGTACCGATGTAGGCCTCCGTTTTAAAACTACCAGAGGCCGGGGCGGGGTTGTTGAAAAGATCAAAATCGATCAAATCAATATGATCAATATTGATGGGCCTGCTATCACTTTTGACATGTATTATGACGCCGCTCCCGGCAATGAGATTGCCGCTGCGGTTACGGATGCTACTCCTCAGTTCCGGGACGTAGCGATTAGTAAGGTGATCTGCCGGGGTGCAGCAGTAGGCATCTTTCTGCGGGGTCTTCCAGAAATGCCGATTAGGAAGCTGAAGTTCAACCAGGTTGAGATTACGGCAAGGAAAGGAGTCGTCATGTCAGCTTGTGAACAGCTGGCTTTCAACGATGTTTTGGTGGAAAATGAACAAGGCCAGATCTTGTTTAACAGTGCAGAACAGAACAATGGCCAGTAGGATGCATCCATTAAGACGGGTGTACCCTGTGATACCGGAGTCGTACTTTCGGTTTATGAAGACTAGACTATTAGAAAGGAGTCAAGAGATGAGGAAAAAACTCTCAATTGTGTTGTTGCTTGTAGGTGTGATGCTGTTAGCAGGTTGTTCAGATCTAGCATCCGTCCAGATCACACATGACGCAAGGTCTACTTTGGAGCTCGGCGAGACTGTCAATTTGACAGCCTCAGGACTAACCAGCTTGGACACACCAGCAAGGCTGACTGAAGCTGAGTGGACTGTGAGCAATGAGTCAGTCGCCACTGTCGTTGGGAATGGAACCGAAGCCGTACTGACAGTCGTTGGGCCTGGTGAAGTAGTTGTTACCGCAACGGCTCAGGGCGTATCTGGTTCAGTAGCCTTTACCGTCATTTCCAACCTGCCCGATCCAGTAGTATTCACAGAGTCATTTGAGGCTGGCGAAGTTGGAGCTTATCCGGCGGGATGGATCGTTGTTGAACAAGCTGTTCATGATGGCACTGGACATTCTGGCGCCCGTATTTCCTCAGACCGGGCATCAGATGGTTCCCAATCTCTTAAGCTCACTAGTGTGCCTGATGGAGAAGGCGCTGCCGAGTTTGTCTTTGATCAACCCCTGCTGTACAATCGTCTCACAGTAGATCTCTGGAAAGATCCTAACGCTACCGAAAATGTGAATTTGGAGCTCCATACTGAGGAAGGCCGTATAGGCGGGTTGTTCATCACAAGCAGCGGCCAAATGGGATACCGCAGGCCAGATGGTGCCAACAAGCCCTATTACGAAGATGGAAATGTTCGCTTCCCTAACGGTCAGTGGAATAGAGTTGAATTTGAGTGGAACGATGAAGCCAAGATTTACAAGGTATTTGTCACTATCGATGGCAGCAGGCTTCAACTCACACCGTCAAGCGGAACTCCATTTGAGGAAGCATATGCAGAAGGCCAGGTTGTCAAATTCAAAGCTTCCGTAACGAAGCGCGACATGGAAAAAGTAGCCTATATTGACAACATCGAAGTTGTGGATCTGGCGATTGTAGATATGCTGTCTCAGTAGAATAGCACAGGTGCAACACAGTGTTTGGCAAGAAATGTACCAATATCTCTATAGGAGGCTCAATATGAGAAAATTATCAATTGCAGTTGTAGTGATGATGTTGGTTGCAGCGTTCAGCATGACTGCTGCCGCCGAGGAACTGGTATTCTTTGATTCTTTTGAAGAGGGCACAGTTGGTGGGCATCCCGTGGGCTGGGATGTCAACCATGATACCGCTGGAATCGTTGTTGATGCAGCATCCGGCTTTGTTTCCGACGGGAATCTGGCTGTAGAGCTCAACAACAATCCTGGTGATGATCTGTATGGGATTATCGAACGCGCCATTCCCGAAGTCAGAGTAGGTAAACTCATGGTGGATTTCTATCAGAACAACGCCTGGAGAGACAACATTAACATTGAGGTGTTCAGCCCCAGCGGCAGGTTGATTGGAGTTTTCGTTACCGGCAGCGGTAACGTCCGCCCCCGTCCAGGTGGGGAGCAAACAGGTAATCTTGTCAATCTGCCTAACGACAGATGGCACACTATGGTACTTACCTGGGACGAGAACGTATTCAACGTCTACTACCTGGACAACGGCAATCTAGTTCCGATTCTGGAAAATGCGGCATTCGATCCAGCTGGCGGAGATGAATCAGCAACTAAAATCCTCTTGAATGTGTCTAGGCGTGAAGAGCCTAAGAAAGCCTACGTTGATAACATTCGGGTCTATGATTTGAGCAAATAGGCCTTTATGCAACCACACCGAAAGGATTGACTTGGAATGGAAAGGAATAAGTTCAGCCTTATTCTGATTCTGTTGTTTGCCACCTTGCATTTAGGGTGCAGCTCTGATCTGGCAAAGGTACGGATCGAAACTGCAGCTACCTCTCTGGAGGCCGAGGCTGGCGATGAGGTCATCCTTAAGGTTGTGGGGTTGACTGCGCTTCATGCTCCGGTTGAGCTACCGGCAGGCCTTAGCCTGCCGGTTGTCCCTTTTATTGATGTTCGTAGTAAGAATCGAGCAAGCCACGGTGTAGAGCGAGTTAAAGGAGCATGGTAAGGAAGGGAAGGAGTGAGCTCTATGAACAAGCGAGTACTATTCATTTTGATGGTTATGGCCTTGCTTATTGGCGCAGCCCAGGTTGCAGCCGCCAATGGGCTTGCTGATAAAATTGTCGCATTCTTGGCAGTAGATTTTATCAATCAAGGTGAGGGAACTGTTCAGTTTCCGACTGATCGGGCCTATCCTACTTTTTCCCATTGGGATTACCAAGGGCATTGGTTGGAGTGGAAAGTAACGATACCAGAGGCAGGCTTGTACATCCCCACCGCTATGTATGGAACTAACAGAGAACTTGCCTACCGCCAGCTCAGCATTGACGGTGAGGTTCTGTCTGAAATGGTGTTCCATTCTACTGGGGATTTCCGCACATATAAGCTGGGTTACTTCGATCCCATTGAGTTACCCGCAGGAGAGCATATCATTCGCCTTACGGTAGCAGGCGATGCGGGGGTCCACCAAGGTGTAAACCCAGCATGGTTCGCATTTCTGCCTGTTGAGGTATTGCTGGAACTGGATGATGCGGCGATTATCGAAACTATAGATACCATGCTTGGCTTAAGGAAATAAACGGAGCAACATCCCAAGGGAAAACTGGTTTGATAACTATCCAAAATTAGTTTTCTAGAAAGGAGTTGTGTTGATGAGGAATACGCTTCAGTTAGGGTTGGTTGTGGCCTTGGTATTGGCTCTAACAGGGTGCTTTGGTTTCCTCAAACCTGAGGATGCGAAGTTGGAACAATTAGAGCTGACAGCCGGAGCAGAAGTTGTTGAACCCGGTGAGAGCGTTACACTGACGGTAGTAGGTAAAGATGCAAAAGGCAAAAATGTTGTCATTGAACCTACTGCAGATAACTGGTCTTGGGAACCTGAGAATGCTGGTACCTTGACAGTTGATGAAGCGGATCCAAAGCAGGCTGTATTCACAGCGAGCGCAGAGTTCGAAGGTGAGGTAACAGTCAAGGTCATCTATGAAGAGTTGGAGGCGGAAGTCAGTTTTAATGTTGCTGAAGTAGAAATCCTTGGTGTTAAAGCCTGTGACTATGTCGATCAAGGGCCAGGAGATTATGAGCAGAATTATACAAATGCCAAGCAAACTGATGACAACAACGGTGTTCGAAAACGTGAAAACGATGAACGTGGGTATAAAGCGTTGACATGGTTTAGCCACTGGAACTGGCCTGGGCATTGGATTCAATGGGAGATTGAGGTAGCTGAGGCAGGCGACTATGCCTTGGTAATGCGGTATGCGACTAAGGAAGTACCGCCATATACCGACAGATGGCTGAAGATCAATGACGAGGAAATCCATGGAGCTGACAACCCAATCGAATTCCCTTCAACCGGAGGCTTTGGCGACAGCCCTGAACAGTGGGGGTTTGTCGTTGTACCAGTCAACATCAAGGAACCTGGAACAATTGACTTGATCTTGACCCATGCCGGCCCTGAAGGAGAAAGGAAAGGTCTCAATCTTGCTTATCTGGCTTTGGTATCCCCAGCCAACGTTACTGTAGACGAGGCGTTTTTGTTGAGGATCGAAGAGGCTATAGGCGTGGAAAGAATGGAAGGTTTCTGGAATTAAGATTTGGGTTGGAGGCAATACGGAATTAAAGAACTAGGTGACACTGCCCTAATTGAGAACCCATTTTGGTGTAATCCAAGAAGAGTTGTCAAGAAAGGAGTTAAAAGGTGAGACGTAAATTAGAGCTAGTATTGATTGTGCTGTTGTTGGTTGCTTTGACAGGATGTTTTGGCCTTTTGAAGCCTGGAGATCCGGAAGAACTTGATCTTAAAGCAGAAAAGAGTTCCATTATATTGGGCGGCACGAATACACTGACAGTTGTTGGTAAGGATGCTAGAGGCCGCAGTGTCGCAGTGGAGCCCGCTGCTGATGCCTGGTCAGTTGAACCTGCCGATGCTGGCACCATAACACCCGATGCGAAGAATCCTGCAGAGGCTGTGTTTAAGGCCAACGAAGAGTTTGAAGGCGGCGAGGTAACAGTTAAGGTTACTTGGGAAGATTTGGAGGCAGAAATCACATTCGAAGTTAAAGCAGTAGTTATCACCGGAGTTTGGGCGTACAATGATATCAAGGATCAAGATGGGGCTTATAAAACCGATCCTAAGGTTAATCCAAACCATAAAGACGGGGCCAGGCAGGCTCCGGAAGAGAGCGAAGGCTCAGGTTTTGCCCGTTGTTACTCGACAGGAGCAGTCTTCATTGATTGGCTGTATGGAGGACACTGGATTTCATGGGATATTGATGTGCCTGCTGCAGGTGAGTATGCCTTAGTGCTGCGGTACAGCTGCCCGCTGAATGATGAAGATCAACAACATAGAGTGCGGACGCTAACAATCGATGGAGAAGACTACGGTACCTTTGAATTTATAAAAACTCCAGAGAATAGGTGGGGAAATGAACCTAAACATTGGGGCGTACAAGTCATACCAGGGATAACGATTGAAGAGGCTAAGACGATTGAGTTGAAACTTACCCATGCAGGGCCTGACGGACAGGCGGGACAGTCTACGGCTCTTGCCTATCTGGCGCTGGTATCACCACCCGATGTAGAGATTGACGAAGAATTCTTGTTGGAAATTGAACAGAAGCTCTGCATTGAGAGGGATCCAAATAAAGAATGGAACCAGGAGCAATAGCGTGAGTAGTCGATGTTAGTTGGTTGCTCGGGAATCATGGAGTGAAGCGTCCATGCTTCCCGGGCTTTCTTGTATTAAGATGACAGGGGATGACGGAGATCAAGTACGGCAACTTGTTTTTTTTGCTACCAGTTGGCTATGTGTTTTTGCAGCATTTTAAGCAAGCGCTGCAAGGATCGGGAGCTATGTATGGGGTGTTTATAGGAATTATTTTGTTGGGTCTATTTGTTATGGGCTTTTGGACGCGGCTGGCTGCAGTGGTACATCCCAAACGTTTATGGCATAATCGTTCTCTTGTCTATAATTGTATGATTGCAGTGAGCGCAGCGGCCGTGACTTATTGGCTGAATATCCACGCGGGGCTAGGTCCGTTGATTGCTTCGGGGCTGATGGGACTGATTGCCGGGTTTGCCCTGAAGCCAGATCAGACTAAGCTGGCTTATGCGGCAATCTTTATTGGTATGTCGGGAGCGGAGGTCACAAACTGGCTTACGGTGATAGCCGCAGGTCTGCTTATGAGTGTAGTCTACGAATTGGCTAGAGAGCAGTGTGCTGGTGTTGGGGGCAGGTTAGGTACGCTTGCAGCTTGTGTTGGCATAATGGCTGTCTGGCTCTTAAGCTAGGAACATGAAATTGGTGGGGAGGGTGCCATGATTGCTGGTTTAGTGACAGGAGTCGGGTTTGGGCTGGCCATGTATTGGCTTCGCTTTGGGTTGAAGTTAACCGATGTGCAGGCATCAGCCTTACTTGTGCTTATTGCTGGGATTGCGGTTAGAGTTTTTGCTGTGGATTTTTCTTATGGGACAGTTGCTGCCTGCGTATCTTATGCCCTCATGTCTGATCAGGGGATCTTAAGTTCGTTCATGGATTATGTTTCTGTAGGACTGCTTACTGGTTTGGCCTTGACCCTTTTTAGCAAAACTCTGACGGGGATTGGGGGAAGGTTAGGTACTTTTGCCTTTGTGTCAGTACTTGTTTGGTTAGGTGTGAAACGATTATTCAGAACAAAAAAATGGTAAACTTTACGTAGTTGAAGGCACAGATTCAGTTATTCTAGAAGCAGTTAGAGCAAGCGACTTCCCATAGCAGTTTCGTAATCCAAGATGGAGATACGGAACCCAAAAGAAGAGCATATAGAGGGGTATGGACCAGAAACCATAACAATGGTAGTCGACAATGCTCCTTTCTTTGCGTATGATCAGTATGGTTGGGATGAAGAAGTAGATCTTAACCTGGCTGAGTTTTTCAGCACATACTACCATGACGAATTCAAGATGGAACCTGAGTTCCAATCACACCTGGATCAGTATTGGGAATGGCGCAAATCAGTCCGTGAGGCTGAAGAGAAGCGCCTGGAAGCGGTGCAGTTTAAGGTCAACGAGGTCCTTAAAGATAAGTGATCTGTAAGGTAGGCCTTCATGAGGCGCTCCTTATATTAGCACCAATCATCTGGGTTGATGCCCTATAGAGGAGTGAGAAGTATGAAACAATGTTTTGTTAAGCTTGTGATAGCATGCATTCTGGTCGTAATCTGCGGTGCTAGTTGCTATGCTCAAACTCTAAATGAGACTGTGATGCAAAGTTTCCAGCAAGGCCTAAAAAACGCAAGAGTGTATGAGGTAACAGTTGTTAATGACCGTAATGAAAAAATTGACGTTAAGCTTACTGTATACGCTGAGCCAGTTGTTATTGAAGGAGTGCTAAGATCTATGGAAGAAGCAGATGTTACCACACCAGAAGGGGTTTTACTATCTGATTTGTCTTGAACATCAGTTGAATGGCTTGAGTTCAATCGAAACGAAAAGATAGATTCGCAGCTTTGGGAATTTCATACTGTAAATTTAGCTGAACGCAGTATAATTATTAGTAAATCAATGCGGTTTTATGTTGTGGCAAGATGGGATTTAAATTACAACGGCGTAGACTATGTGATGTACAAAGTTTTCGAACAGCGGCTAGGTGATGAGAGAAAAAAGCATTACATGGGGGCAACTACTATAATTGGAAAAGATAGAGATCGCTGGAGCATTAAGTGGTTGTCTGCAGGCATATTTCCCATAGCAAGCTTATCAACCAATCTGCGGATAGTCGTTCTTGAAGATATGCTTTCGGGAAGATTCTACAGCCCTACTTTTGAGATCCAGGATCTGTACTCCAAATTAATTGCTGATGGCGTGTTCAACATGCATCTTTTTGACCGAGGAATGCGAGAATTATACGAGCTGAAATTCGATTTGTCAGAGATATTTGGCACGTACGTTTACGAGGAGTATGAGCGTTACTCTGAGCTTGACTACTATGAGACACGCGCAGACTACGTTAGACAGGCAAATGAAGATCTAAAAGTGGTCGCGGAAGAGGCTCAGGCTATCATCGAAGTAGAGCTTAACCGAATTAGAGAATCGAAATAAAGCAAAGAAGCCTTGCTCGGTGCATACCCGATGGTTTTGCACAAGCAAGGCTTCTTCTATATAGCAGCATACAATCAGCCTTGAGCTGCTGCGCTGAACTGGCTCATATACAGGTTGTAATAGAACCCTTTGCGGTCGAGCAGTTCCTGATGCTTGCCCTGCTCGATGATACGGCCTTGGTCGATTACCACAATTAAGTCAGCGTTGCGGATGGTGCTCAACCGGTGAGCGATGACAAAGCTGGTCCGGCCTTTCATCAGCTGCAGCATGGCGCTTTGAATCTGCTGTTCGGTGCGGGTATCGACAGAGCTCGTCGCTTCGTCGAGAATCAGGATGGCAGGGTCTGCCAGGATCGCCCTAGCGATGGCCAAGAGCTGCCTTTGCCCTTGGCTCAAGTTGCTTCCGTCTTCCGATAGGACCGTGTCATAGCCGTTGGGCAGCCGAGTAATGAACGCATGGGCATTGGCCAGTTTGGCGGCCTGTTCCACTTCTGCGTCCGAGGCATCGAGCCTGCCGTAGCGAATGTTTTCCTTCACCGATGCCGCAAACAGGTAGGTATCCTGAAGGACGATCCCCAAGAGTGAACGCAGTTGGGCCCGCTTGATCTGGCGGATATCCAGTCCGTCGATGGTGATCCGGCCTTGGTCGATATCATAAAACCGGGTCAGGAGGTTGATAATTGTCGTTTTGCCTGCGCCGGTGTGGCCAACCAGAGCAATTACCTGGCCTGGTTTTGCTTCCAGAGTGATCTCATGCAGCACCGGACGGCCCTGTTCATATGCAAAAGAAACATCACTGAAGCGCACTTCACCTTCGATCCGCTCCGGCACTGCCGCATCAGGGGCATCGGCCGGCTCCGGCCCTTGATCCAGCACCTCGAACACTCTTTCAGCTCCCGCCATGGCAGCTTGAATCATATTGAACAGGTTTGACAATTCCATGACCGGCCTGGTGAACTGCCGGGAATAAGTGAGGAAACCGCCGATCACACCGATGCTGATCATGCTGCGGACGACCAGCCACCCGCCGAGGGCGGCGACAACCGCAAAGTTAAGATTGTTGAGGATGTTCATGAACGGCGGGATGAATCCCGAAAGAATCTGCGCTTTAATGCCGACATTCCTGTAATTGTTGTTGAGGGTGGAAAACCTATCAAGCACCTTTTGCTCACCTGTAAACACCTTGACCACTTTCTGGCCTGAGATTGTCTCTTCAATAAAGCCGTTCAGTTCACCTAAAGCAGCCTGCTGCTGCATGAAATAACCACGGCTGACTGCTGCCACTTTCCGGGTGATGATCAACATCAGGGGAATGACGGCTAGGTTGGCCAGAGTCAAAGATGGGCTCAAGTACAGCATCATGACCAGAACCCCGGCCAATGTGATCACACTGTTGAAAACCTGAGTCACGCTACTGCTGAGGATCTGGCTGATGTTGTCCACATCGTTGGTCAGCCGGCTCATCAAGTCGCCCCGCTCAGATGTATCGAAAAACTTCAGGGGCAGTGTTTGAATCTTGGCGAACACTTCCTGGCGAATCCTGCCGACAGTTGTCTGGGCCAGGCTGACTATGATCGAAGCCTGCAGCCAGTGGAAGAGGGCGTTAACCGCATATAAAGCGATCATGCCAGCAGTCAGTAAGGCCAATCCCCGCAAGTTACCCGGTATGATGAACTTGTCGATGGCGATTACCACCAGGTACGGCCCGATGATGCCAAAAACTGCGGTGCTCAGCACCAGGAAAAACACCAGGATCAGCTTGGTTCTGGCGAAGGCCAGATATTTTATGAGGCGTTTGAGTGTACACGCCATATCTTTAGCTCTGATTTTCGGCCTGGCAAAACCCGGACCCGGGCCTCTTCTAATCATTGGCAGCGACCTCCTGATTGATTTGGGAGTAGCAGATTTCCTGGTAGACGCGGTTTGACTGCAGCAGTTCTTGATGCGTACCCTCACCGGCAACGGTGCCCTGGTTAAGGACGATGATTTTATCAGCATCCATCACCGAACTGATTCTTTGGGCGATGATGAAAGTAGTGCAATTCTGGATCTCTCTGCGCAGAGCCTGCTGAATCCGGGCTTCTGTGGCCAAGTCCACCGAACTGGTACTGTCGTCCAGGATCAAAATAACCGGGTTTTTGATCAGCGCCCTGGCAATGGAAATGCGCTGTTTCTGCCCGCCGGACAGATTCACGCCCCTCTGGCCCAGGGCAGTGTCGTAACCCTCCGGGAAACTGGTGATGAAATCATGGGCACTGGCGGCTCCCGCTTTGGCTGTTACTTCGCTGAAATCGGCGTTTTCGTTCCCCCACATGATGTTTTCCTTGATGGTTCCGGAGAACAGGATGGTATCCTGAAGCACAAAGCCGATCTTTTCCCGCAGCAGTGTGAGATCCAGGTCGCGCACATCATGCCCGTCGATCAGCACTGCGCCTTCAGTAACATCATACAGGCGGGGAATGAGGCTGACCAGTGTCGATTTGCCTGAACCTGTCTCACCCACAATGGCGATGGTTTGGCCAGGTTCTGCAGTAAAACTGATGTTTTCCAAGACCGGCCTGCCTTGGCTATTGGGATAACGGAAACTGACATTGCGAAATTCCACCCGGCCTTCAGCGGGTGCATATGGCAGTGGGTTTGGAGAAGATTGAATGTCCACCTGAGCCTCCAGCACTTCCGCAAGCCTTTCCCCAGAAGCTTTGAAGCGGGAGAAGGACATGAGGATAAAGGCCACAGACATCACGGACATCAGAATCATCATCGTATAGTTGGTAAAAGCCAGTACTTCGCCAACCTGGATCCGGCCTTGGTTGATCATGATACCGCCGAACCAGATGATGGCCACAACCGTGAAATTCATGATCAGCATGATCAGCGGCATGGCCAGAGCAACAATCTTGAATGCTTTGATCGATGTGTTAATCAGCTCGTCATTGGCTGCGGCAAAACGCTGCTTTTCCCATTCGCCCCGGACAAATGCTTTAACCACCCGGACTCCGGCCAAGTTCTCCCGGGTTACGGTGTTCACCCGGTCCAGCTTTTCCTGAACGAGTTTGAAGTAGGGGAAACCCAACCGGATGATTACAGCCATGGCGACGCCAAGCACCGGAATGGCCACCAGCAGGACGGCGCCCAAGGGTACGTTGAGGGAAAGGGCCATGATCAAGCCGCCCAAGGCCATGAAAGGAGCCCGGATCATCATCCGCAAGGCCATGAGCACCGTGTTTTGGACAATGGTCACATCATTGGTCAACCTGGTGATGAGCGAAGAGGTTTTAAACTGATCCAGATTAGCAAAGGAAAATTCCTGGATTTTCCGAAACAGGGCGTTCCTGAGATCAGTCCCGTAACGGTAGCTTGCCGCACTCGACACAACCGTGCAGCCAAATCCACCGATAAAGCCGATTGCGGCTGCAGCGATCATTTTGACTCCTGTGCGGATGATCAATGGTACGTCACCCTGGGCTACGCCCTGATCGATGATGGCTGCCATCAAGGTCGGTTGGTACAAGTCCATTGCCACTTCAAGCAGCATCAGCACCGGCGCAGCCAGCGCTATCTTCCAATGGGGCTTAAGAAACCTAATCAGTTTCAGCATGGTACTCCTCCTGAACAACCTGTCTCAGGTTGTCTCGTATTTTCATGAAAATGGTTTTGGCCTGGGACATCTCCTCTTGGGTAAACCCGGCAAACATTTCCTGTTCCACCTGATGCAGCGCCGTTTCCAGCTCGGTCCGGATCCCTCTACCCCTGTCTGTCAGGTAAACGCGGGAACAGCGCAGGTCTTCGAGATCTGGTTTGCGCACCACAAAACCTGCTTTTTCCAAACGCTGCAGAATTACAGACATGGTGGCCGGCCTGACTTTGGCTTCGTCGCTGAGTTCTTTCTGCGTCAGCCCGTCCCGGCGCCATAGTGCAAAAAGTATCGGCGGTTGACCAGGATAAATGCCCATTTTGGTGAAGATCATTTGTGTACGTTTGAAATGAAGTTTGATTACACTGACGAACAGAGACTCCAGGGGGTGGGAGTTTTCCATTTTTACCCGCCCTTTCGCAAATTAGTTAGCCGCCTAACAATGTTTACTATAGATCGCTGCCGGGGCACTGTCAATACCGCCACCGGAAAACTAAGGCGAATATGTATAAAAACCGGGTAATTTTCGGCAAAAATAGAAGGACATTCAAAGGTATGTTAATATATAATTAAATATCATGTTGAAAAGGTGAAAAAGAGCCGAATTTAAAGCAGATCTTAATCAGCTAGTGAAACTAAAAGAGGATTTAGTTAATATAAAGCGAACAATTAATTACGTAAGATTTAACATCGAGGCCGTTATGGAGCCATGAATCCACAATGATGATATTGGAAGGGGAGACCTGGATTGAGACCAAGTGGAACCAAAATGACGCCAGTTTATTTATTGCCAGTACTCGTATTGGGGTTGCTGATTTTCTTGAGTGCCGCAGTATTGGCTGTAGAACCGCTGGTCGTACCATATGAAAGCTATACTTATGATTTTTGGGGTTGGCCCGTACCAGCACCACAAGCATACTTGCCAGTACGGATGATGACCGGTTTGGATATGGGTGCCGAACCATTGTCCAATCCCCAGGATATCACCGTTGTGGGTGACAGAATTTATATTTTGGATACAGGTAAGCATCGCATTATTGAGCTGGATGAGAATTTCCAGTTTGTCCGTGCAATCACTCAGTTCCAGAATGGCGATGTCGTTGACAAGTTTGGTTCACCTGAAGGGTTTTTTGTAACTCAAGATGGTACGTTTTACATTGCTGATACAGCCAAAGAACGGGTTGTCATACTGGACAACGATGGGAACTTGATTGATCTGATCACTTCTCCGCACGTGGACTATCCGGATTTCTTCCCAGATCGCTTTGTGTTCAGACCGCGCAAAATCGGCGTAGATTATGTCGGCCGGATCTACGTAATTGCCCAGGACCTTTATGATGGTATCGTGGTGTTAAACAATGATGGTGAGTTTACAGGGTTCGTCGGTGCGCCTAAGGTGAAGCGGTCGGCGCTGGAGCTGTTCTGGAGTTACATCCAATCAGATGAACAGCGTAAACGCAGTCAATTGTACCTGCCGATTGAATACGCCAGTATTGATGTTGACCGGGAAGGTTTCATATATGCAGTAGTGGCTGGACCCGCAGAAGATGAAGCTCTGAAGAAACTGAATCCGGCAGGTATGGATATTATTACGCGTTCCGGTTTTGTTCCGATGCGGGGCGATTCAGCTGTACGTTTTGACAAAGATGAGGAAAATGATACCAGAAGCCGGTTTGTGGATGTAATAGGCCGCGAATGGGGCATGGTCAGTGTGCTGGATCGGCAAAGAGGCCGGATCTTTACCTATGACGGGCAGGGAAATCTGCTCTATGTCTTCGGTGGTATTGGTGATGCGATCGGGTTGTTTACCCGTCCGCAAGCCATAACAACCCGCGGAGATCAAATACTGGTTCTCGATGCCGATGGAAGGCTTACCTTGTTTGAGCCGACCAACTATGCCCGGTTGATTCACAGTGCCTTGGAGTATTATGATGGCGGTCACTATAAACGCTCAACTGAGATTTGGCAGGAGCTGACCAGGATTAATCCCAACCTGGATTTGGCACACACTGGTATTGGCAGGGCGTTGTTCTATGATGGCCACTATGAGGAAGCTATGACATCATTTAGGCATGGCCAAAACCGTTCCGGTTACTCGCAGGCATATGCCAAGTATCGCCAGTATTGGGTTAACGATCACTTTAGATGGGTAGCCTGGTCAATCATTCTCTTTTTCCTGATAGTATACTTGATAGCCAAGTATCACGTTTTGGGCCGGCTCAAGCGAGCCATTGGCCGAAGGATAGTGAAGAGTTGGGCTGAATCAGCAGCTACTGCCACTTACATGGGTGTACCGATCAGGGATACGCGTACGTTCAAAGCCCTTTTCCTAAGAACACTGGACGCCTTGCGTTATGCATTGCATGTGATTTTCCATCCCTTTGATGGTTTTTGGGACTTGAAGTATGAAAAGCGGGGTACAGTGGGAGCTGCGAATGTTCTCCTGCTTCTGACCATCTTGGCTTGGGTGTTTATGCGGCAGTACACTGCTTTCATCTTTAATAAGCTTCAGGTGCAGTACGTGAATATCTACTCCGAAGCTTCGAGTATCCTGATTCCGGTGCTGCTGTGGTGTACATGTAACTGGGCTTTGACCACTTTGATGGAGGGCAAAGGCACATTCAAAGACATCTACATTGCCACTGCATACGCTTTGACTCCATTGATTTTGATTTTTGTACCGGTAACTTTGATCAGTCATTTTCTGATTGAAATTGAAGGATCTTTCATAGCCCTGGCAATTTGGATAGCTCTGGTCTGGATGGCAGGCCTGCTGTTTGTAGGTACAATGGTGACTCACGAGTATTCGGGTGTCAAAACCATTCTTACCTCCATTTCAACCATTGCCGGTATCGCTATTGTCTTGTTTATCATGCTGCTGTTTACCAGCTTGGTCAGCCAAGTGATTGGATTTGTCTATAAGCTGTATATAGAGATCGCCTTTAGGTGAGATGGGTAGAAGGGAGCTGACAGTTATGAGGTTCAAGCACACCGGTATGATATTTCTTATCTTGTTCATTTCATTATTGATGACAAGCAATATAGGTCTGGCTGAGGACGTTCCGTCCAACTATAAATTAATCTCAGCCTCCGATCAGATATCCTTTTATCTCGACACTCAGACAACGCATTTCCTGATTCAGCACAATGAAACCAAACAGATATGGTATTCTGTTCCTCCTGGAAGTAGAACTGATAAAGATACATTGTCTATTATCTACTACAATCCGTCGGATGAAATGAAGACGATGAACAATTTCAAAGACAGTATTGAATATAACCAGTATCAGATCGAAGAGATTCCCGGCGGAGTCAGCATCAGTTACAAATTCGGCCCCGAATGGGTGGCAGAGGACTGGCTGCCGTTAATGGTGCCGCAGCATCGTTTTGAGAATGAGATTTTGCCTCGCCTTTCCGACAAAGATGCAACGTGGTTGAAGAGTAAGTATAAACTGATCAGTCTTGTGCCGGTCAGCGACGAGAACCCACGCCTTACCATCGCTGATTTGCCGAATCAAGAGAAGCAGTTCGGAGACTATGTGGTAGTTTCACCCGGCCAGAAGTTAAGTGACAAGGATCGGGCAACATTGACAAAGTTGTTGGTTGACACGGTTGTTGCCGCCAACGATGATCTGAGTGATCGTGAAGATTTTCGGTTAGCCCATGCTGATCAGTTGATTGAAACTCCAGCCTATGTGATTGACAACACTATCAGGCCTTGGGACCGTACCGATATCCAAGACATGATGAAGGCCATCGAGTATACTCCCCATGAGATAGCTAAAGACCACGAAGCTAACAAGATCAAACCACCTGTCCTCAATGTGGAGACGTTTGATATTACCATCGAGTATATTGTCGAGGGCGATTCGCTAATAGTCAGGATACCCATGGAAAAGGTCGAGTATCCTGTGCAAGTGGAACCCAACGACCGCTATCTCACAGGTGTATCAGGAAACTTCAGGCCCACTAACCGTCCGCAAGTATATGATTATTTCGGTCAGATTGGTGGGACCTTGGTGGATTTCCCACTTTACTCGATAAATGTGCTGCCTCACATTGGCGCCTCTCCCACCGGCAATGACGGGTACATCTTTATTCCGGACGGTGCGGGAGCCCTGATTGACACTAAGGTGGCTACAGGGGTTCAGTATGCCAGGGACATGTACGGTACGGACCACAGTGTCGCTTATGGGTTGACGCAACACGAATATCAGGATCCAATGGATCGCTACCTGAAAGAAAGATTATACATGCCTGTGTTCGGCCTGAAGGAAGATGATAAAGCATTTATGGCTGTGATTGAAGAAGGGCATGGAATGGCCCGGGTTAAGGCGAACACAGCTAGCAATATCAATCCGTATGCCAAGGTTTCCAGTGAGTATGTCCTGCTGCCGTATGGGCAAATCAGTCTTACAACCACTGAACGGACTGTTGAGCTGGAGCGGCGGGCCCGTGGTGAAATTAAAGCGTATGCTTCGTCCCTTCCTAATGAAGACATTGTGATTCGCTATACGTTCTTGACGGGAGACGAGGCCAACTATGTAGGTATGGCTCTGAGGTTCCAAGAGCATTTGGTGAACAAATACAGTTTGACCAGGATCAATCCGAAAGAAGATGTACCATTCTATCTGGAACTGGCGGGTGCCATCCCGGTGCGTAAATCGATCATGGGTATTCCGCGGGATGTAATTACACCCTTGACAACATTCGGACAGGCCCAGGATATTGCCAGTGAACTGGTGCAAAACCAGGTTAAAAATATCCAAGTGCGCTACTTAGGTTGGCGGGAGGGCGGAATGTGGCCGCCGATGCCCATTCGGGCACGCCTTGAAAACCGGCTCGGTTCAAAAGAGGATTTTGACAAATTAGTCAGCTTCGCGGCTGATAATGACATCGGATTCTATCCTGATATGGATTTCTTGAATATTTTCGACGACGAGATCATCAAGGTTGATCTGAAACGGGATGTAGCCCAAAGCCTCAATCGTCAGCCAGTATGGATGATCAGGGATAATCTGGATTTTGCTTATGTGGTGGCTCCGTTGAAACTCGATGGCATGATCCAGAAATTTATGGTTGACTATCAGCAATTCAATATAAGCGGGTTGTCTCTGGGTGATTTGGGTAGTCAAATCAACTCTGATTTCAACTTGAGTAATCCTGTTTCCAGGGCTGACAGCCTGGTGATCAACCAAGATGCCATGCAGCGGTTAAGTGAAGAATACAAGTTGGATCTGATGATTAACAAGGCTAATATCTATGCGCTTCCGTATGCCAGTCATCTTGTCAATATCCCGTTAACATCCAATAATTACAATATTGTAAGCCGCAGCGTACCGTTTTATCAGATTGTCATGCATGGGTATGTCCATTATGCCGGATATCCTCTGAATTATGCTGCTGACTATGACTATGCCGTTCTCAAGATGGTGGAAACTGGTGCGGCTCCCTACTTCAGTTGGATGCATGCAGAGGGAACTGTAGTCAAAGAGACTTTGTTTCATCATCTCTTCCCTAATCATTACCGAGATTGGCTAGAGAGGGCTGTCCACACTTACCAGGAGGTTAATGCTGTTCTAGGTCAAGTTCAGGGCCAGAGGATCATTGATCATCAAATGCTTGCTGAGAATTTGTATATGACCAGTTATGAGAATGGATTGTCGGTCGTTGTCAATTACAGCCAGGATACAGTTGACTATAGGGGTATAGAGATTGAGGGCATGAGCTTTAAGCTGATTAGGGAGGGTGAGATTCGGTGAGGCGTTTCAGGTTGACGTTGCGTCAAAGAGACAATGTTTATGGATATATCTTTATCCTGCCATTTGTGATCGGCTTTATGCTGTTCGTATTGGCACCGGTGATTCAATCGATTATTCTCAGTATTACTGAAGTAACAATTACCTCTACCGGGTTTGAGACAACTTATATCGGGTTTGAAAACTATTACTTTGCTCTGCGGGTGCATGCAGATTTCTTGCGCCAGCTGGTTGAAGTAATGGGTATCATGCTTTTGAATGTATTCTGGATTTTGGTATTCAGTTTCTTTGCCGCCCTGTTGTTGAACCAGAAATTTCCGGGACGGCTGATCTTCAGAATCATATTCTTCCTGCCGGTGGTCATGGCCTCAGGTGTGATTCTGCAGCTTGAGATTCAGGACTATATGATGGCCATCATTGGTGAGCAAGTTGTCGAAAACTACTCCTTTGTTGATTTTCAAGTGTTGGCAACGTTCTTGATGCGGTTACAGGTTCCCGACAAATTCATGGAGTACATCGCCAGGGCTGTCGACGGAATCGCCAACATTATCAACGCATCAGGAATTCAAATCCTGATTTTCCTGGCAGGGCTGCAATCAATTCCGCCTTCACTTTACGAGGCGTCACAAGTTGAGGGAGCTACGGGATGGGAGAATTTCTGGCTGATAACTTTGCCGATGGTCAGTCCCTTGATTCTGACTAATATCATCTATACGATCATTGACTTCTTCATCTCAACGTCAAACTCTCTGATCCAGTTGATTCGCAATACCACCACTCAGGGTGCTGGTTTTGGAGTAAGTGCAGCGATGTCCTGGATTTATTTCGCAGCCATCTGTGTCGTATTAGGAATTGTCTACTTGATCTTCAATAGATTGGTATTCTACCATGAATAATTGCTGGGAGGTTTAGAAATGGCCAAAGCAACTGCTTATATCAGTTATGGAAAACTGATAGTGAACGGTAAGAGCGTGCTTAATTTCCGCAGGGTGGGCTCTTGGATCGGTTCAGTGCTGCGTTATCTGATCCTGATAGGGATTTCCTATGTAATCCTGTATCCCTTGGTTGTAAAATTCAGTTCTTCCATCATGACACGGACCGATATCTGGGATCCATCAGTATTGATCATTCCTAAGTATCCCAGCTTGAATAACTATAAGTTGGCTGTGCGATTCATGGAATATCCACTTGCATTCTGGAATTCATTCAAGCTTGCTTTCAGCGTCAGTACTTTACAACTGATATCCTGCACCCTGGTTGGGTACGGCTTTGCCCGGTACCGGTTTTTTGGTAACGGATTCTGGTTTGCGCTGGTAATTTTTTCACTGGTAATTCCACCAGAGCTGATTCTGATTCCTTTATACTTGAATTTCCGGTTCTTTGATTTCTTCGGTATTTTGCCAGAAGGTGGTTTCAACCTCCTGGGAACTGCATGGCCGTTTGTGCTCCCGGCACTGACAGCTTCCGGGTTTAGGAACGGGTTGTACATTTACATCATGCGCCAGATTTTCCGGGGTGCTCCTAAAGAACTGGAGGAAGCAGCCTATGTGGACGGTGCCGGACCGTTCCGCACGTTTTTCAACGTTGTGCTGCCTGGCTCCATTCATGGTTTGGTGGTAGTGTTTTTGTTCTCCTTCGTCTGGATGTGGAACGACTTTAACTTAACCAGCTTCTATTGGCCGAAAGGGAAACTACTGCCAATCATGTTAAATGACTTAGCCCGTAACGTCCTGGGGGATCAGTACTTGCATGCTCCGGTAGAAGCTTCACTGGTCAATAACGCCGGAAGCTTCCTGATCATTCTTCCGCTGTTATTGCTTTATGCATTCTTACAGAGGTATTTCGTCGAGAGTATTGAACGTACTGGCCTGGTAGGATAGTTAAGGAATACTGATCATCTGTCCAGATGAATTCGGGAGGTGATGACGCCCTTTATCGATCTGATCATTGCTCATTCAAATGATCAAATTGCATCATACTGCAAATATAAATAAAGAAATAAGGAGGAGTATTATGAAAAGGATTAGTGTGATGCTGATTGCGATGGTCTGTGTAGTGGCTCTGGCGGCTGGTTTTGCCTATGCTGAAGACTATGAACTGCCACCAGGTGTAAAGTCGCCGGAAGAAGTGGATTTTGGCGGCAAAACAGTGACCATCATACGTGGTGCTCTACCAGCTGATGCAGAGCGGGTAGAACGGGCAAAAGAACTGTTCAACGTCGAGTTTAATGAAATACGGCTGGAAAGCGCAGACCAAATCATGGCGCGGATTATGGCAGGAGATTCAAAATATGATATCATCAGAACTCCTCATCGCGAAGGGTATTTTGCCCTGGTGTCCGCAGGGATGCTTTTGCCTGCCGATGATTACTTACCGGATGAATTCTTCGAGTGGCTGCCGCCTGCCGATAGGTATACCATCGAGAAACTGCAGTATCAAGGCAAACGTTACGGCATTGGAGTTCACGAGGACGTTTTCAATGAATCGATTATGATTATGTCCTATAACAGGGACCTGATTGAACAATATGGTTTGCCTGATCCATGGGAGCTCTATCTCGCCGGCGAGTGGACCTATGAAATGTTGGAAGAAATGGCAACCGTGATCACCCAGGATACAGACGGTGATGGTGTCATTGACCAAAGAGGTATTACCGATATTCCAAACAGAGACAGTTTCATTCGTTTTGCCCATTCAAACGGAGCTGAAATAGCTGTTCAAGAGAATGGGAAGTGGGTCTTTGCCTATAATCGTGAGAATGCCATTGAGGCGTTCAACACCATTTTACGGTGGAGAGAAAAGGGCATTATGGGCTCAGGCGACTATAATGCCGGTAAAGTTGGCTTTGTAATGCACACCCATCTGGCTGGAAACCGCCATGCTCAAGCTGCAGGCGTTAACTTTGGTTTTGTACCCATGCCCAGAGGGCCACATGCAGAGCGCCATTATTATCCGACATTTGCTTTCTGGATGATGACCCTGCCTACAAATGCAGAAGCTCCAGAGGACTTGATTGCTCTGGCAAACTACTTGTATCGTCCTGGTGACAGACAAGCCAAATTGGACGAACAAATCGGTCTCTATATGGTTGACCAACAGCATTACACAATGTATATGGAAGCCATCGAGAGCTGGCAAGGTGAAGGGGATCCGTTCCAAGGCACCGACATTTGGGGTGATCTGGGAACACCAGTTACAGAAGTACTTGGCGGCCAAAAAGGCGCTGCAGCGGCCATGGATGAAGTCGCTCCGATAATCCAAGCACATCTTGATGATCTGTTCAAACAATAAAACTGTCTGCGTTGTAGTTCTGGGGGTAAAGCCAGTTCTATAATAGGACTAGCTTTACCTATCAAATCAAACGTGCGTGCCTGAGTCAACGCTCAATATGGGCCAACCAGAGCGAAACCGCAGCAGTGTTTCACTGAGCTGATTCGAATTTATTCTTTAATAGATTGGAAGGGAGAGCCTATGATTAGAAGGCACTGGGTGTTGTGGTTGTTGGTAGTCAGTGTTTTGATGCTGCATGCTTCATTTGTTTATGCATACAATCCCCGTCCGGGCGTTTTGAGTCCTGATCAAGTTGATTTTGGAGGCAAGACTGTCACCATCTTGGTCGGCGATCTTGGCTATACTGGACCCAACGGTGGTTTTCCATCCGATGAGAGGATAGCCGAGGCAGAGGCTTTGTTTAATGTCAAAATCGCTACTCAAAGCCTTGGTACATCTAATGTTGTAGATACGATTACAGCTAGAATCCTGTCTGGAGATTCGACTCTGGATATCATTCGCATGCCGCACCGCTATGGTTACTACTCACTTGTTTCCGCAAACATGCTGCGGCCAATCAGTGATATCTTGCCGGATGAATACTATGAAACTTTGCCGAACGCAGATCGCTTCTGCATCGAGAAACTGCAGTATCAAAACAAATTGTATGGATTTGGCATTGTCTATGGCTTGTTCAACTCGACAATGATGTTTACATTCTACAACCGGGATATCATTGAAAGAGAAGGTTTGCCGGATCCTTACGAGCTTTATCTCAATGGCGAATGGAGCCTGGATGCCATGACTGATTTGGCCATGGCTGCCACCAAGGATCTGACAGGAGATGGGCAACCTGACCAATTTGGTATTGAAGAGGGAAGTGTCAGCCATAGTTCCCGTGTATTCCGGATCGCCGGAGCCAATGGGGCAGAGCTGGCCAAACCCGATAGTACTGGAAAATGGGTGTTTGCCTACAATCAACCAGAGGCACTGGATATCATGTCTCTGATTGCCAAATGGAGATATGACCTTCAAGTTACCGGAGGCAGTCTGAACGGCGGTACAGCATTGTTCCATACCCACAATCATTTGGCTGGCGCCCGTAACTATACTATCAATTGGGGTATGGTGCCGATTCCGAGTACGGTTCCCGGGGAGTATCGCTATCCTGTATTTGACTTTGCCATGAACATGCTTCCCGTCAACAGTGCTAACCCAGAAGGCTTGATTGCATTGACTGAGTTCCTGTTCAGGGAAGAAGATGGCAATGACTATCTGGACTACTACATCAATGCCTACATGAAGGATGAAAAGCACTTCCGTGTTTATGAAGCGGCAATTGAAAACTGGCAGGGAGAGGGTGACCCATTCCAAGAACTACTGTGGTCACCAGCTCAGGCAGCAATCCACTCTGTTATTCAGGGAACAAAAGGTGCTGCTCAAGCCATGGATGAAATAGCACCGACAATTCAAGCTGAATTGGATGACTTGTTTAAGCAATAAGTGTTAAACTGGCAGAGCCCTGCGAATTGATCCCAGGGCTCTCTGGCTATCCAACCTAAGCCCTGTGAGCTGTGAAAGCGTAAAACATGCCCACATAAGCAGGAAAAATAGGTTACTTAGCAAATATTTATGTATCAAATCGAAACAACAGGTTACGTTTGTAAACTATATGGAAAGGAGAGGGTGATTAGCAAGACAAACATTGCCTATTCATTTAATTAAACAAAAATGAGGAGGAAATAATATGAACACAAAAATGAAAGTAATCTTGTTGCTTTCAGTGGTTGCCTGCTTGCTCCTGACTGTCGCTGGCATCGGTCTGGCCTATACTCCCCGTCCGGGTGTGCTCAGCCCCGATGAAGTGGATTTCGGCGGCAAAACTGTCACTGTGCTTGTGGGAGATTTGAACTGGGTAGTATTCAATGGCGGCAAGCCCCTCGAAGAGAGAATTGCTGAAGCAGAAGCGCTATATAACTGTAAGATCGAGGTTGGTGCTACTGGCGGAGCCGATGCAATGATTGCCCGGATTTTGGCCGGTGACTCCACATACGATATTTTCCGCTTTGAGCATCGTGGTGGATATTTCCCATTGGTTACTCAGGATATGCTGCTGCCGGTCAGCGACATTCTGCCACCGGAGTACTTCGAGTCGCTGCCTTCAGCTGATCGCTATTCCATTGAGAAGTTGAAATTCCGCGGCAAGTTGTACGGTTTTGGTGTGACATATGATACCTTCAACGGTTCCATGATGATCACCATGTACAATAAGGATTTGATCGCAGCAGCCGGTTTGGAAGATCCATACGACCTCTGGAAAGAGGGGCGCTGGACATATGACGAACTGGAGAGATACGGAATTGCCTTAACTCAGGATACTGATGGCGATGGCGTGATCGATCAATGGGGAATTGGTGACTTGGCCAACCCGGCAGCAGTCTATCGCTTCATACCGTCAAACGGTGCGGAACTTGCCAAGCAAAATGAGGAAGGCAAGTGGATCTACAGCCTCAATGACGCCGATGCCATTTATGCGCTGAACATGGTCAATCGCTGGCGCAATGAGTTGAAGATCATGGGCAGTGGTGACTTCTTGCAAGGCAAGGTTGTTATTGCACCTCATACCCACTTGGCTGGGGCACGCCACGCGATTAATGCTGGCCTCAATGTTGGCTATGTACCACAAGCAAAAGGACCGCATGTGGAAGAGAATCAACAGCCTACATTTGACTTTGCCGGCAATTTCTTGCCAGTCAATGTTGCTGAGCCTGAGAAATTGATCGCTTTGGCTGACTTCCTCTTCAGAGAGGGCGACGGCGATGCATATCTCGACTTCTATATCAACAACTATATGAGAAGCAAAGAGCATATGGAAGTATACATGACCTGTGCCGAAAACTGGAAAGGCGAAGGAGATATCTTCCAATGGTCCGGATTGTGGGATATTACTGACTCTGCGGTTACACAGGTTATCAACAACGAAAAGGGTGCTGCTCAAGCAACTGATGAGATTGCCCAGCAGGCGCAAGCATTCCTTGATGACCTCTTTGCTCAATAATAGCAGAGTGCATTTTGGCCCTGTCGGTAAGGCAGGGCTTTCTTTTTTGACAAGGACTTTGGAATCTTTGAACGAAGTATACCAAGGAAGAATCTGAGAAGGTGGTATCTTTAAATGTGGCAGGCATTTATGGAATTGATCACAGTTACGCCTGATCTGTTCAACAGGTTTGTGATCGGGGTGCTGCTCTCTATCGGCATTGGACTAGGAATTGCCCTGGTTTACAAAATCACGCACCGGGGCCTAAGCTATGAAGCGACCTTCTTGACTAGCCTGGTGGCAATAGCTCCGGTGGTTGCGTGTGTCATGTTTTTTATTCAAGGCAACCTGGTATTATCACTGGGGTTGGTGGGATCGCTGTCCATCATTCGTTTCCGCACTCCCATTAAAGACTCTCGGGACATGGTATTTCTGTTTTGGTCGATTACGGCCGGGCTGGGAGCAGGCACTAACAACCTGGGTATTGTGATCGTTGCCAGTGTGATGATCGCGATTATGTTCATTATCATGCACCTGGTGAACTATGGTATCCCGAAAAGGGCGGAGTATGTCCTGATAATTAAAGGTAATGGGCCCTATCCTGCCGGAGAATTGGATCAGTTGATCACCGGGTTTAAGATCGAAGCATATCTGCGCTCCCATGAAGTCAAGGAGGAGCAGTGGGAAAGAATCATTGAATTGAGGCTGGCCAAGGCAGACCCTCAAGTGATTGACCAGCTGACAAGTATCATCAGTGAGCTGGAGCAGCTTACATCTGTGTCAATCCTCGCACCGCAGCTCGTACTGCCGATCTAGGATTACATACAAAAGGATGTGGGTTTGTGCGCGTTACTCAAAGGTATGAACACAAATATCGACTTGATACAACGAAGATATATCAAGTACGCAACCAGATATTGGCCAGCGGCCTTGAACGAGACTATTACTCGCAAGAACAGCCGTATTTTGTCCGCAGTCTATATTTTGACACCGATAATTATCACAGTTTCTTGGAAAACAGGGGTGGTTTTTTCAGCCGGGTCAAACTGCGGATCAGATCCTACAGCCCAACTCCTGCTGATCCGCTTTCGGTTGAAATAAAGACAAAAATCGGCAATCAGTCGCTCAAATACAGTACGTTCATTGCCCATGGCTGGTATGATACCTTTATGGAGACCAAACATTTTCCTGTCAACGATAATCCAGTTTTGATCGAGTTTGAACGCTTAGTGCATCTGCTTGCCCTAAAGCCAAAGGTGATCATTGAATATGAGCGGGAAGGCTTGCGTACAGGCCGCGCAGCCAATCTGCGGATCACAATTGATCGTGAGATTCGCAGTGCAGCAGCAGACGAGTTGTTCCCCGAAGCACCTTCATTTCGGACACACTATGGGAAGGGAGCTATTTTGGAGATTAAATGCAGCGGCAAACAACCGCGCTGGTTGAGTCAATGCGTGCAGGAGCATGGACTGCAATGGGTGGCAAACAGCAAGTATGTCCAGAGTATAGGCTTAAGCCGCCCGGATTTGGTCACTGGATCTGCCAGCTTGCTCCGGATGCCCGTTGGCGCCTCAACCGTTGATACTCAGGCCGGGTTGGGAAGATTCAGAGCAGCAACCCATGTGTAAACGCTAACGAGGGGGAGTCAATTTGAGAAGTGCAGCAATCATTGTGATCGGACTATGCCTGTTTGCCAGTGGAGTTTTCAGTGGGATCTGCTTGGCGTTTGAAGATCCTGTGCTGGATCTGGCCGTACAATTGGAATTGGCCAGGATTAAGGCGGGCAATGACCTGTCACAAATTACCAGTTTGGACCTGGGCTTTCTTGGTATTTCATCATTATTAGGTATTGAACAGCTGAAGAATCTAGAGTCACTTGACCTGCGAGGCAATCCCATTCGTGATCTGACACCGATTCAGGGGTTAACCAAACTAACCAGCCTGAATTTGCGGGAAACCGCTGTGGCCGATCTGAGCCCGATCAAGAATCTGACTGGGCTCAGGTACTTGAATCTGCATTCAACCCCGGTGACAGACATTTCTGTGATCGCAAACTTCGCAAATTTGGAAACACTGATCATGCGTAATGTGCCTGTAGGCAGTCAAATCGAATTGGTGAAAGGGCTGTCCAAGCTGAGACGTTTAAACATTCGCAACACTGGTGTCACTGATCTGACCGTTTTGGGGGCCTTGATGGAGCAGGGGGCACTGCAGGATGTGCAGCAGCTCGGCATCCAAGCGGAAGTCGATCTGAGGGATAACCCCCTACAGGCAGACCCGCGCCATGATGACTATGCAAGCATCAGGCCGTATTGGAACCGGATATCCATTAGGGAACCGTATGACCTACCCAGTATAAAGGAACAGGTTGTGTATATTAATGAAATAATGTCTTCCAATGGAGGAGTGCTCCGGGATCGTCAGGGAGACAGCCCCGATTGGATTGAACTCTATAATCCGAATTCCCATGCAGTTGACTTGTCGGGATATTTCTTGAGCGATGATCAATCGCAGATTTCTAAATGGCAGTTTCCACAGGGTACAGTGATCGAAGCCAAGGGTTATTTGGTCATTTTTGCTTCGGGCAAAGATATGGCAGCCCATGGCGAGCTGCACACCAATTTCAGCATTAACGCTCTGGGAGAGCCGATTATCCTTGCTGATCCCGCTCGGGAGATGGTTGATTTTCTGCCTGCAGTGGAAATCGCCCGTGATGTTGCCTATGGCCGTCTGCCTGATGGCAGCTGGGAGCTGTGGTATCTGCCTTTGCCCACACCGGGCAACCGCAACAGCTCTTTTGGATCTTATCAGTAACTGGTATGTAAACTGCAGACAAATACAAAAGTCCCTGGTCTTCAGGGACTTTTCAAATTCTGTCTATAGTTTGCTCAATGGACTATGCTTTTATTGACAGCGATAATCTGATTGACAGCAGCAACTAAGTGCTGGAATTTCTCTGGCTTTAGTGACTGGTTGCCGTCGGACAGAGCCATTTCCGGCTGGTGGTGCACTTCCACCATGAGTCCGTCAGCGCCAGCAGCAATAGCTGCTTTGGCAAGAGGCGTGACCAATTCCCATTTTCCTGCAGCATGGCTTGGATCACAAATAATCGGTAGGTGGGACAACTCCTTGATGGCTACGATGGCACTGATGTCCAGGGTGTTGCGGGTATATGTTTCGTAGGTGCGAATCCCTCGTTCACACAAGATTACCCGCTCGTTTCCTTCGGCCAAAATGTACTCGGCGGCCATGAGCAGTTCATCTATTGTTGCAGACATGCCTCGCTTAAGCAAGACTGCCCGGTCTGTCTGGCCTACTTTTTTCAGTAATGCGAAGTTTTGCATGTTGCGGGCGCCGACTTGAATGACATCGGCATACTCAGCTACAAGCTCGACGGTATCCACAGAAATGCATTCTGTTACAATTGGCATTCCAGTCAGTTCCTTGGCTCGCCGCAAAAGTTCCAAACCTTGTATACCCAGGCCTTGAAAACTATAGGGGGAGGTCCGAGGTTTATAAGCCCCGCCGCGCAGCAGCTGGGCACCGGATATCTTGATCTGTTGAGCGATGGTCATCAGCTGCTCCTCGCTTTCCACTGAACATGGCCCGGCAATGATCACAGTGTTGCCGCCGCCGATTTTGTGGCCGGCAATATCAATGACAGTATCCTCGGGATGAAACATGCGGCTGACCCGCTTGAAAGGATGCTGGACACGTAAGATGCGATCGACAAAAGGATTAGCTTGTAGTTGGCTTTCGTCAATCCTGGTGGTATCACCGATTAAGCCAATGATGGTGTGGTTTTCGCCTTGCGAGAAGTTGATCTCAAAACCCATCTGCCGCAAACGGACTTTAAGCTGTTCCAGCTCGTTGATGGGTGTGTTTTGTTTCATCACGATAACCATGGCACTGCCCCCTTGGATTTAGGCTAAATTATACAAATCTTGATCTCACTTGTCAAGCATAAACAAACTAGTTTACTTAGTAATTACAGCAGGATTTTGATTGTAATACTAGAACTGTAAATTAGCCCCAAATAAGTGTATAATAAAGACAGAACGATTTAGCAAGGAAGGTGATACTGTGGGTGTAATATCAGAACTAGTAAGAGATATTCCCATACCGAGAATGGTTAAAGTCAGCCAGAAATTTGACGCTCCACGGCTTCACGATGTAGAAGGCGATTTGAGGGCTCAATTGCGGCAGGAGCAAATCCAAGGAATGATCAAACCGGGAATGTCAATAGCTATTGCTGTAGGCAGTCGTGGTGTAAACCGGATCGCTGAGATTACAAAAACCGTCGTCGAAGAGCTGAAGGCCCTCAAAGCCGAACCATTTATCGTACCAAGTATGGGCAGTCACGGTGGAGCTACGGCTGAAGGTCAAATAGAGGTACTGCGTCATCTGGGGGTTACCGAAAACTCGGTAGGCGCTCCCATTCGATCATCAATGGAAGTCAATCAGATTGCTTCGCTGGACAACGGGCTTCCAGTCTATGTAGACCGGTTAGCATGCCAGGCTGACGGTATTGTCGTCATCAACCGGGTCAAACCTCACACAGCATTTCGCGGCCCGATTGAGAGCGGTTTGATGAAGATGTTGAGCATCGGCCTGGGTAAGCAAAAAGGTGCTGAAGCCTGCCATCAGCTGGGATTTAAACATATGGCTGAGCATGTTCCGGCCATGGCCAGGATTATTATTGACAAGCTGCCGGTGTTGTTTGGAGTTGCCACGGTAGAAAATGCTTTTGATCAAGTAATGAAAATCCAAGTGGTTCCAGCCCATGCGATTGAGAATGAGGAAACGGAATTGCTCAAGATCGCCAAAGCTAATATGCCCAAGTTGTGGTTTGATCAGATTGATGTCCTGATCATCGATGAGATCGGCAAGAATATCAGTGGTGACGGTTTTGATCCCAATGTGGTGGGGCGTTATCCGACTCCTTATGCCTATGGAGGCCCCGATGTGACCAAGATTGTGGTTTTGGATCTTACTGATGAGACCGAGGGAAATGCCAACGGAATCGGGACTGCCGACTTCACTACCAGATATTGTGTAGCCAAGGTTGATTACAACAAGATTTACGCCAATGGGTTAACCTCAACAGTGGTGGCGCCAACCAAGATCCCAACGACTCTGGATAATGATCGGGAGGCGATTCAGGCTGCCATCAAAACCAGCAACATCCTCGATTTCACCAAGGTCCGTCTTGTGCGGATCAAGAATACCCTGGAGCTTGCAGAAATAGAAGTGTCGGAACCAATGATTCCTGAAATCGAAGGGAATCCAAACTTGCAGATTCTTTCCCAGCCATACCACTGGGAGTTTAACGATCAAGGCAATTTGATTCGTTAACGGAACACTATCACAAGGCAATAATAACCAGCAAAAAATTAACATTTCGGAAAGGAGTCTGGAATATGTCAGATCTATTCAGCTTAAAAGGGAAAACAGCGGTGATCATGGGAGGTAACAGTACCCTTGCCCGATCGATCATTGAAGGTTTTGTACTCCACGGCGCAAAAATTGCATCAGTGGTGATGAAACCGGAGTATGCAGGAGAAGTGGAAGAACAAGTGCGGGCTCTAGGCGGCGAGATCAAATCGTTTATTGCTGATGTAACCGATTTGGAGTCAGTGCAAAAAGCAGCCGATGACATCCAAGCTTGGACTGATTCAATTGATATTCTCCTATATGCCCCGGGAGTAAACTCGAGCACACCCTTCTTGGAACTGGACATGGGAGAATGGGATAACATCATGGCAGTTAACTTGAGGGGTTGTGTGGCGGCGATTCAGATCTTTGCCAAGAAAATGATCGAACAAGGTACCGGTGGCAGTATTATTAATATTTCATCGGTATCATCGGGGCCTCCGTTATCAAAAGTGTTTACTTATTCTGCATCCAAAGCCGGAATCAACAGTATTACTCAGTATCTGGCCCGGGAGCTGGCCCCTTACAACATCAGGGTGAATGCGATTATACCTGGATTCTTCCCGGCTGAACAGAATCGCAGGATTTTAACGGAAGAACGTGTCGCTGATATTATGCGCCACACACCGATGAAGCGCTTTGGGGAGCCGAGGGAACTGCAGGGAGTCTGCATTTGGCTGGCATCAGAGAAAGCATCCAGTTATGTCACAGGGTCATTGATCAGAGTTGATGGTGGCTTTGGCGCCATGACCATCTAGATTTCTTGGTTGGGAGAGGATTTAGGATGATAAAGCAAGCGTACATTCTTGTGGCGTTGGCGCTGGTCATAGTACTAGGTGTGGCAGCAGCGTTTCTGTTGTGGCAGCCTGCAGACCCCGATGAATTGGCTGAAGTTGGTAACACAATCGAGATCAAGGTAATCCTGAGCGAAAACAATGGTCAAAATCCCATTGTCTACTATTTCAAAATCCCCTCAGACAAGAACTATACCTTGCTGGAATTGATGGAGCGCAAATTCCTCATCGAACATGACAATGGTTATATCACTTCAATTCAGGGGAAAATGGCTTCAATGGCTGATCAAACAGCTTGGATGTATGACATCAACGGGGAAATGGCTCTGGTTGGCGCAGCGCAGTACCGGATCAAAGACGGAGATGTCTATCACTGGGATTTACGCTCATGGCAGTAAGGCGTCAAGTCAGGGAACAGGCTGTTATTGCGCTGCTTTCAGCAGCTAGCATTGCTGGCAGAGTGGTAATGGAGCCAATCCCGGGATTTCAGCCAACAACCGTGATCGTAATGGTGACAACGATGGCCCTGGGATTGCGCCAAGGAGTCTTGGTGGCAATTATCAGTACCTGGATATCAAATCTCCAGCTTGGCCATGGGATTTGGACATTTTTTCAGATGTTAAGTTGGTCGGCTGTGGCTTTTGTGAGCTTCTATTATGGAAAGACCAAGTGGAGCCGGAATCTGCTCGTGTCTGCCGCCGCTGCCGGTTTGTTGGGCATTATATATGGCATGGTCGTGTCTCTAAATGGGTTGCTGTTTACCCGGAGGATCATTGCCTATTACCTGGCAGGTTTGTCTCATGATCTGACGCATGCCGCCGGCAATGTAGCCATGTATGTGGCATTTGGCGACAGACTGGGCAAATTGCTGCGTAAATACAGCGAGGCTTATTTTGGGCAAAAATAAGCCCCGCTTTTTGTCGCTCATATCATGGAACATTGCATCAGGAGGTGGCGGTCATCAGTGCACTAGAAATCAGTATCCTGGGAACGGTCGTTGTGTTCTTGACCTTGGTGGCTCTGGCTGTTTTGGTTTGGCTGATCGGGCGCCTGATCAGAGTAACGGTGCCCTCTGCAAGCATGGCCATGGAGAAACCAGGCAAGGAACAGCCCCTTGCCAGCGTGGATTCCAATCAACAGCAGGATCTCGTGATCATTGCAGCTGTTATGAAACAGCTCGGTGTGGAAGGCGAACTGAAAATTACGCAAATCAAGTAAAATCGAAGTAAATCAGACTGGAGGGCAGCGTATGACTAAGTATCGTGTTACCATTGATGGCAGAGTCTATGAAGTGGAAGTAGAACCTATGACCCCATCAGGGCAGCCAGTGGAGCTGCAGGAACAGAGGCAGCCATCAGAGCGAAAAGCAAGCGGTACACCAGTGAAATCACCTTTAGCAGGCACGATTCTATCAGTAAAGGCCAAAATAGGCGACCAAGTCAAGGAAGGGGATGTGCTTCTGACTCTGGAAGCGCTGAAGCTGGAAAATGAGATTACTGCTCCCGTAGCTGGCACTGTCATTCAGATCGTAGACATTGGTGCAACGGTGGAGGCAGAACACGTGCTGGCCATTATTGAATAGAGAGGAAAGTAGGAAATGCTAGGAGTTTTATTGGAAAGTACCGGGTTGTATGCGATTTCATGGCGGGAAGCACTGATGATCGGTATTGCCTTCGTCCTGATGTACCTGGGGATTCGCAAAAAATATGAACCATTATTGTTAGTGCCGATTGCTTTTGGAGTCTTCTTAGCCAATTTTCCTAAGACAGGCATCATGGAGCCAGGCGGTTTACTGCATATTCTGTATAAGGGTATCGAACTGGGGATCTATCCACCTTTGATTTTTCTGGGAGTAGGTGCCATGACCGATTTCGGGCCTTTGATCGCTAATCCTCGCAGCTTGCTTTTGGGCGCCGCCGCTCAGTTGGGGATTTTTACCACATTTAGTATAGCCTCATGGTTTAATTTCCCCGGCTTGAGTTTTACCCTGCAGGAAGCAGCCGCGATTGGAATTATTGCCGGTGCTGACGGGCCAACGGCAATTTTCTTGACTGCCATGCTGGCGCCGCACCTGTTAGCCCCGATTGCGATTGCAGCCTACTCATACATGGCATTGGCACCGATCATCCAACCTCCTGTTATGAAGCTCTTGACTACCAAAGCAGAACGGAAAATCAAGATGACACAGCTGCGCAAGGTGAGCCGTACAGAGAAAATACTGTTTCCCATTGTCGTCGCTCTCTTTTCCGGTTTGTTAGTGCCGAATTCTCTCCCTCTGATTGGAACCTTGATGTTTGGCAACTTGCTCAGAGAGTGCGGTGTGACTCAGCGTTTATCTTACACAGCCCAGAACGAACTGATGAATATTGTCACCATCTTTGTCGGGCTGACCGTGGGCGCTACAGCCAACGGGGAGGCATTTCTAAGTATATCTACGATTACAATCCTGGTTTTGGGTGCCGCTTCCTTTGCTTTGGCTACAGCGGCCGGAGTATTGTTCGGCAAGCTCTTATGTGTGCTGTCGAAGGGCAAAATCAATCCTCTTATTGGAGCTGCCGGTGTTTCTGCCGTTCCCATGAGTGCCCGGGTGGTACAGGTGGTAGGCCAGGAAGAAGACCGCACCAATTTCCTGCTGATGCATGCCATGGGCCCCAATGTTGCGGGAGTGATTGGCTCGGCAATCACTGCAGGAGTGCTGCTGTCGGTGCTGGGATAGGAGGTAGAGATTAATGCAGCGCAAAGTTGGAATAACTGAAACTCTTTTTCGTGATGCCCATCAGTCATTGTTAGCCACCCGGCTGAAACTTGAGCATATGCTCACTGTGGCGGAAATGATTGATCAGGCAGGCTATCATTCAGTGGAAGTGTGGGGAGGTGCCACATTTGACACCTGTCTGCGGTATTTGAATGAAGATCCGTGGGAAAGGCTGCGGAAGCTGCAAAAAAAGATGCCAAACACAAAACTGCAGATGTTATTAAGGGGTCAAAACCTGGTGGCTTACCGCCAATATCCAGATGATGTGGTTGATACCTTTGTGGCTAAAGCTGTGGAAAACGGGATTGACATAGTTCGCATCTTCGATGCTCTCAATGATATACGCAATATTGAAAGAGCTTTGCTGGCAACAAAAAAAGCCGGTGCCCATGCCCAGGCATCGGTGGTTTATACAGTCAGCCCTGTCCATGATATCCAAGGATATGTCAAGATTGCCAAGGAACTTGTAGAGATGGGTGCTGATTCAATTTGCATCAAAGATATGGCAGGGATTTTAACACCAGTCAGAGCCAGAGAACTGGTTCAACAGCTGAAGCAAGCTGTATCCGTTCCGATTCAGCTCCATTCCCACTATACTTGCGGCCTGGCCTCCATGACCTATTGGGAAGGGATTCAGGCTGGTGTAGCGGTAGTGGATACTGCAATTTCAGCATTGGCTTTGGGCACATCACAACCCCCTACAGAAACATTAGTCAAGACACTTCAGGAAACGGAATACGATACTGGCCTTGATTTGAATTTACTGGCCAGGATCAATCAAGAGATCAGGAAAGTCTTGGCCGACTATAAACGGCCTCAGGCGACAGTGAACACGGAAGTGCTGGTGAGCCAGATTCCCGGAGGGATGTTATCCAATCTTCGTGCCCAACTAGACCAGCAGAAACTGAGCCACAAATATGATGACATTTTGCGGGAAGTTCCGCAAGTCCGGAAAGAATTGGGCTATCCTCCTTTAGTGACACCCATGAGTCAAATTGTGGGTACTCAAGCAGTTCTCAATGTGATCACCGGGGAACGGTACAAAATCAAGACCAAAGAAATCAAAGATTATGTGAAAGGTCTGTATGGACGCCCGCCGATCCCGATTGCGCCTGAAACACAGAATATGATCATTGGGGATGAAAAGCCAATCACAGCTCGTCCGGCGGATAACCTGGCACCGGGAATGGAGGCTGCCAGGGGGGAGATTAAAGACTTAGCCACCAGCGATGAGGATGTCCTCAGCTACATCCTCTTCCCTGAATATGCACGCCAGTTTTTCCAAAACCGTAAACAGGCATAGTCACCCGCAGGCCGGGTAAGCTAAGGGAGAAGAAGGAGGTCGATCCCAATAAACCGCTGCTTGGTTGTAGTAGTCATAGCTGCTTTGCTATTAGCTCCCTTAAGCGGATTTATCTCGGCTGCAGATCTTAATCGGCGCAGCCAGCGAGGATACTCGGATGCATCGGAACTGGCGCCTTTACCTTCGAAGGAAATGGAAAGAGCTGGAGCAAAATGAGCCTTGTGGGGCGGGATCGGCTTAATCGTTTTTGCCATCGTTGCCAACGCAGCCCGTAGGAGAGTCAAGTGAATAATAAAACAGGGCTTGAGCCAAGCCCTGTTTTTAGTTTGATTAGTCATCAGCTTAGAATTCCTCGAGGGGGTCCCGGCAGATGGCTAAGACAAGATCTACACAGTTTTGCACATCGTCCAGATCAATCATCTCTGAGGGTGAATGCACATAGCGGCAGGGAATAGAGATAGTCCCGGATGGGACTCCGGATTTGGTGAGATGAATCGCACCGGCATCTGTTCCACCCGCTTCCAGAACTTCCAATTGATACTTGATATGGCTGGACTCGGCAAGACGGACCATGAGATTCTTGACTTTAGGATGGGCGATCACTGAGGAGTCCTTAACCTTGATGGCTGCACCTTTGCCCAGGCTTACGTCCATGCGGGGAGCTTCCGGAGTATCGCCAGTCCTCGTTACATCGATGGCAATTCCCAGATCGGGATCAATACCATAGGCTGCTGTCCGGGCTCCTCGCAGACCTACTTCCTCCTGGGCACTGAAGACAAAGTAAAGATCGTGATTGGACTGATCCAACCTGCGAATAGCCTCAACTAAAACTGCACAGCCGATCCGGTCATCCATGCTTTTGGCTACTAAACGCTGTCCTAAATCACAGAATTCGCGGTGAAATATGGCGAAATCACCAATGGCGACCTTCTTCCGGGCTTCCTTTTTAGAATCAGCACCAATGTCAATAAACAGTTTATCCAGGGTCAAATCTTTCAACTCACCTTTTTCCCTGCCAATTACACCGATAACACCATTGGCGAAACGGACCCTGTTTCCAAGCAATGTGAGGAGGTTCAACCCACCCACATTGCTAAAGCGCAAGAACCCGTCATCATCGATGTAGGTAACGATGACACCGATCTCATCAGCATGGGCAGAGAACATTACTTTTTTGCCGCTGCCTTTTTTACGGGCAATCAGATTGCCGAGTGGGTCTACATAGCATTCATCAACATAATCGGTGATATAGGAGCGGATCTTATCTGTCACTTCAGATTCAAAACCGGTTGGGCCATAGCTTTCCACCAGATCCTTAATCAGGCTCTTCATTAAATGTCTCCTCCTTCTTCTTCCAAACTGTGCAGGAATAACTTAACCAGCTTAACTGCATGATCATAGTCGGTTTGGCTGCCGACAGCCACCGGAGAGTGGATATAGCGGCACGGAAGGGCAATAACGGCAACTGGGACTCCCTGACGGCTCTGTTGGATTTTACCGGCATCGGTGCCCCCGGCTGTATTGCGACGGTATTGAACAGGGATGTTGTGCTTTTCTGCCAGCTGCATCAGTTTAGCCACCAGGCGGGGATCGGGAATCACAGAACTGTCCATGACCGTCAGGCTTGGGCCTTTGCCCACGGTAGTAGCGTGCTTATGTTCAGGAATTTCGGGTACATCAGAGGCAGTCGTGCCTTCGAGTACCAGGGCAAGATCAGGCTGGACCTGATAAGCAGCAGTACCGGCACCGCGCAAGCCCACTTCTTCCTGTACCGTAAATACGCCGTACAGCGGAAACTGATAACTATCCTTGAGAATATCGATCAGCATAGCACAGCCGACTCGATCATCCAAAGCCTTTGCCTTGAACTTGTCAGGGCCAATTTCGGCAAATTCGGTTGTAAAGTAGGCTAAGTCGCCAACGTTGACCAGCCGTTCTGCTCCTTCTTTTTTGGAAACACCAATATCAATATACATCTCTTCAATGGTTAGAGCTTTCTTTCGTTCGTCAGGCCTCTGCAGGTGAATCGGTTTGGATCCAATTACGCCAGGGACCCGATTTTTGCCGATTACCACAGTTTTGGCAACCAGAACCCGGGGATCAATGCCGCCAATGGGGCTGAACTTGAGCAAGCCGTTTTTTTCAATACCCATAATCATCAAGGCAACCTCATCCATATGGGCGGCAATCATTACTTTGGGCCCTGCCTTGGTGCCTTTTTTTACGGCGATCAGGTTGCCAAGGGCATCGGTTGTTACCTGATCAGCCAGATCTTTAACCTCAGCACGGATCAGATCCCGGACTTCGTCTTCCTGGCCTGGTCCGCCACAAGCTTCAGTCAGTCTTTTTAGAAGCACTTCAATCCCTCCACAAATTCCTGATCTAGTTCAGAAATGAATTGGGCCAGCAAACGGGCTGTTTTCCGCACATCGTCATAGTCTAGGGTCTCAACGGCAGTATGCATGTACCTTAGGGGCAGGGACAAAAGGGCAGTGGGAATTCCCGCCTGGGTGATCTGGATTGCAAAAGCATCAGTGCCGCCCGGCCGTACTGCTGGCTCCAGAGTATAGCTGATGTTCCAGTCCTTGGCAGTCTGCACCAAGCGCTTGTGGAGACTGGGGTGTACGTGTGGCCCCATGGCAATGCCAGGTCCGTTGCCAAGGCTGATGGTAAGATGCTCAGCCACCCCCGGCATGTCTCCATGCCCTACATCAAGGGCAATGCCGATGTCCGGGACTATTCCGTATGTACTGGTGGTAGCTCCCCGGACACCTACCTCTTCTTGCACAGTGGCGACGGCATACACATCAGCGATGTGGTTCATGTTGGCCAGTGCCTTAAGGCATTCCAGCATAACAGCCACACCGGCACGATCATCCATTGCTTTGCCAGCCATCAGTGAACCATTCAGATTTACCACCTTGCGGTTAATCGTAGCCAGATCGCCAATACCTACCAGTTCAGCCAGTTGGTCTTTGGAATCATAGCCGACATCAATGTACAATTCATCCATCGGCACAGCATTATTGCGTTCCTCGGGGGCTTGGACATGGGGTGGCTTGGCGCCGATCACACCAGGCAGATCAGTCTTTCCATGGACGATGACCTCTTGCGCTAGCAGCACTCTTTGATCAATACCGCCAACCGTACTGAAGCGTAAAAAGCCTTCATCATCGATTTTTGTGATGATCAAACCAATCTCGTCCATGTGAGCCGCCAGCATTACCTTTGGCCGGTAAGCGTGCTCCACTGCCGGCTTGGCCCGTTTCAGCATGATCAGATTGCCCAGCTTGTCTCGGCGGATTTCATCAGCCCACCGGCAATTCTGTTCCAGATAGTCAGCAACGCCGTGTTCATAGCCGGATACTCCTGTGCCTTCTGATAGGTTAACCAGTATTTCTTTGACATCCATTTCGATTCACTCCTTTTCCATTGAAGTTGATCAAGCGCTAATCGTGGTTGCCGTAGTGAGCAATCAAATGCTGTCTCAATATCTGGCAATCAATCTTTGTTTATTATAACATAACACCCCAATTTGATTGTACTAAAATTTATGATTTGATATACTGAGAACTGGATGACAGGGAGTGAGAACAATGGATCTGAAGGCTTTGATTGCCGAGTTAAAACAGATGCAGCAGCAACCAAGTATTGGCCTGGCCTTGGCCGGCGGCAGTGCCTATGGCCTGGCCCATATCGGAGCATTGCGTTTTATTGAGGAAGTTGGGATGCCAATCCATGTAGTAGCTGGAACTTCAGCAGGTGCGGCTGCAGGAGCAGCATGGGCCAGCGGTGTTTCCAGTGATCAGATGTATCAAGCAGCGAAACAAACAGACTGGTTATTCTTGGCTAAGCCGGTAGCTTTCAAAAGTGGCTTAATGAGCTCTGAAGGAATCGAAAACTGGATCAACCGCCTTCTGGACGGCAAGGACTTTAGCGACTTGAAGATACCGTTCGCGGCTGTTGCTTGTGATTTTACCACTGGTGAACTGACAGTGCTCAACGAAGGTAATGTAGCCCGCGCGGTTCGGATTAGCTGTACTGTGCCGGGAATCTATCATCCGGTAGAATCTGGGGGGCGTTTGTTGGTGGACGGGGGATTGGTGCAGAACCTGCCGGCAAGTGTCTGCCGCTCGATGGGCGCCGAGTTTGTGATTGGGGTGGACTTGCATGCGAACTTGGCGAGTCTAAAGCCGCGGACGGTCATGCGGTCATTGATCCATGCCACTCATATTCTCCAGCGCCAGAATGAACTCATTCAGCTGCAATACGTAGATGTGGTTATTCAACCGCAGCTGGCGAAGTTGAACCCGTTTAACTTCCGCCCTGTCGACGAGTATGTGGATTTGGGGTATCGGGCAGCCCGGGAAGCAGCGGAACAGCTGGGCCAGATGCTGAGGGAAATCATAGGCAACTGAAACCAAGCTTCCCAAGTTAAGCTTGGTTTTTTTGTCTGTCACAGGATTGCCTTTTCTGGGCTGGTAAAAAAGTTATGGTTTCGGGAAGGGAAATTCGGATCAATGGTTAATTATATATTGCAGAGATATTAATCATGATTATGATACGGAATCATAAGCAAAGGAGGTTACTGAACGGCCGGGGGAGCAGATTGATGTCGCTTTTGGCAGACATTCTTGAGATAAATACTTAATATAAAGGATTTATTCGCTCGGTGTTTAATAATTACTTAGGGTATATCGGGCTTGAATTTGTTTTGGTTACTGGGATGAGAGATGAGAAAGGAGACTATCTCGAAAATGTGGGAAATCAGAAACAGAAAAGCTGCTATTCTTACCACTGTGCTTCTTGCTTTTGTCTTACTGCTTAGTACGGGTTTGCCACAATTGGTGGGGGCACAAACGGACAGTTCTTCTCAGGCGGCGGAAGCCACAGAGGCATTAGCAGAAGGGACACCAGACGGCAATGACGATGTCGGATCAGCTACAGCACAGCTTACTGCTTATCGGCGTGCTATCAACTATCCTGAGTATTTGGCACAGTATGATGAAGTAGTCAGGCCAGATCGGGAAATCGTGATTCCGGCTGTAAGTCTGTCCAACTTAGACACTGAGATAAAACTGCTGTATGACTATGAAGGTATGCCTGGCATATCAGTCCAAACCAGTGAACGTGGATTTGTTGAGTGGGAAGTGGACATTGAAGAAGCAGGTTTTTATAATATCGAGATTACTTATTATCCTGTAACAGGCCGCAGCGCACCGATTCAAAGAGCGGTGGATATTAATGGAACCAGGCCTTTCTCTGAGGCAGGCTACTTAGTGCTGCACCGTACTTGGGGAGATGGAGGCCCGGTTGAAACGGATATTTATGGGAACCAGCTCAGACCGCGGCAAGTCGAGAAACCCCTTTGGCGTACGGAGGCTTTTATCGATCCCACCGGTTATGAAAATGTTCCGTTTTTATTTTATTTCAAAGAAGGGACTAATACCATTAGACTGGATGCAGTCTCCGAGGGTTTAATCATCCATTCGCTAAGACTATTCCAATATGACGAGCCTTTACCCTACGAGGAAGTTCGTAAAGTACATGAAGAATCAGGATATAAGCCAACTTCAGGCATATATAAGCAGCTTGAAGGCGAAGCGGCAGTTTATCGTTCCAGCCCGACCATCATGCCGGTACACGATATGGGAGATCCCACCCTTGTACCATATCATCCTGCTCAAATCCGCCTCAACAGTATTGGCGGTACCGGCTGGAAGACGGTAGGGGATTGGGCGACATGGGAATTTGAAGTTCCGGAAAGTGGCTTGTATCAGATTGCGATAAAGGGTAAACAGGATCAACGGCGGGGAATTTATACATCGAGACAGCTGTTCATTGATGGTAAAGTGCCGTTTAAGGAAGCTGATGCCCTTAAGTTCAGATTTGATAACCGGTATGACATGATTGTACCTACTACTGAAGATGGTGAAACTGCTCTGGTTTATCTGGAAGCGGGTAAACACGAGTTGACTCTCAAGGCGGTGTTAGGTGATGTCGCCGGACTTATCCGCAAGATTGAGAACCTAATCTATGACCTCAATACGATCTATCGCCGGATCATTATGATCACATCCGGCCAACCGGACCCGCTCCGGAGTTACGAGTTAGATAAAAAGATCCCTGGCTTGATCGACGCATTAAGGGAACAAGCTGCAATTCTACGAAGTGTCGCCGACGAATTTGAGTCCTTCACAGGCCAAAGAGGTGGGCATATTGCAACACTGACCACCTTTGCCAGAGTATTGGAAGATATGGCAGACAGACCTCATGCGATTCCCAGCTTGTTAGGTGAGTACCGCGACAACGTGGGTGCATTGGGAACATGGTTAAATCAGACTATGGAACAACCTGTGCAAATAGATTTTATCGTGGTTGCATCACCGGATCAAACGCTGCCAAATCCAAGGCCAACCGCTCTCCAGACTTGGCTGCATGAGATCAAAGCGTTTATTGCCTCGTTTACCTATGATTATACCCGTGTTGGCGATCGGGGATTGTTGACAGATACCGATGAAGTTTTGCGGGTGTGGATTGGATCCGGACGGGATCAGGCTCAAGCCTTGAAGCAGATGATCGAGGACAGCTTCACTCCTGCCACTGGAATTCCTGTGGACCTGGAATTGATTCAGAGCATGGATTCTCTGTTGATTCCGTCGATTATCGCCGGGACCGGCCCGGATGTGGCGTTGGGAGCTTCCAACATGGACCTGGCATTCCGGAATGCCTTGGCAGATCTGTCACAGTTCGAAGACTTTGAAGAAGTTGCCCAGCGGTTTATGAAAAGTGCTTTTGTACCGTTTAGGTTCCGGGATAAAGTCTATGCCCTGCCGGAAGTTCAAGGCTTCCCTATGCTGTTCTATCGCAAGGATATCCTGGCAGAGTTGGGGCTTGAGGTTCCCCAGACATGGGAAGATGTCTATGCTATCATTCCCGAACTGCAGAAGGAGAACATGGACTTCGGCCTGAGGGCAAACACGGGTACCTATCAGATGTTCCTGTATCAGCAAGGGGTTCCCTTGTTCAAAGAAGACGTTATCATGACCAATCTAGACGCTGAGGTGGCAGTACAGACCTTTAAAGATTTGACTCAGCTGTACACTCTGCACAACCTGTTATACGAATACAATGAAGCCAATAGGTTCCGTACCGGTGAAATGCCGTTGCTGATTGCCAATTACGGCCTTTACAACACCTTGTCAGTATTTGCGCCTGAGCTGCGTGGTGAATGGGGTATGACCATGGTTCCTGGTACAGTGATGGAAGATGGTACCATTAACCGTGCTGTACCTGTTGCTGGGACTGCCGTGGCTCCTGGTGCGGTGGCAGTGCCTGCTGGTACCTCCGGTGCGGTAATACTGGAAACCTCGAAGCGGAAAGAATGGGCTTGGGAGTTCCTCAAATGGTGGACCTCAACTGAGATTCAGGCGCGTTTTGGACGGGAAATGGAGAGTTTGATGGGAGCGGCAGCCCGCTATGCAACTGCCAACGTTGAAGCCCTCACTCAACTGCCATGGAATGTCCATGACCGCGATGTCCTCTTAGAACAATGGAAGTGGGTGGAAGGAGTCCCGGCAGTTCTGGGCGGATACTACGTTACCCGGCAGTTTGACTGGTTGTTTAGGGCGGTAGTCTTCCGTAATGAACCGCTGCGTGAATCCATACTGGAGTATAATCGCAAGATTAACGAAGAAATAACCCGTAAACGGGAAGAGTTTGGTCTGGAAACAGATTACAGCAAGTTGGACCAAGAGTTGAAAGACCTATATTGGAGCCATTATACCCACTTATATAGATTGGAAATTGAGAAGCAATAGGACACAGCATTCAGTTATTCCATCGCAGGATGCTCCTGCGATGGAATAACGGACAAATATTTCCAGGATTGGAGGGGCTCTTGTGAGTTCTGTAGTTACGCGTAGACAAATGGTCCGTCCAGGGATCGAATATAAGGAAAGCCTCTGGGCCCGGATTAAAAAAAGCTGGCGTTCATACCTGTTCATAGGACCGTTTATGTTCCTGTTCGCTGTATTTACGGTTATACCTGTGCTCTTATCCATTGTACTCAGCTTTACCTACTTTAATATGCTTGAGTTCCCGACTTGGATTGGATGGAGCAACTACATCCGCCTGTTCTTGGCCGACGAAGTATTCTTGATTGCTGTAAAGAATACTCTCTTGTTTGCTGTGATTACAGGCCCTCTCAGCTATATGATGTGTTTTATCTTTGCCTGGTTTATCAATGAACTACAGCCAAAGGTGCGGGCTTTTTTAACCTTGCTCTTTTATGCGCCGTCAATTTCCGGAAATGTATACATCATTTGGCTGACCCTCTTTAGTGCGGACACCTATGGATATATCAACGCCCATCTGCTGAATTTGGGCTTGATTGACAAGCCCATCGGGTGGTTGATCGAACCCAGATGGATGATGTCTATTGTAATCATCGTCTCGCTGTGGATGAGTCTGGGAACGACGTTCTTGGCTTTTATTGCCGGCCTGCAGGGTGTCAGCCCCACATTATATGAAGCCGGTGCCATCGATGGTATTAAAAACAGGTGGCAGGAGCTGTGGTACTTGACATTGCCAGCAATGCGCACATACTTGATGTTTGGAGCAATCATGTCCATTACCGGATCGTTTAATGCTGCGGGGAACATCCAAGCTTTAACGGGGCCGACACCAACGGACTATGCTACGTGGACAGTCATGCAGCACTTGCAGGACTACGGTAGTGTGCGCTATGAAATGGGATATGCATCTGCCATATCGGTGGTGTTGTTCCTTGTTATGTTAGGCAGTCAGAGGGCAGTGCAGCGGATGCTGCAAAAGATCGGTAACTAGGAGGGATCGCAGTGGCAATCAGAATCAGGAAGAAACGTTTATCTCGTTCTACTGGTGGAGACGTATTAATTTTCTTCTTTCTGGGATTAGGCGCGGCATTTATGGCTATGCCCATGGTTTATACAATCAGCCAGGCTTTTAAGCCCCTCAATGAGTTGTGGCTGTTCCCACCGCAGTTTTTCGTGAGGAACCCCACCTTGGATAATTTTAACGATCTGTTGGTGTTAATGGGTAAATCCTGGGTGCCAATTACCAGATACTTTTTTAACTCACTGTTCATTGTCTTTGTGGGCATGGCAGGAAACGTGCTTACAGGGTCTTTGGCAGCATACGCCCTTGCTAAACATGTTTTCCCAGGCAGGAAAGCAATTGAACGAATCATTGTCTTGTCCCTGATGTTTACACCGACTGTAACTTCGATCCCCAACTACTTGCTTATGTCACGGCTTAAATTGATCAATACTTATTGGGCCGTTGTAATACCTCAATGGCAGTTTACTTTAGGTTTGTATCTAATGCGCAACTTTATTGGGGCCATGGTCCACGATTCATTGCTGGAAGCCGCCCGAATTGATGGCGCCAGTGAGCTCAGGATCTATGCCCAGATTGCGATGCCCATTGTTAAGCCAGCGTGGTTGACTCTGATTATTCTCGTATTCCAAAATCTGTGGCGAGAGACCGGTGCATTGTTTATCTACCGTGAGGAATTGAAGACGCTGCCCTATGCATTAAGCCAGGTGGCAGCCGGCGGCATTGCCCGGGCTGGTGTATCAGCAGCTATTACTTTGATAATGATGACAGTGCCGATCCTCATCTTTGTGATCAATCAGAGCAAGATTGTGGAGACGATGGGTACATCTGGAATGGGTGGAGAATAGATCGGCAGAGTTTTCATGGTAGACGAAAAGCTGTTTGCAGCTATGCAAACAGCTTTCTCTAGTATCGGAAAAAGGTATGCCCGCCGATGACTGCGGTTACCGGATGGGAACGAACCCAGCGATCGGTGGTTTTGGCCGGATTGAAAAATCCGGTTGCTCCATTTGTGGGGTCAAAGCCAGCCAAAGCCTGAAACGCAGCTTGGTAGTCCTGGGCACGCGGTGCCAGCTTGATTCTGCCATCAGCCACCGGCGAATACTGGTACCGCCCGTTTACTCGCTGATAGATTACCCCGGTTATGGTTGATGGATAGCGGTCGCTTTCAACTCTGTTAAGAACGGTTGCAGCAACAGCGGCTTTGCCCACGGCAGTTTCGCCTTCAGCCTCTGCCCGGGTGATTCTGGCCAGGGCATCGATTTCTTCCTCATTTAAACTGGATTTGACTGAGAAGTCAAGCCGATTGGTCCCCGGTTCAACAACAACGGTAACCGTTGTTGGTTGACGGTAGGGGCCAGTTATTTTCAGGGCTTGGGTTCCCACTGGAACATCACTGAGTGTGAAGCGTCCTTCGGTGATGGGAGCAGACCGATTATCAAGTGTAACAGTTCCTGACTGCAGTGGCAGGCCAGATTCTGCAGCTGTGATTGTCCCGGTGATGGAGTTTTCCCAAAGATCATTGCTTAGGATGATTGAGAGCTTGTTGACGGAAACAGCAGCATATGCCATTGTTGTCAAAGAGTGGATAATCAGGATCAACACAGCGAACGCCTTGAGCATGCCTGTTTTCATGTCAATTCCTCCTTGTCCAGAGTAGGTCATGGCTACGGTTTCATAGCATAACATGAAAACAGCCGGCAAGTCAAAGGAAAGACTTGATCAAAATTGAGAAAGCTGGATATTGTCCCTTTAGTCTTTTTGTGATATCGTGAGTATTATTGATTATTGGAGTTAATGGAGTGATAGCCTTAATGGACAGTGGCCCGTGGTATTTACGTTTACTGTGGCGCGTTCCTCAGCTGCCAAAGAAAAAGATTCGCTTCTTCATGAGATTAGGAGATTATTTCCTTGACAAAGAAGATGATGCTGCAGCAAGGTTTTGCTATCATAAAGCGAAAGAACTTGCGGACAGCATCGGGGCAGTGCACTATCTTAAGAAGACCAATGACAAGCTGAGCAATCTGTCCTGAACACCAGATCATGATGTTTGGCAGAGTTTGCGTTTTTTGGAAGTAGACAGACACAAAACAATCCTCAAGGTCATAAGCTGTAAAGTGGAGGTTTTATGATCAGTCTTTGACCTTGGGGGGGTGACAGGATGCTTCCTTGGTTGGCATTTGTTGCTCTGAAGTGGATAGTCGACGGCATAGGCCTGCTTGTTTCGTATATCACCAACAGTAATGTTTTTCCGAAACCTCTGACACCAGAGGAGGAAAAGGATTTATTGGATAAAATGAAAGCCGGCTCTGTAGAGGCGCGCAATACCTTGGTGGAACGCAATCTCAGACTTGTAGCCCATATCGTCAAGAAGTTTGACAAAAAAGGTGAGGATCTGGAGGATCTAATATCCATCGGTACGATCGGTTTGATTAAGGCCATTAATACTTATGACGCTGATAAACAGACCAGACTGGCAACATATGCTGCCCGCTGTATTGAAAATGAAGTTTTGATGCATCTCCGGACCACGAAGAAACTGAAGCGGGAAGTGATGCTTTACGATCCGATCGGATCCGATCGGGAGGGTAACGAACTAAGCCTTATTGACATATTTGGGACCGACTCGGATTACGTTTTCGATCAGGTTGAGCTGCAGGCGGATCAAGCTGAGCTGCAGGATAAACTCAAATACTTGAGTAAACGGGAAAAACAAGTTCTGGTGCTTCGCTACGGCCTAGGACAGTCAGAAAGGCAGACTCAGCGTGAAATCAGTCAAAAGATGGGCATTTCTCGTTCGTATGTATCCAGGATTGAAAAAAGGGCGTTATCTAAACTACAAGAACGAATGGGTGTTGATCTGTGAGGGGGCTAAGCCCCTTTTTGTGTATTATGGATAGGTTGTGGTATAATAAGGAAAAAACGTAAGCAAGGAGTCATTATGAAGCTGTTACTGCCAAAGCAAGTGTGTAACCGCGTTACTGACATCAATTTAGCAAAATTGCGCAAGCTAGGGATATCAGGACTAATGCTGGATCTCGATAATACACTTGTACGCTATGATAGCGAAGAGCTGGACCAGGAGTTCAAGGCGTGGATTGCCAAGGCAAAATCGGAAGGCTTCAGGATCTGCCTCGTGTCCAATGGCAGGCCGAAAAGAGTGATGCGCTTCGCCCGGCTGATGGAGATCCCTGCGGTGATCCGCGCTTACAAACCGAAAAGAAGCCCGTTTTTTCAGGCCCTTAAACTCCTGGACAAAGCAGCGTCCCAGGTGGCTATGATCGGCGACCAGTTGTTTACAGATGTTCTTGGCGCCAACCGGATCGGCATTCATACCATCCTGATCACCCCGTTGGGGAAGAAGGAATTCAGCACTACCCGTATGGTCCGCAAACTGGAGCAAAGGATGTTGAAAAGGTTCGTCAAAAAAGGTTTGTTGGCTGATGAAGTAGTTAATCAGCGCAGTGGAGGAGAACAATGAAAACACAAAGACAATGTCCCGGGTGTGGTGCAGTTTTACAATCGGACCATCCAGACGCACTGGGTTACCTGCCCAGGCATGTGCTTAAATCAGAGCAAGATGAGCTGATTTGCCAGCGCTGCTATCGAATCAGGCATTATGGCAAGAACCAGGCTTATACGGATCAATGGGATGCGGAGCAGGTAGTCCTTGAGGGCCTTAAGTGGGCTCAAGGCATTGTGGTGATCCTGGACTTGATGGATTTTGAAGCAAGTATTCCCAGAAACATCCGTCGGTTTATTCATAAACATGAGGCGATCATTGTCCTGAACAAGGTAGATTTACTGCCGCCCAGGACCAGCGTCTTGGAGGCTAAGCAATGGGCTGAAGACTATCTTCACAACTTGGGGATTGACACTGAGGTAGTGGCCGTAAGCAGCACTACCGGGTATGGGATTGAGAGCTTACTGGCCAAGATGGCCCGGTCTACTGCTCAGAAATGGATTGTCACTGGAGTTACCAATGCAGGCAAATCAAGTCTGATTGCCAAGGTTCTACAGCATCAAGCAAGGGATACTCACCTTGTACCCACCACAGCTTTATTTCCAGGCACGACCGTTGCTTTGACTCGATGGAACTTAGATCACGGCCTCGTTCTCAGCGATTCACCAGGGCTGGTTCCTAAAGGCAGGCTTACTGATTTGGTCTGCCCGGACTGCGCTGTTAAGCTAATTCCGGCCCAACGGCTGAAAGTGAGCCTGCACCGGATTAACCAACGCAGTGCTTTAGTTATTCCTGGGCTGGCTGCCGTTCAGCCTCAAAACAATAAAGACACAGTAGTGGTTGGATTTACTGCCTCGCTGGTTGCCTGGCAGCGGGCTAATGCGGACAAGATCTCGAATTGGCTCGCTCAGAGATGCGGCAGCTGTCGATTCGAAGAGTGGACTGATGTTGATGTTACAGTAGAGCCAAACCAAGAGCTGTACATCCACGGTTTAGGCTGGGTTTCAATCCGAGGGCATCGATTCGCATGCAAGCTGACGATACCCAAGGGCGTGGACTATACGATCCGGGCTAACCTGATCGGCGAAAAAGCAGTTCAATCAATACGGGTTCAATGATTCAAGCAGCTCCTAATCTGGGAGTTGTTTCTCTTTGCAGGAATTTCCAGTATGGATAGAGAAAAACCTTTGTTGAAATCATACACAATGATGAGGCTACCCATATGGTTCAAAACCTGATTCTGATCGGATTCATGGGAACAGGAAAGACTTCTGTTGCCCGCTGCTGCGCTCCAAGACTGAATTGGTTGTTTGTCGATATTGATCAAGAAATAGAAGCAAAGCTTCAGTGCAGTATTGCGGATGTTTTCAGCAGCCATGGGGAACAGTTTTTCCGCCAGGTTGAGCTGGAGGTACTGAGAGCGGTATTGCAGAGAAATCAGCAGGTGGTTGCCACTGGGGGTGGTGTTGTCACTCAGCCGGCAGCCCGCAGCTTGTTGGAGCAAAGCCGCAATACTGGTAGCAGAATCATCTGGCTGCAAGCTAGGCCTGAAGTGATTCTGAAACGGGTTGGCCGCAGCCGCAAAAGGCCGCTTCTTAATCACAGCGATCCCTTGCTTGTTATTAACGAGTTATTGGCCAAGCGCCAGCGTTGGTACCAACAGGTTGCCGACGTGGTAATCGACACATCAGATCTGACGATAGACGAGGTTGTTCAGACTGTTTTAAGTTACTTAGAGATGGGTGAATCATGATGGAGATTTTGCTTGTCAATGGCCCAAATCTCAATTTGCTTGGCACTCGGGAGCCAGAAGTATATGGCGATGCAGCTCTGGCAGACATTGAGCGGATGGTAGCACTAGCCGCGGGTAAACAGGGATTTCGTCTCTGCTGTTTTCAAGCCAATGGTGAAGGGGAGATTATTGATTTCCTGCAAGAGCATCGCCGAGCAGTGGGCCTGATCATTAACCCAGGTGCTTTCAGTCACTATTCATATGCGATCCGGGATTGTATCAAGGCATTGGCGATTCCTGCGGTGGAGGTACATATTTCCCAGATTTACCAGCGGGAACCATTTAGGCATACCTCGGTGATTGCACCAGTTTGCATCGGACAAATAAGCGGGTTCGGTGATTTTGGCTATTTATTGGCATTACAAGGTTTGATTGATTTTCTGTGCAGAGAGGAGAAAAGCAGTGCTGGAACAGATACGCAGTCATTTGCAGGAAATTAGTTGTGATGTTTTTATTTCCACTCATCGGACACACAGACGCTATTTGACCAAGTTTACAGGTAGTGCTGGTTTAGTGTGGATTGGCCTTGACAGCAAAATCCTGGTTACAGATTTCCGCTACACTGAACAGGCAGGGGAGCAAAGCCCGGATTGGGAGATTGTCCTGCTGCAGCCTACTCTGGAAGAAACTATGGCCAGACTGATCGAAGAACAGCAGGTGCGAAGAATAGCCTTTGAGAGTGAACATATTACTGTGGAACAGTTGACCAAGTGGCAGGAGAAGTTCGAAGCAGTGGAATTTGTACCCACGAAGACCTGGGTTGCCCAGCTGCGTCAGGTAAAAACTCAGGAGGAGATCGACAAGATCGCCGCTGCTGCCAAAATTACAGTGCAGGCGTTAACTGCCTTAGTTCCCCAGATCAAACCGGGAGTGACCGAAATTGAGCTGGCATTGGAGTTGGAATACACCATGCGCAGACTGGGAGCGGAAGCTGTGGCGTTTGATCCCATAGTAGGCTCCGGCCCAAGGGGAGCTTTACCCCATGCCATCCCCGGCGATCGCAAAATTCAAGCTGGTGATTTCATTGTGATCGATATGGGTTGTGTCTACCAAGGCTACTGCTCCGATCTAACCCGGACTTTTGTAGTTGGCCGTCCCGATCCAAAACAACTGGAAATCTACCATATCGTTCTGGAAGCGCAGCTGGCGGCCTTAAATGCTTTAAAGCCGGGGCTGAGCGGCAAAGAGGTGGACAGTGTAGCTCGGGAGATCATTAAAAATGCAGGCTATGATCAGCATTTTGGCCACAGCCTTGGTCACGGAGTCGGCCTGGAGATCCACGAAGAACCCCGATTGTCTCAGTTTAATGAAGAGCCTCTGGCTCCTGGAATGGTGGTCACTGTTGAACCAGGTATTTATTTGCCTGGTTGGGGAGGAGTGCGGATTGAAGATCTAGTGGTTGTCACTGAAGAGGGATGTAGGATTCTTACAGAGCTAACCAAGGAGCTTGTAATCATTGAATAGTTTTAAACGGAAGGGAAGGTAGGCATGATTTCTGTTAATGATTTACGGACAGGCTTAACCATTCAAGTAGATGGCGAAGTATTTAGTGTGGTTGAGTTCTTGCATGTCAAACCCGGTAAAGGTGCTGCTTTTGTGCGGACAAAATTAAAAAATGTAAAAACCGGTGCAGTCCGGGAAATGACGTTCAGGGCTGGTGAACGGGTAGAACGGGCGATGGTGGAGACGAGGCAGATGCAGTTTCTTTATGCAGCTGATGAAGAGTATTTCTTCATGGATACCGAGGACTATAACCAGATCAGTCTGCGGAAAGAGGACCTGGGGGATGCCCCTAACTACCTGTTGGAGAACATGGTGATTGGAATCCAGTTCTTTGAAGGGTCGCCTATCGGTGTTGATTTACCGACTACCGTTAACCTGCGGGTTACCCACACTGAGCCGGGATTCCGGGGCGATACGGCCACCGGTGCGACAAAACCAGCAGTACTGGAAACGGGAATCACAGTGCAGGTACCTTTGTTTATTGAACAGGGAGAAGTAGTCAAGGTGGATACCAGAACTGGGGAATATCTCTCCAGAGCATGAGGTAATACTAAAATTCAGGGGGTGTATAGGTTGGCAACAATCAAAGAGAAAATTGCCTATTTGCGAGGGATGTTAGACAGTACGGACGACATTGGCAATGCCGACAAGTTGAAGGTCGTTTTACACAGACTGATGGAAGTTTTGGATGATTTGGCCGATGATGTGGAGGACTTGTATTACGGTCAAGAGGAACTGGAGGACTATTTGGAGGCAATTGATGCAGATTTGGCTGATCTGGAAGAGTATGCCTGCGAATGCCAGGATGATGATGCGGATCAGGACTTCGACGATGAAGTTGAAATGGTTGAAATGGAGTGCCCCAGCTGTCAAAACCTGATTTGTTTTGAAGAGGATTTTCTCTATGATGAAGGCGTGGAGATAACTTGCCCCGATTGTGGAGAGATTGTCTATTCCAGTGATGACTTTGATGAGGATGATTTCGAAGAAGACGAAGATGACGATGATGACGGAGATGATAACGTCTAGAGAACGACTCTGAATCATCAGCCACCAGGATAGATCATGGCAATTAAGGAGCAGCGCGGATTACTGATGAAGTAATCTGCGAAGCTTCTTTTTTTTGTGTCATAACTTGTCCCAAGCCTGCATATATTGGACTAGAACCTAATAAGGGGAGCAGTAAAATGGGTGCACTTTTGCTGCAGTATTTGGCACCGAACTTGAGAAGCCGCCTGAGTTCGCTGCGGACATGGGACAAGGTCGAGGAGATCCGGCTGCGGGTAAACCAACCGCTGGCAGTAAAAGAACAGCGAGTGGAATACGGGATTAATCATCAGGGCGTTTGCCAGCTTGCTGAAGGTTACCGGGTGACTGTTGAAGACCTCACTCGCACGGTAGAGATAATGACTGAAAACTCCTGGTATGCACTGGAAGATGAAATCCGGGCAGGTTATCTCACATTGACTGGCGGGCACCGGGTAGGTATTTGCGGCAAAGTCGTCCTTGAGGATGGTTTGATCAAAACTATCAAATATGTTAACGGGCTGAACATTCGCCTGGCCCGGGAGGTAATTGGGGCTGCTGATCATGTGATTGCCCAGATTGTACGTGCAGGCCAGATTACCTCTACATTGATCATATCTCCGCCCGGATGTGGCAAAACCACTCTACTGCGTGACATTTGCCGCCAGCTGTCTGGCCGAGGCTTTAATGTGGTTGTAATTGATGAGCGGTCGGAAATTGCCGCTTGTTACCGTGGCGTTCCTCAGTTGGACGTGGGGTTGTCCACTTACGTTCTGGATGGCTGCCCGAAGGCACAGGGGATTCCCATGGCCCTTCGGGGAATGGCACCGCAAGTAATCATCACCGATGAGATCGGCCATCCCAATGATGGGCTTGCTCTGGCTGACGCAGTCCGGGCTGGGGTACAGGTAATTGCCTCATGCCATGGTATGACCTGGGAAAGTGTGAAACAGCATACCTGGATGGAGTTGGGTGGTGCTGCATTCAAGCAAGCAGTCCTGTTGTCAAGGCGCAAGGGGCCGGGGACTATTGAACAGGTTCTCAAATTGGATTAGCCTGCATAATAATAGTTAGCATGATGGGAGTGATAGGATGCTACGCTTGATTGGCGCAGGAATTGTGATTATTGCCTGTGGGACAGGGGGCATGATCATGGCCAGATCGTACAGTATGCGCCCGCATAACCTCCAAAGCCTGGCCACTGCTGTGCAGATGCTGGCCACTGAAATCCACTATGCCAGATCCTCCTTGCCTGAAGCCTGCCATCGTATTGCTGCCCAGATCGAGAGTCCTGTGGCATCGTTTTTCACCCAGTTTGCCAATCTCCTTGCTGGCCACAATGGCCTGAGTGCTGCTGAAGCCTTCAATCAGTCCCTGCAGGTTCTGGTTGACGCTGGGTTTTCCCAGCAGGATGTGGAGCTGATTGGCCAGATAGGTACGGTATTAGGCCGCAGCGATGCAGAAGATCAGCTCAAACACCTGACACTTCTCCAAACCCGACTGGAACAAAGCAGGATCAAAGCGGAGCAGGAACGGGACAAAATGGTACGGCTCTGGAATTACCTGGGCTTTTGTGTTGGAGCACTGGTAGTCTTGATGTTAATCTAGGAGGGAATCAACATGACTGATCTGACACCAATCTACCGCATCGCCGGATTAGGAATCTTGGTGGCAGTGCTGAATATATTTCTCCAGCAGGCAGGAAGACAGGAACAGGCACAGATGCTCAGCCTGGCAGGAGTAATCATTGTCCTGTTATGGCTGGTGCAAATGGTTTCCCGACTGTTTGACAATGTGGAGGCAGTCTTCCGCTGGTGAGCAGGGAGGGGTGACAATGCTGTGGGTTCCCTTGGTGACTGGACTTGCAATTGTAATGGTGGTGATTCAGGCTCAACTGCGGGAAATCAACAAACCTTGGGCCGTTCTAGCTTCAACCGCCTTCGTCGTGATTGCTGTCCTGTCGTTTCTGCCTCAGCTGACACAGGTGACAGCGACACTGAACAGCTTGTCTGCCAGGGCCGGAGTCGATTCCTTCTATATTGGCCCAATCCTGAAAGCAATAGCCATTGTCTATGTAACCTCCTTTGGCTCAGAAGTATGCCGTGATGCTGACGAAAACGCAATGGCAGTCGTTGTGGAGCTGGCCGGCAAAATAGTGATCTTAATGATTGCCCTGCCTGTGGTGGAGGCAATTTTGACAGCGGTGTTGGCAATTCTAGGTTGACAGGTGGGGTTCAGTGGTGTCAAAAAGATCCAGCACAGCCGTAATCATACTGGTCATTGGTTTTGTTGTGTATTGGACGGCTATAGTCAACGCCGAGTCCAATCATGATGATCTCGTGGTGCAATCGGTGCAGGAACAGCTTGATGCCCTCAATCTGCACCAACTGACTGAGTTTGTCAGCAAAATTGAACCGGATTACCAGGAGTATATCCCCAAGCTTGAGTGGCAGACGATCTATAGTCAAGGTTTTAGCAAACTTAATCTGTTGGGGATTCTGACCACCATGTTCCAGAATGTCTTCAAGGAAGTGATTTTCAGCTCACATCTGATGCGGCAGCTGCTGCTGATAGGTTTGTTGACGGCCTTGATCCGTCAGCTGCAGCTGACGGTGGAAAATAAAGAACTGGTCAATGCCGCATTCATAGTCTGTTTCCTGGTTACGATCTATGTCGGCCTGCAAAGTTTTCGTTCGGCACTGCAGCTGGCTGATCAAACAATTGACGATATGGTCTCCTTCATGTATGCGCTGCTGCCCCTGATGGCTACCATGGTGGCCAGTGTTGGGGGAATTACATCGGCGACAATGTTTCATCCGGTCTTGATTGCGGTTGTCAGTGGTGTCACAGTCTTGATTCGCACGGTTTTGTTCCCGCTGCTCAATGTCGGTGCTGTAATCGGCCTCTTAGCCCATGTGGTGCCCGATTATCCCTTGACTCGCTTAAGCGGCCTGCTGAGGCATCTGGCGACGATGCTGCTGTCGTTTGCCTTTACGGTCTTTCTAGGGGTGTTGGCAGTGCGAGGTGCAATCGCTCCTGTAGCCGATGGTGTTGCTCTCCGGACTGCAAAATTTGTCACCAGCAATGTTGTTCCCGTCATTGGCTCAATGTTCGCCAATGCTGTAGAGGTGGTGGTTGGCGGTTCATTACTGATCAAAAATACTCTTGGTGTTTTCGGCATGGTGATGATCTTTTTCCTGGTGGCGCTGCCGATTGTCAAAATCTGGGCCATAGTCTTGATCTACAGGTTGGTAGCAGCGCTGATTGAACCGGTTGGCGACCAAAGGATATGTGCAGCGGTATCCAGTATGGCCGGTTCGTTGACTTTGATCATGGTGTCCCTGGCTACAGTAGCCCTGATGTTTTTTCTGACTATCACCATTTTGGTTGGCATTGGGAATCTGGCAGCAGTTATGAGGTGAGAAGGATGGGTCCCTGGCAGCAGTGGTTGCGGATGTTGGCAGGTTTGGTTCTGGTGATTGCCTTCTTTGATCTGTTACTGCCTGAAAATGACAGTAAGAAACTTGCCAAATTGATAATGGGTTTAGTGATTACGGCGGCGCTGATTCAACCAATCATGGCGATAATTGCCTCAGGGTGGGAAGGGGCAGTCTTTACCGTTGATACAGGAATACCTTATGGAATGCCAGATTACGGGTTGATCCACGCTGGCACTGATGTCCAGTCTGCCGGTATGGAGCCCTTGAGGTCCTTGATCGGCCAAACTGCAGCCAGTCAGCTTGAGGCGTTGCTGATCACCAATGAGTCAATCGTCAACGCTCAAGTTGACATTGCTCTGGCAGATGATGGATCCGTGTCTCAAGTCCAGGTTACAGTGTGGCCGGCACCAGCGTTTGCGGAGTTGCCACCAGATCAACAACATGTTGTCAAAGATTGGGTAGCTGCGATCACCACCCGCTATCTGCAGTTGGATCCATTTCGTATTTTGGTTGAGTTCGTTTAGGATAAGGGGGAAGCGATGTGTTTGAACGGTTGTCGGTATCACAGCGAAAACTACTCAGTTGGCTTGGATTGCTGGCTGCTGTAGGGATTGGGTTGCTGTTGATCCAGTCTCCACCGCTGCAGCCGACCCGAACCGATGGCAGCTCGTCCCAGTCGTCTTCTGCGTTGCCCTCCGTTGATCAGGGCCATGGCCGAACCTATGCAGCTCAGCTTGAAGAGCGCTTATCCAATGCCTTGGCCCAGATAGCAGGGGTTGGGCCTGTGGAGGTGTTTGTAACCTTGGAACGGAGCAGCCACATTGTGATCGCCGAATCGGTCACCGAAGAGGATCGGGGCGGAGAAACACGCCAGACCAGGACTCCTGTCATTCTGAGGGCTAGTAATCAAGCGTCCGAAATGCCACTCATTCTGGAAACCTATGAGCCACAGCTGCGGGGAGTGCTGATTGTGGCTGCGGGAGCAGATAACCCCCATATTCGTTACCAGATCCTGCGGGCTGCCCAGACCGTACTGCAGCTGCCGGCATATAAGATTGAAGTATTGGCAAAATCCAAGGAAAAGAGGTAGATTGGAAAATGTATTATGTGATTCATGCGCGTAAAGCGGTATTGCTGGTGATCATTCTTGTCTTGATTGGGGTTACATTTTGGGCAGGATTCTACGGACGGGATCCAGCTGTAGATGTGGACACCGGCTTAAGTTTGAGTTCCGAACCGGAAAGCGAGGATGGGGAACCAGTAGACGATGTCTTTGCCCAATCACCCCGGACAGTCAGTGAATTGGAGGAGGGTGTGGTGGTGACAGTCGCCTCCGTGCCGACAAAGTTTGTGGAGTATCGAATTGAACGGGAAAAGATTCGCAGTCAAAAACTGGATCTGCTGCAAACCATGCTCAATGATGCGGAACTTGATATAAACGAGCGGCAGGAAATGCAAGGTGAACTGATCAGCCTGATGAACAATATAGCAAAAGAAACAGAACTGGAGAATCTGCTGCGGGTTAATGGTTATCTCGATGCCGTCGTTTTGATCGAGAATGATACGGCCACTATAGTGGTTCCGGTAACGTTATCCGGTATGGAGGCGGAGATGATAGGCGAGTTGGTGCACAGGCTGACAAACATCCGGTTTGATCGGATTACAATCATCGATGAATTGACCAAATCCTGACAAGGTGCGAGTAAGAACGAAACCAAGGTTCTGCCTTGGTTTATTCTTCGCATGAAATCTGCCTGTAGTGGAAAAGTATACCAAAGGAACAGGACATTACCGCCTCATGTCGAAAATAGTAATATTTCCCGAGTATACCAGGAGGTTACCGATGAAGATCGCAGAGATTAAGGAACTAATCACCCTATTTAGCGATAGTGACATTACCGAATTATTGCTGGAGTTGGACAATCTTAAACTGCATTTGAGCAAACTGAAAGCGTCAACATCCCAGCCTGTGGAGGAGCCTGTCTTTGACAAGCCGTCAAGTGCTGCTGTTGATGATAGGCCTGTACCTGAAGCGATTCAGGAACAGCCTACTAAACTTCGAGAGATATTGGCGCCGATGGTTGGCATCTTCTATCGTGCCCCATCTCCCGACAGCGATCCTTACGTTGAGGTGGGAACACTGGTTGAAAAAGGGCAAACCCTCTGTATTATTGAGGCGATGAAACTGATGAACGAGATCGAGTCGGAGTATCGCGGCCGGGTAGCGGAGATTTTGGTGGAGAACGGACAGCCGGTGGAATATGGACAACCCTTATTCCTGATCGAACCAGTGGAATAGAGGGTGATGGGTATGTTTGAGAAAATTTTGGTTGCTAACCGGGGCGAAATCGCCTTAAGGATCATTCGCGCCTGTCGTGAACTGAATATCAAGACAGTGGCAATCTACTCTGAAGCGGACCGTGGTTCACTGCATGTCAAATATGCCGATGAAGCTGTCTGTATCGGCCCTGCAGTTTCTCAATCCAGTTACTTGCATATTCCTAATATCATTACCGCTGCAGTATTGAGCAAAGCGGATGCCATTCATCCTGGATATGGGTACTTAAGCGAACGGGCAGACTTTGCTGAAATCTGTGAAGATCATGGCCTGGTTTGGATCGGGCCTACTGCAGCGCAAATTGAGAAAATGGGAGATAAATCCCAGTCTAAAGAGATTATGAAGCAAGCGGGGGTTCCGGTAATTCCCGGAAGTGACGGTCCCGTTGCCAATGAAGATCAGTTGTCTGCTCTTGCTGGCGAAATCGGCTATCCATTGATGATTAAGGCTGTCGCTGGTGGCGGTGGCAAAGGCATGCGGGTGATCAACAGCGAAGACGAGTTGTTGAAGGGTTATCGCCTGGCCCGGGCAGAAGCTGGCGCGGCCTTCGGCAATGACCAGGTGTATGTCGAAAAATTTATAGCCAATCCCAGGCATATCGAGATCCAGCTTTTGGGGGACCAGTATGGCAATGTTGTGCATTTTGGCGAACGGGAGTGTTCACTGCAGCGTCGACATCAGAAGATAATCGAAGAATGCCCGTCTCCCGTGGTGACTCCTGCACTGCGGGAGCAAATAGGCAAAGCTGCGGTAAAGGGTGCCAAGGCGGTAGAATATATTAATGCCGGTACGATCGAATTTTTACTGGACGAAGATTACAATTTCTACTTTTTGGAGATGAACACGAGGATTCAAGTGGAACATCCCGTTACGGAGATGGTTTATGGTATCGATCTGGTCAAGGCGCAGATTCAAATTGCCGCCGGTGCAGAGCTGGAATACGATCAGTCTGATATTGTCCCATCAGCCCATGCCATTGAATGCCGGTTGAATGCCGAAGACCCTGAAAACGATTTTCTGCCGTCTCCGGGAGTGATTTCAAATATCCATATCCCCGGCGGCCATGGCATTCGTTGGGACAGTCATATCTATCAGGGATATGAAATCTCTCCATATTATGATTCCATGTTTGGCAAACTAATCGCATGGGGTGGGGATCGGGATGAAGCCATTGAACGGATGTTGGGTGCACTGGCGGAAATCGAAATCGCAGGGATCAAACATAATGTCAGCTTCCATCAGCGTGTGCTGCGTGATCCGAAGTTTCGCACCGGAGATTACGGCACGAATTTTCTGGAGCAGCTGGCAGCCCATGGGAAATTGTCAAATATTAGGTGATTTGTTATAATATCAATGTGAGGAGGTGCCAATTATGGCAGAAGAGCAACGCGCTAGTTTAGGTGAACTCAAGATTGCCAATGAAGTAGTAGGCATCATTGCCGGCCTGGCTGCTACTGAAGTTGAAGGAGTGGCCGGTATGAGCGGCGGCATAGCCGGCGGCATTGCTGAAATGTTAGGTAGAAAGAACCTTTCCAAGGGAGTCAAGGTCGAAGTTGGCGAGCATGAAGCAGCGGTAGATCTGTTCATTATTGTTAATTACGGAATATCCATTCCTGAGGTGGCCAGAAACATCCAGAACAATGTCAAGCAAGCTATTGAAGGAATGACAGGGCTTGATGTGGTGGAAGTGAATATTCATGTTTTAGGCGTCCATTTTCCACAGCCTGTTCAGGAAGAGCAGCCTCCGGAAGCGCCGCCTGCACGGGTGAAGTAGATGGCTGCGCTGGACAGATTAATCGTACTGGTAGTAGTTATTGCATTGCTCGGGTTGGGTATCTTGGTTGCCATGACTACCTTGGGGAATAAAGTGTTGCTCAACTGGTTGATTAGGGTTCAAACAGTAAGACTCGATGGGTTCTTGCTGGTGTTAATCCTGTTTTTGCTGGCCTTTTATCTCGTGTTGATGCTGTTCAATGAACTGAAAACCGATAAGCGAGCTATAGTCAGCCAAACTCCCTTAGGGAGTGTGCGGATCAGCATTCAAACTATTTCCGAGCTGGTCTATCAAGCCGTGCGCGCTATCGAAGGGATCAAGGATGTCAAGGTCAATATCGGAGAAGTCGAACCTCTGCAGCTTGATTTAAGGCTGCAGTTGTTCCCCGACTATCAGGTGCCTCAGCTGGCTGAAACAGTCCAGTCAAGTGTCCGTGACTATCTGCAGCAGACAGTGGGTGCCGAGGTTGCAGCAGTAAACGTAATGGTAACAGGAGTTCTGTCCCAACAGGATCCGAAGGTAAGCTAGTTGCCGCTAGTATGGAGGTGCATGCGCTTGAGCAGACGCCTTGCTCGCAGAAAAGCATTGCAGTTACTATACCAGATTGACCTGACCCAGTCTTCACCGGATGAGGCGTGGAGCAGATCAGATGCGAATGAAAGTCTGTCGGCTTCAGCTCAAGAATTTGCCTATACCCTGGTTACAGGCGTAAGACAGTATCTCACCGAGATCGATGAGCTTATTGCTGGATTTGCGAAGGATTGGACCATTGAGCGGATGTCATATGTTGATCGGAATATATTAAGATTGGCCGTGTTTGAACTGAAGTACTTGCCGGATATACCTACCAAAGTAGCGGTTAATGAAGCAGTGGAATTGGCTAAGGATTTCAGTGATGTTCAAGCTTCGAGATTTATTAATGGTGTGTTGGGTACGGTAGTGAAATTTTTAGGCAGGAATGCAGATGAGTAGTGATTATTTTCTGGGGATCGATACCAGCAATTATACAACATCTGTTGCGGTAGTTGATGATCAAGCGCATCTGATGGCCAATGCCAGGCAGTTATTGCCGGTTCAACCCGGTCAAAGGGGTCTTCGCCAATCGGAGGCCCTTTTTTGGCATGTGAAAAACCTTCCCCCCCTCATGGATCAAGTTGCTGCCGTAGTGCCGGATTTGCGAAGAAACTTACGGGCCATTGCTGTAACCACTAATCCCCGCCCGGTGGAGGATTCATACATGCCTGTCTTTCTAGCCGGTACCAGCCTGGCCCAGAGTCTTGGATCAGTCCTTGCTGTACCGTGCTATTCCCTGTCACATCAGGAGAATCATTTGTGGGCTGGGTTATTCAGCGCCCGGGTCCCAGCTGGCGATCGCTTTCTGGCTCTGCATTTATCAGGAGGGACCTCGGAAGTTTTAGCAGTGGAGATGACCCAGGCATACCATTTTCAGATCCAATGCCTGGGAGGGAGTTCGGATTTACATGCCGGCCAGTTGATTGATCGGATTGGTGTGGCCATGGGTTTGCCTTTCCCTTCGGGGCCTGAGCTAGAGAGGCTGGCAATGACTAGTGCCAATCCAGTAGTTATCCCTTCTTATCACAAGGAAGGCCAAATCAGTTTTTCTGGTGCAGAAGCGGCAGCGCTGCGCCTGATGGCCGGGACAGAAGAGGGAATCACCAAGGCGGATATTGCTAAGGCAGTGTTGTTGAATGTCGCCAGAGCAGTAGCCAAGCTGCTTCAGTGGACTTCGCGGAAAACCGGGATTAGCCAGGTGCTGCTGGTGGGTGGTGTCTGTGCCAGTACGATCATCCGTAATCAGCTTGTTGAGCGTTTGTCGGGGCTTGAATTATACTCTGCCGCCCCCGAATTGAGTGTCGACAACGCCGTCGGCGCCGCGGTATTCTCCGGTGTTTCCTATGGCGGCCGCTCGTTTCTGCGTCATGTTTTCTGATCATGGAGAATACTGTGTAGAAGGGGAGGAGACGCAGATGTGGATTAAGCTTGTGATTGGCGCCATAGCTGGCTTGATCGCCGGCCATTGGGTGACGCCGGGCTATGCAGCCTGGGTTTTAATAGGAATGCTCCTGGGGGCTTTGACGGATGTCGTGTTCAACACCTTTTTCAAAAACAGAGACCAAACACCATGAGTAAGCCGGAATTACCGGCTTTTGTTTTGTGGTTTTTGATAGAGAAGGTATTCACTCATTCAGAGAGAACTTTAAACAAGGGAGGGATTGAATGAGCCAACCACAAGTTATCACAGTCAGTGAACTGACGAAGATGATCAAAGCACAGTTGGAGCAGCCCCAGTTTAGTTCTATCGCTGTTGAGGGTGAAATATCCAATTTCAAGCACCACACATCGGGGCATATGTATTTCACTCTCAAGGACCAGGGGAGTAGAATCAAGGCGGTCATGTTTCGCAGCCGCAACGCCAGACTGACATTCGCACCCCAGGATGGAGATACGGTGATTGTCATAGGTTCCCTTGGTGTTTACGAACCGAACGGGGAATATCAGATATACGTAGAACAGATCCTGCCTCAAGGTGTTGGGGCTTTGCATATGCAGTTTGAAGCATTGAAGCAAAAACTGGCTGAGGAAGGATTGTTTGCTGCTGAGCGCAAGAAAGAGCTGCCCTTTCTGCCCCGGAAGATCGGGATTATCACCTCGCCCACCGGTGCAGCTGTACGAGATTGCATCAGTGTGATTCGCCGCCGCTACCCTGCCATGGATATCCTGGTTATACCCGCAATTGTTCAAGGGGAAGCCGGGCCGCCAAGCATTGTTGCTGCGCTGGAACTAGCGGCTCAACGCAGTGATCTGGATGTGATCATCCTGGCCCGCGGCGGAGGGTCGATTGAAGAACTGTGGAGTTTCAATGACGAAAATGTAGCACGGGCTATTGCTGCCTGTCCTGTACCGGTGATCAGCGGTGTTGGGCATGAGACGGACTTCACGATCGCCGATTTCGTTGCTGATTTACGGGCGCCAACACCGTCGGCTGCTGCCGAGTTGGCTGTCCCTGATTACTCTGATCTGGTGCAAACGGTGAATCAGTATAACAAGCAGCTGGTTCTGGCTGTGGAAAAAATGCTGCAGGAGAAACGGCAGACGGTCGCTTATCTGACTGAGCGGCGTATCTTTCTCCGCCCTGAGGAGAGGATCCATCAGGAACAGCAGCGCATAGATGAACTAACATCCAACATGAGCAGAACGATCTCTCACCGGTTAAGCATAACCAAACAGGCCTTCGAGAATCTCATCGGTAAGCTGGACAGCTTGAGCCCTTTGGCTGTGTTGGCCAGGGGATATTCGGTATGCCAAAAAATGGATCAGAGTGTGGTGACTGATGCCAACCAGGTCATCTGTGGGGAACGGGTGTTGGTACGGCTGAAATCTGGAAGCCTGTTGTGCCAAGTAGAGGAAGGAGGATCTGATGGCCATGAGTGAGCCTGATATAACCTTTGAAGAAGCCATCAAAGCCCTGGAAGAAGTGGTAAGAAAGCTGGAAGACGGAACTGTGAGTCTGGACGAATCACTGCAGCTGTTTGAAAAAGGAGTGGAATTGGCCCGGATCTGCCGCGCCAAACTGGATCAGTTCGAGGAGAAAATCGAGGTATTATTGGAGCGGAATGGGGAATCTGTAACTGAACCTTTTGCACAAAAGGAGACTGAGTAGGCAATGGATCTGAAAGCATACCTGAAGGAGAAAGCAATGCTGGTGGAGGAGAGGTTTGCTCAGCTGCTGCCTGATGCCACTGTTCCACCAGATGTGATCCACAGAGCAATGCGCTATTCCTGTTTAGGAGGAGGCAAGCGGCTGCGGGCGATTCTGGCAATGGAAGCATGCCAGGCAGTTGGCAACGATGGGAGCTTGGCGTTGGAGTTTGCCTGTGCCATCGAGATGATTCATGCCTATTCATTGATTCATGACGATTTGCCGGCTATGGACAATGACGATTATCGCCGGGGCAAATTGGCAAACCATAAAGTCTTTGGTGAAGGCATCGCTATTCTGGCCGGGGATGCCCTCTTAACCCTCGCCTTTGAAACCTTAAGCAGAATGGAAGGACTTGACTGCAGCCTGGTTATCCGCCTGATACAGGAAGTGGCTGTGGCATGCGGTTCACAAGGACTAGTCGGCGGACAAGTTGTTGATCTGCAGTCGGAAGGGCATGAGGTTGATGAACTGACACTGGAATACATCCATCGCCACAAGACTGGCAAGCTGTTTCTGGCAGCCCTGCGCGGCGGCGCTCTCATCGGCGGTGCTGATGACGAACAGCTATCATTTATTACCTTATATGGTGAGAATCTAGGCTTGGCATTTCAAATCACAGATGATATCCTTGATGTTGCCGGTGATATAGCCAAGTTGGGCAAAGTGACCGGCGCAGATGCCCGGCAGGGCAAATCCACATATGTTACCCTGCTTGGCTTGGAAGAAGCGAAGCAGCAGGCGGTTAAATGCGTGGAACAATGCAAACGCTATGCGAACCGGCTGCCTAATCAGAATGTCTTGGCTTATTTAGCCGAATACGTTCTGAATCGCGAATCGTAGTGATTGAAGATCAGCGGAAGATCTGCTATAATGTAAGTGAATAAAAGTGAATGACGCAGTATTCTAGTCGCCAATTACATCTCGAAGACGGGCCTAAAAATCCGTTTAAGGGCACATCGATGAAGTCTCTGGTGGTGGCCTTCAACGCCCAGTCGGGGGTTGCTGCTGGGGGTTAAGATAAGAGGGCAGTCTACAATGGCATGTAGGTATTGTCCCTCTTATCACGGAGACCTAAGTGCGTGGTGGTACGGGAGAC
>DUVS01000010.1 GCA_012840925.1 Bacillota bacterium
GACAGGGGACGGTTCTCTGTCCTATGGGAGGACAGAGAACCGTCCCCTGTCTCACTCCCTCCTCTGGTTATAGCTTAACATATTTTCGCTGTTGGACAAATATAATGTGCTATAGCTTACAAAAGAGGGTGGTTAAATGCCGAGACACCGCAAGCGTCATCTAACGATCCCTATCCTGCCGTGGTTGTTTGTTTTGATTTTATGCTTGTTGATCGGGTATTTTAGCTATCATCTTCTTTTCAGTTATATCATTCTCGACCATTCATTAGTTCGCAGTGTGATTAGTTTAGGGATACCAGTTGCCGGTGAACGGGAGCAGTATAACCCGGGATGGGAATACACGCTCCGTTCTTTACTTTATCTGGTCACCGACTTTGATCTGGGCAATCCCGATACCTTGGTGAAGAATACACTTCCCTTTCTGCGCTTGTTCGATAGCGTGCAAACCTGGCAGGAAAGGCCTTTTGTTTTTATACCGGAGCTGACCTTTGCACCGGATCCCACGCAGCCACCAGGCACAAAAATCCAACTGCCAAGCCAGGGTTTGGTGTCTAAAATAGAACCTGTGGTCTTGATTTACCACACTCACTCCTCTGAGATGTATCTGGGTGCTGCCGCCGCGGGAGGCAATTTCCAGAACGCCCACTATGTGTTCAGTTCCGCCAATGACAAAAAAATCACCGGGATCATGGAGGTAGGCAATCACCTGGCGGAAGCCCTGCGCAGTCAAGGAATCGGGGTGTTACATTCCACCACCATCCATGACTGGCCCAGCCTCAGCAGCTCCTACGTTAATTCCGAGCGGACTGTCAAAACCATTTTGGCCCAGAATCCTGGCATACGCTTCGTTTTTGATGTGCACCGGGACGCCAATGTACCGGACCGGACTGTAAGCATTGACGGCCGGCAGGTAGCCCGGGTGCTGCTGGTGATTGCCACGGCCCAGGATATTCCCCAGTCCCATCCGAACTGGCAGAAAAACTACCAGTTTGCTCTGGACTTCTACCGTACGGCTGAACGGATGTACCCGGGGTTGATGCGCCCGCTGCAGATTCGCCGTGACGCCCGTTACAATCAGCATTTACACGAAAACAGTATCCTAATAGAGATTGGATCTGTGGAAAACACTATGGAAGAAGCACTGCTGGCGGCGGAACTGGTTGCCACTGTGATAGCAGAAATGCTATAATGAAAACTAGATTTATTTGAAGGAGCAACAGATATGCACGATGGATCCAGTTCGACACAACGGGTAGCCCGGGCGGCCGGGATCGTAATGTTCGCCATCTTTCTCAGCCGCATCCTGGGATTTATCAGAGAACGGGCAATTGCCACAGTCTTCGGCAGGACCGGGGCGACAGACGTGTTCTTTGCCGCTTTTGCCATTCCTGATCTAATGTATCAGCTGCTGGTCGGTGGTGTGATCAGCTCCGCTTTTATCCCGGTTTTTACTCAGTATCTGGCCCGGGATGATGAAAAACAGGCTTGGTATGTGGCAAGCTCCTTCATCAATCTGGTAGCGATTTTACTGATCAGTTTCACCCTGCTGGGGATTGTTTTCGCACCAGTCGTAGCGCCTCTGGTGGGGATTGGCTTTGTAGGGGAACAGCGAGACTTGCTGGTAAACTTAATGCGGATTACCTTTCCGGCAGTGTTTTTTACGGCTTTGTCCGGAATTTCCATGGGTGTCTTGAATTCATACCAGAAATTTACCCTGCCGGCCGTTGGGCCTCTAGTCTATAACTCAGCTCAAATTCTCAGCGCTTATTTGGTAGGCCCCCTGTTAGGCATTGTGGGGATGGCGTACGGTACGGTTGTCGGCGCCTTTGGCAGTTTTCTCATACAGCTGCCGCTGGCGACACGTCTAGGACGGCCTTATTACCGTGGTTTGATTGATCTTAAGCATCCGGGGATCAGAAGAATCATCAAGCTGATGATCCCAGCCATCATCGGACTGTCTATCGCACAGATCAACATGATTGTCGGCCAGAACTTGGCTTCATTGCTGCAGACAGGTTCCATCGTGGCACTGAGGATTGCCAACCGGCTGATCAATTTCCCGTTAGGAATCTTCGCCATGGGGCTGTCAACAGCCATCTTTCCGACCTTGGCCACCCATGCCGCCCGCAAAGAAATGACTGAGCTCAAGCAAACCTTTGCCTTTGGCCTGCGGGTAGTATTCTACATCACCCTGCCGTCGGCCGTGGGGATGGCGGTATTGCGGGTGCCTATCGTCAGGCTCTTGTTTGAAACCGGTGAGTTCACCAGCCACGATACTGAAGTTACGGCTTACGCCTTGTTGTTTTATGCCGCCGGCTTGTTTGCCCAGTCCGGGTTGCAGATTATTACCCGGGTGTATTACTCGCTTCAGGATACTATCACCCCAGTCAAGGTGGGCTTTGCCGCTGTTGCGGTCAATTTTGTGATCAGTCTTGCCTTGCTGAAATGGACAAGTCTCGATTTCGGTGGGCTGGCCTTGGCTTTTTCCCTGACGAGTTTGATTCAAATGCTGATCCTGATCTGGGCATTACGGCGTAAGATAGGCACCATCGGCGGCCGCCGCATCCTGAACACGGTAGCCCGTGCAGCAGCAGCCAGTGCGGTCATGGCTCCCTGCACCTATTACGCAGCAGTCCTGGCTGCCAGATATGTGAACCTGGCTAGCGGGACGGGGCGCCTGGTGCAGACCTTCAGCGCCATTGCTGTCGGAATTGGGGTGTATTTGCCCTTAAGTTTGATTTTGAAAATGGAAGAACCGGTATTTGTGTTTAATGTGATCAAACAGCGGTTTAAAGCCAAGGGCCGGGCTAGCTGACCGCCAGCTGACAGGCTGATCGGACAACCGGTTTGGATGCTGAAATTTTGTGGTAGAAGGACATGATGTGGATATGAATCAGAAGCAAATCAGGAATTTTTGCATCATTGCCCATATTGACCATGGCAAGTCGACACTGGCCGATCGTTTGCTCGAAGCGACCGGTACAGTGACCGAGCGGGATATTGCTGCGCAGATGCTGGACTCCATGGACCTGGAACGGGAACGGGGCATCACGATCAAATTGACTGCTGTCCGTTTGGATTACCGGGCGGCAGATGGGGAAGAGTATGTCCTCAATTTGATTGATACTCCCGGCCATGTGGACTTCTCCTATGAAGTGTCCCGGAGCCTAGCTGCCTGTGAAGGGGCCTTATTGGTCATTGATGCCACCCAGGGCATTGAAGCCCAGACCCTGGCCAATCTATATTTAGCCCTGGAACACGATTTGGAGATAATCCCTGTGATTAATAAGATCGATCTGCCCAGTGCTGATCCTGATCGGGTCAAGCGTGAGATCGAGGAGACGATCGGTATTGACAGCAGCGAAGCGATCCTGGCCAGCGCCAAAACCGGCGCCGGAATTGAAGAGATTCTGGAGGCAATTGTCACCAGAATCCCACCGCCCGAGGGCGACCCCGATGCCCATCTGCAGGCTTTGATTTTTGATTCCCATTATGATTCTTACCGGGGTGCAGTGGCGTATGTGCGGGTGTTCAACGGCAGGCTGGAAGTTGGCGATCAGATTCAAATGATGAGCAGCGGCCGCAATTTCGAGGTCACGGAATTGGCGGTACTGCGCCCGGTGATGACGCCTGTGGACAGGCTCCTTCCCGGGGAAGTCGGCTGCGTGATGGCCAGCATGAAAAATGTCAAAGATACACGGGTAGGCGATACCATCACTCATGCTCAAAAGCCGGCTTCCGAGCCGATGCCGGGCTATCATCCAGCCAAGCCCATGGTCTACTGCGGCCTTTATCCGGTGGACAACGAGCAGTATGTGGAGCTGCGGGAGGCGCTGGAGAAACTGCAGCTTAACGATGCAGCCCTAACCTTTGAGGCCGAGACATCGGCAGCATTGGGCTTTGGCTTCCGGTGCGGATTCCTGGGGCTGCTGCACATGGAGATTGTTCAGGAGCGGATTGAACGGGAGTTTAACCTGAATATTATTGCCACTGCTCCCAGTGTCGTCTATCGCATTGAGCTCACTGATCAAACCGAGATCCTTATTGACAATCCGGCTGCATTTCCACCAGTGGCCAAGATCGAGAAGATTTCCGAACCCTATGTCCTGGCAACAATCATGCTCCCTGACGAGTTTGTGGGCCCTGTGATGGATCTGTGCCAGGAGCGGCGCGGGGAGTTCAAAAACATGGAGTATATAACGCCGGAGCGGGTGCGGATCGAGTATGATATGCCCCTGAGCGAAATATTGATGGACTTCTTTGACAAACTCAAGTCCCGGACCAAAGGTTATGCGTCCCTTGATTATGAGTTCAGTGATTACCGGGAGTCGGACCTGGCCAAGCTGGATATTCTCCTCAACGGCAAACCTGTGGATGCTCTTTCTTGCATCATCCACCGTGATAAAGCAGCTGAACGGGGCCGCAGCCTGGCCCGGAGGCTCAAGGAGCTGATCCCCAGGCAGCAGTTTGAAGTTCCCATCCAAGCTGCTATTGGCTCCAAAGTTATTGCCCGGGAGACAGTGCGCGCCCTCCGCAAAGATGTTCTAGCCAAATGTTACGGCGGCGATGTCTCCCGGAAACGGAAACTTCTGGAGAAGCAGAAGGAAGGCAAGAAGCGGATGAAGAGCCTGGGCAGCGTTGATGTGCCGCAGGAAGCCTTTATGGCAATCCTGAAGGTGGAGTAGTTTGCTATGCTCGGTGTTTATGTCCATATCCCATTTTGTGCCCGCAAATGCAGTTACTGTGATTTCCATTCTGTTGTCGCCGAGGGTTCGATGATTGAACAGTACCTGCAGGCCTTGGCCAATGAAATTGATCACTGGGCCCGGCGGGTGGACGGCAGTGTATGCACCACCCTCTATCTTGGCGGCGGCACACCGACTGTTCTCACCAGCGATCAGCTCAACCGACTCTTGACCAGTCTGGTTACTGCTTTTGACTTCCAGCCTGGGTTTGAGTTTACAGTGGAGGCCAATCCGGGAACACTTACTCCAGACAAAGCCCAGGTTCTGACTGAAGCAGGGGTAAACCGGATCAGCCTTGGTGCGCAGGCATATGACAACCAGCTGCTGCGGCGGATAGGCAGAATCCATACTGCTGATCAGATCTACACAAGTGTGGATCTGGTCAGGAAGTCTGGCATTGATAACATTAACCTGGACCTGATCGAAGGGCTGCCGGGCCAGACTTTGCGCCAATGGCAAGCAACTCTGAAAGAGGCGGTACAGCTGGAGCCAGCGCATATTTCCTGTTATTCCCTGATCCTTGAAGAAAACACACCGTTTTATCAGGAGTATCAAGCAGGAAAGCTCTCTTTGCCGTCAGAAGCAGCCGCTGCAGACATGTTTGCCTGCACTCAGGATTACCTGCCGCAGATGGGTTACCACCACTATGAGATCTCCAACTATGCCAAACCGGGCCGGAAAGCGCAGCACAACCTGATCTACTGGCAGACCTATCCATATTTAGGGTTGGGCAGCGGGGCTCATGGATACTATAACCAGATCCGCTACAGCAACACCGATGACCTGGATCAATATATTCGCAGTTGGTTAAGGCATCAACCGGACTGGGCGACTTGGGAGCCGGTTGATAAGGATCAAGCCATGGATGAAATGATGTTCCTGGGCCTGCGTTTGGTTGACGGTGTCGATCTGAACTTGTTTCACCAGCGTTTTCAATGTTCGGTGCATGATGTCTACGGAGGGGAAATTGATCAGCTGAAGAACCGGGGCCTGATTGAGGAAAACGATGGATTCTTAAGGCTGACCATGCGGGGCAGAGCTCTTGGGAATCTGGTTTTTTCAGCATTTATTCGCTAGAATTGCTGTCTCTGCTATCTTGACAAACAAGTGCCATAATGATAATTTATGAATGATAGATGTTAGCACTCTAGGGTGACGAGTGCTAAAACAGCGAAGGGAGGCGAGTATGGATGCTGAATGAGAGAAAAATCATGGTGCTGCAGGCTATTGTTGATGATTATATTCGTTCTGCTGAGCCGGTTGGTTCGCGTACTATTGCTCGCCGTTACAATCTTGGTGTTTCCCCCGCTACCATTCGCAATGAAATGGCAGATTTGGAAGAGATTGGTTATATTATTCAGCCGCATATTTCAGCGGGCCGGATTCCATCCGATAAAGGATACCGCTTTTATGTGGATGTGTTGATGGAGCCATCAGCGATTCCTGAAAACCAGCGCAGCGAGATCCAGCGTCGAGTTGCTGCCTATAAGCACGAAATTGAGCTGCTTGTGCAGGAAATATCGAAATTGCTGTCTGTGTTGACCAACTATGTTGCTGTAGTCTTGGCGCCGCAGATAAATCTGTGCATGATCGAGCAGATCCAGCTTCTGGCTTTGGATGAGTATCGGATCTTGGTGATCCTGGTGCTGCATCCCGGCCTGGTGCAAAATAGGATTATCCGGATGACGAACAGATACGATCCGGAAGCTCTACCGAGAATGTCGCAGCAGCTGACCAGCAGACTGCAAGGTGTGACCTACCGTGATCTCAAGGCCAGTTTGATCAAGGAGATTCAAGGCGAATACGGGGACTTAGGTACCGCTCTGCTGGATATTATTGCCAGCGAGCTGGTGGATTCCAAACAGGAAAAGGCCTTTCTCAGCGGTACCATCAGCATTTTTGAACAGCCGGAATTCAGGGATCTGGATCGGGCCAAAGGCCTGTTGGGTTTGTTGGAGCAGAAAGAATCCCTTTCCAACCTGATCAGTACCCTCAGCCGGTATTCAGGAGTGCAGGTTACCATTGGCCATGAAAACCCAGTGGAGGAAATCCACGAATGCAGCGTGGTCACTTCCACCTATTCAGTTGGCAATGAAGTGATCGGCGCAATTGGAGTAATTGGCCCAACCAGGATGGAATATGCTAATGTATATTCGGTTGTGGAGATGCTGGCCAATTCTCTCAGTGATATCCTGACTGAGCTGATTAAATAGGTGAAACTGAGGAGGTAGAGACTTGAAGGACCCACAGCTTAATCGTGAACAAGAGAATTACCAAGAACAGGAAGAGGCTGAAACCGAAGAGATCAGATCTGCAGAAGCAGCATCTGAGGGAGGAGCAGCGGAAAACGATGTTTGTCAGTGCCAAAAACAGGCGGAAGAGGAGCTGGAACAGCTGAAGCAGCAGTGGGAGCAGGAAAGGGCTGATCTGGTGAATCAGCTGCTGCGGTTGAAGGCTGATTTTGACAATTTTAGACGGCGCAGCGAAGCCCAGATCGAATCGATTCGCGCTACAGCCAACCAAAATTTACTGGTTGAGCTGCTGCCGGTGATCGACAATTTCGAGCGGGCAATTGATGCTGGTAAAGACGATTCACCGTATCTTGCCGGTGTGAAAATGATTTTTGGCCAGCTCATGGATTGTCTTTATAAACAAGGGTTAACCCCCATTGATGCCGTGGGGAAACCTTTTGATCCGAACCTTCATGAGGCTGTCAGCATGGAGGGAGATCCAGGGCAGGATTTGATTGTGATCAGTGAATTACAAAAAGGTTACTTATACAAAGATAAATTACTACGGGCAAGCATGGTCAAGGTTGCCCCTGAACAGCAACATGAGGAGGAATAGGTATGGGAAAAGTAATAGGCATTGACTTAGGAACAACAAATTCTGTTGTAGCAGTACTTGAAGGTGGGGAACTAGTCGTTATCCCTAATTCTGAAGGGAGCCGCACCACTTCTTCAGTAGTGGCTTTCACTAAAGAAGGAGAGCGCCTGGTGGGCCAAGTGGCCAAGAGGCAGGCGATTACCAATCCTGACCGTACGATCATGTCCATCAAGCGTCATATGGGAACCGATTATTCTGTGACCATTGATGGCAAGAAATATACTCCCCAGGAGATTTCAGCAATGATTCTGAGGAAGCTCAAGGAAGAGGCTGAAAACTATCTAGGTGAAACTGTTACCCAGGCTGTGATCACTGTTCCAGCCTATTTTACCGATTCGCAGCGGCAGGCTACCAAAGATGCCGGTACGATTGCCGGTCTGGAAGTGCTGCGGATTATCAATGAACCTACAGCCGCATCCCTGGCCTACGGCCTGGATAAAGAACAAGAGCAGACCGTACTGGTCTATGACCTGGGCGGCGGCACCTTCGATGTATCCATCCTGGAGCTTGAGGAAGGATACATCGGCGTGAAAGCCACCAGCGGAAACAACCGCCTCGGTGGAGACGATTTCGATGAACGGATTGTCCGCTATTTGATCGATGAGTTTAGAAAAGAGACCGGCGTCGATTTGTCCAAAGACAAAATGGCCATGCAGCGGCTGAGGGAAGCAGCGGAAAAGGCGAAAATCGAATTGTCCGGTTTACCGCAGACCAATGTCAATCTGCCTTTTATCAGTGCCAGCGATGCCGGCCCGCTCCACATGGATATCACGATCACACGGGCTAAGTTCAATGAGCTGACAGCTGATTTGGTCGAAGCAACAATGGGCCCCCTGCGCAGAGCACTAGATGATGCGGGACTGCAGCCCGGTGATATTGACCGGGTGATCCTGGTGGGCGGTTCAACCCGGATTCCTGCTGTCCAGGAAGCGATCAAGAATATCATGGGGAAAGAACCGTACAAAGGCATTAATCCCGATGAATGCGTCGCCATGGGCGCTGCTATCCAAGCGGGAGTATTGTCCGGCGAGTTTGAAAAAGGCCAAGGCTTGGTCTTGGTGGATGTAACGCCACTATCACTGGGAATTGAGACCTTGGGCGGCGTCATGACCACATTGATCAAGCGCAACACCGCCATTCCCTGCCGGGAAGCCAAGATCTTCACCACTGCCGCTGACAACCAACCTGCGGTGGACATTCACGTCCTGCAGGGCGAACGCCCTATGGCCAAAGATAATGTCACCTTGGGCAGATTCCAATTGACCGGTATTCCGCCTGCACCCAGGGGAGTGCCTCAAATTGAAGTGACCTTTGATATCGACCGCAACGGTATTGTCAACGTTTCCGCCAAGGATCTGGGCACCGGCAAAGAGCAGAAAATTACCGTTACATCAGCCAGTGGGCTAACCAAGGAAGACATTGACAAAATGGTCCAAGAAGCAGAATCCCATGCAGAAGAAGACAAGATGCGCCGTGAGCTGATTGAGCTTAAGAACCAGGCTGATACAGCCATCTATTCAATTGACCGCACCCTTAAAGACATAGGGGATAAAGTCAGCGATGCAGAAAAGCAAGAGATTGAAACTGCGAAGCAAGAATTGCAGAAAGCAATCGAAAGCGATAATATTGAAGAGATTAAAGCCAAGATGAAAGCGCTGGATGAAGTGATGCACAAGCTGTCCCAGAAAATCTACCAGCAATCCCAAGCCGGCCAGCAAAGCGGCGATACCTCTTCCACCGGAAACGAAGCTGAAGAAGATGTAGTGGATGCGGAGTTCACTGAAGAAAACGATCAGAAATAACCGAAGGTGGTGGATCCATGGCCAAACAAGATTATTATGAGATCTTGGGTGTGCCAAGAGATGCCTCTCAGGAGGAAATCAAAAAAGCATATCGCCGTTTGGCCCGGGAGTACCATCCGGATGTAAACAAAGAACCGGGTGCTGAAGAACGGTTCAAAGATATTAATGAAGCGTACAGGGTGCTGAGCGATCCAGATACCCGCAGCCAGTATGATCAATTTGGCCATGCTGCCTTCGAAAACGGTGGCTTTGGCGGGCAGGGCTTTGGCGGGTTCGGGGATTTTGGTTTCGGCGGTTTTGAAGATCTGGGTGATATTTTTGCCGATATGTTTTTTGGCGGCAGTTCAGCCCGCCAGCAAAGGCGTCCCCGCAAAGGAGCCGATATCCGGATCAGCCTGACCATTGAGTTTGAAGAAGCTGCTTTTGGGGTTGAACGAACACTGGAGATTCCCCGGACAGAAATCTGTTCCCACTGTCACGGCAACCAGGCTGAACCGGGCACTCCATTGAAAACCTGTCCTGATTGTAAAGGGTCCGGCCAGGTCCGCTCCGTCCAGCGTACTCCCTTCGGCCAGATCCAAACCAGCCGCACTTGTTCTCGCTGTGCTGGTGAGGGCAAGATTTATGAAAAAGCCTGCAAAGTGTGTAACGGCAGCGGCAGGGTGAGGGCAACCCGCAAGATCAATGTCAAGATTCCCGCCGGTGTCGACGACGGCCAAATAGTCCGCCTGGGAGGCCAGGGGGAAGCAGGCAGCCACGGTGGCCCTTATGGCGACCTGTTGGTAGTTGTTTCCGTGAAACCTCATGAAGTCTTCACCCGCCAGGGTAACGACATCATCTGTGATGTGCCGATCTCAATTGTGCAGGCTGCCTTGGGTGATGAGATCGATGTACCGACTCTGGAAGGGGATGTCAAAATGCGGATCCCGGAAGGGACCCAGAGCGGCAAGGTTTTCCGGCTACGCGGTAAAGGAATCTCTGATGTCCGGGGTTTTGGGCGGGGAGATCAGCTGGTTAGAGTCAGGGTAGTCACACCAACCAAGCTTAACAGCAAACAGAAGCAGATTCTGCGGGAATTTGCCAAAGCCGGCGGTGACTCATTGCCAAACGAAACAAAAGGTTTTTTCGATAAAGTCAAGGATGCATGGCGGTAACCGCTGTGCAGCCAATCGTCAAAGCCCAGGCATGACAAGGCTGTGAAAATCGTAATGGCGGGTAATACCGCCATTTTTGCTCATTATTATCTCTAAACAAGGGCGTGGCAGTGTGAGTAAAGACTGGCAGGAAGTTAAAGTTCTCGTCTATCAGGAAGCATCGGAAGCAGCAAGCGAGATCATGCTGCAGCATGGGGCACATGGTGTGGCCTTTGAAGGCGATGCCCTGATTCAGGAAGCCGTAGCCAATCGCTGGGGCGATTTCTTTCCAGAGCTCTCTGGTGATCAGCGGGTGATAATCAAAGCTTACTTCCATGTGTCAAAAACCGAAGCTGAGCTCAGCCAGATGCTAAAGGAAATTGAGGGCTTGTCCAAGTTCGGGCTCCAGGTTGGCCAGGTGGAGCTGACAGCCAGGGTAATCTCGGAAACAGAATGGGCCTTCGCCTGGAAACAGCATTATCATCCTGTCAGCATCGGCCGGGTGGTCGTTGAACCCAGCTGGGAGCCGGCGGCTGCTTGTGAATTGGACAAGATAGTGGTTACCCTGGATCCGGGGATGGCCTTTGGAACCGGGACCCATCCCACAACTGCCATGTGCATTCAAGCCCTCCAGGATCATGCCCTAGAAGGGCAGGAAGTCTGGGATATCGGCGCTGGCTCTGGTATTTTGGCCATAATCGCGGCTAAACTTGGTGCCAAAACAGTGAGGGCGGTGGATATCGACCCGGTTGCAGTTGAAGTATGCCGGGAAAATGCTGTCAGAAACGGAGTAGAGATCCACTGCCAACAGGGGTCTTTACCCGATCTGGATGGAAAGGCGGATCTGATTATCGCCAACATCATTGCCGATGTGATTATTGAGCTGCTGCCAGTGGCCGTGAAAAAACTAAAGCACGGAGGTTTGTTTTTAGCTTCCGGGATTATTGACAGCCGGGCGGACGAGGTTGCCATGGCTGCGTCGGCAAACGGCCTGGAGATTGTCCATCGCCAGCAGCAGGGCGAATGGGTATGCTTTGGATTTAAGGAGAAATCAGCTCATGGTTAAGATTTTTGTATCCTCCCGGCAGATTGAGCAGGACCAGGTAACGGTTACCGGCAGCGATGCCCATCATTTGCGGTCAGTCCTGCGGAAAAAGCCAGGAGACGAGCTGTTGATTGGCATTACCGATGGGCCGGCCAATAGGCAGTCTGCTGGAGCTAAAGTTCGGACTTATAAGAGTGTAATCGCTGCGGTTGACTCCCACCAGGTCGTCTGTCAGCTGCTCGATCCAGTCGAGATACAAAGCGAGTCACCGCTGGCAACTTATCTGTACCAGGCAGTGGCCAAAGGTGACAAAATGGATTTGATCATTCAGAAAAGCGTTGAGTTGGGAGTTACTGAGATCATACCCTTTTTCTCCCGCTACACGGTTGTCAACCTCACCGGGGAGAAGAGCAGGCAACGACAAGAGCGGTGGCAAAAAATCGCTGAAGCAGCGGCCAAACAGTGCAGGCGGGATTTGATCCCAAGAGTGCACCTGCCTGTGAATTTTGACTATCTGTTTACAATGCTGGGAAACCGTGCTCCGGGCCATCTGCTCTTGATGCCCTATGAACAGGCGCAAAATCGCGGGTTGGCACAGCTGCAGGATCTCCAACCCGAACAGGTAAGTATTGTGATTGGGCCGGAAGGCGGTTTTTGCCCTGAGGAAGTGGAAAAGATCAAAAGCATCAAAGGAGAAATTATAACGCTTGGTAACCGCATCCTGCGCACAGAAACGGCAGCTGTTGCTGTCATGGCGCTGGTGCAGTTTTTATGGGGTGATTTAGGTTGAGTAAGCGGGTAGCGTTGCATACCCTTGGTTGTAAAGTGAATCAATATGATTCGGAAGCAATTACAGCCCAGTTTAGAGCCCGTGGCTATGAAGTGGTCGATTTTAACCAGACCGGGGCTGATGTCTATATCATCAATACCTGCACGGTGACCAATATCAGCGATCATAAGTCGCGCCAGATGATCCGCCGGGCTCACCGCAACAATCCTGAGGCGAAAATAGTTGTGGTGGGGTGCCTGGCCCAGACTAATCCGGACCAGGTTAAATCCCTCCCGGGAGTCAATTTGATTATCGGGACCGACCAGCGCAGCCGGATTGTGGAGCTGGTGGAACAGATTGCTCTCCATGAGCAGGGTATTGTGGTGGGAGATATCTTACAGGTCCGGAAGTTTGAAGAACTGAACGCCATTGCCTTTGAAGGCCGGACCCGGGCTTATTTAAAGATTCAGGATGGATGCAATCAGTATTGTTCCTACTGTAAAGTGCCTTACGCCCGGGGCCCGTCGCGGAGCCGGCCTGTGGCTAGTGTACTTGAACAAGTAGCCGATATTGTCAAGCAGGGCTACCGGGAAATTGTCTTGACCGGTGTTCATTTAGGTGGGTACGGGCACGATCTTAAACCAGCCAGTTCTCTTTCAGACATTGTGGAACAGGTTGCTGCAGTGCCAGGATTGGAGCGGCTGCGGATCAGTTCAGTCGATCCCAATGAGATTGATACCAGATTGATTGCCCTGGTGGCGGACAATCCGACGGTTTGCCGTCATCTGCACATTCCCTTACAGAGCGGATCGGATCAGATTCTAAAAAGGATGCGGCGGCGTTACCAAACCGCTGACTTTCGCCGTATTGTGGAGTCAGTGAGGGCTCGAGTGCCCGAAATAGCCATTACCACCGATGTGATCGTTGGTTTTCCCGGAGAGACTCCCGAACTGTTTGACCAGACTTATGCATTTCTGCAGGAAATGGCGCCAAGCAAGATTCATGTCTTTCAATACTCACCGCGGGAAGGGACTCTGGCAGCTTCGTTTTCTGATCAGGTGCCCAAACAGGAAAAAGAGCGCCGGAGCCAGGCTTTGATTGCTCTGTCTGATCAGATGGGCGAAGCCTTTCAACGGCAGTTTGTCCACCAGGTGGTGCAGGTGTTAATTGAACGGGAACTGGATGGGAAACTGGTGGGGCATACCGATAACTACCTCCAAGTGGCAGTTCCGGCTGTCCAGGATGGAGATCAGCTGATTGGCAAAATCGTCAACGCGAGAGTTGTCTCTGTGTCAACAGAGCAGGTGGCAGGAATTTTGCTTTCAGATGCGAACAATAAACTAGGTGTGGAGGGGGGTGCTAAGTGATGGACTGTATCTTCTGCAAAATCGCCAATCGTGAATTGAATACTGAACTGGTATATGAAAGTGATGATGTCGTTGCCTTTACTGATATTAATCCGCAGGCACCCGTTCATATCCTGATCATCCCGAAAAGGCATCTGGCCAATATTGGGGAGATTGGCGCAGGCGATGAGAACCTGCTGTATCAGATTGGGGCCGCCGTGAAGGAGTTGGCTGCAAAATACCAGCTGCAGGATGGTTATCGGCTGGTGACAAACTGCGGCCCTGCCGGAGGCCAGACTGTGCCGCACCTTCATTTCCATCTGCTGGGAGGGCGGGAGTTAACTTGGCCGCCAGGATAAAACAATTGACCAACTATAGTTAATAGATTATAATGAAAGCGAACCCCTGTAATATTGTACGTGATGCTGTGGAGGGAGGGATACAGGATGGCAGAAATTCGAGTAGGTAAGAATGAGTCCCTCGATAGTGCTTTACGCCGTTTTAAGAGACAAGTGCGGATGACAGGTGTATTGTCTGAAGTCAGGAAAAGGGAACAATATGAGAAGCCTAGTGTAAGACGGAAGAAAAAGTCTGAAGCTGCGCGCAAGCGGAATGCAAGATTCCGATAGACAAGTATCGGCTCGATATCATAATTGATTGATGTCGAGCTTTTTTTCCATAGATATCACTTTTTAGTTTATAGTGCCAAAAGTGTTACCGATTGGATCTATATGAATAGTATTTGAATGAAGGGAGGCCGATCATGAGCCGTCATTTAGTGCGAATATCTCTCTTGACCACAGTGATCGCCCTTGCACTGGTGTTAAGTGCAGTAAGCTGCTTTGCCCAGCTGCCGCCTGCTCAAATATATATCATCTCTGTTGATGGCACGGTAGAGCTTGGCCTGTCCCAATATGTACTCAGGGGCTTAAAACAGGCACAGCAGGACCGGGCAGCAGTGCTCTTGGAAATCAACACCTTTGGCGGGCGGGTTGATGCTGCCACCGAAATCCGCGACTATATCCTGCGGATGGAGACTCCGGTGATTGCTTTTGTCCGGGAACGGGCTATATCAGCAGGGGCATTGATTGCTATAGCAGCACCGCATATTGCCATGGCCCCCGGGAGTACCATAGGAGCAGCTGAACCCCGGCCTTTGGACCCAAAGACCGTTTCATTCATGCGGGCTGAGTTTGCGGCCACCGCCCAGCGCCACAACCGGGATGCCAATATTGCCGCAGCCATGGTTGATGCGGATATTGTCATCGACGGCCTGGTGGGGCCCGGCAAATTGCTGACTTTGACTGCACAGGATGCTCTCAAGGTTGGCTATGCCGATCTGCTCACTAACTACCGTTCTGACATCTTGGCCCACTATGAGATTGATCATCTCCCTGTGGTGGAAATTGAGCGCAACTGGGCTGAGCGGTTGGCAGGGTTTGTGACTGAACCGACTGTCAGCCAGATCTTATTGATTCTGGGCTTTCTGGGGATTATCGTTGAGCTGCTGTCGCCAGGATTAGGGCTGCCGGGTGTGATTGGCGTCTTAGCCATGGGCCTGTTCTTTGGCGGCCGGATCTTAGCCGGGTTAGCCGGTATGGAAGTAGTAGTTCTGTTTGTCCTTGGCATTATCATGCTGATTGCCGAGATCTTCGTGATCCCCGGTTTCGGCATTGTGGGAGTTCTGGGCTTGATCAGCATTCTCGCTAGCATTTTCCTCTCTTTTGATAATTTCACCGCCGCATTGACCAGCCTGGCCATTACTCTCGTAGTAACCATTGCAATCATTATCCTGCTGTGGAAAAGATTTACCAAGTCAAAGGCCTGGAGCCGGTTTGTGCTGCTGACGCGGGAGGAAAAATCCATGGGGTATCAGGGTGTCAGGGATTACAGTGAGCTAGTCGGTAAAACCGGTATCACTGTTTCAACCCTGAGGCCGGCGGGAATCGTCAAAATTGGTGATCAGCGCTACGACGTAGTATCAGATGGAGACTTTATCGCCAACGACACCATGGTGAAGGTAGTGCATGTGGAAGGAAATCGGATTGTAGTGACAGAAGTCAATTAGCAAGTTCTGATTGACTAAAGAATACCTGTGGAGGAGGCAATATGGTGGAACCTTTAGTGATCTTCTTGGTTTTCCTGATCGTTTTGTTTGTCGTCTTTCTCTTCTCCTTCATTCCCATTGGGCTGTGGATTTCGGCACTGGCAGCCGGAGTTCAGGTAGGAATCCTGACGCTGGTGGGAATGAGGCTGCGGCGGGTACCGCCGGGAAGGATCATTATCCCTTTAATCAAAGCTTATAAGGCAGGCCTCGATGTAACCATCGACAAACTGGAGGCTCACTATCTAGCCGGGGGTAATGTGGATCGGGTAATCGATGCGTTGATTGCAGCCCACCGGGCAGATATCCCTTTGGTGTTTGAACGGGCAGCTGCCATCGACTTGGCAGGCCGCAACGTGCTGGAAGCGGTCCAGATGAGTGTCAATCCCAGGGTGATTGAAACCCCGGTCATCTCTGCGGTAGCCAAAAACGGTATTGAGTTAAAGGCCATCGCCCGGGTCACTGTCCGCGCCAACATCGACCGTTTAGTGGGTGGAGCCGGTGAAGCAACGATTATCGCCCGGGTTGGCGAAGGTATCGTAACCACGGTGGGATCCAGCGAAAGCCATGAAGAAGTGCTGGAGAATCCGGACCAGATTTCCCGCACCGTCTTGTCTAAAGGCCTGGATTCTGGTACTGCTTTTGAAATTCTCTCCATTGATATCGCTGATGTGGATGTTGGCCGCAACATTGGTGCACAGCTCCAGATCGACCAGGCTGAAGCTGATAAGAATATTGCCATGGCTAAGGCTGCTGAGCGCCGGTTTGCTGCTATCGCCCTGGAACATGAGATGCGGGCTCGGGTAGAAGAAATGCGGGCCCGGGTAGTGGAAGCCGAGGCTGAAGTACCGAAAGCGCTGGCTGAAGCTTTACGCGAAGGCAAGCTTGGCGTGATGGATTACTATCAGATGCGCAACATCATGGCTGATACCGATATGCGTCAGGCTATTGGTAATGCAGGCAAACCAGAGCAGCAGGATCAGAAGCAGAAAGACAAGACTGATTAATGCCAGGCTCTGAGGAGGAGTAAAATGGGATCCTTAGTACCGGTAATTGTCGTCATTTATCTGGTCGCATCAGTGGTCAGTGCTGTGTTGCAGTCCACGAAAAAACCACCGCCCAAAACCATGCCCAGAATACCAAAGGTACAGCCGGCCCCTCAGCGGCCTCAGGCCGGGAAGGCTCGGGTGCTGCCGCGGCCTGCAGCAGCAAGGACTCAACAAACTCAGACTGCTGCTTCAGTGCCGACAGTATCAACAGCGCCAACGGTGAAGTCATCAACCTTGTCGCAGCAATCGAGGCCGCAAACGGAGTTTGGCAGAGATTCGGATTATGGCTTTGACAGTTTTGCAGACTGGGAAGATGAAGCTGATGTGGATCTGGACGCGGTATTCGATGAGTTTGATTCTTTGACACCAAGAATCAAGCCAAGAGTACCAACAGCAGCGAAAACCATCCCTGCACAAACTGTGTCAGGAGATCTGGCATCCCAGATGCGGGCCGGTTTCATTTTTAGCGAAATACTCAGGGAACCGCGCTGCAAGAGGCCCTGGCCGGCCAGATAAGGTAATCGATAAGAAACACTGCCCAAGACAGAGCTGTTTTGTTCAAAACAGAGCTGTCTTGGGTTTTTTTGTGCCTTCGAGGACCGTCAAGGGTTGTTTTTGCAGTAATGCTTTGCGGTAGATAAGCATAGTTTTAAACGAAGCAGGAATTGTTGGAGGTGTGTTCATGGAACGAGGCTTAAGCCGAGTGGTGAAAAAGCTGGTGAGCACCATGGATCTGCCTGCGGACGCCATTTTGGATCTTCCCAGGATTACCATGATCGGCAATACCGAGATGCTGATTGAGAATCATAAAGGAATTGAAAAATATACCTCCACCGACATCCGGGTCCGCGTGAAGGACGGACAAATGTGTATCAGCGGCCGTAAACTGGCCATTCGCTTTATCGACAGAGATGATCTTAAGCTTGAAGGCGTAATCACCGGTATCGAAATTGTTGGACAATAGCGAGGTGGAAACATGATTACCCGTCTTTGGGCTTGGCTTACGGGATATGTGATTATCAAACTGAAGGGTGCCCAGTTGGAAACCTTGATCAACCGCATCGCCAGTCACGGCTTTGGTATCTGGGATTTGGAGCGGGTCACCGCCAACATCATGATCGGCAGGATCCGGATCAAACACTTTAAACGGCTGCGCCCCCTGCTGAGCGGGTTAAACGTCCGGGTGGGAATTGTCGGCCGGGCCGGGCTGCCCTTTTTTATTGCCAAAGTAATCAAGCGGAAAGGGCTTCTGATCGGTTTGGTGCTGGCTGCAGGCTTTCTATATTATTTGACCGGATTCGTCTGGATGATCGAGATTGCTGGCAATGAGCAGATAAGCCTTGAGCAAATCAATGCTGTGCTTATCGGCCAAGGTGTCAAGGTGGGAGCAGCTAAGTCTCAAATCAGACTCCGTTATCTGGAAAACCTGCTTTTGACGGAATTTCCCGAGCTCTCCTGGGTTGGGGCGAGCATCAAGGGTGTTTTGATGAGAGTTGAGGTTGTGGAGCGGACCAGCCCCAATCTGGCAGAGGTGCAGTATGGTGATATGGTTGCCGCCCAAAACGGCCTGGTAACCCAGGTGGTGCCGTTTCGGGGCACAACCCTGGTATCGGTGGGGAGTACGGTCAAGAGAGGAGATGTTCTTATTTCCGGTGAATACTATGATCAATACGGGCGCAGGCAAAAAGGGAGCGCCGAAGGCATTGTCCGGGCCCGCGTTTGGTACGATGCCTTTGGAGAAGCGGCTTTCAGTAAAATTACTGAAGTGGAAACCGGAAACTACCATACCAATTACACGATCACTGTCGGCAGTTGGACAGTACGGCTGGGCAGACAGGTACCTTTTGCCAACCACACCAGTTCCGGCCAAACCTGGCAGGTACAGATTGGCAGGCTGAAACTGCCCCTTGCAGTGACCAAACATACATATGCGGAAGTAGATTACCAAACGAGGCAGATTTCGCCAGAGCAGGCCCGCATTCTCGCTCTGGAGCGGGCTTGGCAGCAATTGGCAGCCATGGGCGTAGAACGGGATCAAGTTAGTGATATACAGGTCGATGAGTACATAATCGAGGATCAGGACGGGATCAGGGTCGGACTGATAGCAGAACTGGAGCAGGACATCGCCGAGTTCGCGCCCCGGCTCTAGGTTGCATCTGAATCACATTTTGTTATAATAATGATAGTCTTTATGAACATTGGGGAGGTTTGTGAGTGGCTCAACAAGCAACAGAGATGGTTTTTACCTTAGCGGATATCGCCCAAGCCCAGGCCATCAGCGGCAAAGGTGATGAGAATCTCCGCTGGTTGGAGAACCAGTATGGGATCAGGGTGATTCCCCGGGGTATTGATTTAATACTCAGTGGAGATACAGAAAGTGTGGAAAAGGTGCGGCGGATTCTCGAGAATGTAGCAGGGCTCAATCGGGATCTTACCGCCCATGACTTTCATTATGCCAGTGAATTGATCAATACAGGGAATGGAGTGTCTCTGCGGGAACTGAATTCGGAAATCATTGTGACCACAGCCCGCGGGCGGCAGATCTATCCGAAAACGCAGGGACAGAAAGAATATATCCAAACGATCAATTCCAATGTGATCAGTTTCGGCATAGGCCCCGCCGGTACCGGTAAGACGTTTTTGGCCATGGCTGTGGCGGCGGCTGCCTTGAAGCGGAAAGAAGTCAGCCGGATCATCTTGACCCGGCCGGCTGTAGAGGCCGGCGAGCATCTAGGGTTTTTGCCCGGCGATCTGCAGGACAAAGTGGATCCGTATTTGCGGCCTTTGTATGATGCACTCTACGACATTCTGGGACAAGAACAATACTTGAAACTGCGGGAAAGGGGCGTGATTGAAGTTGCTCCTCTCGCCTATATGCGGGGCCGCACCTTGGATGATTCTTTCATCATTCTTGATGAAGCCCAGAATACCACCAATGAACAGATGAAAATGTTCTTGACCCGCCTGGGCTATGGATCGAAAGCTGTTGTCACCGGTGATGTGACCCAGATCGACCTGCCCCGGGGCAAGAAATCTGGTTTGATTATAGCCGGCAGGATTCTTAAAGATGTAAAAGGAATAGGGTTCTGCTATCTGACCGAAAGTGACGTGGTCCGGCATCCATTGGTGCAGAGAGTGATCAAAGCGTACGCTGAATTTGAAAGTGACCAACAAGACGAAGCTTAACGGCAGTCTGTGGGAGGAGCTACCAATATGGGTAAGTCTAAGCCAAAACCTTGGACAAAGGTATGGCGCAGCGTTAAGGACAAATTGGAACAGACTACTGTCAGACAGTGGATCTTGGCAGTTTTAATCTTTATTGGGCTGTTTGGCATTCTGTCGATCAATATCAGTCCGGTAGGATATAAACTGGAAGTCGGGACAGTGGCCCGTCAGGACATCCGCGTTCCCCGGGATATGGAGAACCGGGCTCAGACGGAAAGGGAACGGCAGGCAGCTGCAGCCAGGGCGGAAGCGGAAGCCAAGGCTGATCCCAACTATTATATCGTTAATCATGCCACTGTGGTGGCGGCTGAGGAAAAGCTGACAGCGATTTTTGCCATTATTTCCGATGGCAGGCTCCAGCAGGAACAGGCAGAAGAGGATGCTGAGATCAATCAGAGCCCTTTCCGGCCGGTGGATGTTCAGAAGCAGCTGGCCCAAAAGGTTGAAATAGCTTTGCCTGTGCAGATTGTGGATCAGCTGTTGACCACAGATGAAGTGGCTTATACAACCTTTGTGCATGAATGCCAGCGGGTGTTTATGGAACAAATGCAGCAGCGGATCTCCGAGGCAGATCTGGCTGGTGTTATGGATCGGATGCGAGTTCTGATTGCTCAAAGCGAGATCAGCGCCCAGCTGCAAGACGCAGCCTTTGCCGTTGCATCTCAGGTGATTGAGCCGAACCTGGTGCTGGATCAGCAGGCAGTGGAACAAAGGCGCCTGGAAGCCATGGAACAAGTGGAACCTGTCTTTGTCAAGGCTGGCGAAATCATCATCAGCGACGGAACAGTAGTGGAACCGGAACATGTTCAGTTGTTGAAGGATTTGGGGTTGTATCGGGAAGGCATCGATTACTGGGCTTTATTAGGCCTGTTTGGTATTGTAACTTTGCTGCTGGTGATTTATGGTGTTGCCCTGTATAAATCCAGGCCGGGGGTTATCCACAGCGAGAGCAGGCTGGCTTTTGTGGGCTCAGTCCTGATTTTGGTAACCCTGATCACTAAAATCCTGTCCTTAGTTCCCTGGCTGCTGGTTATGTATTTAACACCGATTGCTTTAGCGGGCATGTTAGTGACTATGCTGCTGGATTATCGGACAGGTTACTTGACGGTAACCTTTTTGACGGTAATCAGCGGCATTATCTTTCAATCGCTGCCCTTGGTCGTGCAGGGATTAATTGGCGGCTTGATTGCGATTCTGAGTGTTTCCAAGGTGAGCCAGCGCGGCGAATTGATGCGGGCTGGTTTTATCGTCGGCGGCAGCAACTTTTTGGTGATGATCACCTTTGGGCTTTTGCTGGGTGATTCCAGTTTGCTGATCCACAGTTATCTGGGGATTCTCAACGGTGTCATCTGTTCCGTGAGCACCATTGGCTCGCTGCCTTATTTTGAAAGCATCTTTTCTATCACTTCTGCGATTCGCCTGCTGGAATTGACCAATCCTAATCATCCGCTCTTGCGGCGCTTGTTGATGGAGACACCAGGAACCTATCATCACAGCATTATCGTGGGCAATTTGGCTGAAGCGGCGGCCGATGCGGTTGGTGCCGATGGACTGCTGGCCCGGGTAGGTGCCACTTACCATGATATTGGCAAAGTAAAACGGCCGATGTTCTTCGTCGAGAACCAACTGGGTAATGATAATCCCCATGACAAGATCGCGCCCTCCTTGTCAACTTTGATTGTGATAGCCCATGTCAAAGATGGGCTGGAACTGGCCCGGGAGCATAAACTGCCAGCAGTGGTCACTGCATTTATCATCGAACATCACGGGACGGATCTGGTGAAGTATTTCTATCACCGGGCTCAAGAGCATAACGGTGATACGGTGGAAGAGAAAGATTTCCGTTATCCAGGGCCCAAGCCGCAGACCAAGGAGACGGCTATTGTTTCCCTGGCGGATGCTGTGGAAGCTGCAGTGCGTTCACTGTCAAAACCGACTCCGGGCAAGATTGAAGGGTTGGTCCGGAAGATCATCCGGGAGCGGCTCGATGACGGCCAGCTTGACGAGAGTGATTTGACTTTCCAAGATTTGAACAAAATAGCCGATGCGTTCTCCAAGGTGTTGATCGGCATCTTCCACGGACGGATTGAATATCCGGAGAAGATCACCCGCGAGGATATCGTGGGCAGGAAAAATGGAGGGAAGGGCAAGGCCTGATGGAGTTATACATCAATAACGAACAGAATCGCGTCGATATTGCCGGTCTGGATACAGTGGTGCGCAGAGTGTTGGAGACCGGGCTGGAACTGTTGGAAATCGAAGATCCGGTTGAGGTTGGCGTCACTTTTGTGGACGATGCGGCCATTAAGGAACTGAATTGCCAGTACCGCCAGATTGACCAGGCAACTGATGTGCTGTCCTTTGCCCAAGAGGAAGGTGACGTTTTCGAACAACCCCCGGGGGCTCCGCGATTGCTGGGCGATATCGTGATTTCTCTGGAGCGGGCTCAGGAGCAGAGCGAGACTTTCAATCACAGCCTGGCCAGGGAAGTAGGTTACCTTACAGCCCACGGCCTGCTGCATTTATTGGGATACGATCACCAGAATACTGGGGACAAAGAAGAAATGCGGGCTCTTGAGGAGCAGATCATGGCCAGGCTGAATCTAACCCGGGATTAGGAGGAGCAGCGGTGAGATCCAGAAATATTATCGATAGCTTCAACCATGCTATTGATGGTATTGTCTATGCTGTCAAGACGCAGCGGAATGCGAAAGTTCATTTGATCATCGGGATGTTGGTCATGATTCTGGCCATGGTTCTCAACGTCACCCGGGTGGAATTATTGATTCTGCTCTTGACCATCGGGATGGTGATCAGCGCTGAGATGATCAATACGGCTATTGAAGAGGTAGTCAATCTCGCCCATGAAGGGATTCATCCTTTGGCCCGCATCGCCAAAAACGTGGCTGCAGGGGCCGTGCTGTTCTGTTCGGTCATTGCTGCAGGTGTAGGGTATATTGTCCTGTTTGAGCGTCTGATCCAATTTGAGCTGCGCTCACTGATGCGGGGGATTGACAGCGCTGATTTGGCTTTATTGGCACTGTTGATTGTCATCGGTTCGATCATTTTGATTAAGAGTGCCACCGGCAGTTCAAACTACTTCAAAGGAGGAATGCCCAGCGGCCATACGGCTTTGGCCTTTAGTTTGGCAGTAGCGATTATGTACGCCGGGAATACCTTTGTGGCCTGCTTCGGTTTTGCCCTGGCGCTCCTTGTCGCCCATACCAGGGTACAGAGCAAGATCCATTCCTTGGGGGAAGTGATCATTGGCGGGCTTTTGGGATTCGTGATTACCTTGATCTTGTTTCAGCTCAGGGCATAGCTTGGGGAGGGATTGACATCGAATACCGTTGGCTGATTGACCATGCGATTCAGGCTCTGGAACATGCTTACGCACCCTATTCGAAATTCAAGGTAGGCGCAGCTGTGCTGGGTTCCAGCGGTAAAATCTACCTTGGCTGCAACATCGAAAACGCGGCCTACAGCCCCACCAATTGCGCGGAGCGGACTGCGATTTTCAAAGCGGTTTCCGAAGGAGAGACCTCTTTTAAAGCCTTAGCGGTAGTGGCCGATACCACTGCTGTGATTACTCCGTGCGGAGTCTGCCGCCAGGTGATGGCTGAGTTTTTTGATGATCAGGTGATCATTGTCCTAGCCAACCTCCATGGACAAGTGGAAGAGACGACCATAGCCAAGCTGCTGCCGGGAGCATTCACAGGGGATAGCTATGGATTATAGATTTATTGAACTGAATGATGTTGATCCTGATTTGGCCAGACAGATTATTGCCATTGAACAGGAAGCATTTGGAATCGGCGGGATGAATGAATGGTTTTTGCCTCCATTTATTCGCCACGGGCGTGTCTTTGTGTTGCTGGATCAAACCACGGTGGTGGCAGCAGCGGAATACATACGGGCCTTTGATGACCCACTGCAGGCTTATCTGTTTGGATTTGCCGTCAGGAAAGATCGCCGTCGCCAAGGATTGGGTAAATTACTGCTGGTACGATCTTTGGAGTGTCTCCAGCGGGACGGGTTCACAACGGTCAGCCTCACTGTTGATCCTGGCAATGCTGCAGCAGTGAACTTGTATGCCAGCCTTGGATTCAAGCAGCAGGATTTTTACAGAAATGAGTACGGGCCCGATCAGGATCGATTGCTGTTGGTACTGAAACTGCCCGTTGAGGAGGCGCAGAATGGAGTATAGATCAGGATTTGTGGCAGTTGTGGGACGCCCCAATGTGGGGAAATCGACGCTGCTCAACAGTTTGCTGAAACAAAGGGTTGCCATCGTATCCGACAAGCCACAGACGACCCGCAACACCATCCGGGCGGTGTTAACACTGCCTGAAGCCCAGATTGTCTTTATCGATACACCTGGGATCCACCGGCCGTTACATAAATTAGGAGAATATATGGTCAGATCTGCCAAAGCCACTCTTACCGAGGTTGATCTTATCTGCTTCCTGGTGGATATTTCTCAATGGGTCAAACAGGACCAGGAAATTGTTGAGCTCTTGCAGAATGTGGATACACCGGTATTTTTGGTGGCTAACAAGGCCGATCTGGTCAGCAACGAGAAGCAAGAGCAGTTTTGCCTTGCCATCAAAACCAGATATGCCTTTGCCGAAGTGATGGCCGTATCCGCTCAGGAGGGCACCGGGTTGGACGATCTTGTCCAGGCAATTGTTTCCTATCTGCCAGAGGGGCCGCAGTATTACCCTGATGATTGGGTTACGGACCATCCGGAGCAGTTTGTCATGGCTGAGCTGATCAGGGAACAGATTTTGCACCACACCGAGGAAGAAATCCCCCATTCTGTGGCTGTGGATGTGGATCATGTGGAAGCAAAGCCGGACAAAGACATGGTGCTGGTCCGGGCTAACATTTATGTGGAGCGCAGTTCTCAAAAAGGGATCGTAATCGGCAAAAACGGCGCTATGCTGAAAAAAATCGGTACTGGGGCCCGGATGCAGATCGAAGCGCTGCTGGGGACCAAAGTGTATCTGGAGCTGTGGGTTAAGGTCAAGAAGGATTGGCGCAACAAGGATGGTAGTTTAGCAGAGTTTGGGTATAACTAAGCATACCCAAGAAAATATTCCCAAGTACGAATAATTTATGATAAAGGAGGATCGATTCAATGGCCAATTCAGCTCGTGAAAAACAACATGAAGATTTAGACATACTAGTCCGTCAGGCTCAAGAAGGCGATAAGAGCGTCAGGGAACGCCTAATCAGGGAGTACCGGCCTTTTTACCTACGGGTGGCATCACAAGTCGCCAAGAAGTATCTGGTATTGGGGCGGGATGACGAGGCGAGCATCGCCATGTCAGCGTTTGATGAGGCCATCAATGCGTATAACCTCAAAGCTGGTGCATCGTTCTTGAGCTTTGCGGAAATTGTGATCAAAAGGCGCATGGTAGACTTTTTCCGCCGCAAGGCCCGCACCAGGGAAGAAATTCCCTTGTCGGCACTGGAAGCTGAAGACGCGGAAGAAACCATGATCCGCAAGATTGAGCTCAGAGAAGCCGTTGGGGTTATTCAGCTGCAGCAGGAAGCTGAAGAGAGGCGTGAGGAAATCTTCCGTTTGAATCAACTGTTGAGTGATTATGGTGTCCGGTTTTCCGATCTGATCAGGGTGTCGCCAAAGCATCAGGATGCCCGGGATCGGGCCCTGGAGGTAGCCAGAATTCTCGCCAATGATCCGGAATTATTGAAATTTCTTACCCATCGCAAAGCCTTGCCGCTGAAGGAATTGGAGAAGCTGGTCAAGGTCAGCCGCAAAACTCTTGAGCGGCAGCGGAAATACATAATTACATTGACATTAATTCTGATTGGAGAATTTCACTACTTACAGGAGTATCTTAAGCGGACGGTTTAAAGGGGGAGGTAGGCATGAAACAGGGGAAAGGGATTGTCGTTGAAGTGACGACACGGGATCACGTCACTGTGATGACTCCCCAGGGGGAATTTCTGCGTGTTCCTTTCCATAAACCAGTGCATGTGGGACAGGAAATCACCTATAAGATTAAGAGGCCTCCTTTCTATTTGAAGTGGAGTGTTGCTGCTGTATTGGTATTGGCTTTGGTTGGTTCAGCCGGGCAGCTCAGAGAAATCCCCGGAGGAGCCGTTCCTGAAGTCTTTGTCACGCTGGATATCAATCCCAGTGTTGAGTTGGCCCTCAACGGTGAACAGCGGGTTGTCTATGCCGAAGGGCTGAACGAAGACGGCAAAGACCTGGTTGACAAGCTGAGCCTGATCGGTTCCACTTTCAAGCAAGCAGTGGAAACCATCGAAACACAGGCTGAGATCGATGGCTATCTGAAACCGGGTATGAATGAGATCGTGGTGACCATTTCCCAGAAGGGTATTGATAAATGTGAACCAGTTGAGCTGAAAAATACAGCATCTCGCGGTGGCAAGCGAGACAAGGAGATCGAAGCAGTTATCGAAGAAACCCTTGCCACAACATACCGGGTCCAGATGTGGCGTGTTCCGGGAGATACCCGGGAAGAAATCCGGGAAAAGGGGATGACTCCAGCTAAATATATCGCTATCTATGTTGAGCCTCAGAGTCCCAGTACAGCTGCAGCAGCTGGATCAGGAGTCACCGTGCCTGTTACAGCCACCATTGAGCGCAACGGCGATCATCACTATTTCGAGTTTGAGATAACCAGACCGGTCTTTCCTGCCGGCAAGCTGATGCGTACCAGTACTGGACACGAATAACCACGAAGCAGCCAAGCAAGGAGCAGATAATGAAAGTTTCCGAGTTCAATTACGACCTACCAAATCAACTTATTGCTCAAACACCGGTTGAACCTAGAGATAGTTCACGGTTGATGGTAATCGATATTGCTGCAGAGAGAATTGAGCACCGGCACTTCTACAATTTGCCGGAGTATCTCAAACCCAATGATATCCTGGTAATCAATGAGTCACGGGTGATTCCGGCACGTCTGTTTGGGAGGCGTGAAGGAACCCAGGCCAAGATCGAGGTGCTGCTGCTGCATCCGGTAACGGATCGGTCCTGGGAAGCATTGGTCAAGCCGGGTAAACGGTGCCCGGTTGGTGCCAAAATCTGCTTTGGCCCTGATTTATCGGCCTCAGTTGCGGAAAAGACCGAATCTGGAGGCCGAATTCTGGAATTTGATTGGCAGGGCGACTTCAATGCCGTTTTGGAACAGCTGGGCGAAACACCTTTGCCTCCATATATTAAAGCCAAGTTGGAAGATAAGGAACGGTATCAAACCGTTTACGCCAATATTAAAGGATCGGCGGCTGCCCCGACTGCAGGGCTTCATTTCACACCAAGTCTGCTGAATAGCCTTCAGGAAATGGGCGTCAAGATTGTGCCCCTGGTACTGCATGTCGGGGTTGATACATTTCGACCGGTAAAGGTCACTGATGTAGCCGATCACCAGATGCATTCAGAGTACTATTACCTGGCTGAGGAGCATGCAGCGGCGATCAACAAGTGCAAACAGGGCGGAGGACGAGTAATTGCCGTCGGCACCACGGTGGTGCGCACCCTGGAGACGCTGGGGCGATCCGGCAAGATTTTACCGGGATCCGGTTGGACGGATCTTTTCATTTATCCCGGCTTCGAGTTTAAGATTATCGATGGGTTGGTTACCAATTTCCATCTGCCCCAGTCCAGTTTGCTGATGCTGGTTTCAGCCTTTGCAGGCCTGGATTTGATCAAACGGGCGTATCAAGTGGCGATTGACCATGAGTACCGCTTTTTCAGCTTTGGAGACGCCATGCTGCTAATCAACAAGGAGCAAAGCAATGACACTTAAATTTACAGTACAAAAAACCGCATCAGATTCACAGGCGCGTTTAGGGCTTCTCAAGACGGCTCATGGAGTAGTCGAAACACCGGTCTTTATGCCCGTTGGTACCCAGGCAACTGTCAAGACCCTCACACCTCACGAGCTTGAGGAAATTGGAGCGGCAATCATTTTAAGCAATACTTACCACCTTTATTTGCGGCCCGGCAGCGATCTGATTGCGGAAGCCGGGGGATTGCATCAGTTTATGGGCTGGCGGCACAGCATTCTCACCGACAGCGGGGGCTTTCAAGTTTTCAGCCTGGGGCAGCTGCGGAAGATCACCGAAGCGGGAGTAGAATTCCGTTCCCATCTCGATGGATCCAAACACTTTATTTCACCGGAAAAATCCATTGAGATTCAAATGGAGCTCGGCTCCGACATTGCCATGGCCTTCGACGAGTGCCCGCCTTACCCTTCGGAGTACAGCTATATCAAGCAGTCGGCAGACTTGACTTACCGGTGGGCCAAGCGGTGTCAGGCCAGGCATGATCATCCATACCAGGCACTGTTTGGAATAGTCCAGGGGGGAGTGTTCTCTGATTTACGCAAACAAAGCGCTGAGCAGCTTGGGGAGCTGGATTGTCCCGGCTACGGTATTGGGGGCTTGAGTGTAGGTGAGCCCAAACCGCTGATGTATGAGATGCTGGAAACAGTGATACCAGCTCTGCCTCCGGACAAGCCCCGGTACCTGATGGGGGTTGGCTCGCCGGATTGCCTGATTGAAGGGGTGCTGCGGGGTGTGGACATGTTTGACAGTGTGCTGCCGACCAGGATTGCCCGGCACGGGACAGTCATGACCCGCTACGGTAATCTGACGGTCAGGGATCAGCCCTTTGCCAGGGATTTTGAACCAATTGAAGCTGGCTGTCCATGTTACACATGTCAGCATTTCAGCAGGGCGTACATCCGTCATCTGTTCAAAGCCAGGGAAGTGTTGGGCTTACGCCTGGCAACAATTCACAATCTAGTGTTCCTGTTCCGGTTGATGGAAGGGATCAAGGAGGCGATCCGCCAAGATCGGCTGCAGCAGTTTAGGGAGCAGTTTTTTGCAGACTATGCAGGATAACCTTCTATGAAAGAGAAGTATAATATTATGATGGAGGTGAGCCCATGTTCCTTGAAGCCCAAACACCGGCTGCAGGTGGTTTAGTAGCCATGGTGCTGCCGTTTGTGGTCATGTTCGCCATCGTCTATTTTTTGATGATTCGGCCACAGCAGGCGCAGCAGAAACAGCGTCAGGCAATGCTGGATGCACTGAAAAAAGGTGACAAGGTCATCACAATCGGCGGCATTCACGGTGAGATAACTGCACTGTCTGACGATACCGTCACCCTTCGGATTGCTGAAAAGACAGAGATTGTGATCAGTAGATCGGGAGTTGGTTCGGTAAAGCAGCGTTAGGCAGGATGAACCACCTCGAGGTGGTTTTTTCATTAGCATGGGGGGTTGATTATGCGCAGTTGGAAAATTGTCATCGGCTTGGCAGTTGTCTTGGTTACAATTGCCAGCAGTGGTGTTGCGGCAGGCGAGTTTTATCTGCACGAGCACAAAGAGTATTGGTGGTACTACGTGGATAATCCAGGCTTCTATGCGGTGGTACCCAATAATGCTGATGTTTATCACGCGAAGACAGTGTTCGGTTATGAATTCTTGGAGATGTCATGGAATGATGGCTCAATCGTAATGGAGATTGGTGTCATCCCCAACAGCAATGTGAACAATGTGGTTAGTCTGGTAGCTAAACGCTGGAGCCCATTCTTAAAGGATGAACTGGTGTTTGCCAATCGGGAAATCACGACTTCAAACGGCCTGAAAACCCACTTCTATGCGGTTGAAGGAGTCGGCCCCGATGGGGTCAAATCGATGCTCCGCTCCGTTTACTTTAACAGAAATGGTTCCATCGTCTTTTTGGCGATGTATATCCCCTCTGCCAAGTACGAAGGCACGATGCAGACCAATTGGATTAAAGCTGTTAACGAGTTTGAATGGGAATAAGGAAAACAAAAACTCTGAAGAGATGAATCAGGGGTTCGTTTCTTCAGAGTTTAATATATTGGTGTACTTGACTGGCCGGCAGGATTGCCAACCTGGTGGGATAGTGCTGCTGTTATTCCATCTCGGATGTGTAGTATTTGGGATCGAGGACAAAAATATAAGGAATATTCCGGTACAGCTCGCAGAAGTCCAACCCGTACCCGACGAGGAATTCGTTGGGTACTGTAAACCCTACGTAGTCCACAGGTATGTCCACTTCCCGGTTAACCTGCTTGTCCAACAATGTGCAGATTTTCAGACTGGCCGGCTTGCGTATGGCCAGGTTGTTCATCAAGTAGCTTAACGTCAGACCGGAATCAATGATATCCTCAATAATCAGGACATGTTTACCTTCAATGCTTTCTTCCAGGTCTTTTGTGATTCGAACGACACCTGATGAACGGGTGGCATGGCCGTAACTCGAGATGCCGATGAAGTCCATGGTCACAGGAACACTGATGTGTTTAGCCAGATCAGCCAAAAACATAAGCCCGCCTTTTAAGATGCAGAGCAGAAGTATTTCCTTACCTTCATAGTCCTTGCTGATTTGGGCACCCAATTCCCGGACCCGGTTTTGAATCTCTTCTTCAGTAACCAGGACACGTTTGACTATGTCCACCGAAAAAATCCCCTTTCCTTAGGCTTTCCTTAATAATACTATGCTGAACTGAGAAAATCAAGCTAGTTGCGATGAAGGAATTCCACAGGAAAACTCGAAAAAGTTCAGGTTAGGGGGACTGAGGTTTGAAAAAAATGTGGCTAATCACACCGCCATCTGAACAATGGCGGTCTCTTGAAAATGAACTGGGGCTTTCGGAGGTGACTGCCAAGATCCTTGCTGACCGCGGGATCAACACAGTTGAAGCTGCCGAGAAGTTCCTCAATCCTGATTATACTCAGCTGCATCCGCCGCTGCTGCTGCCGGACATGGAGACGGCGGTAGAGCGGATCGTTAGCGCGTTGGCCAATAGCGAACCGATCACAATCTATGGTGATTATGATGTGGATGGTCAGACTTCGGTGGTCCTGTTAGTGGAGGTTTTACGCAGCCTTGCTAAAGATCCTGAGCTGATCCATTATTATATCCCCAACCGCATGGACGAAGGCTACGGGCTGCATCAAGAGGCGCTGGCGGAGATCAGCAAGTCCAGCTCACTGGTGATCACGGTGGACTGCGGCGTCACTGCCATTGCCGAGGCGGATTATGCCAGGCAGATTGGTTTGGATCTGATCATTACCGATCACCATGAACCGAAGGCCCAGTTACCCAAGGCAGTGGCGGTGATCAATCCCAAACGGGCAGACAGTGTCTATCCTTTTGCGTATTTGGCTGGCGTTGGCGTCGCTTATAAACTGGTACAAGCTTTAGGTGAGTACTACGAGCGAGATTTTCGCCAATGGCTGGATTTGGTGGCTTTGGGAACAGTTGCGGATCTGGTACCCCTGGTTGATGAGAACCGGATTTTTGTCAAACTGGGCCTGCAGCGGCTGGAGAATTCTACAAACTTGGGGCTGCGGGCATTGGCCCGGGTCTGTCAGCTGAAACCGCCGTACAAGGCTGCAGATTTAGGGTTCAAACTGGGACCGAGGCTGAATGCCGTGGGGAGAATGGGTGAATCAGCCAGGGGAGTGGAACTGCTGTTAAGCCGCGATCCGCTTCATGCCCGCAGTCTGGCACAGGTCCTGGACCAGGAAAACCGGGTCAGGCAGGAGACAGAAGCGGAGATTTTTCAGCAGGCAGTAGCCATGCTTGAAACCAACGGCTGGCAGGAAGATCCCGTCATTGTTGTGGCGGACCACGGTTGGCACCAGGGAGTGATCGGCATTGTTGCCTCCAGGATAGTGGAGCAGTACTACCGTCCAACGGTTGTCATATCTCTGGAGGATGGAGTTGGCAAGGGTTCCGCCCGGAGTATCACTGGATTCAACCTGTATGAAGGCTTAAAGGCAGTGGGCGATCTGCTGCTGGAATTTGGAGGCCATGAAATGGCTGCCGGCATGACTCTGGAAGCTGACAAGGTTCCGGCATTAAGGGAGAGTCTGGCGGAGATTGTCCGCAGCCAGCTTAAGCCCGAGGACTTTATTCCCAAAGTCCGGATTGACAGCCGGATCAGTATTAAGGACATCGACCACCAGCTGCTGCGGGAGTTTGAACTTTTGGAACCCTTCGGGATGGGCAATCCCACTCCGGTGCTGCAGGTTACCGGGGCTGTTTTAAGCACCAGGCCTATGGGGGTCGATCAAGAACATTTGCGGTGCATTATTCAGGATCAGGAAGGTGCTGTAATCGAAGCCGTCGGGTTTGGCATGTACCAGGCGCTGCAGCAGGTTGACCGGTATCGGGAACAGGTGGATTTTGCGGTGGTACCCCGGCCTGGCTACGGGGATCCCACCAAGATTGAACTCCTGCTTAGAGACTTCCAGGCCGAGCTGGAACCGGGTAATTTCATTGAAGAATGGATGTGGAACCGTTATCCGTGGCAGCTGTCGCCGGACTACGATCAGCTGAGCTTCGTTGCTCAAGAAGCAGATCTTGAGTGCACAGCTAATGTATCTGGCAATATTATAGATCAAAGAAATGTCTGGAATAAGATCAAAGCTGTGCAGGAACATGTCGATCCCCAAAAACGAGCCCTGATTTTTGCAGCTACACCAGGCAGAGCCCTTGAACTCTGCCGTGAGCTCAGGATAACTATTCCCAACGGGAGCCACATCGGCTTTGAACATCAGCTGCTTAGCGATGAGGAGCGGGAGGAACTAGTGACACTGATCGAGGATGGAACCATCAGTTGGATCGTTTCAACGGGAAGATGGCAGCCTCAATGGCAGTGGGATCAGGTAGTACTCTATGACGCCTGCACCCAACCGGCTTTGTTCAATGCCTTGATCAAAGGGCTGAAGCCAGGTGGCTGTTTAATCGCTGTCTATGGACGAGACGACTGTGCCTGGCTGCAGGGCAAGGTCAGGCGCCTGCTGCCGGATCGGGATTTGTTGGCTAAATTTTATCTGGCGATGCGGCGGGCTCAAAGCCCACAGCTGTCGCAGGAGCAGATCGATACCATTGCCCGCTCCCTCAATCTGCGGGAAGGGGTAGAGTTTGTCCTAGGAGTTTTTTCTGAACTGGGATTAATCAAAAACACAGCAAATTATGTTGAAATGATGCCTAAACCAGCGCAGAAACTAGACTTAAATGCTTCAGTTTTGTATAATAGAGGTAAAATTACACGGATGCAGGTTTTAACGTACTTACAGCATTGTTTGGAAAGGGGCTTTCTTGATGAACTTAAAGGAAAAAATACGAGTGATTGAGGGTTTTCCAAAACCCGGTATTAGTTTCAAAGACATTACTACCTTGCTGGAAGACCCGGAAGCATTTCAATATGCAATCAAGCAGATAGCCCAATTTTGCAGAGAGCGGACCATTGACATGATTGTGGGAGTGGAGTCCAGGGGTTTTATTTTGGGAGCCCCGCTGGCGTATGAACTTGGACTCGGTTTCGTTTTGATTCGCAAACGGGGCAAACTGCCCGGCGAGGTATTAAGTGTAGAATACGAACTGGAATACGGCGTTGATGCCCTGGAGATGCACAAAGATGCGATTAAACCAGGCATGAAGGTTGTCCTGGTGGACGATCTGTTGGCCACCGGCGGCACCATCGGCGCAGCCGCCAAGCTGGTTGAGCAAGTCGGTGCCGAAATCAGTGGTTTTGCATTTTTGATCGAGCTTGAAGCACTCAAGGGAAGGGAGAATCTTCAAGGATACGATATCTTTACGCTGGTGAAATATGATAAGTGATTGGTAAGCGAGGTGAGACCTTGAATCTGGAGTCCTTAATCGAGCGCATCGAGAAATACTATCCAGATGCCAACCTTGATGTTGTCACAAAAGCATATCATCTTGCCAAAGCAGCTCATGAAGGACAGTTTCGTGATTCAGGCGAACCTTTTTTCCTGCACCCTTTTGAGGTTGCTTCCATCCTGGCAGATCTAGAGCTGGATTTGGACACGATTGCTGCCGGGCTTTTGCATGATGTGATCGAAGACACTGCCGTGACTCCGGAACAGCTGCTGGCTGAGTTCGGTGAGCATATCTTTGCCTTGGTGGACGGCGTGACCAAATTGGAGAAGCTTCCTTTTAAGGACCGCTTTGAACGGGAAGCCGAAAATTTGCGGAAAATGATCTTTGCCATGGCCAAAGATATCCGGGTGATCTTGATTAAGCTTGCCGACAGGCTCCACAATATGCGCACACTGCGCCATGTCGATCATGAACGGCAGATCAAAATCGCCCGGGAGACTCTGGATATTTATGCGCCTTTAGCCAACAGGCTGGGAATCTGGAGCATCAAATGGGAGATTGAGGACCTCGCTTTCCGCTATCTATGGCCGAAGCAGTATTATCAACTGGTGAGCCAGATCAACAAAAAGCGGCAGGAACGGGAAGGTGATCTGCAGCTGTTGATGCAGATTCTAAGTGACAAACTGGCTGAGGTTGGCATCACTGCGGAGATTCAAGGCCGGCCCAAGCACCTGTACAGCATTTACCAGAAAATGCAGAGACAAGACAAGACGATCAATGAGATCTATGACCTTTTAGCAGTGAGGGTGATCGTCGACTCGGTCAAAGACTGCTATGCCGTGCTGGGTTCCATCCATACTCTGTGGAAGCCGATCCCGGGACGGTTCAAAGACTATATTGCCATGCCTAAATCGAACATGTACCAATCACTGCACACTTCAATCATCGGGCCTAACGGTGAATTATACGAGATTCAAATCAGGACTTGGGAAATGCACCGGATAGCTGAAAAAGGTGTGGCCGCCCACTGGATGTATAAAGAAGGCTACAGCAGCCGCAAGGATACTGTGGCCACGAAAGTCGAGTGGCTGCGGGACGCAGTGGAGTGGCTGCAGGATACCAAAGATCCTCAGGAATTCATGGAGAGCCTCAAGATCGACTTGTTCGAAGACGAGGTGTTTGTTTTCACCCCCAAGGGCGATGTCAAAGCCCTGCCAAGCGGAGCAACCCCTGTCGACTTTGCCTTTGAGGTCCACACCGACGTCGGTTTGCGCTGTATCGGGGCGAAAGTCAACGGCAGAATTGAGCCTTTGGATTATCAGTTGAAAAACGGCGAGTTTGTGGAGATCCTCACGGGCAAACACCCTAACCCCAGCCAAGACTGGCTTAACTTCGTGAAAACATCGAAAGCTAGGAGCAAAATCAGAGCCTGGCTGAAGGATCAGCAGCGCGATGACAGTGTAATGCGCGGCCGGGAGCTTTTGGAAAAAGAACTGAGGAAACACAACCTTGATCACAAGAAATATCTGACCACGGAAAGGATCACAGAGACTGCCAAGCGCTACGGCCACAGTAATCCGGAAGATCTGTTTGCCAGTATCGGGTTTGGCAGAGTTACAGCCAATCAGGTGATGCAGAAGCTGGCCGGGGCTGAACTGGAGGAACAGCGCCGCAGCAGCCTGATCAACAAGAGTAAGCAGCCCACCAGGCACCGGGAAGCGAAAGGAGTTTTGATTAAGGGCGTGGACAATCTCCTGGTGCGGTTCTCTAAATGCTGCACGCCTGTACCCGGCGATGAGATTGTTGGTTATATCACCCGGGGTCGGGGAGTTTCGATTCACCGCGCGGACTGCCCCAATGTGAGGAACCTGGCTGTGGATCGGGGCCGGCAGATAGAAGTGCAGTGGAACACGGATGACAAAGGGTCCTTCCCTGTGGAGCTGGAACTGAAAGCCATTGACCGGATGAATATGCTGTCAACGATTATGAACACTATTGCCGAAGGCAAGACTAATATTGAGGCGGTTAATACCCGCAAACTGCAGGATGATATTGCACTCATTTTATTGACGGTGGATATTCATAATTTAGACCACATGCAGTCGTTGATTCAGCGCTTGCGGCAGGTGGACGGGGTAGTCTCGGTCCGGAGAGCGACGCCGACGTAAAGGAGATGTAGCCAGTGGAGATTCGTAAGTTTACATCAAAGCTGGTGGCGGCGAACTGTTATGTTGTTTCCGAACAGGATACCGCCATTGTTATTGATCCGATCCTGGAAAGTGAACTGATTCTGGATTACTTGAAAGAAAAGCAGCTAAAGCTGATGGCCATGATTAACACCCATGGCCATGCTGATCATATTGCCGGGAACCAGTTTCTCAGTGAAGAGACAGGTGCACCAGTCTGGATACATGCAGCGGACGCAGATTATCTGCAGGATCCCAACCTGAACCTTTCAGCGCTGGTTGTCGAGGATCAGCTGATCGTCAGCCCCAAAGCAGAGCGCTTGCTGCAGGATGGAGACCAGTTCGAGTTGGGCAAGATTGTCCTGACGGTGATCCATACGCCCGGGCACTCTCCGGGAAGCATTTGTCTGTACACCACCGGTGCTTTGTTTACCGGCGATACTCTGTTCAAACTGTCCATCGGGCGTAGTGATTTTCCCGGCGGCGATGGAAAAAAGTTGAAGCAGAGCTTGCAGAGAATCAAAGGACTGCCTCAGGATACGGTTATTTATCCGGGCCATGGCCAGGAAGTAATCCTGGAACGAGCACTGGTTCTCAATCCTTTTTTGCGTTAAGGAGCAGCACTGATGCCCATACCCCAACAGTTAAAACCAAAGTGTTTTCAGATTAAGGCTCCCCCAGAGTTGGCCACAACAGTCAAGGGAGCCATTACTTCTTTGTTCCGCAGTGTGGATTTTTCCCGCGGACCGGTGATCGAAGTCACGGCTTTGGACACGGCGGCAGGGATCGAAACCACCGTCGAGCTGGAACAGCATCAACCGTGGCACCATTTTGACGCAGAAATCAACGACCCCTGTTACGATCAGGCCGACCGGGCCAACCGGGTCAAAGAACGGATCCGCTTGGGAGTGAAGACTGTCCTCTGCCAGGCTTATGGCATTCCCTTCAGTCCCTGGGGTATTCTTGTTGGCGTGCGCCCCACCAAGCTGGTCCACCGCCTAATTGACCGCAATTTCAGCAGGGAGAAGATCATCTCGATCCTGACGGATGTCTACGGTGTGGCCGGATCCCGCCAGGAGCTGCTCCTGGACGTGGTGGACAGGCAGCGAAGCTTTTTTATGCCCAATGTCAATAATCCGGTAAGCGTCTATGTGGGCATACCCTTTTGCCCGACCCGGTGTGGGTACTGTTCATTTGCAGCCTATCCCTTTGAAACCCATTCCCACTTGGTTAAAAGTTTTCTTAAGGCACTGCATCAGGAGATCACAGCCTTGGGAGAACTGCTGCGAGAGCACAACATCAAGGTCCAGTCCGTCTATCTGGGGGGCGGAACTCCAACGACCATCACCGGAAGCGACTTAAGCAAGCTGTTAAAGCTTTTGAACGAATACTTCGATGCCGATAGGTGTCAGGAGTACATGGTTGAGGCAGGGCGCCCCGAAACGTTGACACCTGAGACCCTGGAGATTCTCAAAGCCCATGGAGTGCAGAGGATCAGCATCAATCCTCAGACAATGAACGACCGAACTTTGCAGCTGATCGGAAGAGAGCACACCGCCGATCAGGTTAGAGAAGCGTTTGCTTTAGCCGCGCGGTACCAGTTCGAGCACATTAACGCCGACTTGATCCTGGGCCTGCCCGGTGAGGGTCAAGCCGATTTTTGCTACAGTTTAGAAGAAATCATCAAATTGGGCCCGGATCACATCACCATTCACAGCCTGGCTTTAAAACGGGCCAGCCGTTTTGGTCAGAATCTTGAGCAGCTGGAGTTGGAACAGAAACTGGGAGAAGCAATGTCCAACTACGCCCGGGAACGCCTGGCTGGTATAAATATGAATCCGTACTATCTTTACCGCCAGCGCTATATTTTCAGCGATCTGGAAAATGTGGGCTATGCCAAAGCGGAAGCCGAATCTATCTACAATGTGCAGATGATGGAAGAAAGGCAGACTATCATCGGCTTAGGCGGCGGGGCTATCACTAAGCTGGTGAGCCCGGATTTGACGGTGGTGCGCCATGCCAACCCCAAGTGCCCGGCTACCTATGCCCAACAGCTTGCTGAGTTTATTGATCCAAAAAAGTTCCAGATCAAACGACACTTATCGGTTTGACAGAACAAGTGCTGTGAAGTACAATATTCTTGTGCACTCATCTGACATTGGAAGGGAATGGTATTATTTGCGCAGGAAATTCAAGCAGATGGCAAAACCACTGATCATTCTTATTTGTGTGGCCTTTTTAGGCGGAGCTTTATATATTGGAGGCTCGTTTTTTGGCGGAGGCCGGGACGCCTACGCGTCGGTAGCCACAGTTAACGGACGGCCGATCACCCTGGCAGCCCTGGAAAACGCCTATTTCCAAGAGGCGATGTATTATCAGATGCTGTACGGTGGACAGCTGAGCAGCAGTGTCCTGGAGAGGATCAGATATGAGGCCTTTGATATTCTGGTCAACAATTCCCTGATCGAACAGGAACTTGAGGTCCGCAAGTACAAGCCTGAACAAGCTGAGATCCAACAAGAGCTTGATGCTCTAGTGGAAAATTATGGCCGGGAGACACTGGACAGCTACGGCTATACAGATGCTGAGCTCAGGGCATATGTCACCCAGCAGCTCCAGTTCAAGCAGCTGGTTGATGACTTAACCGGTGAGATCACCATCAACGATCAGGCTGTCAAAGACAGTTATGAACAAGTCAGGGCCAGCCACATCCTGATTAAGGTCGAATCGGAAGAAACTGAAGCATGGGATCATGCCAAAACTGTTGCTGAGGAAATTCGCCAGAAACTGGATACCATGGAGTTTGAGGAAGCAGCCAGACTCTACAGCGATGACAGCAGCGCTTCTTCCGGCGGTGATCTGGGATTTATTCACCGCGGCGATACTGTGGAACCTTTTGAACAAGCAGTGTTCAGCATGGAAGTCGGTGAAATCAGTGATCTAGTGAAAACAGATTTTGGGTATCATATTATTAAAGTTACCGACAAGATTTTGGCTGAAGGCGATGAATTCGAAGCGGAGAAAGAGTCACTCCGGGAACAGCTGGTTGAACAAGAACGAATCAAGCTCTTTAATGATTGGCTGCTGGGGCAGAAAGGCAAAGCAGAGATTGTGATTTTAGATCACCAGCTGCTGGCTTATGACTATATGTTGAACGGTGAATATGAACAGGCAGCTGCAGCATACCAAAAGGCACTTGAGGAAAACCCATCCAATCCTTACCTGTACGCCTCATTGGGACAGGCCCACCTGTATCTGGATCAGCTTGACGAAGCTATTGCCAAGTACGAAAAAGCTGTAGAACTCGGGCCAAATGACGGGCAGCTGCATTTAGCGCTGGCGTCCCTTTATATGGAGGCCGGACGTAATGATGAAGCGATCACAACCTTCTTGAAGGCATCAGAACTCAGTACCAGTGATCTGTTTGCCCAGATGATGATCCGCTCCGTCCTTGCCGAACTGGGTGATGAGGATGCAGTGGCAGTGGTGGATGAACGGATTGAGGCGATTCAAGAGATGTACAACCAGATTGAAGAGGATGCAGAAGCCGGCGAATCCACCGAAGATGCCGGGACAGACGAACCTGAGGCTGACTCCAGCCAGGACCAGACAGCTGAGTAAGGCTCAAACTTGCTTTGATGTTGGTTGTAAGCGAGTGGTGGTTTCTCCGCCACTCGTTTGTCATATGCAAATGGGGGGTAGTAGAGATTGAACGTGAGACGGCCAAGGGGAACCAACGACATCCTTCCGGAAGACGTTGGCAAGTGGCAGTTCGTTGAGGCCAAGATTCGCGAACTGTGTCATCGATATGGTTATCATGAGATCCGCACACCGGTTTTTGAATCAACCGAGCTGTTTGAACGGGGAATCGGTGAAGCTACGGATATCGTTGAAAAAGAGATGTATACCTTTACAGACCGCAGTGATCGCAGCCTGACCCTGCGGCCTGAAGGGACAGCCGGTGTGGTCAGGGCTTTCATTGAGAATAAACTTCACGCCCAGCCGCTGCCGGCCAAACTATACTACATAGGGCCAATGTTCCGTTACGAAAAACCGCAGGCAGGCAGATACCGCCAGTTTTCCCAATTCGGGATCGAGGCTATAGGCAGTATGGATCCTTTTCTCGATGTAGAGATGATCACTCTGCCCATCGAGCTGTACCGGGCCTGTGGGCTGGACGGCTTTCAAGTCCAGGTCAACAGCATTGGCTGTCCGGAGTGCCGGGGCGAATACCGTGCTGTTTTGCGGCAGCATTTGGGCGAGCGTGTCCATCAGTTCTGTGAAAACTGTCAGAGAAGGCTTGACCGCAATCCGCTGCGGGTTTTGGACTGCAAGAATCCGAAGTGCCAGGAACTGGTGGAGGAGGTACCACCGATTACTGACTATCTCTGCGGCGAATGTGCCGATCATTTTCGTCAGGTGCTGCAATACCTGGATCAGCTGAGTGTAACCTATGAACTGAATCCAAAGCTGGTGCGGGGATTTGATTATTACACCAAGACGGTGTTTGAAATCACTGTACCAACACTAGGAGCCCAGAATGCCATTGGTGGCGGCGGCCGCTATGATGGTCTGGTGGAAGAAATCGGCGGGATAGCTCTGCCGGCAGTAGGGTATGCCGTGGGCATGGAAAGGCTGCTTTTGGCTTTGGATCAACAGGAAAACACCAGTTATCCCCAGAGGCACCCTGAGGCGTATATTGCCCATTTTGGCGGGATGACCAAGACCGCTGCGGTAAAGATCGTGACTGAACTGCGCAAGCAGGGGTTGTGGGTGGAGCTGGATTATCTGGATCGGAGTTTGAAAGCTCAGATGAAATCCGCGGATCGATTCAACTGCACCTGGGTGATAATTGTTGGTGAAGCTGAATTGGAACACAATACTGTTAAAGTGCGGAACATGGCTACTGGCAAAGAGTATGATGTTGCCTTAAGCCAGATCAAAGAGTTTCTCACAGGCGCCAGAGAGGAGTAGTGGACATGAGTTGGAAAAGGACCCATTATTGTGGTGAAGTTACTAAAGAATTCGTGGCGAAGGTTGTGACCCTGAACGGCTGGGTCAACCGCCGGCGCGATCTTGGCGGCCTGATCTTTATCGATTTAAGGGATCGCTCAGGTTTGGTGCAGATTGTCTGCAGCCCTGAAACTCTGACTGCAGAGCAATACCGGACGGCCGAGGGGCTGCGGCAGGAGTTTGTGGTGTCCGTCTCTGGTCTGGTCCAGCTGCGCCCGGAAGGACAGGCCAATCCTAATCTGGCCAGCGGTGAGATTGAGATCAACGTCCAGTCGCTGCAGATTTTGGCTGAAAGTAAGACACCACCGTTTCCCGTTGACCGGGCGGAAGATGTGGATGACAGCCTGCTCTTGAAATACCGGTACCTGGATCTGCGGCGCCAGCATCTTCAGCAGGCAATCAAAGCCAGGCACGAGATTGTCCATTATGTCCGCAATTTCCTCGACGCCCACGGCTTTTTGGAGATAGAAACGCCGATGCTGACCAAATCCACACCGGAAGGTGCCCGGGACTATATAGTTCCCAGCCGCATTCATCCTGGCAAATTCTACGCTTTGCCCCAATCACCGCAGATGTTCAAGCAGCTGCTGATGATTGCCGGGTTTGAACGCTATTACCAGATTGCCAGATGCTTCCGGGATGAGGACTTAAGGGCCGATCGGCAGCCGGAATTCACCCAGATCGACCTGGAAATGTCATTTGTGGAAGCGGAAGATGTGATGAATCTAGTGGAAGAGATGGTGGTGGGCCTGGTCAAAGCGGTGACAGGCCGGGAAGTGAAAACACCAATCCCCAGGATTACCTGGGCAGAAGCCATGCTGCGCTATGGCAGCGACCGTCCCGACACCCGGTTCGGACTGGAGTTGGTGGATGTTACCAAAGCAGTGGCCCAGAGCCAGTTTCGAGTGTTTGCCAGCACAATTGCCAGCGGCGGGGTGGTGCGGGGGCTGAACGCCAAGGGCTGTGGAGCCAAGTTCTCCCGCCGGGACATCGACCGGTTGGTGGAGGAAGCTGAGAAGTTCGGAGCAAAGGGATTAATCTGGTTCAATGTCGGGGAAGAGGTTAAATCACCAATTGCCAAATTCCTTTCTGAGGCAGAAATTGCAGCGATTCTAGCCAGTTTGGAGGCGGAAGAGGGCGATCTGCTGCTGCTGGTGGCCGATGAGGCTCTTGTTGCCGCTGATGTACTGGGCCGTCTCCGGCTGATGCTCGGCAAACAGCTGGGACTAATTGATAATGACCGCTTTGACTTTGTCTGGGTTACAGATTGGCCGCTGTTCGAGTACAGCGAGGAGGAGGGGCGCTGGGTAGCAGCTCATCATCCGTTCACTGCGCCTCATGATCAGGATTTGGACATTCTAGCCACCGATCAGCGTAAAGTACGGGCCAAAGCTTACGACTTGGTGCTGAACGGCATCGAACTTGGAGGAGGCAGCATCCGTATTTCCCGGCGGGAAGTGCAGTTAAAAATGTTTGAAGCCTTGGGATTCACTGAAGCTGAAGTCCAGGAGAAGTTTGGTTTCTTCCTGGAGGCCTTCGAATACGGAGCGCCTCCCCATGGAGGTATTGCTTTTGGGCTTGACCGAGTGGTAATGCTGTTGACCGGGCAGGATTCAATTCGGGATGTGATCGCTTTCCCGAAGACAACCAGCGCTATGGATTTGATGGTAGGCGCTCCATCAGCAGTAACCACTGAGCAGCTAAAGGAACTGAAACTCAAGCTTGAGCTTGGCTAAGCCTGTCAGCCAGGTCATGGACTAGGTTAGCTCCTCTGGAGACGATGATACCGGTGAGTATGTAGTCAACAGCGACATATTTGACCGGAACATCCAAGGTGTTGAAAATACCAACACAGGTCAACCATGATAAAATGATGCCGACGACACCGGCGATGGTTGGAATATAGGCTTTGTCCAGATTGGGCACAAGGGTTTTGATAAAGTTGGTAATTATTTCCGACAGCAGTGCCAAAGCCAGGACCTTATGAAGTAAGAAATCGATGTGAATCCCCTCCTTGTAATGGTTTCTGATTAATGTGTATGAGCCCGGACGGGTATTTAGTACACTTGTCTAAGGGATGAAAATGGCACCTGAAGAAGGTTGCATCTGAGGTGTTTTTATGTTAATATAAGATTAAATCAGGGACCCTGCTGTGTTCGGGATGAAACTGGCCTTGGTATGAGCCAACACCATTACCAAGGGAATTCGGACTCTAATAGTGGATTGTAGGCCTTAAGGGCAAGGAAACATGAAGCTATTAGGAGAATACCCACCTGCTGAGAGCAGGTTCATTCGGGTCAGTTCAACGACATGGTGGGGAGAGATGTCGTAAACCTCCTAGCATTAGGAGGTTTTTCTGATTGATCAGCAAAGGAGCGGCTGCAGTGGAAAGGTTTATACGCACAGAGTGGCTGATTGGCCCGGACAAGCTTAGCCGATTGCAGCAGGCAACAGTCGCCGTCTTCGGTTTGGGAGGAGTCGGAGCTGCTGCTGTTGAAGGATTAGCCAGGACAGGCATCGGTAATCTGGTGATTGTCGATCATGACCGGGTGAGTGAATCCAATCTCAACCGCCAGCTGATCGCTTTGACATCCACTCTCGGCAGGCTGAAGGTGGAAGTGGCGGCTGAACGGATCAAGGACATCAACCCTGTCTGCCAGGTGGCTGCCTATCCAATGTTTTATGATCAACAGCACGAGGAGACGATTTTTGCCCACAAAATAGACTATGTGGTGGATGCCATTGATTCAGTGGCAGCCAAACTCGACTTGATCGAAGGCTGTTACCGGGCGCAGATCCCTATTGTATCCGCAATGGGAGCTGGAAACAAGCTCGATCCCGGGCGGCTGATGGTGGCGGATATCAGCGAAACCCACACCTGCCCGTTGGCTAAGGTGATCAGGGTGGAGCTGAGGAAGCGCGGGATTGTGAAGGGCATAAAAACTGTGTTTTCCGATGAACAGCCCCTGAAGGTACATAAGACGGAAAACGGCAGGCATCCCCCAGGTTCAATCGCGTTTGTGCCGCCTGTTGCCGGATATTTACTGGCCAGCGTGGTGGTTCGGGATTTGTTGGCGCTGTAGGAGAGGAAAACTGTGAGGTGAGCTAGGTGGACCTATTCAGCATGGCGTATTTGGATCGTAACGAAAAACCGCTGCCGGTGAGAATGCGGCCGGCCAGTTTGGATGAGTATGTCGGCCAAGAACATATTCTCGGCCCGGGTAAGCTCCTCCGCAAAGCGATCAAGGCGGATCAGATCGGTTCGCTGATTCTCTACGGCCCGCCGGGAAGCGGCAAGACGACCCTGGCTTATGTCATCTCGCAGGTGACCAGAGCATACTACATCCAAGTTAGCGCCACTGACACCGGTGTAGCGGAGCTGAAAAAGATTATCAGTGAAGCCAAGGACAGGCTCAAGTTTCAAAACCAGAAGACCATTCTCTTTATTGACGAAATCCAGCGCCTGAACAAAGGCCAGCAGGATGTGCTGCTCCCCGCCATGGAGAATGGAGACATCTGCCTGATTGCCGCCACCACAGAAAACCCCTATTTTGAAGTCAACGCCGCCTTGTTAAGCCGATCCAGGATTTTTCAGCTGAAGCCTCTCACCAGAGAACATTTGGCAAAGATCATCGAACAGGCAGGCAAATCGCGGCTCGGTCTGGCCGATTATCCCCACCAGATTGCCCCTGAGGCTCTGGAACACCTGCTGGAGACATCAAACGGTGATGCCCGGGTTGCCCTTAATGCCCTGGAACTGGCAGTAATGACGACTGCCCCGAATGAGGAAGGGATCCGGGTGATCGATTTGGCCATCATGGAGGACGCAGTCCAGACCCAGCGGGTCAACTACGATAAATCCGGAGACGCCCATTACGATGTGGTTTCCGCGTTCATCAAATCAATGCGGGGCAGCGATCCCGATGCGGCTCTGTACTGGTTTGCCAGGATGCTGTATGCCCAGGAAGACCCCCGGTTTATTGTACGGCGGCTGATCGTCCATGCTTCTGAAGATGTGGGCATGGCTGATCCTACAGCAATGCTGGTCGCCCACGCGGCAGCCAATGCCCTGGAGTGGGTGGGGCTGCCGGAAGCAAGGATCCCCATTGCCCAAGCGATAATCCATATTGCCACAGCACCCAAGAGCAACTCGGTGGTGAAGGCCGTTGACACGGCCCTGGCTGTAGCCGAATCGACAGCCCATGAGCCGGTGCCGGCCCATCTGCGGGACGCCAGCTACCGGGGGGCCAAAGGCTTGGGCCACGGAGTGGACTACAAATATCCCCATGCCTATCCTCATCACTATGTCAAACAGCAGTATGTACCGGATAATATCGTCGGCAAGAAATTCTATCAGCCTACCGATCAAGGCAAGGAAAAAGAGGTAAAAGAACGGCTGGATTTTTTTGAAACTTTGGATTGACATTGCCAGTTAATCTGTGCTATTATTATTTCGAACCAATTCCGAGGAACTTGGTCGGGATTGTTAGGAGGACAATGCAATGCGGATATCAACCAGAGGAGAATACGGAGTCAGGGCCATGTTGGACCTAGCCCTCTACAGCAGCGACGAACCAGTACCTTTAAGTGCGATCGCCGCCCGGCAGGATATCTCAGAGCATTATTTGGAACAATTAATCTCAGCACTGCGTAAAGCCGGGTTGGTCATCAGTTTCCGTGGCGCACAGGGAGGTTACCAGCTGGCCAAACCGGCTGAAGAAATAACCATCGGTGAGATCATCAGGACTTTGGAAGGTCCAATCGCACCCATGAAATGCGTGGAAGGTTCACATACTGACTGCACCCAGAGTGAACTGTGCGCCACCCGGGTGTTATGGCAAAAACTGCAGGCCAGTATGGAAGCGGTTTTGGAGACTACAACTCTGGCATGGCTAAAAGATAAAGCACAAAAAATCCAAGCAACAGCTGCAAATCAGAGGTGATCAGAAATGAACGCGGTCTATTTGGATCATGCCGCGACTACGCCAGTGAGAGAAGAAGTCATTGAAGCAATGCTGCCTTATTTCAAGGACAAATTTGGCAATGCCTCCAGTGTCTACAGCTTCGGCCGGGAAGCTAGAAAAGCATTGGATCAGGCGCGCCAGACTGTCGCAGAGGTTCTCAACGCCGATTTCAACGAGATTGTCTTTACCGGGGGCGGTTCGGAAGCCGACAACCTGGCCATCAAAGGCGCCGCCTGGGAGTACCGGAACAAGGGCAGGCACCTTATTACCTCAAGTATCGAACACCATGCTGTGCTTCATCCGATGCAGCAGCTGGAGAGAGAAGGCTTCGAGGTAACATATCTGCCGGTGGATGATCAAGGCCTGATCAGTGTGGAAGAGCTGGCCAATGCCATCCGCGAGGATACAATCCTGGTCTCGATCATGCATGCCAACAACGAAATCGGGGTGATCGAACCGATTGCTCAGATCGGAGCGATTACAAAAGAACGGGGAGTCCTGTTCCATACCGATGCAGTGCAAACTGTCGGTGTGATGGATATTGATGTCAAGAAGTTAAATGTAGACCTGTTGAGCATGTCAGCCCATAAATTCTACGGCCCAAAAGGGGTCGGAGCCCTCTATGTCCGCAAAGGGGTGCGTTTGATTCCGCTGATCCACGGCGGCAGTCACGAAAGCCGCCGGCGGGCAGGCACCGAGAACGTTGCCGGGATTGTCGGCTTGGCCAAAGCTTTGGAGCTGGCGGATGCTGAACGCTCAGTGGTGGTGCCAAGGATTCAGCGTTTGCGGGATCGGCTCATTGACGGGCTTTTACAAATTCCTCACACCCGTCTCAACGGCAGCAGGACTGAAAGGCTGCCTAACAATGTCAGTGTTTCGATTGAATTCATTGAGGGAGAGTCACTCTTGTTGAATCTGGATCTGAAGGGGATAGCTGCTTCCAGCGGTTCCGCATGTACCTCAGGCTCGCTGGATCCATCCCATGTGCTGATGGCTCTGGGGCTGACCCATGAAGTGGCCCATGGATCTTTGCGGTTGAGTCTGGGCCGGGAGAATACTGATGCTGAGATTGACTATGTACTGGAGACTCTGCCGCCAATTGTGGAACGGCTGCGGGAGATGTCACCGTTGTTTTCCAGCTAAATTGGGGAGAAGGAGAAACTAGCCATGTATTCAGAAAAAGTAATGGATCATTTTCAACACCCGCGCAATGTTGGGGAAATCCCTGATGCCGATGGCGTTGGTGTCGAAGGTAATGCCCGCTGCGGAGATATCATGAAGATCTGGATCAAGGTGGAAGATGGCCGGATTGTGGATGTCAAATTCAAGACTTTTGGCTGTGCTGCGGCAGTCGCCACCTCAAGCATGATTACCGAACTGGTCAAAGGCAAAACCCTGGATGAGGCTGAGGCAATTACCAACAAGTCGGTAGCCGAGGCTTTGGACGGACTGCCGCCAATTAAGATGCACTGCTCCAATCTGGCTGCTGATGCCTTGAAGAATGCCATTGCGGATTATCGGGCTAAGAAACTGCAATCAGTATAATTGTGGGTGGCCGGTCCATACTCTTGTGGTTCCCATGGGGACCATTGGAGACTGGCTGTGACTTGGGCTTGTTGTCCAAGCTTTTACACATATTACCGCTGACTATGTTTTTTTGGTGAGCGGTAATTTTTTATGAAATGAGCATAATAACTACCGAGGAGTGATATAATGGCAAACAGATCCGGTAGAAGTTGGCTCGTAGCAGGAATTTTAGGTGCCCTTGTTGGTATGTATATCATGGACAGGCTTGATGGAATGCCCATGCAGCGGCGGATGAAGTTTGCCCGCCGCCGGTGGATGCGGAGCTTAAGTGATGGTCTCCATACCGGACGTAACATGCTCAGCGACAGATTTGCTATGTTGCGCCGTTAAAGAGGCTGGCTGGTCCGGCCTCTTTTACATAAATCGAAGGTAGTAATCAATACTATAACTATGGACACTAGGAAATGGGTTCTAACCATACTTTTATCCTTGTCACTTTTGTTCTTGTACCGGGTGCGGGTGATCTTAAGCCCGTTTTTATTTGCTGCGTTGATCGCCTATATTGCCTTCCCGCTGGTAAGCGTGTTTGAGCGGCGCGAGGTGCCCCGGCCGATTGCTATTATTCTGGTTTATCTGCTTTTTGCCGTGTTTGTAGGGATTTCGGTTTCCTTCCTCATCCCCCAGCTGGCTCAAGAGGTCGACGAACTTCTCAAGACTATTCCCGACCAGACCGAAAAGCTTGCTGACGGCCTCAGCCTGTGGCGCAGCCTTGATCAGATCTCGGTGCCAGAGGTGCTGCAAACCGGTTTTGATCTGGTAGTAGGCAGAATTCAACAGCTTGTGGAAGGGGTGGCCCAGCGGATTGCCGGTATCCTGGTGGGGATGTTCTCCCAGATTATCAGCCTTTTGATCGCCCCAATTCTGGCCTTCTACCTGCTGCGGGATCTGGAAGTGATCAAGCGGCGCACCATTATGTCAATTCCTAAGCAGTACCGGCTTACCGTCTATAAGCTGTGCAAAGAAATGAACCGGGTGCTCAACGGCTTTATCCGGGGCCAGCTGGTAAATGCCCTGCTGGTAGGCTCTCTGATCGCCATTGGCTTAGCTGTGTTGGGAGTCAAATATGCGCTTTTTATTGGCCTTCTGGCGGGAGTGTTCAACATCATCCCCTATTTCGGGCCGGTGATCGGTTTTATTCCGGCCTCCCTCTTTGCTCTGGCAAAATCCCCAATATCCGTTCTGTGGGTCTTGGTGCTTTTTATTGTGGTCAACCAGCTTGAAGCTAATATCATCTCTCCCAAAATCATCGGCGAGCGGGTGGGCCTGCATCCCTTGGCGGTGATCTTTGCTATTTTTGCCGGTGGAGAACTGATGGGGATCATCGGGATGCTGATTGCTGTCCCTGCCGCTGCCATCGTCAGAATAGTCTTTGTTTATGTACTCAAGCGGGTTGATGATGCGTGAGCCGTACTGTTGACAAGGTTTATGCCATTGGATAAGATAGGAATAGTGGAGAAAAGAAGGGGGGAAACCGCATTTAGATGCGGATATGATGAAGTACATTACAGCTGATCAGATGCGTTCGATGTTCTTGGAATTCTTTAAATCAAAAGACCATAAGGTCCTGCCTAGTGCCTCCCTGGTCCCGCATGGTGATGACAGTTTGCTGCTAACCGGCGCAGGCATGGTGCCGTTTAAACCATATTTCTTAGGCCAAGCTGAGCCAGAACACCGGCGGGTGACAACCTGCCAGCGCTGTTTGCGTACTCCTGATTTGGAGAATGTGGGCAAGACGGATCGTCATGCCACTTTTTTTGAGATGCTGGGCAATTTTTCTTTTGGCAATTACTTCAAAGCCGAAGCTATTGCCTGGGCCTGGGAGTTTATTACCAAACATATGGAGATCCCTAAGGATAAATTGTGGATCAGTATTTACCAAGATGATGATGAAGCTTTTCAGATTTGGCGGCAAGACATAGGTGTGCCTCCGGAGCGGATCGTGCGGTTAGGCAAAGAAGACAACTTCTGGGAAATCGGCGTAGGCTACCCCTGTGGCCCTTGTTCGGAAATCTATTTCGACCGGGGTGAAACCTTCGGCTGCGGCAGCCCCTACTGCAAACCGGGCTGCGACTGCGAGCGGTTTATGGAGTTTTGGAACCTGGTGTTCATTCAATATATCAAGAGGGAAGCGGACCAGTATGAACCGCTGGTGGCCAAAAGTATCGATACCGGCATGGGCATGGAGCGGATTGTGGCTCTGATGCAGGGTGTCAAAAGTATCTTTGAAATTGATTCGGTCAAACCGATCATGGATCATGTGGCCAAGCTTGCCA
>DUVS01000011.1 GCA_012840925.1 Bacillota bacterium
TAACAACCTAATAACGTAACAACCTAATAACTTAACAACGTACTAACTTATTAACATAATAACGTTCAAATTATGAAGAAAATACTCTTGTGCTGCGTAGTGCTTGCGACCTCTTTTTCGGCCGTGCTGGCCGGTGGTCTGGTGACGAACACCAACCAGAGTGCGGCGTTCCTCAGGAACCCGGCGCGGGATGCGACCCTTGAGCTGGATGCGGTCTATTACAACCCGGCGGGCGTGGCGTTCATGAAGAAGGGGTTTCACTTTGGACTGAACAACCAGAGCGCGTTTCAAAGCAGGAACATCACGGCGACATTGCAGCCAAACAACTTCGTGCCGACCGCTTTGATGGAGAACAAATTGTATGAGGGGAAGATTGCCTCGCCGGTGATTCCTTCCGCTCATTTCGCCTACGTGGCCGACAGGTGGAGCATCAGCTCGCACTTCGGCGTGCCGGGCGGTGGCGGTAAGCTGGAGTATGCGAACGGACTGCCGATGTTCGACGTGATGGTGCGGCAGATGATTTACGGCAGCGTCTATACGGCCATGGCCGGTAGCGATGTTTTTAATCCCATAGCGGCCCAGCAGGCTTACACGATGGCGGGCGAGGCTGCGGTGGGCTCTTCCTTCACCGGACAGACATTCCTCTTTGGATGGCAGCTGGGGGGTTCCTACAAGCTGACTGACAACCTTTCGGCCTATGCGGGCGCGCGCTTGCTCATGGCCAAGGCGAAGTATGTGGGTGAGGTGAGCTACTCGCTGGGGGGTGATCCTACAGTACTGGGACTGAACACCGAGCAGTCGGGTTTCGGCGTGGCGCCCATCCTGGGTCTCGATTACAAGCTGGAGCGGCTGAACCTGGCGCTCAAGTATGAGTTTGCATCGAAGGTGGAGGTGGAGAACACGACGACCGAGTTTCCGGCGCAGTTCAGCGGTGTGCCGTCGCTGGCGCGGTTCCAGGATGGCGAGAAGAGCCAGATGGGACAGCCTGCCCTGCTGACGGCGGGCGCGGCCTATGATGTGACATCGGCCTTGCAGGTTTCGGCGGGCTTTCACTACTTCTTCGACAAGAGTGCCGACTACAACGGACTGGAGAACGAGATCAACAGCAACACGACGGAGTATCTGCTGGGTGCGGAGTATGCGCTGACGGACAAGTGGACGGTGAGCGCGGGTGGGCAGCTTACCAACTACGATGTGACGGACGACTACAACAGCAACACGGGGTTCATCATCAGCAGCTACTCGCTGGGGGGCGGTCTGAAGTACAGCGCTTCGGAGAACCTGGCGTTTAACCTGGGGGTGCTGTGGACCAACTTCGACGATTATTCGAAAATGGCCAACTATAACGGCATCGGCGTGCAGGAGGAGTACGAGCGCAAGAGCATGGCCGGCGCCATCGGGGCTACGTTTAGTTTTTAGGGGGCAGCTGTCAGTATCAGGAGTCAGTGATCAGTGAGTATCAATGCGCATGAACCTATGTTAATTCCAGGTTAACATAAGGTTAAAATAAACCTACAGGTTGATAATATGAAAATTGTTGATACCTTTGTAGAAAATTTATTCACTTTTTGGTATGATAACAGTGCCAAAGACGAATTATCATTGCAATTTAGTAACTGGAAAGATCCGGAGTTTCTATTCAATTTCTTTAAAAACAACCAAAAGGATCTTCATCAAAAAATCTGGAGATTTATTTCGACAGAATATGCAATTGAAAAAACAATTCGGGATGCACTGGCATTTGAAAACGAACTTTTGGACAATTCGGATGTAATTTTAAAAAATCGATTCAAACAACTTGATGATCTGCAAACCTCACCTTTGAACCTGAATAAAAGTAAGTGCTACGGAATGGAGACTCCCAGTTGGTTAAGGTTATATGGTTTGCGTGTTGATGAAGGAGTTTATGTGATAACAGGTGGTGCTATTAAGCTTACCCACAGGATGGCAGAAAGAGCCCATACCAACATAGAACTTCTCAAATTAGAAAAGGGACGGAACTTCTTAATGAAAGAAAATGTTTTTGATAGTGACAGCTTAGTTGATCTCATTGAATTTCATCTTTGATTAATATGGGAAAAAGTTTAGACAGATTAAAAGAACTCTCTGCCGGAAGAATGTCGACTTGGCATGAAGAGGCTGATTGGTACAGAAAGAATATCGGATGGTTAAAAAGATCATCAAAAATAGCTTTCCGTATTCTCTGCGAGCTGGATGAACAAGGTATTTCACAAAAAGAACTGGCATCGAGAATGGATGTCTCTCCGCAATATGTGAACAAAATTGTAAAGGGAAAGGAGAATTTATCGCTCGAGACCATATGGAAGTTGGAGGAAGCATTGGGTATTTCTCTGATTTCTGTTGTGAGAAACTTCCAGTATATTCTACCCGCAACTACATCAATGGAGATTCCATACAGCCAGATACCCTTGTCTGAAAGTCGGAGTACAAAGGTGAGTGAAGGTTTTTCAATATTTTCCACTTCTCCCAAAAATAATGAAGGTGCTGCATGATGAAACCTGTTAAATTTATGTTGGTTAAGCTCAATACAGTTCAATTTGCCGTATTGAGAGATATGTTCAGACCGGATACGCCAATAGGGGTAGTTACACAATTGTCATTCGGTGCAGATGAAAAGGAGAAGATTGTCGTTGTCTCTGCATCGTTCCGTTTTGAGTCGGATGAATACCAGGCGCCTTTTATCATCCTTGAAACAAAGGCATACTTTCACATCAAACCAGAATCATGGGACAGTATGTTTGATGCAGAAGCTAAAATACTTGTCTTAGAGAAAGATTTTACGCGCCATCTCAGTGTAATCGTAATTGGTACTTCAAGAGGAATTTTGCATAACAGAACTGAAGGGACAGATCTGAATCATGTGATTTTGCCACTGATTAACGTCGAAGAGATATTGAAAGAGGATGTGGTTATAAACATAGCTGATCGCAAGTGAGGGGATTAGCTCATGGTTAATGGTTCACAATATATGAAACATCGAACCAAGAGCTTCAAACCAAGAACATATAAACGCACGAACGCCTGGAGAGATCCGGGCGTTCGTCGTTATCAGCTGTTATAGAAGATCGGGAGCAGCATGCCTTTTATATCAATTCCACAAATAGCCGATTAAAATATCCATAAGTAACAGATTAAAGTTTCCACAAATGGCCGTACAAAATATCTATAAATAGCCGAATTAATTATTTTTTTGTACTTTTGGGGTTGGATACGATACGTTTCACCGTTGATCATAAAGATGGTTTCGGTCAATTCATTCTCACCGGCTCTGCCATTCCTGCTGATCGTTCAAAAATACACCATAGCGGGACAGGGCGCTTCTCGTGGCTCAGA
>DUVS01000012.1 GCA_012840925.1 Bacillota bacterium
CCGTCCCCTGTCTCACCTCGATTCCCGCTGCACCACCGCCCCGTCCAAATCTGCCCTGGCAATCCTCAGCATCGACATTGGCTTTACCGGAGGTGTCTTGATCCGCACCCGGTAGTTGGCATGGGCTGCCTCCAGTGAAACACCGTCCTCATCGTGGATAATCTCCACCGCATCTACCTCAAGCAGCTTGTCTCTCGGCTGAATGATCTCCACATGGGACCCTGCAGGGAAGTAGTTGCGGACACCAACTACCGCTTCACCGGCCTGTGTGTCATAAGATTCTACCGTGCCGACAAAATCATATGACTGCACATACGCCGAACTGGCCGGGTAAGTCCCAGCCCTTTCCCCGAAGAAAAAGCCGGGGTAATAGGGTCGGTGGCTGACCTTGTTTACTTCCGACAAAAGCTCCGGATCCAGCTGATACCCCCCAGGGTTGGCTGCATAATCATCCAAAGCCTTGCGGTAGGCCCTGACAACTGTCCCCACGTAGTAGGCGCTTTTCATCCGCCCTTCGATCTTCAGACTGTCCACACCAGTGGCAATCACTTCCGGAAGGTATTCCAGCAGACACAAATCCTTGGAGTTGAAGATATAAGTTCCTTCTTTGGTTTCTTCTATTGGGAAGTACTCACCAGGCCGCTTGGTTTCCATCACCGTATACTTCCAGCGGCAGCTCTGGGTGCAAGCCCCCATGTTCGCCTCTCTTCCCGTCATAACTGCACTCAGTAGGCACCGCCCCGAATAAGCCATACACATAGCCCCATGGACAAAAAGCTCAAGCTCGGTGTCGACCTTGGAGCGAATTTGTTGAATTTCTTCCCGGGTTACCTCCCGGGCCAGGACGATTCTGGCAATGCCGAAATCACTCCAAAAGCGAGCCGCCTCCCAGTTAACCGTATTGGCCTGGGTACTCAAATGCAGCGGCAGTTCAGGAGCAGATCGCTTGGCAATGCTGATCACACCCACATCGGAAACAATAATGGCGTCGACACCAATATCCTTAAGAAAGGCAATATACTCAGGAAGCCCGTTCAGGTGCTGGCTGTGGGGAATGATATTCACAGTAACATATACCTTAACGTTCCGTTCGCGGGCGTAACGCACCACATCAACCAGTTCTTCATTATCAAAATTGCCAGCCTGAGCCCGCATCCCGTATAGCTGGCCGGAAAGATAAATCGCATCCGCCCCGTAGGCAATTGCGGTCTTAGCTTTCTCCATATTTCCCGCAGGTGCCAGTAATTCAGGGATTTTCATAAGCTCACCCCTAAGGTTCAAATTCCAGTGCCCAGCTGATCTTCCAACTAATCTTCCAACTGATATTCCAACTGGGACTCCAACTAATACCCCAATGATCTTCGTGCAGCCACATGCTCCTGGAATGTCCTGCTGAACTGATGAGTGCCGTCGTTCTTGGCTACAAAATAAAGATAATCCACATCAGCAGGTTCCAGCACCGCCAGGATCGACTTCAGACCCGGGCTGGCAATGGGCCCCGGCGGCAGGCCGTCATAACGGTAAGTGTTGTACGGCGAGTCAATTGCTAGATCATTGTACAGCACCCGGCTGCGGTTTTCAGTCATCACATACCGCACAGTAGGATCCGCCTGCAGCTGCATGTTGATATTCAACCGATTATGATAAACCGCAGCCACCAGCGGCCGCTCGAAGTCGTAGATCACCTCTTTTTCCACGATTGAAGCCAGGGTGACCACTTCATGCAGCGTGTATTTCTGATCCAGCAGACTTAAATCTACCTTCGGGATTACAAGCTCCACAAACCGGTTGACCATCTGCCGGATGATCCCTTCTTCTGTCTGTTCCTTGGCAAAATAGTAGGTATCGGGAAACAGATAGCCTTCCAGACTGGATATGGGCAGTTCAAACGGCAGCTCATCGCCATAAACCAGCTCGGCATTCTGGGCCAGCGTCAAAAACCGGTCCGGATCAACCAAGCTTTTATCGGCTAAAGCAGCAGCAATCTGTTTTAATTCATAGCCTTCCGGAATCACAACCGGATAAGTGACAATGGTGCCTTCATTGAGTTTGTGAATGATCTCCATTGTGCTCATGGCCGGGTTCAGCAGATACTCACCTGCTTTGAGCTGGCTGGCGCGGTTGGTGATCCGAATCATCGTGTTAAACACAAAGGCACTGCGGATCAACCCCTGCTCCTGCAGCAGCTTGCCGATTCTACCTGCCGGCATCCCTACAGGGATTTCTACAATTTGATCCACCGAATCGCTTCTGCTCACCGGCTGATGCGCCAGCAAAACAACTACCGCCAGGCCGACCTGCGCCACCATTACGATCACTATTATGGCAATTAAAATAAAACGGACCACAAAAAGACAGGTCCGCTTAGCCTTCGCTGATAACTTGGGTCTCAACTGCAACCCTCCAATCTGACTAGCATTACCGGTCTAAGCTCATTTATTATAAACTAAAGCCGGTTCAAATGCAAATCAGACCACTTATGTTCTACTCTTCCTCCTGCTCTAGGACCGCAACGACACGGTCGAACTCTTCATCGTCTTCAATCTCTACAAGTACATCGTCACCGTTCTCGTCCTGATCGATCCGCAGAATAATTGCTCCGTTTTCCGGATCCTCATCGGGCAAAAGCACGACGTAGCGTTGGTCTTCTATTTCCACATAATCCACCAGTGTAAATTCAACCTCGTTGTTGTTCTCGTCAATCAAAGTAATCTTTTCTTGCTCATTCATTTGTTAATCCTCCTCTTTGTTGATCCAAATACGCCTGCAAGATCACACTTGCGGCCACTTTATCCACCACTTTACGTCGCTTTGCCCGACTGACATCCCCTTCCAGCAGGATTCTCTCAGCTGTTACAGTCGAGAAACGTTCATCCCAAAACGTGATCGGCACCGGGACCGCCTGTTGTAGAGCCTTGGCGAACTGTTCCACCTTTTCTGCTTCTGGCCCATAACTGCCGTCGGTGCGCCGCGGCATACCGACTACGATCTGCTCCACCTGGTACGACTCAACCAACTTAGCCAGCTGTTCCAGGTCTTTGTCAAGAGCTGACCGCCTGATTACCTGCAATCCTTGGGCAGTTATTCCCAAGGGATCACTTACTGCCACTCCAATTGTCTTTTCTCCCACATCCAACCCAAGCACCCGCATCTTGTTTCTCCTCATATCACCTTGATGGCAAACTCAGGACACACCGCACCGCAGTAACCGCAGAACACACACTTACTCTGATCAACTACGATCTCGTTCGGTGTCTCAGTCAATGCCCGCGAAGGGCAAGCACTGACACACCTGCCGCAAACCAGGCACCAGTCGTCAATATGCAGCTTCCGCTCGTTGTACTCAACCGGATCGTCGCCGACCGATTCACCGTTAAAGTATGCCAAATTGCGCCTGAGTTCCTGCTCGCTTTTCATGCCCACGGCAATGGCGTCAAGATCCTCCTGTTCAAGTACAAACTGAAACGCCGCCTGCTGCCTGGAAATTAAATGCCCGCCTCCCAGAGGTTTCATGGCATAGATCCCCTTGCCCAATGCTTTGGCCTTTTTAACAGCTGCCAGCATGTGATCCCGCGAGCCGCCCTGAATGCCAATCCCCGTTAGATTGATCAACGGTGAAATCACCTCAATCTCAGGGTACTTGCACGCTCCTTCCACCCCCTGGACATGATGGGTGGAAATGCCAACCGCTTTTACCTTTCCCTGCTCTCTGGCCTTTAACAGATACTCCAACGCCGGCCAGTGGCCGCGGATGGTGTGCTCCGATTCCTGTTCATGGAGCATGAAAATGGGGATTTGATCCAGTTCCAGTTCTCTTCGGGCTTCTTCCAAGGCGTTCTGCATCATTTCTGCAGTGTATGCGTAAGATTTGGTGGCAATCACCACCTCCTCTCGCCAGCTGCGCAAAGCCTGGCGAATATAACCATAGTTGCGGTATAACTGTGCTGTATCAATGAAATTGACACCCGCCTCCAAGGCTTGGAGGATTAACCGGCTTCCTTCAGATATCGACAAATTCCTCTGTAAAGGCCCGATGGTCAGGGACCCGAAGCACATTCGCGATACCTTAATGCTAGTGTTGCCCAAAACTCTGTATTCCACTAATAAAACTCCTAATATATCCTAATATATTGGCTCGTCGATTTTAATTCTCAGCCACCGTGGTAGTGTCGGTAGCTTGTCTTTAGCTCCATTTTCGATATGAATCTCAGCAATAGCCGGGTTTGCGGCCGACAGTTCCTGAAATTCCCTCAAGTCCTTGCCCGCCAGCTGGTCCGCCAGTTCCTGCGGATTGATAATCCCCTGAATCACTGCCTGAGCTTGAACCCGCAGTTGAAACTCGGATCCACTTTCCACTAGCTCCACACCGGCCAGACTGACGGTTTGGGGATCAATGGCAAACCCCGAGGGGACCTGTACTGTGAGCGCCCTGGCCACCTCTTCCCCAAAGAGCCTGGTATCGAGCAGAAACGCCTTGCCCAGGCACACTCCGGAGGCAAAAACCTCGCTGGTCTCCTCCCCAACCTGGGACATACTCACCCATTGGATCTCGCTCTTGAAAGTCTCCTCCAGCAGGATCCGGTCCCCCAGCCTGTCTTTGATGGCGTCGTTGAGCTCCTGGGCACTGTCCCTGGATACCAGGGTTTGAGCCCGGTCCAAATCCTCCTGGGTGGCAACCTGAAGCACTACATCTTCACCGCCGGTGGTAGGTTCCACATTGCGCACTTCCAAATCATAACCGTGAATGGAAGTGATCCGCCCCGCTGCCACATTGCCCCGGCTTCCCTGCTCAACAGCGGCAATCTCTGCCTCTGCTTTACCGGCAATCAAACCGGTGGGGATATCCATGAAGTACTGAGTCTGCACTGCCGGCACCGTCACGTCGCTGACAATCTGGAACTTGATCCCGTTGCTTGTTTCCACAATGGTGCCTTTCTTAACCACCAGTTCCGACTGAGACTGGTTGATCAGGGTCACCACACCTTTTGCTGCGGTAATGCCCACAGTTTTCCTGCCGGTGGCCGGAGTTCTCCGGGTAAGCGTCGTCTGGACTGTAACCAATTCCGCCCCCTCAAGCCCTGCCAGGGGCAGTTCGATTGTCTCAGCAAAATTCACCAGTTTTGGTGTCACCACAATAATTGCCTTTGGCAGATGGTAATAGGCCAAACCTAACACAGCTGCCACTACCAGCAAAACCACTAACAAACGCTCATAGCCGCCCCGGCTCGAACTTGACCTGTGCCTTTCCGATCTGTGGGAACCGGCATCTTCATCCTTGGCAGCTGCTGTCTCATCAACAATCACCGGAATCTGGACTGCTTCAGCATACTTGATCACCAGTGGATCGCTGGTCTTGATCACCAGCTGTTTTTGCGAATCTTGCGCATATTTTGCCAACAATTTTACATTAATTTCGTCCCTTAAAGCCCAGTTCTCTGGCGGTACCACCAGCACTATCTCCGGATCCGCTTCGCTCCGGATCCGGTGCACAATCGTATTCAGCTCATCCATGGGATCAACATAGATCGTCATCCCAGCTGGACACCTCCCAGGATGGTACTGGCCTTGCCCTCAATCAGGCTGGCTTGAAAGGCAATGCTCTTGGGTGTTACATCCTGCACTTCAGTCAAAAACTGCTTCGGATCAGCAATTCCAAAGACATCTTCCGGCTGCAGCAGCTTCACTTCCGGGATCACAGCAAACAAACCAGCTTCCACCAGCTTGGGTGATGCTATCGCTTCCATAATCCCCGGCAGTCCGCTGCCTCCTCCGCAGAGCACAATCCGCGGCGGCAGGGGCTGTCCTTGTTGGATATCTTTCAGGCCTAAAATCAGGGCATCTTGCCAGATTTCCAAATCAGCGGCAATAATGGAGCGAATCTCTTCGCTGGTCTCCATTCCCGCTGCATAATCCAGTTTAATCTGCTCTGCTTCCCGCAGAGTTGTACGGCACATGTTGGCGATCCCTTTGGTAAATGCCCGGCCGCCAATGGCGATCATTTTCGTCTTGACAATGCCTCCCCGGTGGATCAGAGCCATATCGGTACTGCCGCCGCCAATATCGATCACCAGAGAGCCTAAGGCATATGCTTCATCGGAAAAGGTGCTTGCTGCCACCGCGAAGGGCTCAGCCACCAGCCCCGCTAGATCCAAATCCAAACGCTGGGCAATTGTTTTCATGGCGCCGACATGTACCAGAGGGGCAAACACCATAAACACAGTCATTTCCACATTGCGGCCGCGAAAATCGATAGGATTGCTTACCTGATAACCGTCAATGCGCAGATCGACTATCGCCGAGTTGACCAGCTCCAGATCCATCCGCTTGAAGCCCAGCTTCTCCGCGATTTCGGCCGTTGCCTCTTTGAGGGCTTCCCGGCGGACACCTCCTACCAGATTGGACAACTCACGCCTGGTCAAACCCCTTTCCGGATGCTGGCGCTGCCGCACCACAGTCCGGGTCACACCGGTAACCAGCTGTCCGGCCACACCCATGACTACCTCTTTTGGCTTGACTCCGGCTATAACAGCACCTTGGTTGATCGCTTGCCGGCAGCACTGGGTCACACCAGCAATATTGGCCACCGCACCGCTGTCCATATCGGCATAGTCCTGACGGGCCCGGGCAACGCCAATGATCGAGGCCACTCCACCTGCCTGTTCGATGAAGACAGCCTTCACATATTCCGTGCCCACATCCAGAGCAATCCGGCAGGTTGGTTCCTCGGGTTTGGCTTGCCGGGGATTGATCCGCGCAATCAGATCCTTTAACATCAGTCCTCAATCCTTCGTAGGGAATGCCCAGAAAATTTACGCAAGAGACTAGCTCTTGTCAGTCCCTTGCGTTTTTTGTAAATAACTAGCGACCAGTTCTTCCAGAATTTCATCCCGTTCCAGCTGCCGAATCAGATTACGGGCATTACCATGGCTGGTGATATAAGTCGGATCGCCAGACATCAAATAACCGACAATCTGTCCGACGGGGTTATACCCTTTGACTCGCAGAGCTTGATGTACCTCGCCCAAAACTTGAGCGACTAGTCTGTTCGGTGTCCGTGCATTACTGCGAAAGACAGTAGTCTTATCTTCCATAACCAAGCCCCCCTCATGGTCATGCTACATCCCTAATTCGGCGCTTTGGTTTACTTTTCCTCTAACTGCTGTGCCAACAAATCCCGGACCAGCTCAAGGGCTTGCGGCAGTTTTTCCGGTTCCCGGCCGCCAGCCTGGGCCATATCCGGCCTGCCGCCGCCGCCACCTCCGCAAACCGCAGCCGCTGATTTGATCACATTGCCCACATGCACTCTTTTTCCGGCAATCTCTTTACTGGCCATAGCCACGAACTGTACCTTGCCGTTGGCACGGGCAGCCAGGAAAATCACAGCCGGGTGCAAACGATCACGCAGCTGATCGCCTAAAGAACGCAGCTGCTCCGCTTCTGCCAGCTTCACTTCGGCAATAACAACATTGACGCCGTTGATCATTTCCGCTTGGTTGACTAGTTCGGTACCGAGTTCAGATACGGCTTTGCGCTGATACTGAGTCAGCTCCTGCTGCAGCTTCTTGTGCTGTTCCAGCAGCCGTTCCAGCTGTTCCACTGCTTGATCCGGTGCTGTATCCAACATCTGGCTGACCCTCAGCAAAGTCTTCTCCCGCCGGTCAGTGTATTCCAAAGCCCGTTTGCCGGCCACAGCCTCGATCCGGCGCACTCCGGCGGCGATGCTGCTTTCCGATACAATCCTAAACAGGCCGATATCCCCTGTGGCACTGACATGGGTACCGCCGCACAGTTCCATGGACTCACCCATCGTCACCACCCGGACATCACTGCCGTATTTCTCGCCAAACAGGGCAATCGCCCCCTTGGCTTTGGCTTCATCCATGCTGAGGATCTCTGTCTGCACCGGATAGTTGGCCATAATCGCCTCGTTAACCTTCATTTCCACCAGCTGCAGCTGTTCAGCGGTGACAGCTTCAAAATGGGTAAAGTCAAAACGCAGACGGTTGTGGTCCACATCTGACCCTGACTGATGCACATGGGTACCCAGCACTTCCCGCAGGGCATCATGCAGCAGGTGAGTTGCGCTGTGGTGCCGCGCCGTATCCCAGCGTTCTTTACTGTAGACACTGGCCAGGACCTGATCGCCAACAATCAATTCACCGCAGACCATTACTCCCTGATGAACAATAACGCCTTCCACAGGTTGGCGGACATCCTTGACATTAAACTGGCCAACTTTGCCTGTAATCGTTCCTGTATCGGCAACCTGGCCGCCGCTTTCAGCGTAGAACGGCGTCTTGGTCAAAACCACCAAGCCCTCTTCGCCGGCAGCAAGCCGTTCCACCAAACGGCCGTTGTGGACAAGGACGGCAATGTTCGTAGAACACTCGGTTTGCTCATAGCCGACAAAGATCGATTCCACCTGCTTTTGCAGCTGCCGGTACAGCTCAGTTTGCTGATTGGTATAGTCTTTGTGGACATGAGCTTGCCTTGCCCGCTCCCGCTGCCGGTTCATCTCATTCTGGAATCCAGTTTCATCAATGGTGAATTTGTGCTCTTCCGCAATCTCCCGGGTCAGCTCCGCCGGAAAGCCATAGGTATCGTAAAGCCTGAACACATCGGTTCCTGCGATTACCCGCGGCTGGCCTTCCGGATGATGGGCAATGATCTCCTGCAGAATATGAATGCCTTGATCCAGTGTTTCATAAAAGCGCCGTTCCTCGAGATCAACCACCCGGTGGATATATTCCTTTTTATCAAGCAGCTCAGGATAGCCAGCCTGCATTTTGTCAATCACAACATCCACAACACTATTGAGGAACTGGCCGTCAATGCCCAGCAGACGGCCGTGCCGCGCTGCCCTTCTCAGGAGCCTCCTCAGCACATAGCCTCGGCCTTCGTTGCTCGGCAGCACACCATCACTGATTAAAAAGGTTATGCCCCGGGCGTGGTCCGTAATCACCCGCAGCGACACATCAGCTTTGGCATCCTGGCCGTATTCTGTTTTGGCAAGCTTGGCCACATGATCCATGATCGGTTTGACTGAATCAATTTCAAAGATGCTTTTGACACCCTGCATCAGAGCCACAATCCGCTCCA
>DUVS01000013.1 GCA_012840925.1 Bacillota bacterium
GGTTCAGCAATTAACGTACGCATGGGTGCAAAGGTCAGAGTAGAGAACAACTACTTCGATAGCGTCGGTTCAGGGAAAGTAGACTCACATGCTAACCAAGTCGAAGGCCCTATCGGCTGGTGGTACGGCAGCCCTCAAACCGGTTATTGGGAAGTGATCGACAATATCTTTGTCGATTGTCCGAAGGATGACTATGAATCCACCACAACCGTCCACATTCCGTATGATTATTCATTGGCACTAAATGATGCGGAAAGAGCCAAGGAACTGGTACTTCAATATGCCGGCGCCGGAAGCCCAAGTTTGCAGTAAAACAACCCGATAAGCTAACAGCTCCCTGCCCGATTAGGAGGGAGCTGTACTTTTATCTAAAACGTCTTCTCCAACTCATCCACTAATGAACCCACAAAGGCAACTGCCTTGCGAATTGGTTCAGGAGTGGACATATCCAGCCCGGCAATCTGCACATGCTCCAACGGTTTGTGCTTGCCGCCGGCTTTTAAGAACTCCAACCAGCGATCCACAGCAGGCTGGCCTTCTGTTTTAATCATCTCAGCACAGGCTGTTGCAATGGTCAACCCTGCCGAGTATGTGTACGGATAGAGCCCCATATAATAATGGGGTTGGCGCATCCAGGTGAGCCTTGCCAAATCATCGATTTCCACGGCATCACCCCAGAAGTCTGAGAGCACATCACCTTTCAGCTGGTTAAGGAGACTGGCAGTAATCCCCCGCCCAGTTTCAGCTACCGCATACACTCTGCGCTGGAATTCGCCTTCCAAAAGATGGGTGACGAAGTTGTGATAGTACGTGCCTAGATACTGCATGATCACCCAGCGCTTCATGTTCACATTGTCGGATTGGGATAGAATATGGTTGCCCAAGAGCAGCTCATTCATGGTAGAGGGTCCTTCCACCAAATATGTTGAGGGGCGCAGATTCAACAGATTATTGTATTTCATAGCCAGGGCAAAATGACCAGCATGACCCAATTCATGGACTAAAGTAAAGGCAGAGCGCATGTTGTCCGTCCAGGTCATGAGAATAAACGGGTGCACGCCATAGATTGACGAGCAGAATGCCCCGGTGGACTTACCTACATTATCCGCCAAGTCCACCCAGCGGTTGTAGAGTCCCTCTTCAATAATCTCCAGATACTCTGAACCAAGGACCTTCAATGCGTCTAGAATCAAATCTCTGGCTTCGGCAAAAGTGATTTTGGGATCATTCTCCGGATCGAGCTGGGCTTTCAAGTCACAGAACATCATCTTGTCCAAATCAAGCTGCTCTTTTTTCAGCCTTGCATAGCGGCGCATATGAGGTGCCAGTTCTTCTTGAATAATATCCAGCTGGTTGTGATACATCTCTTCGGTTACTTGTTGTGGCTGCAAGAGCATTTCGGTCACCGATCCATACTTGCGAATCCTGGAAAGCAGCACCTGTTTTTTGACCTCAGTCCCGTATGTACCGGCAAAAGTGTTTTGATACTGCTTCAAAGTCTTGGCAAAAGAGGCAGCCGCTTGGCGCCGCAGGTATGTATCAGGCATCGATTCATACAAATCCTCATAAAGGGCGAAGGACATGGGCAGTTCTTCGCCATCATGACCTTTAATAGGATCAAACTCCATATCAGCGGCTTTTGTCCTCTGGTAAATCATATATGGCGCTGATTGCACTTCTTGTAAAGCTGCCAAAACCTCTTCCGTTTCCGGTGACAACCGGTGCGGTTTAGTCTCTAGAATATCAGTAACAAACTTGGCGTAATTCTTGACCGCCGGATCCTGAAGATACTGCCGGACTAAATCATCAGGTAAGGCAATCAGTTCCGATTGAAGGAATGAAAACTCCGAGCTCACTTTGGCCTGCAGAGCCATGGCACGGGCAGCCTTTTCCTGATTGACAGGGCTAGCCCCATCGGCAGACTGCAGCAAGCGGCCATAAGCACTGGCTTTAAGAAGCCGCTCATAATAAGTCTCAAAAGCTTTGAGGCAGGCAGCAAAAGTCTTAACACCTTCACCCAACTTACCTTGATACTGTTTCACCGTTGCAATGTCTCGCTCCAAAGCAGCCAGTTCCACTTCCCATGCCTCGTCACTTGTAAACAGATCCTGTAAATTCCAGGTGAGTTCCTCTGGAACCTCATGACGCATCAACCGCTTGGCCTTTTTCTCTACCATACATTCATCTCCTTCTTAGCTTGTCTTGTTTCATTATAGTACATAAATGCCAGACCCAGCAACAACCCGCGTGCACTATTCTGTGTTCAATTTAGAAAAATAAGACTCGGTAAATCGCCAATTCTTGACATAACAACCCATCTTCGGTATCATTGTTACGATAGTCACAGCAGTAGGAGGTGTCCATGTGGCTTTATCTGTGTATAATGTCACCAAAGATTTTCGGGATGTACGGGCAGTAGATCACCTTACAATCGAAATCAAGACTGGCAGTATCTTTGGTTTTCTCGGGCCGAACGGTGCTGGCAAAACAACCACCATCCGTATGATTCTGGATATTATCAAGCCTGATACCGGATCAGTTACCTGGAAAGGCAAGCCCTTAAGCCGCCATCCCCGGGGTACCTTTGGCTACCTTCCGGAAGACCGGGGCTTGTACCCAAAAATGCGGGTGGAAGAGCATTTAGTCTTTTTGGCCAGGCTCAACGGCCTGAGCAAGAAAGACGCCGTCAATAAGACAAAGGCAATGATTGAACGGTTTCGCCTGGAGGAATACCGCAATAAGCGCATTGAAGAGCTGTCAAAGGGAAACCAGCAAAAGGTGCAGACGATCAGCGCTCTGATCCATGAAC
>DUVS01000014.1 GCA_012840925.1 Bacillota bacterium
AAACGCCAATTGAGTTTGTTGATGTGAGCCATATTATACCTTCGCACGAGTGGACATATTCGGAGAAGAACGACTTCATTGTATTGTTCGGAGCAGATGGAACAGCGTTTATCACATGTGGACAGGATACTCACACTGTTGTTTCGGGGTATTCGTTTCTTTTGCTTCCGGGCCTGGCTTACGCTGGCTATCGGATGCAGAAACAGGATGTATCCTTCTACCGGCTCCAGTTTCGATGCAAAGATGATCAACAAAGAATGATTACAATCGATCCCAAATCCGACTACGAAGTGCCTCATCGGGACGCTCTCGCAGATTGGGTGTTCATACCGGAGTTGTTCCGGCTCACCAGTGTGGATCGGATCTTTGTCCTGGTCCATCAACTGCTGCACATTGCCAACTCAGGTTATTACACAGCGCAATCAGCGAATTATCTCATCACTTCCCTGCTGATTGAAATGTCTGATCAGGCTTTGAAATCCACTTTGCAAGAAAGGCAAGGCCAATATTCAGGCCAGATAAATAGGATTGCCAGTTGGATTAATGCGAATATCGAAAAACCTTTAACTTTGGACGGAATAGCGAAGCAGTTCGGTTATAACAAAAACTACCTAACCCGCAAGTTCCGTGAGGAGCTGGGAGTGACCACCCAGAAATATATCAACCTATGTAAAATCGGCAAAGCAAAGGAGCTGCTGTATCGCTCCAACATGAACAACAAAGAGATTGCTTACCAGTTGGGCTTCAATGATGAGAAGTACTTCATGCGCATCTTTAAGCAGTATGAAGGGCTGACCATGCAAGAATTCCGTAATGCTTATAACCGGATTCGTTATGCAAATAAATAAGCATGGCAACATGCTGTAAGTTTGGGGGAAGCGGCTTGAAAGTCAGGGCTGGAATACTTGTAGTTATTAGTTTAGTCATAATATTGAATAGTATCCCGGCGGCTGCATTTATGTATCAGAGTTACTATGTTGACTATTACGGCACCGCTGTCCCGGCACCCCATGCCTATGTTCCGCGAAGGCTTGTTTACGGCAGCGATTTGGGTGTAGGCGATCTGAAGTCGCCTCAGGATGTTGTCGTGGCCGATGATGCCATCTACATCGTTGATACAGGCAACAACCGCATCATTCATACAGATCTAAGCTTCAACGTGATCAGGGTTATCGACAGTTTTGAAAAGGACGGGCAGCCGGATAAATTCCGCAATCCTTACAGTGTTTTTGTGGATTCCCAAGGCCGGTTATTCATAGCTGACAGAGATAACCAGCGGATTGTCTGCCTAGATCAAGACGGCCGGTTCGTCTATGAAATCACATCACCTCATGAGGGGTATGAAACAGTCTTTCCTGCTCATTTCCGTTTTCGCCCTGTTAAAGTTGTGGTGGATATGCTTAACCGCATTTTTGTCATTGTCGAAGGGTTGTTTGAGGGGATTGTAGAGCTTACACCTGAGGGTAGGTTCCGAGGTTTTATGGGAGCCCCTAGGGTCAATCCAAGCTGGTGGGATTATTTTTGGTCGCTTATCTATTCGGCTGAACAGCGAAGGCGCACCCGCGATTTCCTGCCTACTGAATACAGCAGTATGGATCTGGATTCAGAAGGGTTTATTTACACCACAATTTCCGGCGGCGAGATCATACCGGAACAAAGGATTCGGCGCTTAAGCCCAGTTGGAGTGGATGTCCTGAAAAGGGAAGGCCACACCCCACCCATGGGTGAGGTCAGGATTAGGGATTATTTATCCGAGGAAGCCACCAGCGGGCCTTCGATGCTTGTAGATATTGTCGCACGGGAAAACGGCATGTACTCAGTTTTATGCCGCCGCAGAGGCCGGGTATATACATACAACCACAGCGGACAGCTTCTTTATGTGTTTGGCGGTATCGGTCAAGGAGTTGGCTTGACGCAAACAGCGTCCGCTGTGGCGGCAGCAGGGAATCAGCTGCTGGTTTTGGACAGCGGGCTCAATCGAATTACCGTGTTTGATCCCACTGAATATGCATTGTTGATTCATGCGGCAACGGAAGCTTACGAGCGGGGAGACTATGACGGTGCCGCTGAGCTTTGGGAGCAGGTACTGAGCCGCAATGCCAACAACGAGATGGCGTATATCGGGATTGGGAAAAACCACCTTCAGCAGGCTATCACCACTGGAACCGATCCCAAAGATTACCTGGACGCTATGCATTATTTCAGGCTCGGCAACGATCGGAAAGGTTATTCCGATGCGTTTTACCGCTACCGGCGGGCAGTTGTGGGAGAGCGGTTCAGCCTGATAATGAACACACTGATTGCGGCAGCGATCCTGATCTATCTCGGCTGCAGGTTCCAGGTGAGAGGGCGGCTGCGCAGCCGGTGGCACAAAACAAGGCTGTATGCCGCTGTTTCCAGCGAACCAGTCCAGAACAACCACATTTACAAGTTCATTACCGGTACTTGTGGTTCACTGCGGTATGCCACTCACGTGATGTTCCATCCTTTTGACGGGTTTTGGGATTTGAAACATGAACGAAGGGGCAGTGCCGCCGCGGCCACAGCCATCCTTGGCGGTGTTGTCTTGACCTATGTTTTCATGAGGCAGTACCTCGGCTATGTCTTCAATACCAAGCAGCCGGAAACGCTCAATATCTTCATTGAAATGGCAAGTGTGGCCATCCCGTTTTTGATCTGGTGTGCTGTCAACTGGTCGCTGACAACGCTCATGGACGGCAAGGGCACCATGAGGGACATCTATATTGCCAGCGCTTATGCACTAACGCCCATAATCATCTTGTACGTTCCGGCGACAATAATCAGCAACTGGATTACGCTGGATGAAGGTTCGCTCTTATACCTGGCCCTTGCAATCGGTGCGTTTTGGGCAGGGGCTCTATTGGTGTTGGGAACAATGGTGACCCATGAATATGAGATGACAAAGACAGTTCTCATTGTAATTGCCATCGTGATAGGAATTGCGGCGGTTATCTTCGTATCACTGTTGTTCTTCATGGTAATTGATTTATTGATTCAATTTGTCAGCGAGTTGTACAGTGAATTTGCTTATCGACTGCAGTAAACATTTCACACGATAAGGGAGGTAGACCGATGAAGGTTCAACAGCAAGCTTTGATCCGTTCTATCCCGGCAGCAGTGCTAACTAGCCTGTGCTTGATATTACTGGTTTCAGCCGCTGTTTATGCCGTCCCTGATGGATTTGATCTCGTTTCAGAAAATGAATATCTGGAACTGTATTTCAACAGTCAAACAACGGAGATTGCAGTTTATGATAAGCTCAATGACAAAACCTGGTTTTCCAACCCTCAGGATCGGGCTAAAGCCAGGGCTGCCGTACGT